>NZ_JAKJTA010000001.1:0-8205 GCF_050337555.1 Vibrio profundum
TTACTGGAAGGTCATGAAGACGCCTTCGAATATAGTGATCGACGGTACAGGGTGTTTGCGTTCCAGGCTCTTTGACCTTAAAACGCTTGTCTCTACGACAACGAACGATGACTGACTGGGAATCATCGCCTATTGAAAGTGACTCTACACACTGTCCTTTAAAGCGAAACAAAGTAGAAGATAAGGAAGGCATATTATCCACATGATTTATAAGATAAATGAGCATTCTAAGTTAACGTAATAATCATGCTGTTATGAAGTAATCAAGCTCAGGAAACCGGAGAAGAGCCCTAGAAGTAATCCGAATATTGGACCTCCCGCGCCTTTTAAATGAGTCGAGATTCTGCGAATACTGCGCACGATACGTTAGCTATACTGATTTAGTTAATTCCCAGAAATTGGACGCGATCGATGATACTGCAAAATATTCATGGGCTCTGGCTATGCGATTTGAAGGTCGAGTTTTGTACTCAAAAGTGACTGGAGCTACCCACAAAGAAGCTGTTTGAGCGATTTGTTATTGATAGAGGGAGAGGCACTGTTGCTTTAATCTTACTGAGTGTTCCATAACGCGACTGCTCTTTCATAATGTTGTCGTATAAAGGGAGCTTACCCGACTCCTTTAGGGGGCTATACCTTTTAAAGCCTAACGAATGTTGTAGGGCGTTGTTGAACAAATCAGGTTGAAGACAGATCTTACCTACGCTTAGCTTCCGTTAGTGTCTAACAGGCATACCTAGTCCTATGACTTTGTTCATGGCTTTGACATTAGCGAGTGCCTCACCGACTTGAGCGTTGTAATGCCTTAAGCTCAATTGACCGCTAGTGAGTCCTTTGTATCGAGACATGGCCGTCTCAGACAGGGAGCGGTCATGGTAATCAGAGTCGATTTTCCATTGGGTTAACGTGTCATTTTTTAACGCTTTAACCGCTTCGTTTCTTGGGTGCCCATCATCCCAAAAGGCCGCATTTTTACGTGGGGGTATTAATGGCGTTATCCCTTTTTGTTGCAACACGTTATGGCACTCCTTTGTGTCGTACGCTCCGTCACCCGATACCGCCTGCACCTTTCTTCGAAGAGGGTTGAGGAGTGTGGGCAACACTTCACTGTCTCCGACATTAACGAGGCTGACTTCAGCGCTGATGACTTCATGGGTATCCACATCAACAGCGAGGTGTAATTTACGCCAAGTTCTCCGCTTTTCATTGCCATGCTTTTTAACTTTCCACTCCCCCTCACCAAACACCTTAAGGCCTGTAGAATCAATCGCGATATGACGAATACTGCCACGAGATTTATTGCGGTACTGAACCTGAACTGTCTTGGAGCGCTTGCTAATGCAAGTGTAATCAGGAGAAGTGAGCGGCACATCCATCAGCTTAAAGATCGAATCGATGAAGCCTTGAAGAGCACGAAGCGGGAGAGAGAAGATACCTTTTATCATTAGGGCGGTTTCAATCGCCGTGTCGGTGTATTGAAACCCTCGACCTCTCTTGCCGTGATGGGTCATACATTTCCAGGCTTTCACCGCTGAATCGTCAATCCAAAAAGTAACCCCGCCACGCTGACAGAGTGCTTGGTTGTATGCTCTCCAGTTCGTGATTTTAGCTTTCGACTTACCCATTTTTGTATCCCAACAATCATTCTCAAAAGATCAGATCGTAAGGATGGAAAAAGGTTCAATCGATTTGGGCAACAACGCCCCCTTGACCCGTTTTACGCATACTTGAAGATTGCCTTAGTTTGGCCAAACTAGAATCTATGCCTGCCCATCAGAGTGATCAACTAAACAGCTTCGGGGCAGAATCAAGCTAGTCATTCTGCTTCCTCGATTTTGAACAATGTAAGCTAGGTTTGAGGTGACTCCAGTGAACTACAAACCAGAGCCAATGGCCCATCCATCATTTCGTTTTTGATCAAACTCATATCATGGCAACAACTGATGGAAAATGCGAAACCGTGTAAGTAATCGGTCAGTAAGTCTAAGCCATCTTTTTCCACTTTTTCGTGCAAAGTTATAGGGGCTACAATAGTTTTATAACGTGCAGCAAAGACCTGAGCAGGACCGTGTGATTTCATGCTCAGCATGGTTTCCAGGAGTCCATTGTACTCGCGTAACAACTCAATATAGCTGATACATAAACACTTTAACTCACCTTGCCAGTCCTCACTTTCTTGAGGCATATAAATTTCCGACATAAGCGATGTGGTAATCGCTTCTAGCAAAGCATTCTTATTTTTGAAGTAGTGATAAATCGCCATAGGATCTACGTTTAATTGCATAGCTAATGAACGGATGCTAGGGACCTTTCCGTCGTTTTTCATCAAGCATTTAGTAGATTCTAGGATGCTCTCAGCACTTAACTGTGACCGATTCCCTACTGGTCGTCCGCGTTTCTTTTCATTGACAGCCATTTGTTCTTCTCGATATACTTAATTTTATTCTACACTGTAGAATTTATTTTAAACCATATTGTGGCTTGTCTCAACCACTACCGATTTGAAGAGGTACTCATGGCAAATATTATATTTATTGCAACCAGTCTGGACGGTTACATTGCGGATAAACAAGGCAAAATTGACTGGCTCCACTCGGTACCAAATCCAGATAATATCGATAATGGCTTCTTCTCTTTAATGGAGCGAATTGACGGCTTGGTGATGGGACGTAATACTCTCGATATAGTACTGAGTTTTGAGTGCGATTGGCCTTACACAAAGCCAGTATTCGTGTTGAGTAACACAATGACGAAAGTGCCGCAAGGTTATGAAGATAAAATATGCTTAGTCAAAGGTGAATTGAAAGACATTATAGCGGAGCTAAATGATAAGGGACTAAATGATCTCTACATCGACGGCGGTGTGACAATTCAAAACTTCCTCAAAGAAGATCTAATCGATGAAATGGTGATCACTCGTTTCCCTATCTTACTTGGCGGGGGCGCACCTTTGTTTGGTGAACTAAATCAGCCACTGAACTTCAAAGTTACCAAGAATGAGGTGGTACTAGAAACCTTGGTTCAAACTACTTACGAGCGAGAGAAATAATTTCGCCGTCTATTTGGGTCATGACGCCAAGTGGTTGAGTTAGTGTATAGTCTTTCTCTTTTACATGGATTGAATGATGGCTACTGTTGAAGTGACATGTCGTTTTTATTCTCATACTAACCCTGTTATGAAACATGGGCGGAACCCAAAGGTATCCAGCGATACCGTTGCTTGGAATGTAAACGAAACTTCCTTCTCAATTACGCTTATGAAGCCTGTAAACCCGGCGTAAAGGAAAAGAATCAACGTTGGTTGTGGTACGCATGGGAGCCAAGGTTCAAACGCATCGGCGCGCTTGCATTTGGAAAGCGGAACACGGAAGCTTTTCATCATCTGATGAGCTTGCTGTCTCCTTTACCATTAACTTTTTCTGCACGGATGACTTCCGTGTGTACTCCTCGAACTTACCCGCTGCGAAGCATATTGTTGTTAAAAGATATACTCAGCGTATTGAGCGAACCAATCTTACTTTGCGGACACGTTTAAAACGATTGGTAAGGAAGACTATCGGGTTCTCAAAATCAGAATCCATGCACGATAAAGTGATTTGTACCTTTATTGAGCGAGAATATTATCGCTAGTTCAACCGACCAATTCGGCTAGCTTAAGCAGTGCTTCCATCGCACAAATGTTCTCAGAATCTATTCCATCACTTTTCTTCATAACAGCATGATTACCTCATCTAGTTGACACAATATCGGTATACGAAAAATACAACATTGGTCATCACAATAACTCCCCACAATTCAGAATATAGTTGCCACCCAATACAGCTTTTTCTAATTGACGGCTTTGAGAGTGCACATGTACACCATTCAAACGAGGAAATTCAAACTGGCAAAAAAATGAGCGCTTCAACAAAGCCACAGATGGCAGTTCATTATTATAAGGGATTTACCCGAGAGTGCATCTATGCGCGTATATAACTTAAAAATAAGTTTGACTCCCTTCAAGAACTAGGAGGGACAGAGTGGATACTTGCGAGTTTATCTATGCATGACTGTTTTGCCTCATCATAATCGGAAAAAAATTGAAACGGCTGTAAATTGTTGAATCCTTGTTCGACAGAAAACTTCTGTAACTTTTTTGAAAACACCATAGAAATATATATACAGCCATGCTTCATCATCCATTCTGCGTTCTCATTATTTTTATCCCACGCGTCCAATGAACTGATCCCCCACTCACGCATATCAGACAAAATGACCCAAGGTAGTTTACCTTTATCTGGGGAGGAAAGAACGTGATGTTTCATATCATCAAACCAAGCATTAGCCGCAGATTCATTGGTAGCGCCTGTAAACCTACAATGGAGGCAATGGTTCTCAAAACTCATGTCCCAGACGCCGTGGATGTTGCGTTGCTTCATAATTCGTTGTCCGTGATTGTGGGACTCCACTTAGTATAGACCTTGACCTGAGTTGAAAGGAACTAATTGGGCTCCGTTGCAAAGTTTCTCTAACAGCGGCGTTTCATACCCCAAAATTGCTTAGATCTACAACGTGATGGTAAGAGCCTGAATTAAGTTTGACCAACTTGAAGTTATCCCAATCCTTTACGACAACGAGCGTAAGTTCAGTATTTCACAGGGCCGCCTTCAAAGCCCTATGAACTATACTCGAAGTGGTTATGTTAATTTCAATCTACGGTTGGAACAATGAGCTCACATCAAAGGGAACCTACGCCTTTCTATTTGGGAAGGTTTGGAAACTCCGTACCTATTATGTTGGCGTTGGCTGTCCTTACTTTCAGCTTCCCACAGGACTCTGAAGGAAAAGCACTTCGAATTGCAACTATAGATCTTGCTCCTTCTGGGTATCAAGAAAATGGAGAAATTAAAGGGATCTCTTATGAGTTCAGTAATCTTATTGCGGAAAAAGCAGGGCTTAGTTACACCAATGTACTAAAGCCTTATAGTCGAGTCGTTCACGAGCTTAAAACGGGAAAGTCTGACATGTCTATATTGATATATCATGAGAGCTTCAATACGGCTACCTTATTAAAGCTTTTGACACTAGAAACAATCATTATCGGCAGGAAAGGTCATGATATTAAGAGGTTATCGGAGTTGAACGGAAAGACAGTTGGGATTGTTAGAGGCACAAAATTTACAGAGATTACTGATACTAATAATATGGTTTTGTTAAATGTAAAAAGTTACCAGCACGGTATTCGTATGCTGGATAAGGGGAGAATAACAGCCTTAATTGCTCTTAAAGGCTCTCTTTACTTCGTCATTAAAAATCTAAATGTTGAAAAAAGTGAGTTTGGGAAACCTTATGTAATTAGTGAACGGCCCGTTTTTTTGCAAGTATCTCAATCCTTCAGGGATACGGATAAAATCTATGCGCTTGAGTCCGCAGCTAAACAACTGGTAAAAGATGGAACTTTTCAAAGAGTAATGGATAAATACGTCCCCGGCTTTCTGGATTCATCACTGAAGTGAGAAACTTATATAGTTTCTCTGGTACTCACAAATCGGTCACCTAATTGATGAATTCCGTTTGTATTTTGGGTCGTGACGCCAAGTAGTTGAGTTAGTGTATAATCTTTCTTTTTCCACGGATTGAATGATGGCTACCATTAACGTGAAATGTCGTTTTTGTTCTCAAACTGACCCTGTCAAAAAGCACGGACGGAACCCGAGAGGTATCCAGCGATACCGTTGTTTAGAATGTAAACGAAACTTCCTTCTCGATTACGCTTATGAAGCCTGTAAACCCGGCGTAAAGGAAAAGATCGTCGATATGGCCATGAATCGCGCGGGCCTTCGAGACACAGGGCGAGTGCTGAAGGTCGGCTACAACCCTGTTTTGCGCACTCTAAAAAACGCCAACCAAGGCAAGTGACCACGATCCCGTTTGATGCCGCGAATATTGAACTGATTTGCGAAGTCGACGAGCAATGGTCGTTTGTCGGAAATAAAAAGAATCAACGTTGGTTGTGGTACGCATGGGAGCCAAGGTTCAAACGCATTGTCGCCCATGCATTCGGAAAACGGAACAGCCAAGCATTCAAACGCCTCCAAAGCTTGCTGACTCCCTTTACCATCAATTTCTTCTGTACGGATGACTTCAGTGTTTACTCAGCAAACTTACCACGCGAAAAACACATTGTGGGCAAACGCTACACACAGAGAATCGAGTGGACCAATCTCACAAAATTTATTTTGATTATGACGAAGCCTATCAGGCCCGCTTAGACACGCTCGCTCAACGAAAATAACCATACTACCTCTTCCCAAGAGTGCTCAAATCAATTCTATACTTATGAACCGTGGTGTGTGTTAACAGGGAGATGCGAATATGCTGGAGAAGAATATTCACGGGACTTGGGAGCTTCGCTTCGAAAATCGCATTGTCATCTCAAAAGTCCATGGTGCTACCAATCAAGAAGCAAGCCAGGCTTGGTTGCAAGACGTAAAAAACTTGGTGGAATCATCCAATGAAGGACTGAGCGTTCCTTGGGCGCTGTTGCAAGATATGAGTGACTGGGGCATCGCCACGCTGGATATGTGGGAGAGAGTCAATAAGAACGTCGACTGGATGCTACACCACAACTGCTCTCTGGTAACCATCGTATTTACCAAACAGATACAGAAATTCGCATTTGACAAAGGCATCACTAATCAAAGCATTGTTAGGTTTTCCTTCGACTACGATGAAGCCTACCAAACCTGCCTTAAAGCCCTGCAAGAAGATACTAAAGACTAGGCCATTGCGCACCTCCACAATTAATTTCGAGCTGAGTGAATTACAAAAATACTTGAAGGTTAGCTTGGAGAGCTTAGGTATGCATTGGCATCCATCCTAGTTGAAAAGATGTCTATGAATCACACACCAAACTCGGATAAGTTCAGGGGCTCTTCTCCGGTTTCCTGAGCTTGATTACTTCATAACAGCATGATTATTACGTTAACTTAGAATGCTCATTTATCTTATAAATCATGTGGATAATATGCCTTCCTTATCTTCTACTTTGTTTCGCTTTAAAGGACAGTGTGTAGAGTCACTTTCAATAGGCGATGATTCCCAGTCAGTCATCGTTCGTTGTCGTAGAGACAAGCGTTTTAAGGTCAAAGAGCCTGGAACGCAAACACCCTGTACCGTCGATCACTATATTCGAAGGCGTCTTCATGACCTTCCAGTAAGTGGGCGGCCTTGCACAGTGGAAATTGAGTTAGCTCTGACGAAAGACAAAGAAGGAAGAAGGCTCGTAGAGTCAACGGAGTATGTCGCCAAAGGAGGTCGTTATACCTCCCGGTTCTGCCAATTTATCAGCGGGTTATGCCGGCACATGAGTATTCACGCTGTCTCTGAACATTTAGGTATTCGCTGGGAAACGGTCAGGAATATTGACCGAGAATATTTACGTGCTAGCTTACCTGCTCTTGAGCCTAAAGAGCTGAGTGACCTAGTTCATATCGGCGTTGATGAAGTGGCTCGCGCCAAGAGGCATGATTATATGACGGTTGTTTATGATCTTACTTCTGGCCACCTAATATGGGTAGAACATGGCCGAAGAATGGATGTGCTTGTTTCGTTTTTCGAGGAACTCCCTGCGGCCACACGAGATGGAATACAAGCCGTTTCTATGGATATGGGGCAAGCTTATCAATCGGCAGTGCGGAAGATGCTGCCGAATGCGGATATCGTATTCGATCGATTCCATGTGATGCAAAACTACTGCCTTCTTATCAAAAAAGAGCGAGCAAAAGCCTTTCAAAAAGGGACCTATGAGGAAAAAAGAATGCTCAAAGGCTCCCTCTTTCTTCTCCTCAAAAATGCTCACAAATTAGATGACAAGCAGTCAGACAGGCTTGATGAACTACTGGAGAGTAACAAAACGCTTTGTGTCATTTATATGATGAAAGAGCAGCTGCAAGCTATATGGGGTGAGAGCTGTTATGCCACCATGACACAAGCACTCAAAGGATGGTGTCGTCTAGCGAAATCAACACGAGTTCTCTCCCTATGTAACTTTGCTGATGCTTTATGGGATAGAAGAGTCGGTATCTGTAACTATGCAAAATATAAGCTAACGAATGCTCGGGTTGAAGCTGGGAATGTTTCTATAGGTTTACTCAGAAGAAGAGCCCGAGGCATCAGAGATATAGATTACTTCAAACTGAAGATCAGACAAACATCCGTACCTGA
>NZ_JAKJTA010000002.1:0-6127 GCF_050337555.1 Vibrio profundum
ATGATTATTACGATGAGTACCCACACAGATTGATACGGTTTAGAAAGTTAGAGCAAGAAACACTTTTCCAGATGGGGCTATAGCTCAGCTGGGAGAGCGCTTCGCTGGCAGCGAAGAGGTCTGCGGTTCGATCCCGCATAGCTCCACCATCTTTAAGTATTCTCGCTTCTTTCGTAAGAAAGAGAGTGTTTAGAAATGGTTTCGAAAGAAATCTCGCTCTTTAACAATTTGGAAAGCTGACGAATAACATTTGATTGATGTTATTCAAATTTTAAAAGTTCTCAAATCCTAGTTTCATTGATGAAATTAGGTACCAACACACATTCAAGTGTTCTTGGAAATGACCTTTAACTAGGTTATTTAATATTTGAGTCCGGCAAAATCGTAGTTTGTGTTTGTTTTAAACAGACCAAACTAAGCTGTCTCGCTCATTCAAATAATGAGACAGCACTAACCTTGGTTGTTTGCCATACATAAAGACCCTTTTGGGTTGTATGGTTAAGTGACTAAGCGTACACGGTGGATGCCTTGGCAGTCAGAGGCGATGAAGGACGTATTAACTTGCGATAAGCGTAGATTAGGCAGTAAAAGCCACTTGAGTCTACGATTTCCGAATGGGGAAACCCACGTGCATAAGCACGTATCATTAACTGAATACATAGGTTAATGAGGCGAACCGGGGGAACTGAAACATCTAAGTACCCCGAGGAAGAGAAATCAACCGAGATTCCGAAAGTAGCGGCGAGCGAAATTGGATTAGCCCTTAAGCTTTTATTGCGTCAGGTGAAGTGTCTGGAAAGGCACGCAGTAAAGGGTGATAGCCCCGTAACCGGCAACGCAGTTTAAGTGAAATCGAGTAAGGCGGGACACGTGATATCCTGTCTGAACATGGGGGGACCATCCTCCAAGGCTAAATACTCCTGACTGACCGATAGTGAACCAGTACCGTGAGGGAAAGGCGAAAAGAACCCCTGTGAGGGGAGTGAAATAGAACCTGAAACCGTGTACGTACAAGCAGTAGGAGCAGGCATTGCGTCCTGTGACTGCGTACCTTTTGTATAATGGGTCAGCGACTTAATTTTAGTAGCAAGGTTAACCGTTTAGGGGAGCCGTAGGGAAACCGAGTCTTAACTGGGCGAACAGTTGCTAGGATTAGACCCGAAACCAGGTGATCTAGCCATGGGCAGGTTGAAGGTTGAGTAACATCAACTGGAGGACCGAACCGACTAATGTTGAAAAATTAGCGGATGACTTGTGGCTAGGGGTGAAAGGCCAATCAAACCTGGAGATAGCTGGTTCTCCCCGAAATCTATTTAGGTAGAGCCTCGGAYGAATACTACTGGGGGTAGAGCACTGTTAAGGCTAGGGGGTCATCCCGACTTACCAACCCTTTGCAAACTCCGAATACCAGTAAGTACTATCCGGGAGACACACGGCGGGTGCTAACGTCCGTCGTGGAGAGGGAAACAACCCAGACCGCCAGCTAAGGTCCCAAAGTATAGCTAAGTGGGAAACGATGTGGGAAGGCTTAGACAGCTAGGATGTTGGCTTAGAAGCAGCCATCATTTAAAGAAAGCGTAATAGCTCACTAGTCGAGTCGGCCTGCGCGGAAGATGTAACGGGGCTAAGCTATACACCGAAGCTGCGGCAACGYAATTTATTGCGTTGGGTAGGGGAGCGTTCTGTAAGCCGTTGAAGGTGAACTGTAAGGTTTGCTGGAGGTATCAGAAGTGCGAATGCTGACATGAGTAACGATAATGGGGGTGAAAAACCCCCACGCCGGAAGACCAAGGGTTCCTGTCCAACGTTAATCGGGGCAGGGTAAGTCGACCCCTAAGGCGAGGCTGAAAAGCGTAGTCGATGGGAAACGGGTTAATATTCCCGTACTTCTTACAATTGCGATGGGGGGACGGAGAAGGCTAGGTGGGCCTGGCGACGGTTGTCCAGGTTCAAGTGCGTAGGCTGAAGAGTTAGGTAAATCCGGCTCTTCGTTAAGGCTGAGACACGATGTCGAGCACCYAAGGGTGTGAAGTCATTGATGCCATGCTTCCAGGAAAAGCCTCTAAGCTTCAGATTGTAAGAAATCGTACCCCAAACCGACACAGGTGGTCGGGTAGAGAATACCAAGGCGCTTGAGAGAACTCGGGTGAAGGAACTAGGCAAAATGGTACCGTAACTTCGGGAGAAGGTACGCTCTTAGCGGTGAAGTCCCTTGCGGATGGAGCTACTGAGAGTCGCAGATACCAGGTGGCTGCAACTGTTTATTAAAAACACAGCACTGTGCAAAATCGTAAGATGACGTATACGGTGTGACGCCTGCCCGGTGCCGGAAGGTTAATTGATGGGGTTAGACTTCGGTCGAAGCTCTTGATCGAAGCCCCGGTAAACGGCGGCCGTAACTATAACGGTCCTAAGGTAGCGAAATTCCTTGTCGGGTAAGTTCCGACCTGCACGAATGGCGTAATGATGGCCACGCTGTCTCCACCCGAGACTCAGTGAAATTGAAATCGCTGTGAAGATGCAGTGTACCCGCGGCTAGACGGAAAGACCCCGTGAACCTTTACTACAGCTTGGCACTGAACATTGACCCTACATGTGTAGGATAGGTGGGAGACTTTGAAACTTCGTCGCTAGATGGAGTGGAGTCAACCTTGAAATACCACCCTTGTATGCTTGATGTTCTAACTTAGCCCCRTTATCYGGGGTGAGGACAGTGCCTGGTGGGTAGTTTGACTGGGGCGGTCTCCTCCCAAAGAGTAACGGAGGAGCACGAAGGTGGGCTAAACACGGTTGGACATCGTGTGGTTAGTGCAATGGCATAAGCCCGCTTGACTGCGAGAATGACAATTCGAGCAGGTGCGAAAGCAGGTCATAGTGATCCGGTGGTTCTGAATGGAAGGGCCATCGCTCAACGGATAAAAGGTACTCCGGGGATAACAGGCTGATACCGCCCAAGAGTTCATATCGACGGCGGTGTTTGGCACCTCGATGTCGGCTCATCACATCCTGGGGCTGAAGTCGGTCCCAAGGGTATGGCTGTTCGCCATTTAAAGTGGTACGCGAGCTGGGTTTAGAACGTCGTGAGACAGTTCGGTCCCTATCTGCCGTGGGCGTTGGAAGATTGAAGGGGGCTGCTCCTAGTACGAGAGGACCGGAGTGGACGAACCTCTGGTGTTCGGGTTGTCACGCCAGTGGCATTGCCCGGTAGCTAAGTTCGGAATCGATAACCGCTGAAAGCATCTAAGCGGGAAGCGAGCCCTGAGATGAGTCTTCCCTGGCACTTTAAGTGCCCTTAAGGGTTGTTCAAGACTAGAACGTTGATAGGCAGGGTGTGTAAGTGCTGCGAGGCATTGAGCTAACCTGTACTAATTGCCCGTGAGGCTTAACCATACAACACCTAAGGGGTTTTGTGGACTCAAAGCCAAGAACGAATTGAATGTGTGACGAACTTTTAAAGACAGCTTTCCGAATTTAAGCATTTGCTTGGCGACCATAGCATTGTGGACCCACCTGATTCCATGCCGAACTCAGAAGTGAAACGCAATAGCGCCGATGGTAGTGTGGGGTCTCCCCATGTGAGAGTAGGACATCGCCAGGCTTTAAATCTGCACTTGCTTACTTAGTAAGCAAGTCACCATAAATCTTTGAGTTTTCTTAGAGTTTTATGTTGACTTTCAATGCAGACAGCGTATTATACGCGTCCTGCCTAAGTGCTAACGCACTGAAAGCAAAGCTCTTTAACAATTTAAACCTATCAATCTGTGTGGGCACTCGTTGATGATAATCCAAAGGCTTTTCTGTTCTTTTTATAAAGAGCGGTCAAGCAGCTTCTTAGAAGCACTTTAGGTATCAATGAACTGAGTGACCAATACGAATAATGACTTTCTTTAGAGAGAGGAGTTATTTGGCACAGTCAATTCATTACCATTCTGTTGGAACGATAATAGCTTTAGAATTACATGTTTACTGCGGTAACTATTAGTTTTGAAGTCAGTATTCATTGAGCCGACAAAATCTTAAATTGAAGAGTTTGATCATGGCTCAGATTGAACGCTGGCGGCAGGCCTAACACATGCAAGTCGAGCGGTAACAGGAATTAGCTTGCTAATTCGCTGACGAGCGGCGGACGGGTGAGTAATGCCTAGGAAGTTGCCCAGTAGAGGGGGATAACCATTGGAAACGATGGCTAATACCGCATAATCTCTTTGGAGCAAAGCAGGGGACCTTCGGGCCTTGTGCTATTGGATACGCCTAGGTGGGATTAGCTAGTTGGTGAGGTAATGGCTCACCAAGGCGACGATCCCTAGCTGGTCTGAGAGGATGATCAGCCACACTGGAACTGAGACACGGTCCAGACTCCTACGGGAGGCAGCAGTGGGGAATATTGCACAATGGGCGAAAGCCTGATGCAGCCATGCCGCGTGTATGAAGAAGGCCTTCGGGTTGTAAAGTACTTTCAGYNGTGAGGAAGGTGGTGAGTTTAATACGCTCATCAYTTGACGTTAGCNRCAGAAGAAGCACCGGCTAACTCCGTGCCAGCAGCCGCGGTAATACGGAGGGTGCGAGCGTTAATCGGAATTACTGGGCGTAAAGCGCATGCAGGTGGTGGACTAAGTCAGATGTGAAAGCCCGGGGCTCAACCTCGGAACTGCATTTGAAACTGGTTCACTAGAGTACTGTAGAGGGGGGTAGAATTTCAGGTGTAGCGGTGAAATGCGTAGAGATCTGAAGGAATACCAGTGGCGAAGGCGGCCCCCTGGACAGATACTGACACTCAGATGCGAAAGCGTGGGGAGCAAACAGGATTAGATACCCTGGTAGTCCACGCCGTAAACGATGTCTACTTGGAGGTTGTGGCCTTGAGCCGTGGCTTTCGGAGCTAACGCGTTAAGTAGACCGCCTGGGGAGTACGGTCGCAAGATTAAAACTCAAATGAATTGACGGGGGCCCGCACAAGCGGTGGAGCATGTGGTTTAATTCGATGCAACGCGAAGAACCTTACCTACTCTTGACATCCAGAGAAGCCAGCGGAGACGCAGGTGTGCCTTCGGGAACTCTGAGACAGGTGCTGCATGGCTGTCGTCAGCTCGTGTTGTGAAATGTTGGGTTAAGTCCCGCAACGAGCGCAACCCTTATCCTTGTTTGCCAGCACGTAATGGTGGGAACTCCAGGGAGACTGCCGGTGATAAACCGGAGGAAGGTGGGGACGACGTCAAGTCATCATGGCCCTTACGAGTAGGGCTACACACGTGCTACAATGGCGCATACAGAGGGCAGCCAACCAGCGATGGTGAGCGAATCCCAAAAAGTGCGTCGTAGTCCGGATTGGAGTCTGCAACTCGACTCCATGAAGTCGGAATCGCTAGTAATCGTGAATCAGAATGTCACGGTGAATACGTTCCCGGGCCTTGTACACACCGCCCGTCACACCATGGGAGTGGGCTGCAAAAGAAGTGGGTAGTTTAACCTTTCGAGGAGGACGCTCACCACTTTGTGGTTCATGACTGGGGTGAAGTCGTAACAAGGTAGCCCTAGGGGAACCTGGGGCTGGATCACCTCCTTATACGATGATTATTACGATGAGTACCCACACAGATTGATACGGTTTAAAAAATAAGAGTTTAATGCTGGGTCTGTAGCTCAGCTGGTTAGAGCGCTCGCCTGATAAGCGGGAGGTCGGTGGTTCAAGTCCACTCAGACCCACCAATTCTTCTCCCATRAAGACATTGGCATACAGCATTAATAACTTTGGGGCTATAGCTCAGCTGGGAGAGCGCCTGCCTTGCACGCAGGAGGTCTGCGGTTCGATCCCGCATAGCTCCACCATCTTTAAGCGCATTTCAACAAGTGTCCTTAAAAATGGTTTCTTTCGAYAGAAAGYNACCTYGCTCTTTAACAATTTGGAAAGCTGACGAATAACATTTGATTGATGTTATTCAAATTTTAAAAGTTCTCAAATCCTAGTTTCRTTANGAAATTAGGTACCAACACACATTCAAGTGTTCTTGGAAATGACCTTTAACGAGGTTATTTAATATTTGAGTCCGGCAAAATCGTAGTTTGCGTTTGTTTTAAACAGACCAAACTAAGCTGTCTCGCTCATTCAAATAATGAGACAGCACTAACC
>NZ_JAKJTA010000003.1:0-563746 GCF_050337555.1 Vibrio profundum
GCCAAAACCTGAATAAAGCAATCTAACCATAAGACTTTATTTAGGGTAACAATATCACTGCGGAGTGGTAGTTCAGTTGGTTAGAATACCGGCCTGTCACGCCGGGGGTCGCGGGTTCGAGTCCCGTCCACTCCGCCACTTATTTAGAGCATCACCTCTTAAAACTGAGATAGGGGTGTAGCTCCAATTGGCAGAGCAGCGGATTCCAAATCCGCGTGTTGGGAGTTCGAATCTCTCCACCCCTGCCATTAATTCTAAGCGCTAGCAGAAATGCTGGCGCTTTTTCGTATGCGTGAAATAAAAACCACAGATTCCTTTCATCAATCCCATCTTTCTCGAATCCTATTTTCATTGTTTGGATTTATTAATCTAGCGACTAATCTTGAATTGGCCGCTAGATTATCCCTTGCTTAGAAACCGGGCTTTGTTGAGCCAAATTAAATACACATCCGACTATTTCACGCTACTTTATCGTTTCACAACTCACTTTATCTTTGGTGCAGAACATCTGGTTGTTTGCATTGGAGCACTTCTCCATAGCTCTTAGCGTTGCTTTGGCATGGCTGTTGGATTTTCCGCGGTAGACATTACCAAAGGCATCGATGGAACAGACATAGATCGCACCATGAGGCGGAACGATATTGTTATGTGACTCTAGAATCGTGACTCGCTGAGTCAGCTGGCTTACTTCTTGCTCCAAAAACTGTACTTGCTGTTGCAGCTCTGCAATTTTCTGACTGTTTTTTTGTGCATGTGCTGAAGCAGTCGGACTTAAAAAAGCTGCCATAGTCAGCAAGCAGCACAAGATTGATTTTGTCTTCATATGTATATCCATCAGTGATTTTTGTTATCACTGTTGTTAAAGGGAGCATCCCAAGTTGAGTAAGAATGCAAGTATAACATGTCTATATTTACCAGAATAATGAGTCGGTTAGCAAAATCTGTTTACGTTGCTTTCTTTCTCTACTCTGACGTTTTTACACAACTATGCTTTATAGGTCGGCGGATCTAAAGGAGGAAAGATGACGAAGTGGCGAATGTATTTATTGTTGTTAGTTGGGGTGCCCTTAGTATCCAAGGCGACGCCGTGGGAAGATATACGGATTCCGTCCTCTTCGATGACGGAATCCATTGGTGGTTACGCTAATGGTTGCTTAGCTGGCGCCAAAAAATTGCCTCTACAGGGGCAAGGATATCAAGTTATTCGCCGTCAAAAAGAGCGCTTTTATGGGCACGCGGAAACGATAGAATTTATTAAAAGGTTATCTGGCCAGGTGCAAAGAACGTTAGGCGTTAATCTATTGATTGGCGATCTTTCTTTGCCGCAAGGAGGGAGGTTTTCTTCCGGTCACAAGAGTCATCAAACTGGGTTGGATGTCGATATCTGGCTGCGTATAGCGGATCAAAAGTTATCTCGTATTGAATTAGCCAAGCCTTCTGCGATTAGTGTGGTGCACCAACAGCGGTATACGATTAACCATGAAAATTGGCGAGCGGAGCATTTCCCTATCATGAAAATGGCTGCGAAAGATGATTCCGTCGCCCGTATCTTTGTCCACCCCGTCATCAAGCGTCAATTGTGCACAGCGGAGGTTAGCGATCGATCTTGGTTACGAAAATTACGACCATGGTGGGGGCACCATGCACATTTTCACGTACGGCTAAAATGTCCAGCGGGGGATTATCATTGCCGAGCGCAAAAAGCTATTCCAGAGGGAGATGGTTGCGGTGATGAATTGGCGAGTTGGTGGCCCGAGAATCGACCAGAGCCAACAGCTTATGTGAAGAAAAAGCGCCGAGCAGTCCCTATTATTCCTCAGCTTTGTGTTGCGATGCTAAGAGAAGCTAGTTTCTAATAAAATAAAAGCCCTTGCGGGCTTTTATTTGTTGTGATTAAGCGAGACCTTGAATAATGACAAACTTCTCAAGCAACTGCTCTTCGGTCTCGACATTATTAGGGTCAGTAATAATACAGTTATTAATAGGACATACCGACTGACATGTCGGTATGTCGTAATGGCCTTTGCATTCAGTGCACAAGTCAGGGTCAATCTCATAAACGCTAGCCCCCATGGAGATAGCATTGTTAGGACACTCAGGTTCGCACATGTCACAGTTGGTACACTTGCTCGTGATGGACAAAGACATGCTCGATTATTTCCCTGTTGGCTTGCGAGTATCAAGTCCTTGTGGCAGGTTGCGCATTAGCAAACCGTAGTCCAAATCCATATCTTGCGGGACAGGGATAAAGACAAAGTGGCCATTACCTTTGGCATCGTCAATCGATTCAGATTTACGGTTTTCCATCGCTTCGAGAGTGAAGACTACGTTGCCGTTCGGTGTCATAAGCTCTAGACTGTCACCGACAATAAACTTGTTTTTCACTTCGACTTCCACAAAGTCACCTCGGCGTTTCCCTGTAATCTCACCAACAAATTGTTGAGCATCAGAAACCGAATAACCGTATTCGTAGTTTTGGTAGCTATCGTGTGTGTGGCGACGTAGGAAGCCTTCTGTGTAACCACGGTGCGCTAGGCTTTCTAGAGTGCCGAGTAAGCCTTCATCAAATGGTTTACCCGCAACGGCGTCATCAATGGCTTTACGATACACTTGAGCGGTTCGTGCACAGTAGTAGAAAGATTTGGTACGGCCTTCAATTTTGAGCGAATGAATCCCCATTTGGGTTAGGCGCTCTACATGTTGAACGGCGCGAAGATCTTTCGAGTTCATGATGTAAGTACCGTGCTCGTCTTCAAAAGCCGCCATTTTTTCTTCTGGGCGGTGCGCTTCAGAAAGGAGAACTACTTCGTCGCTTGGTTTGCCAAGGCCGAGAGTATTGTCTGGGCGTTCTTCTTTAACTTCGATGGCATTTTCTGCCGCGGGATCAAATTTTTCGACGATTTGGCCTGCGTCGTCTTCCTTGCCTGATTCCACGTTGTATTGCCAACGACAAGCATTGGTACACGTGCCTTGGTTCGGGTCGCGCTTGTTCATGTAGCCAGAAAGTAGACAGCGTCCAGAGTAGGCCATGCAAAGGGCACCGTGGACGAAAATCTCTAGCTCGGTTTCAGGACAATGCTGGCGAACTTCTTCTATTTCTTCCAGTGACAGTTCACGAGATAAGATGACGCGTTCAACACCTTGAGTCGACCAGAATTTCACCGTCGCCCAGTTTACCGCATTCGCTTGTACCGAAAGGTGGATTGCCACCTCAGGGAACGCCTCACGTACCAACATGATTAAGCCAGGATCAGACATGATCAGAGCGTCAGGGCCCATTTCTACAATTGGTTTCAAGTCGCGAATGAAAGTTTTTAGCTTCGAGTTATGCGGTTGAATATTGCAAACGACATAAAACTTCTTCCCTTGAGCATGTGCTTCATCAATACCTATTTGTAGGTTTTCATGATTGAATTCATTGTTACGTACACGCAGGCTGTAGCGAGGTTGACCAGCATAAACGGCATCTGCGCCGTATGCGAATGCGTAACGCATGTTTTTAAGGCTGCCGGCTGGAGAAAGAAGTTCTGGTACAAATGGGGTAGTGCTTGTCATAGCTTTGATCTCTAATTCTGATTTCAAGTCAGACCAATACCACCCAATGGCATTGGAGGGCGCAAATTTTACGTTAGTTAGCGCTCAATGCCTAGGAAATGTTTTCACGGTTTAAAAGATCAGTAGGTTAGGTGAAGGAGGCAGGTCTATCTGCCTCTGTAAAAAGTGATGTGTTATTGAGTTGGGCCAGCTAAACCACCGAGTGCTTCATACAAGTTTGGCAAGAAAGCGCTAAATTCTGCCGCGATAAGAGAAAAATCGGCATCGAAGCGAGCGGCTTGCTCTTCTCTCGGAATGTCGTCATTTTGCTCTTTTAATTCATCAGAATATTTAAGGCGTTTAATTGCGCCATCTTCTGAAAGAACAAAGTCGAGGCGGCTTTGCCAATTAATCGCGAGTTTGGTGACCACTTTATCGACTTCGATGTGATGCTGAATCTCGTCTGCCGCCAACTCTTGGTTCTTGCAGCGGATCACCCCACCATCTTCTTGAACTGATTTGAGCTCCGCTTCATCTAGCACTGTAAAGCCAGCAGGAGTGTTACCTGTTTTCACCCATTCTGTCATCGTGCTTTCAAGCGCTTGTTCAGGTAGCGCAGGGACAACGGGTAGGCTGCCCATGGATTTGCGTAGTAAGGCCAATACATCTTCGGCTTTTTTGTAGCTGCTGGCGTCAACGACAATCAGTTGTTGCTTAGGTAGAATGAGCACAAATGTTCGCTGGCTGCGGCTAAATGCACGCGGCAGCAAATCAATGATGATTTCTTCTTTCAGGGTGTCTTTTTCTTTTTTCTTCAGAGGACGACCTTCCTGAACTTCCAAAGCCTCTGCTTTGTTATTCAAACTTTCTTGGATGACGGAAGCTGGCAGCATCTTCTCTTCTTTTTTAGCACAGATGAGGATATTGCCATCGGAAACATGAGTCATCATGTCGCCATGTTTTCCCATTGCACTTGTCCAGCCAAACTTTTGCTTGTCTTGGCTTTGACAAGGCGTGAAGGCAAACTCATTTAGTTGCTGCTCAAGTTGCTCAGCGTTGAAGACGATATCTCGATTAAAACGATATACCAGACAGTTTTTGAACCACATAATTATCTCACTACCCGCACAAAAGGACGCAATGATAGGCAATTTTTTATCGCTTGTCCTACCCCAAACTCAAACTATCTTAATGAAGTCATTTAAAAGCTTGTATGAAAATTTGTTTTCAATGGTCACAAAAGTGTCATAATTACTGGTAATAATGCTTGCTATCGCAAGGGCCTATGCCTATTTAGAACTTAATTCTCATAAGGTTACTCATCATGTCTCGAAGGATTCTAGTAGTTGAAGACGAAGCCCCTATTCGCGAAATGTTATGCTTCGTGCTTGAACAAAAAGGATATCAAGCGGTTGAAGCGGAAGATTATGACACTGCGGTCAACAAATTGGCCGAACCGTTTCCAGATTTAGTTCTATTGGATTGGATGCTGCCAGGTGGCAGTGGTATTAACTTTATTAAGCATATGAAGCGGGAAGAGCTAACTCGTAATATCCCCGTCGTTATGTTGACAGCTCGCGGTGAAGAAGAAGATAAAGTGCGTGGGCTTGAAGTAGGAGCCGATGATTACATCACTAAGCCATTCTCCCCTAAAGAACTGATTGCCCGATTAAAAGCCGTTATTCGCCGAGTTACTCCCACTGCATTAGAAGATGTCATTAATGTGCAAGGCCTCGCGCTTGACCCTGTTTCACACCGAGTGAGTGCCAACGATAAGCCGTTGGATATGGGACCAACAGAGTTCAAAATGCTGCACTTTTTTATGACTCACCAAGAGCGAGTGTATAGCCGTGAACAGCTTTTAAATAATGTATGGGGCACTAACGTCTATGTGGAAGACCGCACCGTTGACGTGCATATTCGTCGTCTACGTAAGGCACTAGAACATGCAGGCCACGACAAGTTAGTGCAAACAGTACGAGGTGCAGGTTATCGCTTTTCTGTTAAAGCTTGATCAATGGGAGCTTCATCAATTAAAGCTTAATCAATTACAGCCTAACCAATGCGAGCGAGGTGACCAATGGTTGCGAGGTTAACTTGGAAAAAACTGGCTTGGGGGTTAGTTTTTTTCTATGCACCTTGGTTTATTGTCGGTTGGTTCTTTGGCCATCTGCCTTGGCTTCTATTGGCTGCTACGTCATTGCAACTGACGTGGCACTTGTTCAACCAAATGCGCCTATCCATATGGTTGTGGGATGAAAAACGCTTAGCGCCGCCTTCTGGTACGGGCGATTGGGAGTCCATTTTCAATGGCATCTATCGTGTTCAACAAAGACAGCGTAAAAAACGTAAAGAGCTGACCAATATCATCCGCCGCTTCCGCAATGGTGCAGAATCTTTGCCCGATGCTGTGGTGGTGTTTCGTAGTGAAGGGAATATTGTTTGGTGTAATAAACTTGCCCAAGCACTTTTGGGTTTTCGTTGGCCAGAAGATTCGGGACAACCGATTTCAAATTTAATCCGCACGCCAGACTTTATTAAGTACCTCAATAAAAAAGATTTCTCAGAACCCCTTGAATTGAGTTCGCCGCTGAATGTAGAGCGAGTGCTCGAAATGCGGATTGTTCCTTATACGGAAGGGGAACATCTGATGGTAGTACGTGATGTCACCCAGCTTAATCAGCTTGAAGGAATGCGCCGTAACTTTTTTGCCAATGTTTCTCATGAACTGCGCACGCCGATGACGGTGTTACGCGGTTATTTGGAAATGACCGAAGATCCTGACATGCTCGTGGGTCCAATGTGGACGAAAGCACATGGCGTGATGACTGAGCAGCTTAATCGGATGAATGCGTTAGTTAATCAATTGCTTACTTTATCTAAGATTGAAGCATCGCCAATACACGAACTCGAAGACATTGTAGATATTCCTTCTATGCTAGAGGTGTTGGAAAAAGAAGCGAACAGTTTGAGCGGTGATCAAGAGCATAAGCTCACGTTTTCGGTCGAGGGCAAACTACGTGTTTTGGGCGACCAAGATCAGCTGAGAAGTGCGATTTCAAATTTGGTGTACAACGCGGTGAAATATACGCCAGCCGGTGCAGATATTCATGTGAAATGGTTTCAGACGGGCCAAGGTGCGTGTTTGGAAGTGTCTGATAGTGGTGAAGGGATTGAGCCTCAGCACTTGTCTCGTCTCACGGAACGTTTCTATCGGGTCGATAAAGCTCGCTCCCGAGATACCGGAGGCAGCGGGTTGGGACTCGCGATTGTAAAACATGCCCTGAACCATCACGACTCGCACTTAGATATCTATAGCGAGGTCGGGGTGGGCAGCAAGTTCTCTTTTGTCTTGCCTTATCGCTTGATCGCAAGCTAACTGAGACGCTTGATATGAACGAGAGAGACATCGAATGAAAGCGGTAGTCACAGTCTTACTGCTGATGTTGTTACCTTTATCGCAGAGTTTCGCGAATGCTTTGCCGAATTACGTCAAGCAGTCAGGCGTATATGGCAGTATTGCATCGACAGGCTCAGATACACTCGCTGGTATGATGACGTTATGGGTAGAAGCATTCAATCGTCTCTACCCTGGGGTAAGTATTCAAGTACAGGCTTCAGGCTCTTCAACTGCCCCCCCAGCTTTGATTGGAGGTACAGCGCAATTAGGACCGATGAGCCGTCCGATGCGGACCAAAGAAATCGAAGCATTCGTCAATCACTATGGATACCAGCCAACTCAACTCATCGTTGCCATTGACGCGATTGGAGTGTTTGTTTACCGCGACAACCCGATTAAAGGGCTCAACTTTTCCCAAATAGACAGTATTTACTCTGCTACTTTGCGCTGTGGTGGCGTGAAGCCAATCAATACATGGTCGCAACTTGGGTTGAAGGAAGAGTGGGCGAAAAGAAGTATCCAAATTTTTAGTCGTAATACTATTTCTGGTACTTACGGTTATTTCAAAGATCACGCCCTATGCGGCGGTGATTACAAAAGCCGTGTGAACGAATTGCCGGGTTCATCGTCTGTAGTGCAATCGGTCGCGTCAGCAATCAATACTATCGGCTACTCTGGTGTCGGTTATCAAACATCCGGTGTTCGTTTACTACCGATTGCCCAAACGGGCACAGAATATATAGCGCCTACGCGAGTGAACATACTGTCTGGCCGTTACCCATTAACTCGTTATTTGTACGTTTACATCAATAAAGCGCCGAATAAGCCTCTACCTGCCACGACTCGCGCTTTCATTCGCTTTATTTTTTCCTCTCAGGGACAATCTCTGGTGGTGAAAGATGGCTATGTGCCGATTTCCAATAAGATAGCCCAACGCGAGTTAGCCAAAGCAGGCCTGACTCGCTAGCCTCTTCTTCATAGCACAAAAAACAGTTCTCTATGCCACATAACTTATTCGTTACAAAGCCTACTGAGATATAGCTCTCATTCTATACTTCAAAGAGTTTGTGCTGAGATCATCGAATATTCGTAGAAGCTAACTATGCATCGAGTAGTGAATATCGTGAGTTTTGGCAGCAATTTAATCAGGGAGAGGTTTTAATCGGTGAATTTGAACGAGTGGCGAAAACTGGTCGAGATGTTTGGATTCATGCCAGTTATAACCCGATCTTTGATCCCAGTGGGCGAGTATTTCAAGTCGTTAAATATGCCACTATTGGTTGAACGTGTCTCTTCGCTAGGTAAACAGATGTCGGGTCAAGCGAAAAGCATGAATGACACGCTGCAGTTTTTCTCTCTCGGTGATGACGCTGAATAAAATAACGCGAGTTATTGGTCTGGCAGTGTTCCTTTCAAATCACTTGAAAAAGCAAGTACCCAAGTTGTTAGGTAAGTGCTAGACAAGTTGTTAGAAAATATACTTAAAAATCTAATGTGTTGGTTTTCTATCTCTCGGTTTTCATACGATATCTGCTATGGAAAAGCAGATGTCGGTGCCTAAAGCATTTAGTTTGTCTGTAATGCAATCCATAATCTCTGCTCAGCTTCCTTCATATACTTCTATTGTTTTCAGTAATTTATTTGGTTTTGTAATATAATTGTCATTTAAGCGACATACGATAATAGTGCGTTGAAGTAGGTAGAGCAGTTGATGGCCGAAAAGGGTATCCCTTTAAAGGAACAAGACAGAAAAAGACTAATCAAAGATCGCATCATTCGAGCCGCTGTGACGTGCGGAGGCTTGGGTGTGCTTGCCGCTTTAATTTTAATTTTCGTTTACTTGGTGATGATGGTGATGCCGCTGTTTTCTGCAAGCCAACTTAAACCGAATGTTGCCCATCAACTTATTAGCTCCCCCGTACCTAGTTCATCCGCACCGAGTTCACCAGCGCCGTTAGCCATGCGAATAGATAACTCTGGCCAGTACGCTTATACCTATTCAGCGTCGGGGAAACTAGCATTGTGGCATATTGGGCAAAGCGATCTGCCCACACAGTCTTGGCAGATTAGCGAGGGTGTGACGGCATTTTCCCGTATGCTGGAACAAACAGGCTGGTTGGCCAGTGCCGATGCCAAAGGGCAAGTAACGATCTTTAAGCCAGCATTTGCTCACCACTACCAGCATCAATCAATGCATATCAAGGCCAAGATAGACTACCCAGCGGGAGTTCAAGGGCGTTATTCCCTTACTCGCTCCGACGCAAGCTTGCGTACCTTCACATTTGCGGTGGATAAGCAGCAGGTGACAATCGCAGGCTACTACTCTGACGGAAAAGTTGAAGTGTGCTGGTATCATGGCCGCACGGAAACTCACCATTCGATCCTGCCCCTTCCGCATCAAACGATTGATCAGTTGCTAATGACTCCTGACGGGAAAACTTTGTATTTGCGCTCTGGAGATCAATTGACGGTTGCCGTGATGCAAGGCAAGCAATTCCAAATTCGAGAAACCGTTGAACTTCAGCCTAATCATCAAGGTGGGAATGTAAAAAATATTCAGCTGCTGGCTGGTGCTTATTCGTTGTTGGTGACGGATACCGAAGGGAGCGTGTCGCAATGGTTTGATGTGCTCAAGCAACAAAAGCGGAGTTTGACTTATATTCGCTCGTTTCATATTGGCTCTGAGCTCAAATACATTCTTCCTGATAGCTACCGTAAAGGCTTTTATGCCTTTTTAGCCGATGGTAGCGTGAGAAGTTATTATACGACTAGCGGCCGTGAGGCGACCTTTAAACATGCGTACTCCCACCCCCCGCAAGTGATTGCCATGTCGAACAATGAGTCTTACTTGGCAACTGTGCAGGGCTCGACTTTATCGGTGTCACACATTCATGCTTACGCTCCTGAGATTTCATTCTCTTCGCTATGGCGCAAGGTGTGGTATGAAAGCTATCCAGAGCCAAGTTATGTGTGGCAAACCACCTCGGCGAGTAAAGACTTTGAAGCCAAATACAGCTTTGCCCCTATTGTCTTTGGTACGTTAAAAGCCGCTGTTTTTGCCATGCTATTCTCCGTCCCGATTGCCATCTGTGGTGCCATATACACAGCTTATTTTATGTCGGTGCGAATGCGTGGTGTGGTGAAACCCTCAATTGAGTTAATGGAAGCCCTACCGACTGTCATTATTGGTTTTTTGGCGGGATTGTGGTTTGCACCCATTGTGGAGGCGAATTTGGTCTCCGTGGTGTCGGTCATGGTGCTGTTGCCGCCATTTATCATTTTAATTGGTTTTAGTTGGCGATTTTTGCCGCCAGCTTTTTTGCAACGGTGTCCGAATGGGCTGCATCCTATTATCTTGATGCCGCTAATCGCTTTGTTTACCTATTTTATTTTGCTCAATGGTTCAGCCATTGAGTTTGGATTGTTCCATGGTGATGTGCGGGTATTTCTTGCCGAGCATGGTATTGATTACGATCAGCGTAATGCGTTGGTGGTGGGGTTTGCGATGGGCTTTGCGGTGATCCCAACTATTTTCACCATTGCCGAAGATGCCGTCTTTTCAGTACCTAAGCATTTATCAGACGGCTCGTTGGCATTAGGGGCGACTCCGTGGCAAACCCTAACTAATGTAGTGCTGTTTACCGCAAGCCCGGGGATTTTCTCAGCGGTGATGATGGGTCTTGGCCGGGCGGTTGGAGAGACCATGATTGTATTGATGGCCACGGGCAATACGCCGCTCATGGACTGGAATATTCTTGAAGGCATGCGCACGCTGTCCGCGACGATAGCTGTGGAAATGCCGGAGTCTGAAGTCGGTAGTCCACATTTTCGACTACTATTTTTGGCCGCACTGCTTTTACTGATATTTACTTTTGCAGTGAACTCCTTGGCTGAGTGGGTTCGACAACGGCTGAGGGATAAATATCGTGCGATGTAATCAAGGTTTTATCGTTAAGGATTCAGTAGAAGATTGGTGTGGCCATGCTGAAATGGTTTAGAGGTGGTGCACCTTGGGTCTGGTTAACGGGTGGGGCGGTAAGTATTAGCTTACTGTCGGTACTTGGCTTGCTTGCCCTAATTGGTTGGAAGGGCTTGTCGTATTTCTGGCCAGCGCCTTTGTATATGTGGCAAACCGACAATGGACATATCATGGTGGGGCAGTTGTATCGCTCAGAATCTGTGCCTGTGAGTCATTTACGTGAAATGAAGATCCCTTTACCTGCGAGTGCTCGCGATAAGGGAGAAGTCGAGCGATTGAATATCAAGATTGCCAATCGAGATTTGTATACTGCTGATTTTGTCACCTTACTTGCGGTTAATATTGCCTCCCAAACAACGCCAGCGAACTGGGCCGTGATTGAGCGTACCGAGGATGGTGATTTTTACGGAAAGCCGCTCGGGTTAGTGACGAAACATGGTACTCGATATAAAAATGTGCGAGCGCATCTTGCCAGCATGCTAGCTCGTGATGTAAAAATTCGCTCACAGATTCAAGATGTTATTCATAATCAAATTCAGTTAATTAGCTCAAAGGCGGAAAATCTACGTCTTGAACAACGCAGTAAAGAGCTCAAAGGTCAGCTCTCTAGTGCTGATATTGCTCACTACCAATATCAGCAACATGAGCTCGCTGCGCAGCAACAGGCTGCGAGTGGCGAGATTGATAGACTGCGTGCAGAGCTTGGTCAGCGCTACTTGTTGATGCAGGATATGACAGGACAACAGGTGAAAATCCCACTGAGTCACGTGTTGGATATGTGGTATCCAAATCAAATGACATTGGTTGAAAAAATCACGCATTGGGGCAAAAAAGTGTGGGCTTTTTTGTCGGATAACCCAAGAGAGTCGAATACGGAGGGCGGTGTTTTTCCCGCGATTTTTGGCACCGTCTTGCTGGTGATTATTATGTCGGTCATCGTGATGCCATTGGGTGTGCTTGCCGCAATATACTTACATGAATACGCTAAAAATAACTGGGTGACGCGTCTTATCCGCATTGCGGTGATAAACCTCGCTGGAGTTCCATCCATTGTTTATGGTGTATTTGGCCTCGGTTTTTTTGTTTATACCATTGGTACCTCAATCGATAAGTTGTTTTATGCTGAGCGTCTTCCGTTACCTACATTTGGCACGCCGGGCTTATTGTGGTCGGCGCTCACGCTTGCCGTGCTAACCCTTCCCGTGGTGATTGTGGCCACAGAAGAAGGCTTGTCACGCATTCCGGTAACTGTCCGTCATGGCTCGTTGGCGTTAGGCGCGACGCAATTTGAAACCTTATGGCGTATTATTTTACCTATGGTGACGCCCGCTATGTTAACAGGCCTTATTTTGGCGGTGGCCAGAGCGGCTGGAGAAGTTGCGCCGCTGATGTTAGTGGGGGCAGTGAAGCTGACCTCAAGTTTGCCTGTTGATGATCAGTTCCCTTACCTACACTTAGAACGTAAGTTTATGTATTTGGGGTTTCATATTTACGATATAGGCTTTCAGAGCACCAATATTGAATCTGCGCGGCCGTTAGTTTACGCAACCTCGTTTCTTTTAGTGACGGTGATTGTTGGTTTGAACTTGACGGCCATTAGCATTCGCAATAACTTGCGTGAGAAGTATCGAACCTTAGGACAAGATTAACTATGTTTTCTGTCAATCAGGCGCTTGGCTATTCGAGCCCAATAGATGTGAACAAACTTACTGAAGATCAAACGGCAATTGCCATTGAAGATCTAAATTTGTTTTATCACCAGACCCAAGCATTGACGAACATTTCAATGCGGATCCCTAAAGGTCAAGTGACGGCGTTTATTGGTCCATCAGGGTGTGGGAAATCCACTTTGCTGCGCTGCATCAACCGTATGAATGACTTGGTCGATGGTTGTCGCGTGGAAGGTGAAATCAAACTGCAAGGTGGTAATGTCTACGACCCTAAGGTCGATGTGTCAACGCTGCGTCGCCGGGTAGGGATGGTCTTTCAGCGGCCGAATCCATTTCCTAAATCGATTTATGAAAACGTCGTGTATGGCTTGCGTTTACAAGGGATTAAAAATAGCCGTGCGCTTGATGAAGCCGTGGAACGATCTCTCGTTGCCGCTGCCTTATGGGATGAGGTTAAACATCGTTTACATGAAAATGCATTCGGCTTATCAGGCGGTCAGCAGCAGCGATTGGTGATTGCTCGCGCAATCGCTATTGAGCCAGAAGTATTATTGTTGGATGAACCGACTTCAGCATTGGACCCGATATCCACGCTCACGATTGAAGAGTTGATTAACGATCTGAAAAAGCAATACACGGTAGTTATCGTGACTCATAACATGCAGCAAGCCGCACGAGTAAGCGATCACACTGCGTTTATTCATTTAGGGCGCTTAATTGAATACTCGGATACGGACTCTATTTTTACCTCGCCGAGAAAGAAGCAAACCGAAGATTACATTACTGGTCGGTATGGGTAAGGCTACAAACGTTAATAATAAACAGGAGCATCAATGAACTTTGGTCGTCATATTTCTGGTCAATACAATGTCGAGCTTGAGTCGATTCGTACTCACGTGCTTACCATGGGAGGCCTAGTTGAGCAGCAGTTATCGTTTGCTATGCAGGCATTGCATAAAGAAGACATTGAATTAGCGAGGAAAGTCGTTGCGGACGATCATAAAGTGAACGCGATGGAAGTGTCGATCGATGAGGCTTGCACACGCATCATTGCCAAACGTCAGCCTGCTGCGAAAGATTTGCGTTTGATCATGGCTATTATTAAAACCATTACCGACTTAGAGCGAATTGGCGATGTGGCGCGTGATATTGCCAATAGCGCTATCGAGAGCCAAACGGTGCAAGAGCGACAGTTTCAAGTGTCGTTAGAGCCACTCTATCGCCAAGCCACCTTTATGTTGCATCAAGTTTTGGATGCCTTCGCTCGTATGGATGTAGAAGCCGCTGCCCAAGTGTATAAGTTTGATGAGAAAATCGACGAAGAATATCAAGCGGTGATTCGCCAACTCATGAGTTATATGATGGATAACCCAGAAAATATTCCGAGTATTTTGCAGGTGATGTGGTCAGCAAGGGCGATTGGGCGAGTTGGCGATCGATGCCAGAATATTTGTGAGTACATTATTTATTTCGTGAAAGGGAAAGATGTGCGTCATTTAGGCGATCAGAGTATCGATGATGTACTCAAATAGATAAACGCCATTGTTATGATGCAAAGTTGCTGTTTAAATATGAACTGTAGCAGAAATGCCTAGGAAAAAGAAAACCCAAGCTCTTAGCTGAGCTTGGGTACGATGATTGTGGAGCAGCTTTGTATAAGTTTCTTCTCACTCGTCGGGCACTGTGAACACTGTACCTAATTGAGCTTCTAGGGTATCGCTAAATGCACCAAATATTCCAGTAAGTCCGGCAACCAATAGCCCGGCACCAACCACATACTCGACTACTGTTAGTCCTTCTTCGTCTTGCATGAATTCTTTCGCATTTTCCATTAATGTTTTCATATCAGTCGTCCTTCCATTTGCGACAATTTGTTCATCTTGTGCTTTGTCTAATTTAGATAGGCTCCTTATGATGAGTTAGGACTTTTTTGCTGTTAACTAGGACTTTTTTGTTATGCATTGGATTATTTTGTCGTCAGCTAGGACTTTTTGACCCCTTTATTGATAACTCTGTATTTATATAGGTAGGGATGTTGAAGGTGTTTGGTTTTTTGGGCCCAATCATTAACTGACTGTTATTAAATTTCTTTTTTCTTTTTTTCTCTTAGGGAAACGAAAATGATGAGAAAAAAAACAATGTCTTATATTTGAGACGAATCCTGTTGGTGCTAAAGCGCGATAATGAGATCTAGATATCATTAAATATACACTATCTTTTTGATTATAAAGATAATACGGTGTAATAGCTAAAATGGGAGGAGGCAACAAATTCAGCTGCCTCATTTTATCGAGTAGGGGCGATGTGGTGAGCCAGAGTGTAGTGGATCGATTCTCGTTTACTTGCTCGATTGTTCAATATTTAGCTTCAGTAATCTTGATTTCGCGTTTTCTATGGCTGTAGAGCTGGTGGTCGGAATACTAAATTCATCGATGTCACTCTGGCCCATTTGGGCCTGATTCGTTTGATAGCGCATTAGGCTAGGGCGTACTGATTTCCCAGAAAGGTGAAACTCATGAATCCCGGTAGCTTGATGAATAGCGGGAATGTTGGCAGCGTTCACGCCCGCGCCTGCCATGATGGAGATTTTCCCCTGCGCTGCCGCATACATGGCGCTGATAGTATCGGCTCCCTCTAGTGCATTCGAAGCGCCGCCAGAGGTCAGGATGCGCTCGCAGCCTAAGCCCACCAGAAGTGTAACTGCCTCGACAAGATTTCGGCACAGGTCAATCGCGCGGTGGAACGTCACAGCAAGGCTAAGCTCATGGGCTTTATTGACGACGGCACGTGTAGCATTGAGATCAATATCCCCATCGGCAGTCAGTGCGCCAAAGACTACGCCTTGCAATCCGGCGTGAGCAGCCATTTCAATATCGACAAGCATGGCGGCTAAGTCGGCTTCTGAATACAAAAAGTCCCCTTGGCGAGCACGGATCATGGCAAAAACGGGCACCGTAGAGGTTTGCGCGGCCATTTTCATAAGCCCGGCACTTGGCGTTAAACCGCCTAACGCGAGAGAAGAACACAGCTCAATACGCGTTGCGCCACCGATGAGGGCATGTTGCAGCGATTCTAAGCTGTCGATACAAACTTCTAATTGAAATGACATGGTGCTTCCTGATATCGAGTGAGTCGTTGGGGGAGTTCGAGGAGTATTGTAACCCTATCAGGCGCTTTGATAAGGGTAAGACTGCGCCTGTTTTTTTCCTCTTTTTAACTTTGTGTATTGAGCAGATTAATTTTGAGTATTGCGTAGATAAAGAAAACCTCGCATTTCGCGAGGTTCTATTAAAGGGTGACTCTTATTGGCAAAGCGTTGGCAATGAGAGTGCGATTAAGCAGCGTCTTCGTTGCTGTCTTGCTCGTCATCTTCATCTTGCTCAGACTCGATATCAGCGTCTTCAACAGCTTTTGGCTTTTTAGGCGTAGGGCGACGTTTCGCTCCCAACGCGTACAAAACTTCTTCTTTGTTTTGCGCTAGGTAAAGAGCCACTTCTTCTTGTTTTGCTTCGTCTTCGATTAATTCACTTTGCTCAATCAGTGCGAATAAGGCATCTGCCATATCGAGCATTTTATCGTAGGCGTCCGCTTCAGCTTTAGAGGTAAAAGTCATCTTTTCTTCTCCGTTACGCTCGACCACGTACTTGACGATTACAGCCATGGTTAATCCTCAAAATTATAGTTATAAAATTACTGTCTATTTATACAGTTTTTGTTAATAAAAGTCTACCCGAGGTTCGCTTGTGGTGATTGTTGGCAAAATTCAATGAAACACTTTAGTAGTGCGCTTTGGTATTTTTCTTTATGGACGACTAGAGAGAAGGTTCGCTTCATCTCGATAGGGAGGTTGATTGCAGCTACACGGCCATCGGCGAGAGCATGTCTCGCCGCAAGCTTCGACAGGCACCCTAGGCCTAAACCGGACGAGACGCTGTTGATCAGCGCTTCTGTGGTATTGAGCTGCAATGTCTCCTGCCACTGGTCTAAATGTTGGGTTAATGCTTTTAGGAAAAACTCTCGCGAGCCAGACCCGGCCTCTCTCAGCACCCAGTCGTTGTTCTCCAAAGGGTGCCAATCACGTAAGGTTTGGTTGGCAAGGGAATGTGCGGGCGGGCAAATTACACACATTTCATCTTGACTAAATGGAGATACCAGTAGCTCTTTATGCTGAGTTACGCCTTCAATCAGGCCAATATCCAGATCGTATGCGATCAATTTTTGACAGATTTGAGCGGTGTTAGAAATCATCAAACTTTGCGATTTGTGTTGATAGGCACTGCGAAAACCGCTGAGTAATTCCGGCGCAATTTGGTTACCTATGGTGTCGCTGGCCCCGATTCGAAGTTGTCCTGCGAGCGTTTGACTGCCAGTAAATAGTGAACCAATTTGTTCAGTCCGCAGCAAAATCTCGTCCGCTAGGGGCAGTAATTTTTGTCCTTCTTGATTGAGCACGAGCCGGTTATTGATCCGATCAAACAGCGCATGGCCGATTTGTTTTTCTAATTCGGAAATCGTCATGCTGACGGCCGCTTTGGACAAGAATAACGCTTCTGAGGCTTGAGTTAGGGTTTTACAGCGAACTAAGGTGGTGAATACCTTTAGCTGTTTGAGAGAAAAGTGGGTCGCCATAGGTGTGGGTTTTCGTTTAGTTTGCCTTAACAATAGCTTTAATCATTCAGGGAGGAAAAACAAGTGCTCAGTGTGCCAGCATCTTGCGCGAGTCGCGACGCGTCACCTTCAGGTTGTTTTGAGTTCTGTGCTACTCTGGCTGTTAATAGCGAATAGAACGTGAGTTGCTCTTGTTTACTGTTTACCATTCTAATCAAATCGACATCCTAAAATCTCTGCTGGTTGAACTTATTCGCCGCGACCCTTTACCTAACCCGTTTGCCAAAGAGCACATTCTAGTGCAGAGCTCGGGTATGTCACAGTGGTTAAAAATGGAACTTGCGCAAGAGTTCAATGTGGTGGCCAATGTCGAGTTCACCCTACCTGCTGCGTTTATCTGGGATTTATTTAACCAAGTGCTTGATGGTGTGCCAAAGAAAAGCGCGTTCAATAAAGAGTCGATGAGCTGGAAGCTGATGCTACTGCTCCCCAAGCTACTGGATAGGCCGGAATTTGCACCGCTGCTGCGTTATTTAGAAGACGATGAGGATCAATCCAAACTCTACCAATTGACAGAGAAAATAGCCGATACTTTTGACGGCTATTTAGTGTATCGACCTGAGTGGGTAGCCAGATGGGAAGCGGGAGACTCCGTTGCAGAGATCGAAGGCGAACATGAATGGCAACCCATCTTATGGCAAGAGCTGTATGACTATACGGTGCAACAAGACCAGTCGCCTTATCATCGGGCGAATTTGTATCAGCACTTTATTGAAACCCTTGAAAATTATTCCGGCACCTTAACGCAATTACCAAAGCGACTGTTTGTGTTCGGCATTTCCTCGTTACCCCCGCGCTATCTTGATGCGTTAAAAGCCATTGGTGAGCATATTGATGTGCATCTGATGTTTACTAACCCTTGTCGTTATTATTGGGGGGAAGTGAGAGATAGAAAATACCTGACGAAATTAGCGGTGAGGCATCGCCAACATGTCGAGTGGCAACGGGATCATTCGCAAGCAGACGGCGAAACGGAGCAATTAAAGGGCACGGTCGCGCAAAATGTCGATGATGCGCTGCATGCCAGCGAAGTGGGGAACAGTTTATTGGCGTCAATGGGTAAACTTGGCCGAGATAATTTGTATTTGTTATCTCAGTTGAACTCCCATGAGGTTGAGGCCTTTGTTGAGGTGGAGCGGCTGAGTTTATTGCATCATCTGCAGGCGGATATCTTGAATCTAGAAGAGCATCAAGATGATCGCGAGTTTGAGACTAGCCAGCATAAGCAAGCGGTCGCAAGTGGTGACAGTTCTGTATCGGTGCATAGCTGTCACAGCGCACTTCGAGAAGTCGAGGTACTGCACGACCAACTACTGGCTATGTTTGATCACGATCCAAGTCTTACGCCGCGAGACATCATTGTGATGGTCGCAGATATCAACAGCTACAGTCCTGCCATTGCCGCGGTGTTTGGCAATGCCTCTGCTGATCGCTACATTCCGTATTCCTTGTCTGATTTAAGCGCCGAGGTTGAAAATCCAATCCTGACCACTTTTATTCGCTTGTTGGAATTACCAAGCAGTCGTTGTATGGCCTCGGAGCTGTTAGAGATCTTAGAAACCCCCGCGATCATGGAAAAATTCTCGCTCTCAAGTGAAGAGTTTGATCGCTTGAAGCTGTGGACGGAAGAGTCAGGCATTCGCTGGGGGTTAGAGCCGGAAACAGGCTCGGAATTTGATGTGCCGAGCATTCGGCAAAATACGTGGCAGTTTGGTATTCAGCGTATGTTATTGGGCTACGCGATGTCGCAAGATAGCGGGTTATTTGAGCAGCCAGGGCAAAGCCTCGCCCCATTTGAAGAAGTGCAGGGGATGGATGCGGAGCTTGCAGGCAAACTCTCCTACTTTATTCAGTTGATTGGCCAATATCGTCGCCAACTTGCCCAAGAGCAGTTCATCGAGCAATGGAAGGGGCATTTGTTTGATTTACTCGATGATTTCTTCTCAGTGGATATTGAAGGTGAAGTGGCGTTAAAAACCATTCGCGATGCAATTGGGCACTTGCAAGAGAATATCGAGCAAGCCCATTTTGACCAAACACTATCGCCTGCTATCGTTACTCGTTACCTCAAAGATAGTATGTGTAATGCGCGTGTCAGTCAGCGCTTTTTAGCGGGGCAAGTGAACTTCTGTACTTTGATGCCGATGCGCTCGGTGCCGTTTAAGGTGGTCTGCTTGTTGGGAATGAATGATGGGGTTTATCCCCGTTCGATTCCACCAGAAAGCTTCGATCTGATGGCGAGTAGAGCTCGTGCTGGCGATCGTTCGCGTAGGGTCGACGACCGTTACTTGTTTTTAGAAGCACTACTCTCAGCCCAGAAGCGCTTGTATATCAGCTATATTGGCCGCTCGATTCAAAATAACAGTGAACGGGTAGCGTCTATTTTGGTGTCTGAACTGCTGGAATATTGTCAGCAAAATTATTGTTTAGAAGGCGATCAATCGCTGAGTAGTGATGACTCCGGCCAGCGACTTGTTGACGAGGTGAGTTACCAACACGCGATGACTCCATTTAGCCCAGAGAGCTTTTCTGGTCGCTGGGGAAGTTATGCCAGAGAATGGTTGCCAGTGCTGAACCACAGCCACGTCCAAACGCCATTAGCGCCGGAAATGTTGCCGCCTTACCTGACAGATTCAATGCTCAGCGTTGAGCTTGATTTTAAAGATTTGCAACGCTTTTGGCGTTTGCCCGTGCAGCAATTTTTTAACCAGCGACTTAAAGTGTATTTTACTTCCTCGCAAACATTGGTCGACGATCAAGAACCCTTCAATCTTGATGGATTAACCAGCTTCAATATTCGTCAGCAATTGCTAGAAACTTTCCTGCGTTCTGAGTGGGAGGCTAAGGCTGGAGATTTTCAATCATTACCAGCACAACAGAAAGATAAGTACTTTGCTCAGCAGCGCGCACAAGGAAAATTGCCCGTTGGTTACTTTGGTGACATGGAGTTTGAAGCCCTTCGGGAACGAGTGGATATGTTGTTTAACGAGCTACGCGAGTTATGTGCTTATCCGCAGCTAGATACTGAGCTTGTATTAGCGGTGCCGATTCACGAGGGTCAAAGGGTCATTCATCTCACTGGCTGGCTCGGTAATCACTTTTCATCGGGTTATGTATTTTATCGCCCGGGAGATATTCGAGCGCAGGATTATCTATCAGCATGGTTGCAGCACGTTGCATTGGCGGCGGCTGGCCTATCTAAACCGACTCACCTTGTCGGCGCGAGCAAAGATAAATATAAAGGGGCTGGTGGGGCTGGAAAAATCATTCACAAATGCTACCAACCAATTGATGACCAAGCTTTTGCTCAGCAATTATTGACTCAGTTTATTGAGCTCTACACACAAGGTATGGATGAGCCGCTGCCTTTCTTCCCTAATACAGCGCTGGCAAATGTTGAAGCGGAGATCGTAAAGGGTGAATTCAAAGAGGATCTAGAAAAAGCCTTACAGAAGATGAAAGATTCTTTTGTAGGCCAAGAAGGTGGGTTTGGTGGGAATCATCGAACCGATGGGAAAAATGCTTACGTGGCGCGAGTTTGGCCAGAATGGAGCGATGAGTTGGCTCTGCAAGTGCGCCATCTGTCAAACCTTGTAATGCAATCGGCGTTTTTACAGGCTGAAGATTTTAACACTGGTAAATAAATTCGCGAGCAAGTGGTGAATAGCGTTTACTTAGTCACGGCTTAGCGGCTATTCGGTGAGCAGTGATGACAGAAAGAAAAGAATAATGAAGGTTTGATATGACAGTGACGAACACAGCCGAAACTCTTGACGTAATGAGCTTTCCTTTGCATGGCGCGCGGCTGATTGAGGCCTCGGCAGGAACGGGAAAAACTTACACGATTACAGGCTTGTATTTGCGGTTGTTGCTTGGCCATGGCGATGAGGCGAGTCGTTTTGAGCGCATCCTGACCGTTGATCAAATCTTGGTCGTGACGTTTACTGAAGCGGCCACGGAAGAACTAAAAGACCGAATTCGCTCGCGTATTCATCAAGCGCGTATTGCGTTTTTACGCGGCCAAACCGACGACGGCGTCTTACAACCGCTACTGGATGATTACCCCGATCACCAACAAGCGGCGAGTTTGTTATTGAATGCCGAACGGCAAATGGATGAAGCGGCCGTGTTCACCATTCATGGCTTTTGTAAGCGCATGCTGACTCAAAATGCGTTTGAGTCTGGTGCTAGCTTCCAGCAAGAATTTGTTAGTGATGAAGACCCGCTTAAGTTACAAGTCGTCTCCGACTATTGGCGCCGTAATTTTTATCCGCTTTCATTGTCATTAGCGCAGACGGTACGCAGTTATTGGTCGTCGCCCAGCACGCTCTACAAAGAAGTCGGGCGGTATTTATCCGGCGCAGAAATTACTTTAACAGCCGAGCCACTGCAAGGTGGTTTGGATACCTTACATCAAGAGAACTTGGCGCGTATCGCTGCGCTAAAGCAAGCGTGGGCAGAGCACTGCGACGACTTTGCCGAGATATTCAGTCAATCTGGAATCAAGAAAACTAAATACAGCAGCCGCTATTTACCAAGTTGGCTGAAGAGTGTCTCTGAATGGGCGTTAAGTGAGACTCATGATTATAAGATTGATGCAAAACTAGAGAAGTTTTCTCAGCAGGTACTGATAGAAGCGTCGACAGCGGGCAATGCGCCTCAGCATCCAGTATTTGCTTTGGTTGAAGATTTTTTAGCCCAACCCGTTGATCTCCGGCCGGCGTTAATTGCCCATGTAATTAAGGAATGCCGAATACGCTTAAAGGAGGAGAAGGAAAGACTGAGTGTCCTCTCTTTTGATGACTTGTTAACCCAGCTATCATCGGCGATTGATGCTGATGAATCTGCTTCTCTAGTGGATAAAATCCGGGTTCAATATCCAGTCGCGATGATTGACGAATTTCAAGATACCGACCCGCTGCAATACAACATTTTTGGCCGGATTTATTTGCCAGAGCCAAGCTGTGGCCTATTTATGATAGGTGATCCAAAACAGGCGATCTACGGCTTTCGTGGCGCAGATATCTTTACCTACATTAAAGCAAAGAAGCAGGTTTTGGCTCATTACACACTGGGTACGAATTGGCGCTCGACGGCGAGTATGGTGGAGTCCGTGAATCAAGTGTTTTCCTTGCCGGATAACGCCTTTATTTATGATGATGACATTCCATTTTTATCCGTGCAGTCATATCCCGGCGCGCAACGAAGAAGCTGGTGGTTTGCAGAAGACGGTCAGATTCCAACACAGCAATCAGCGCTTAACTTTTGGTTGTTAGGTAATGGCGAGTCTTTGGTTACTCAAAAGCAGTCATTGCCAGAGCTTGCTGAAGTTGCTGCAAACCAGATTTACCACTTGCTGAGCGCCGCGCAACACGGCAAGGCCTATTTTGCTAAAGACGGTATTGCTAAGGACAGTTTCGCGAAGGAAAGTTTAGAGAACGAAACTCGCCAAGATGCGATTCAGGCCGGAGATATTGCCGTATTGGTGCGAGATCGCACAGAAGCCCGTTCAATTCGCAAAGCGCTTTCTGAGCGTGGTATCGCCAGCGTGTATTTATCCAATCGTGACAGTGTGTTTGGCAGTGCGGTGGCGAGCGATATATGGATGTTGCTACAAGCGGCATTGTCGCCAGAAGACGACCGTAAATTACGCGCCTGCTTGGCAAGTCCACTCTTTGGCCTAGAGATAGCTCATTTAGATCAGCTCAACGTAGATGAAAATGCGTGGGAGTCTGCGGTGGTCGAGTTTAAGGAATACCGTAATATCTGGATGAGTCGCGGCGTTCAGCCAATGCTGCGTTCTGTGATGAGTAAGCGACATATTGCGGAGCAGTTGGTCGATGCGCCCGATGGTGAACGCCGTTTAACGGATTTAATGCACATGACCGAACTGTTACAACAAGCAAGCTTAGAAATAGACAGCGCCCATGGTTTACTACGTTGGCTGGCGCAAAAAATTGAGCGAGCCAACGAACCGGGAAATACTGATGAGCATAATCAGCGCTTGGAGTCAGAAGCCAATCTTGTACAAGTCATTACTATCCATAAGTCAAAAGGGTTGGAATACCCCTTAGTGTTTGTTCCGTTCGCTTGCAATTTTAAATCGGCGAAAGAAGGCAAATATTATGATGCAGAAAAGCAGACAACAGTATTAGATATCCGGACTGACAAAACTGCAGAATCGCAAGCCAAAGAGAAGGCGGAGCAAGAGCGTTTGGCCGAAGATTTGCGGCTTCTCTATGTTGCCCTGACACGCGCCGTGTATGGTTGTTATCTTGGGTTAGCCCCACTTACCCAAGGAAGAAAGAAAGACGGTAACAGCAGTGCACATTTAAGTGCGATGGGTTACTTGCTACAAAACGGTGCGGAAGGTGATAGTGAAGCGCTACTGATTGCGGTCAATCGTTTGATCAGCGAAGCGGAGACGATAGCTTTGCAGGAACCGTTAACGTGGGAAGGGCAAAAGTTCGTTCCATTGGACATCAGCCGCGAGAAGATTTTTGCCAAAGAGCTCAATCAGCCAATTGAGCGCAGCTGGCGCGTGACCAGTTATTCTAATTTAGCCAAATTCAGCAGCCACGCACATCCGGTGCAACAATCTGAACCTGTGCTTGATGAGAGTGGGCTCGATCTTGATGCGTACGAGGAAAAGTCAGCTCAAGAAGAGTCACTCGTCGCCGAGGAGAGGTCGATATTCAACTTTCCACGCGGGGCAAGACCGGGAACCTTTTTACATACCTTGTTCGAGCAAGTGGATTTTAACCAACCCGCCAATAGCGATGAGAATCAAGCGACAGTGACAAAGCTGTTGGCGCTGGAAAATTTGGAGCCGGAGTGGCAACCGGTGCTCACTCAGCTGGTTGATGATGTGTTATTGGCACCTCTGGATGAGCACGGCCTGCGGTTAGCGGATGTGCCTACGCCAAGTCGTTTGGTTGAAATGGAATTTTTGCTGCCGATTGCATTACTGAACGCGAGTGAAGTGAATCGTTTGGTGAAGCGTTACGACCCACTTTCAGCTCAGGCGGGCGAGTTAGGTTTTAAAACCGTGCAGGGAATGATCAAAGGCTTTATTGACTTGGTGTTTGAGCACCAAGGTCGATACTACGTGCTTGATTGGAAGTCCAATCACTTGGGTGACTCTAGCAGCGACTACCACCCAGATGCGTTAGCCGCGGCCATGGCGGATCACAGATATGATTTGCAATACCAAATTTATAGCTTGGCCTTGCACCGATTTTTAGCCAGCCGAATTCCAGATTACGATTACCAGCAGCACTTTGGCGGTGTGTATTATATTTTTCTACGTGGCGTGAACCAAGACGAACAAAGCCAACACGGCATTTTTTATCACAAACCCGACCAACGTTTGATTGAGCAGCTTGATGCTCTCGCGCAAGGGCAAGTGAATCAGCCACAAGACGGTGACGACAGTCGTGACACAGGACAAATGGAGCTAGATTGGTAATGGGCGTATTTCTCAATACCTTGCAGCAACTCTCAGAGCAAGAAAAAATCCGTCAAATTGATTACCAGTTTGCACACTTTATTTATCAGCAAGCGCGTGTTCAGCAAGATGAGCTGGCCTTATTGGCTGGGATGCTCAGTATTGAATTGGGCAAAGGCAATATTTGCTTGCCGTTGTTTGATAGCAATGGGGCAACAATGCCTTGGGAAGTCGCGCTGCCACTCACGGATGTTGAACTTGGCGGTTTATCTAAGCAGGTGCGAGCGGTAGATTGGCGCGCTTTAATACAATCATCCGCCTTGGTCGGCAGCGCCGATCAGTCGATGCCAATGATTTTCGATGGCACGCGCCTTTATATGCAGCGCTACTGGCACTATGAATCCGTGCTAACCGATAGGTTTACAGCGCTGTCGCAGACGGTGAGCTTAACAACGCATGATATTCAAACTTTAACTCAGTTACTTGACCAGCTGTTTGCGCGCAATTACGCGTTTTTGCACAGCGCATTGAGCAGTGCTCGCAAGCTAGGGCAAGACAGCCAAGTGATTGGTCAGCAATTAATTTGTGATCAGCTTGATGTGGTGAACCCAAGTGTTTTGGATTGGCAAGCGATAGATGCGCTGTTGCAGGGGGCGAAGCACGCCAAAGATTTGCAGCCGCTAGATACGTTGGTGCCCGCTCAAGCTTGTCTAAACTGGCAGAAGGTCGCCGCCGCGATTGCTCTGACACGTAGGCTGGCAGTGATTTCAGGTGGGCCGGGGACAGGAAAAACGACGACGGTGGCCAAATTATTGGTCGCGTTAATTACCCATGCCCAGCAGCAAGGCGTGAGCCCGAAAATTAAGCTGGTGGCACCGACGGGGAAAGCGGCTGCCCGTCTGACCGAGTCCATTGGTCGAGCGGTAGAGCAACTACCTATTGCCCCTGAGCTGAAACAGCACATTCCAACCGAATCGAGCACACTCCATCGCTTGCTTGGCCCAATTCCCAATAGTAATCAGTTTCGCCACGGCCAACATAACCCTCTGCATCTAGACGTACTAGTGGTGGATGAAGCCTCTATGGTGGATTTGTCGATGATGTATCGTTTGATTGATGCCTTGCCGCCCCAAGCTCGGCTCATTTTACTTGGCGACAAAGATCAGCTGGCCTCCGTAGAAGCGGGTTCTGTATTGGGGGATATGTGCATGTTTCATCAATATGGCTACAGTCAGGCTCAGGCGCAAACTGTGCAAACCTTGACTCGTTATCCAGTCGAAGCGAATTCAGCCTCTGTACCGAGCATGGCCGATAGCTTGTGCGTGCTGCAAAAAAGTTACCGCTTTGATGCCCGTTCTGGGATTGGTCAACTGGCTAGAGCAATCAATTCTGGCGATTTGATGCAGATGGATAAAGTTTGGCACAACAGCTTTGCTGATATTGAGCGGTATGCTCTGAGTTCCGCCAATCTTAACCAGATGGTGGGCCGATTAGCGGAAGAATATAAACGCTATTTGCAATGTATCCCCTTAGCAGAGTGTCATGCAGATACCGTCACGACCATGGCGAAAGCTGCGCTGGATACGTTTGGTCAGTGTCGCCTGCTATGTGCGGTGCGTGAAGGCGAATTTGGCGTGGCAGGGCTAAACCTTACTATTGAGCGAGCTCTAGCCAAGCGCCGCTTAGTGCTTGGCCATGATGAGCAGTGGTATCATGGCCGCCCTGTGATGGTGACACGTAATGACCATAATTTGGGCTTGTACAATGGCGATACTGGCATCTGCATCTTTGATGGCGAGCGCCTGAAAGTCTTTTTTGAGTTGCCAGATGGAAGCGTGAAGGCGATTTTGCCGAGCCGAGTCCCTGATCACGATACAGCTTATGCCATGACCATCCATAAATCTCAGGGCAGTGAGTTTAATTTGGTGATGATGGTGTTGCCGAAAGAGCACAACCCAGTGCTTTCACGGGAGTTGATTTACACCGGAGTCACCCGCGCCAAGCAAGCTTTTGCTCTATATAGCAATGTTGGCGTATTGAAAAAAGCGGTGAAAACCAAAACAGAGCGCGCTAGCGGCTTAGCCGTTAAATTACATCACCACTGAGTTATCTGTTTATTGGTTTGCTTATTGAACGTCTTATTTATTGAACTATCTATTTGTCTATTTATCTATTCATTATGACTTTTTTGTCTATTGAACTTTGTGTTGGTTTCTCTCGTATTGCGGCACTTTTGCCATTGGAGAAACCAAACATTTTTACCCGAAAGGACCCTACATGAAAAAACTGGTTTGTTTGCTGGGCACAGCACTGCTTTTAACAGGTTGCGTGAACCCGACATCTCGAGGTCAGCAGTATCAGGATGGCGAATTTCATGGCGTGTTAACTCCTACGACCGCCGTCAAATCGAATTCCCCACAAGATTATTCAAAATTCGCTCGCCAAGCTCAGCAAGTGACCGAGAGTTCGCCCTCTTTATCCGATAAGTATAAGGCCCTTTATCAGCGTCTAAATGAATGGGTACAACAAAGTGGCGATCCCAATACCCTGCAACAATTTGGTGTTCAGTTAGACCAACTTGGCGGCGCTGACGACCATGGCAATGTGTTGTTCACGGGTTACTTCTCACCGATCATGGAACTGAGCCATCAACCCGATGAGAAATTTAAATATCCGGTATACGCTAAACCTGATTGCTCGAATGATTGCCCAACGCGCGCTCAAATTTATGACGGAGCGCTAAAAGGGCAAGGGTTAGAACTTGGCTATGCCGCCAATATGATTGACCCGTTCATTATGGAAGTGCAGGGCAGTGGTTTTGTGCACTTTGTCGATGATGACAGCCGCGAGTATTTTGCTTACGCCGGTAAAAACAATAAGGCTTATGTCAGCATCGGAAAAGTGTTGATTGAACAAGGGGAGGTGGCGCGTAAAGACATGTCTCTAAAAGCGATCAAGCATTGGGTCGCGACTCACAATCAAGCGGAAGTTAAAACGCTGCTGGAACAAAACCCTTCTTTTGTCTTCTTTACTCCTCGCGCCGCCGCGCCAGTAACGGGCACGGCAGGTATTCCTTTGATGCCGATGGCCTCAGTGGCTGGAGATGCAAAAATCTTCCCAATGGGCACCCCGATTTTAGCGGAAGTTCCGCTAGTGAACGCTGATGGCACATGGAGCGGCCTGCACCAGTTGCGATTGTTGATTGTGCTCGATACAGGCGGTGCGGTAAAAGATAGCCACCTAGACTTATATTATGGCGCAGGGCCAAGAGCGGGCAGCACCGCGGGTCACTACAAGTATTATGGCCGAGTGTGGAAGTTAGCAGACGCTCCGTCCTTGGCGCAACCTGCTCGCGCGGTGGCAGAGATAAAGCCGGCTCAGTAGTTGGCAGGCCTTGAGCAGTAGTTTTGGCTGTTAGGCTACAGGCATTTGGGTATAGACATTTGTGGGCAGAGTGCGTATAAAACGCACTCTCTTTTTATGAACTTTCTGGGTTTATTTTATGCGTGAACTAGATTCTCCAGCCTCCGACACTTATGAGCAACGTTTTGGCGGCACCCGCCGACTTTATGGCCGCAGTGAAGTGGACATTTTGCGTGCGGCGCATGTGTGCGTGATTGGCATTGGTGGAGTCGGCTCATGGGCGGTGGAAGGGCTCGCGCGTTCAGGCGTTGGCGAATTGACTTTGATTGATATGGATGACGTGTGTGTCACCAATATCAACCGTCAAATTCATGCGATGAGCGGCACCGTTGGTGAGAGCAAAGCGGAAGTAATGGCCGAGCGCGTCAAGTTGATTAACCCAGATTGCAAAGTGAATGTGATTGATGATTTCATCGGCCCTGAGAATCAGCATTTATACCTCACCAAAGATTATGACTACGTGCTGGATGCCATTGATAGCTTAACAGCGAAAGCGGCGTTACTGGCGTATTGCCGTAGCAATAAAATTAAGGTGATTACTGTGGGCGGCGCTGGCGGCCAGGTTGACCCAACGCAAATCAAAACCGCCGATCTCACCAAAACCATTCAAGATCCATTAGCCAAAAAGCTCAAGGAAAGGCTGCGTCGTCACCACAATTTCCCGAAGAACCCGCAGCGTAAGTTTAGCATTGAGTGTGTGTTCTCAACGGAACAGCTCAAATACCCACAAGCCGATGGCAGTGTGTGTGGGGTGAAATCGTCCGCAGAAGGGCCAAAACGAATGGATTGCGCGAGTGGATTTGGCGCAGCGACTATGGTGACTGCGACTTTTGGCTTTGTTGCTGTCTCTCGCATCATTGAAAAATTGATCCAAAAATACTCTTAATAGTACGGCGGCAAGCATGACGGATAAACAGCATTCTCCTTTTGGCAGTGAGATCACTAGCGAACAAGTAGTCGCCACCATGAAAACTTTCACGACGTGGGAGCAGCGCTACCGTCAAGTGGTGCAGTGGGGCAAACTGCTGCCTAAAATGGCCGACGAGCAGAAAAGTGCTCAGGTGATGGTGTCAGGCTGCGAAAGCCAAGTATGGCTGGTGTGTGAGCTAGCTGATGGTGTTTGGCATATCCAAGCCGACTCCGACGCTCGTATCGTGCGTGGTTTAATTGCGCTGGTGCTCGCCGCCTATCAAGGTAAGTCCAACCAAGCTATCCAGTTATTCGATATCAAAGACTATTTCGCCCAAATGGGACTTATCGAACATCTCAGCCCATCTCGCAGTAATGGCCTAATGGCAATTATTGCCGAGATCCAAAAAATCGCCGCGGCAGAGTAACGCCGAATACGGTCGCTATTTTGCCTCGAACGCTCATTAGGCAATGCGTGGTCACATCGCTTTGTTATCGAGAATTTAAGCGCACCTTTGATTTCTCATTGAGTTATATTTCATTCTTTGCTTGAGGCTTGGATATATAACGTAAGCTGTCTTTGGCACCAATCCACGGCTTCATCATGATCGAGAAAGAAGCGCGTTTCGTAGTTTCTTTTGGGAGGGTTTGTTTCTTCTCCAGCGGGAATATCGTCTCTCAATTTTGCCGTGATCCCCTTGTAGACGTTGTTGCTAACGACAAGCGCTTCAAACTTGAGATGATGGGAGTCTAACCAAGGTATGAGTAGGTTCACTTCCTCAAATATATCGGGTGGGCCCAGTTCCCATGCCCGCATATCGGTTACTATCGCCCAAGGCTTCCCCTTAAAGTCCAGTGCAGTATTTTTCAGTTCTCGGCTAAAAGATTGACAAGTCGGCAGGTTCCATGACCCTGATGCGGTGAAGAAAACCACTTGATCACGAACACTGAATTGATACCTTCCATGCTCCTTCATTGACATCTTCACTCTCAGTATAGTTTCTGTCTATTCACTCTCAGTATAGTGTCTACCTATCGACAAGCAGAGTTATTGGAGAAACTAGTGGCACCGGAATCTTATAACATTTGAGATGGAAGAGTTAATTCAGAAAACAATGCCGAAGATGTTAAATATGTAATGAGCATTGACTGTTTGGTAGGTATCAAAAAATAGTCATATATTGATACCAGCTTTTGTTTTAATTTGTGGGTATCATCAAGTTAGGGTATTTTATTTATGATACAAAATCTATGTGATACCCCTATACTTGATACCAATCAACGCCACAATAATAAGAGTGAGTGATCAATGCGTATTTTTTCCTATTGCCGAGTTTCGACAACTGAGCAAACCACTGAGAATCAAATCATAGCTATTCGCCAGAAAGGTTATGAAGTCTCAGACTCGCGAGTAATCAGTGAAACCGTGTCAGGCTCTGTCGAGGCGATTAAACGAGAAAAGTTTAAGATGCTCATTAACCACCAGATGGAAAACGGCGATATGCTGGTGGTCTTAAAGCTCGATCGCCTTGGGCGAGATAATATCGATGTGCAAAACACCATTAACCTGCTCACCAATAAAGGCATCAAAGTGGTCTGCTTAGATTTGCCCGTCGCTGATTTATCCAGTGCGGAAGGGAAGTTGATGCTGCAAATGTTCTCTGCCTTTGCCGAGTTTGAACGTAACCGGATTAGGGAGCGAACAAAGGAGGGTATCGAACGAGCTAAAACTGAGGGTAAAAAGCTTGGTAGGCCAGAGGCTCGCGCGACTACTATTTCAGTTCAAGCAAAGAAAGCTGAGGGATTGTCTCAGTCTAAAGTAGCAGAGGTATTAGGCTTAGGGATTGCGACAGTAAAAAGACATTGGAATAAATATTGTAGCTAGGGAAAACTGATAAACAAGATCTTAAGCTCTAGCTCATTATTTTAGGTATAAAAAGTGCCTCATCTATGATCTGATAATCGTCGCCAAACAAATAAGCATGACCAGCCATGAATCCGTCGACGATTATCGCCCTAAAACACTAATTAGCACAATTCTTTAACGCCGATTTTAGTAGAACAGATTGAAGTATACCGCCAATACGATGGCAATCGTGGTGGTGCAGATAGTGAAGCCTACGATGTGTTCATTCAAGTAACGAAATAGTTTCATGTGTGGCACCCTTTAAGTTCGGAAGCGTTTCCCCCTCCTTATCCGTTTATGGTTTAAGCTGGTGGCGGTAATTAAAAAACAGCTGTTAGTGGTATTTCTGTGGCTAGTTTTACAGCTTCTAGCTGCTTCTTTCTCGACTCTTGCACCAACATCTTATTTTGTGAGTAGTAATGGAGGCTTTGTTAATTAAAAAGCTAGCCAGCCTGTGGCGATAGCAATCAGAGCAAATATGAGACTCGTCAGTGCAAAATTATCCTCTATCCACTCATCAATATTTATCCGCCTCGTAGCCCAATAAAACGTAGCTCCACAACGACAAACTTCTTTCCCTTTGCCACCAGTATAAACGTTGTGTTCTTTATCGCATTTAGGACAAAAAGCAACGGAATACGTTCTTTTTTTCGTCCTAGCTTTCAATATTTTCTTCATGTTTACAAACCTTTAATGCACGATGCTAGACTTGACCCCTACATGCTTATGTTTTCAATGCTAAGAAGCAGGCTGCTACCGAAGTTATTGACCTAGAGGATGATGAACATCATTGATGAGTTTGTCGAGGTAATGGTGATGCAAATTTGTCAGCTTTTTGAGCAGGGTATACCGAAAGTTAATAACCTTGGTTCGTTCACCCAGTGAGAACAATAGCATGCAAGGTCATCTCCCCCCCCCTCATTTATTAATGCAGCTGATTGACCACGTTTCATTTTTTCATGTACTGTACTATTCAAGATTGAGGGTATATCAAAATGAAAAAATCTTTTAATGACAATCATCTAAAAGATATCGTAAAAGTGATCAAAGGTAGCATTTTTGTTCCATTGACGGCAAAGAAAACCACTGTCTTTCTTTGTGGAGGTGCAATTGATAGCGAGGATAATGGGCGCTATAAAATGGCAAGTATCTTTAATGAGCATTCAAAGTATGAGTTACTTTATCCTGAAGATATTTTTGATGACTTGTTGGCGGGGCCAGGGCAGCACAGTTTACTACACCTTGAAAACATTCTAGCTGACTGTGTAGACGCTATTGTACTCTTTCCTGAAAGTCCGGGCTCTTTTGCTGAAATCGGAGCTTTCTCAAATAACCCTCGATTAGCCCAAAAGTTAATAGTGTTGTCCGACAAAAATTATAGAAGCAACAAGAGCTTCATCAATTATGGGCCTTATCGGTTGATTAAGGAGTCTAAGACTGGGGCTGTTTTCCATATAAATTATAAAGACTTAGATGATGATGTTCTTGGGAAAAAATTGTACAGAAACATAAACTCAAAGATCTCTAAGATCAAAAAAGCTCACCCAGTACAAAAGGATGTCACTAATATCTTAGAGGTGGAGCACTTTATACTGCCTTGCATTTACTTAATCGATGACTCGAATTTTCTCACACTGACAAAGTTGATTGCTCTTGCAACGGGTGAAGACTCAAAATTCTGTGAGATTGCAATTAAATCATCGTTGGGTAGGCTTGCCGCGAAGCGTTTTATTTCACGTACATCTGATGGGTATAATGTGACTCCTGAGGGGGCAAGTTATGTTAGAAATACATTTAATAACACTGCTTTAGATAAAGTTAGGTTGGAGGTTTTGAATGCAGAAAATCGTAGAAATGCCTCTATAGATAGTGTTAGGATGTGTTAAGGCAGATACCCTTAGCACATAGTGTACTTTTTGTTCACTGGATAGCGTTTCGCTGTCCTGTACTAAATCCAGTTCAATATCGCATTTCACTGTGCCGAGCAAGAAGACATTCGCTTCTTGAACGGCACAGTGAAATTCGTAAATTTAGACGTAAGGGTATCTCGCCTAATGACCTCCAGCAGTATATACCACCTAAAAAACCTAGGATTACCCGCATTAACCTCTTTAGATGAGTTCGCTCATGCAATGAAATTAGGTTCAAATACTGTCAGATCTCTCTCAATCTCTTCTAATTCATTATATAAAACATACAAAGAACCTAAAAAAAGTGGCGGTTTTCGGGAGATAGCTCAACCGTGTAGAGAGCTAAAAGCGGTTCAATCTTGGATTCTAAGAAATATATTGGACAAGTTGAATTGCTCTCCTTACTCAAAAGGATTCGAAAAAGGTAAGTCGATTCTCGATAATGCACAGCCACACGTAGGGGCGAGTTACTTACTATCAATGGATTTAGAGAATTTCTTTCCATCTATTGGGTCATATAAAGTATATGGTGTGTTTAGATCGATTGGTTACAACAAGGAAATGTGTAAATTACTGACTAACTTGTGTACCTACTATGACAATCTTCCCCAAGGTGCTCCATCATCGCCTAAGTTAGCTAACCTGACCTGCTCGAGACTCGATGCTAGGATTCATGGCTATGCTGGACCTAAAGGAATAACTTATACAAGGTATGCTGATGATATTACCTTGTCAGCGAACACCGCTGTAAAAATTGAAAAAGCAAAGGCTTTTATCGGTACTATCGTACACGATGAAGGTTTAAAGGTTAACAAGACCAAAACCAAGATATGTGGTACTAAACGACAAAAAAAAGTTACAGGCTTAGTGCTATCTGGAAACAGTGTAGGTATAGGTCAGAAAAAGTACAGAGAGTTACGTTCAGCACTACACCGTATTTTTGTTGGTCGCAGCACTGAATACAGTTTTGTTAATGGATGGTTGTCCTTTACGTATTCTGTCGATAAAAAAGCATATAATCAACTTTACGTTGTGATTTACTCACTATCTAAAAAGTACCCGCAATCTGATGCGCTTGAGCATTTATATGCAAAAAAAGGTTAATTTTCTTCGTAAGGTTTTGGGTTAGGGAAATATAAAGGTGCATGTTGGAAGGGATCATATTGTAGCGACCTTCAATCCAAGAGAGCAGAGGGGGTAGGTCTTGTATTGTGCAAATCAAAGCGTACCCATTTTCTCATCCACTCTGGGCTTTTAGTGCTGGCAGCCTGTAACGATTGTTTCCAAAAATACCTTCACGAATGCATATCAGACCATTTGTGATAGCAGCCACTAGCTGTGTGTGGCTGCTATCTTGCTAAATCACTTTCAACTGTTTAGTTCCAGTCACGGAGAGGCTGCCTTTTGCAGCTTCTTCTATATGGCCGCTCCACCAGCACATCATCGGTCGACGGCGTTCAAGGAAGTCTGTACGGTTGTAGGCACTACGTACTTGATTATCATCAACGTGGGCTAAAGCAGCTTCTATCAAATCAGCCTCAAAACCTTGCTCATTGAGCGTTGTACTAGCCAAAGAGCGAAGACCGTGGCTAACTAGCCTTCCTGCGAACCCCATGCGCTTGAGTGCCATATTAGCGGTCTGACTATTACATGGCTTTTTAGGATCGCGATCTGAAGGGAACACAAATTCTCTATGTCCGCTGATTGGTTTTATCACTTCGAGAACCTCAAGCATTTGCTCTGTGAGCGGAATGCGGTGCTCTCTACGTTTTTTCATTCGTTCAGCAGGGATGGTCCATACTTGCTCATTCCAGTCAATCTCTTCCCAGCGAGCACCAGAGGCCTCACTTGGTCGTGTCATGGTATGGAGCTGCCACTCGATTAAGCAGCGGGTTGTCCTTTTAATACTGGCGTTAGCAATTGCTCCTATTAGCTCTGGTAACTCGGCAGGAGCTAGAGCTGCCATATTCTCTTTTTTGGGTTTCTTGAAAGCAGCTTTGATTCCAGTTAGCGGGTTAGCCTGAATCAAGCCGCAGTTAGTGGCAAAGTTCATTACCTCGTTAAGACGCTGCGCTAGACGTTTTACGGTTTCTAGACTTCCTTTCGCCTCGATCGGTTTTAATAACTGGATGATCTGTGGAGCGGTAATATCTTTCACGGGCGTATTAGATAAGCTCGGGAAGATATGAAGTTCAAGAGAGCGCCAGATATCGACGGCATAGTCAGGCGTGACATCATCCTTTTTAATCTCAAACCAATTGGTTGTTACATTGATAAATGTGTGCTCATGGATTGCCTTCTTCTTTAGCTGGTGGCGTTTTTTTTCTTCTTGAGGGTCGATGCCTTGTACAAGTAATTCTTTAGCTTCAAGTACACTCTTACGAGCATTGGCAAGAGATAGGTCAGGGTACTTGCCTAAACTTAGATTAGTACGACGTTTTTTTGTCGGATGAGTGTAGTTGAGTAACCATAACTTAGAGCCATTGGTTTTTACCCTTAGACGAAGTCCATCACCATCAGAAAGCGCATACTCTTTTTCTTTTGGCTTTGCCGCTTTGATTTCTTTGTCCGTTAATCTAGTCGTTGTTCTTGCCATAATTGGTACACCAAATTGATACACTAATAGTAGTGTATCAATTTGGTGTACCTAAAAATCAAAGAAGCCATTGGACAGTAAAAAACGCCACAGGACGCTAAGTTATTGATTTTACTGGATTGCAGATACAAAAAAAGACGCCCTAGGACGTCTTTAAATGTTGAATTGGTGGAGCTGGCGGGAGTTGAACCCGCGTCCGAAAATCATTCATCTTTGGTACTACATGCTTAGTCGATCTTTAAATTCACCAAGTACCTGCGAACCGACACGCTAGTAAATGACTAACCTGAATTGTAATTCGCGCTTTTCCTCTCAGGTGGGAGAAGCCACGCTAGCCTGTTTGGGTTTGATCTCTCGTTATTCCCCGTCTTACTGGCGGAAGCTAGGGCGAGAGAGCTCTGAGCAGGTTATTAAGCTGCTAGTGCGTAGTTTTCGTCGTTTGCGACTATTTTTTTGCGGTTTATTAACGAGGCCTACCGCACCTCGGCATGCACCTCAGACTGCAAAATTCCCGTCGAATCCTGAATCAGCCCCAAGGTAGAGTCTGCATAGTAACAGGTTTTACTTAACTGTCTATAACTATGCAGTATTTTTAGGTTTAACTGGTTAATATTAACGCAATCCGCTTTTCATCACGCGGGCTTTTTGACGTTCCCAGTCGCGATCTTTAGCGTCGTCACGTTTGTCGTGCAGTTTCTTACCTTTCGCCACACCGATTTTAATTTTCACCCAAGAGCGAGACCAGTATAGCGATAGCGCAGCGAGTGTCATGCCTTCACGGTTGATGCGGCCAAATAGGTTGTCTAACTCGCGGCGAGAAAGCAACAGCTTGCGCACGCGGGTTGGGTTAGCCACCACATGGGTGGACGCTTGATTAAGAGGAGTGATCGTCATGCCACTGACAAAGGCTTCGCCATCACGCATAAATACGTAACTTTCAGCGATGTTGGCTTTGCCCTGACGTAGAGATTTTACTTCCCAGCCTTGCAGCTCCATGCCAGCTTCCATTTCATCGTCAATGAAATACTCGTGGCGAGCTTTCTTATTTAGCGCGATAGTATTACTACCCGCTTTTGATTTCGATTTTGTCTTTGCCATAATCCCTGCATTATACGGTGAGGATTTCGCTGAGGAAATGCTTTTGTGGATTCAAGCTGCAATTATTCAACAACTTTGCGTAAATTGGTAATTGTTACTGGATGAGAAAAGGCGATCTTGAGCAAAAAGCGCGTTAAAAGTACAATATAGGGAATTTAGTACCACGAATAGGTTGCAACTATGAAGCAAGTCACCCGCTCTGCATTGGTTTCTTTCAGTGCCGAGCAGATGTACGATTTGATTAATGATGTCGAACAGTACCCTCATTTTTTACCAGGCTGCTCTGGATCGCGCGTGCTGGAAAGCTCGTCAGAAAAAATGGTGGCATCGGTCGATGTATCGAAAGCGGGCATCAGTAAAACGTTTACCACACGTAATGACTTGGTTCCTGGCGCGGCGGTATTGATGAGTTTGGTTGATGGTCCATTTAAAGCCTTAACGGGGGGGTGGTACTTTACGCCGCTCGATGACATGGCTTGTAAAGTTGAGCTTAAACTTGAGTTTGAATTCGCCAGTAAATTAGTGGAAATGGCTTTCGGTAAGGTCTTCAATGAGCTGACTTCCAACATGGTTAGTGCTTTTACCCAGCGCGCCAAGCAGGTTTATGAGTGCTATGAGTATTGAGTCGCAGATGATTCACGTCGAGGTGGTCTACGCGCTTCCTGACGAGCAACGCGTTTTTACTCTGGTCGTTGACAAATCGATGACAGTGCAAGAAATCATCGAGCAATCAGGTGTTTTGGCCTTGTATCCTCAAATTGATTTGGCGAGCAATAAAGTCGGTGTGTTTAGCCGCAACGTTAAGCTCGATACCACAGTGAACGATAAAGACCGCATTGAAATCTATCGCCCCTTGCTCGCTGATCCAAAAGACATTCGTCGCAAGCGTGCAGAGCAGGCTAAAGCGACTGCTGGAAAAAAATAGACGAAAAGTAACACGCATAAAAAACTCGTGCATCTTGAGAAACAAGAGCACGAGTTTTTTATGCGTGGACTTTAATACATGAGCTTTAAAGGTGCAGTGCGTAAATGGTGTCGCGTCTGTACCTATTGAGCCTGTACGACTTGATCAAAGTTTTTCCCCGGTGAGTAATTTCCGGTCATTTTCACAAGTTTACCTGCGTTATCGAAATGAACGATCAAATCTTTTTGAACTGGTGCGTTGTGTCCTTCGGTGCGGCGGAATATGTAGTACCAAATATTTGGGTATCCATCTTCAACTAGCATAGGTGAACCCATCACGTAGCGCACCTGATCCTTGGTCATACCGAGTTTAAGCTGATTGACTTCTTTCTGTTGCACATAGTTGCCTTGATTGATGTCAATTCGATAAACAAATTTTTCTAATACTGAGCAGCCTGAGAGCAGTGAGACTGACAGTGGTACTGCGATGAGCCACTTTTTAAATTGCATACTGAAGTTCTTTCTATAATCCGTGAAACTGGGCTGATAATAAACAAGCTCGCCGTCAATGTATAGCCAAACTGCCTAGCGCTGTTATATATGTAAGCATCCTTAGGAAGCTTGAGTATCTTTTAAATGCAGCTAAATGCGATTAGACGCCAAATTGGCGAATTGGTTGCATGGGGGGGGAATAATTATCTTGCTGCTAGAAAAGAGCAGCGCGACGCAAAAGGTGGGGGATTGCGCCGCGCTGTGGTTATCTATTGTAGAATTTTTCGTTGCCGTGCTATGTCGTTGTTATGCGATAAAGCTAAGCTGCCACCAATAGCTCTTTGGCATTGGCTAGCGTTGATGCTGTGATCTGACTGCCTCCAAGCAATCGGGCTAGTTCTGAAATTCGCTGTTGCTCATCAAGTAAACGCATTTGGGTTTCGGTTTTGCCTTCACTGCTGTGCTTCGCAACGAACAGCTGTTGATGACCACAGCCAGCAACTTGTGGCAAGTGAGTCACACACATGACTTGAGTCGATTTACCTAGTTTGCGCAGCATTTGGCCAACGACTGCGGCGGTTGGGCCACTGATACCGACATCCACTTCATCGAAAATTAAACTTGGTGTATCCACTTTTTGTGCCGTAATAACTTGTATGGCGAGTGATATCCGTGACAGTTCGCCACCAGAGGCTACTTTGGCGATAGGTTGCATCGGTTGGCCTGGGTTAGCCGAGACAAGGAATTCAACATGATCGGTGCCAAGCGGAGAAGGGCAATTGTTGGTGTCACACACTTCAATGCAAAATTGCGCTTTTTCCATGCTGAGCTCGTGCATGCTTTCAGTAATCAGCTTATTGAGTTCTTTAGCGTAGCGGCAGCGAGATCTATGCAGTTTAGCTGATTGAACTAAAAACTCTTGATACTTGTGTTCGACATCGGCGGCCAATTGCTCCAGTTTTTCATCGGAACAATCGAGTGACTCAATTTCGGCGGTGAGGTTTTGATGGTGCTGGTACAACTCTTCTGGCGTGACATGGTGCTTGCGAGCCATTGACATGATTTTGGAAAAGCGTTCTTCAACGAAAACCATTCGTTCTGGATTGATATCAATGTTTTCGGCGTAGTGACGAAGTTCGTTGTTGGTTTCTTCTATGTGAATCATCGCTTCGTCTAGCATGCTAGGGAGAGTCGCTAATTGTGGGTCGAGCTCGGCAAGTTGCACTAGATAGTGGCTGGCCGATTGCAAGATTCCGAGTGCATTGACCGCCTCACCTTCATACAAAAGCTCGATTGCTTGCTGACAATGGCTGGCTAGATCGCCACTGTTGGCCAGCCGTTTGTGCTCAGCTTCTAATTCGGTGAATTCTTCTTCACCAACAGCTAGTTCATCGAGTTCTTTAATTTGGTATTCCAACAGTTGTTTTTGCGCGATATTTTTTTGACTGTTTTCTCTTAGTTTCGCGAGATGGTTATCCGCATCGCGCCAATTTTGATAGCACTGGCGAGTGGTACTGAGTAGAGAGTGATGCCCGGCGTATTGATCGAGCATAGTCATTTGATAATCGCATTTGAGCAATTGATGATGAGCATGTTGGCCGTGGATATTGATCAGCAATTGACCGAGTGATTTTAACTGCGTAAGTGGCACTGGGCTGCCGTTGATGAACGCGCGTGAGCGGCCTTCTTTGGTGATCACTCGGCGTAAAATACACTCATGGCCATCAAGTAATTCATGCTCTTCTAGCCAGTGGGTTGCATTGGGGTTGTGCTTAACCATGAAGGTCGCGCTGACTTCGGTTTTGTCTTCCCCTTGGCGCACCACATTGGGATCGGATCGCCCGCCTAGGCATAGGCTTAGAGCGTCAATAGCGATGGATTTACCCGCGCCTGTTTCCCCCGTTATGGTGGTCATTCCTTTGAAAAGTTCAAGTTGTAAAGATTTTACAATGGCAAAATTATTAACATTTAAATGAACCAACATGCGACTTACCTGTGTATATAAACAAGACTGTATGAATGCTCAGTATATACTGTTTGTTCGTACAGTAAAGTTACATGCATAAAAAACAGGGTCAATTCGATAAGAACGAGTGCGAGAGGCCAATAGATTGGCCTCATTTGGTGGGAGGTTTCTTGGGCTGAGGATCTTTACTTCGCTGTTCTAGAACAGTTTGCTCGACCAGCCGAGTTTATTTCTAAGGACGTGGTAGTAACTGTAATCTTTCGGGTGAATTAAACGCAATTTATCCGGACTTTGATAAATATGGATCTCGTCACCTGGGGAGACGGGCAGTGATATTTGGCCATCACATTTTATTTCTAACGTGCCTTTATTGGTTGGCGATACAATAAGTTTGATGGTTTTCTGTCCGTCGACAACCAGTGGGCGGCTTGATAGCGTATGTGGGAACATAGGCACCAAGGAAATGGCATTTAAGCTAGGCGATAAAATCGGGCCACCACCTGATAGAGAATAGGCAGTTGAGCCTGTCGGTGTGGCGATAATTAGCCCGTCAGAGCGCTGTGAGAAGGCAAAGCTGCCTTCAATGTACACTTCAAACTCAATCATGTGCGCGACTTGCCCAGGGTGCAAGACGGCTTCATTCAAGGCGGCGTTGTGACTTTTGACTTGACCGTGGCGGTGGATTTCAGCTTCAAGTAAAAAGCGCTGCTCTTCGATGTAGTGCCCGGCTAGTACTTCTTTAAGCGCAGCTTTGAAATCTTCTGGGTTGAGATCAGTCAAAAAACCTAAGTTGCCACGATTTACCCCGATAACGGAAATGTCAAAACGGGATAGAACACGCGCAGCACCGAGCATGTTTCCATCGCCCCCCACCACAATGGCGAGGTTTGCTTGCTGACCAATATCAACTAATGTGGCAAAATGTTCTGCGGGGATATCGTTTAAAGTATCGGCCAGTCTTTCGTCGATGAGAACTTGGTAACCCTCTGAAGATAACCATAAAAATAGCTCTTTGTGAGTTTGAATAGCTTGTTGATCTCTGGGTTTACCAATGATGGCGATCACTTCAAATGGTGTTTTCATATTTCTTCCAAACGAAAATAGGCTTGATTCGGGAGTCTTCATCCCCATAATAATGGCAAGTTAGCCTAATACGCGAATTTTTGTGTATCCTGCCAATGAGCAGATCTGGCATGCGATACCCATTAAGTTAAACTCAGGAATTATCATTATCATGAGCCACGAAGAAAATAAAGTGAAAGAAGAAGAGCTACACGCACAAGAAGCACAACTTGATCAAGCAGTTGAACAAGAAGCAGAAGTGATTGGCTCCGACGCAGATATCGAATGGAACGAAGACGCACCAGTGGATGAGCAAGAAGCGAAAATTGTTCAACTAGAAGCTGCGCTGCTTGCAAGCGAAGCAAAAGTACAAGATCAAAAAGATTCTGTACTGCGTGCTAAAGCCGAAGTTGAAAACATGCGTCGTCGTACTGAGCAAGAAATTGACAAAGCGCGTAAATACGCTTTGAAAAAATTCGCAGAAGATCTATTGCCAGTTATTGATAACTTAGAGCGTGCGATTCAAGCGGCAGATACTGAAAACGAAGCTGTGAAGGCAATCGTAGAAGGTGTTGAGCTAACTCATAAAACGTTCGTAGATGTGACGGCGAAGTTTGGCTTGAAAGAAATCAACCCAGAGGGTGAAGTATTCAATCCAGAATTCCACCAAGCAATGTCTATTCAGGAAAGCCCTGATCACGAATCCAACACTGTTATGTTCGTGATGCAAAAAGGTTACGAGCTGAATGGTCGTGTTGTTCGTCCTGCAATGGTCATGGTTGCTAAGTAACCATATTGGCGTTAACGAGTTTTAAAGGGAGGCACTTGTGCCTCTCTTTTTTATTGATGTCTTGCTAAAAAATTTATTGATGTCTTGGTAAAAGAGCTGTGAGGCAAAGAAAACATCGTTAGAGCAGAAAGAAAGTGTGAAGTTTTTTAAATTTTGCCCTTGAAATGTGATTTGCTGCCCTTATCTAAGGTGCATACAAGTTGCAAACAAATTCATTTTGTTTATGAGCTAGGGTTGAAAGCCCACTCAGCATCCCAATATAAGGGATAGAGCAAAATAACATATAGAATATATTCGGAGATAGCCTGATGGGTAGAATCATTGGTATTGACTTAGGTACTACTAACTCTTGTGTTGCTGTTTTAGACGGTGACAAGCCACGCGTAATTGAAAACGCAGAAGGCGAGCGTACAACTGCATCTGTTATTGCATATACAGATGGCGAAACGCTAGTAGGTCAACCTGCAAAACGTCAAGCGGTAACTAACCCAACTAACACGCTATTTGCAATTAAGCGTCTTATCGGTCGTCGCTTTGAAGACGAAGAAGTACAGCGTGACATCGAAATCATGCCTTACAAAATCGTAGCAGCTGATAACGGTGATGCTTGGGTTGAAGCGCAAGGCCAAAAAATGGCGGCTCCTCAAGTTTCTGCAGAAGTCTTGAAGAAAATGAAGAAAACTGCTGAAGACTTCCTAGGTGAAGAAGTTAGCGGCGCTGTTATCACAGTTCCTGCTTACTTCAACGATGCTCAGCGTCAGGCAACGAAAGATGCTGGCCGTATTGCTGGTCTAGAAGTTAAACGTATCATCAACGAACCTACTGCTGCTGCACTAGCATACGGCCTAGACAAGAAAGGCGGCGATCGCACTATCGCAGTATACGATCTTGGTGGTGGTACTTTTGATATTTCAATCATCGAAATCGATGAAGTTGAAGGCGAGAAAACATTCGAAGTTCTAGCAACTAACGGTGATACTCACCTTGGTGGTGAAGATTTCGATAACCGTCTAATCAACTACTTGGTAGGCGAATTCAAATCAGAGCAAGGTATCGATCTTAAGAACGATCCACTTGCAATGCAACGTGTGAAAGAAGCAGCTGAAAAAGCGAAAATTGAGCTTTCTTCTGCACAGCAAACTGACGTAAACCTACCATACGTAACAGCGGATGCGACGGGTCCTAAGCACATGAACGTTAAAGTAACGCGTGCGAAACTAGAATCTCTAGTTGAAGACCTAGTTCAACGTTCTCTTGAGCCAATGAAAGTAGCTCTTGCGGATGCGGACCTTTCTGTAGGCGACGTAGATGACGTTATCCTTGTCGGTGGTCAGACTCGTATGCCAATGGTTCAAGCAAAAGTTGCTGAGTTCTTTGGTAAAGAAGCTCGCCGTGACGTGAACCCAGATGAAGCAGTTGCAGTGGGTGCAGCGGTTCAAGGTGGTGTACTAGCAGGTGACGTGAAAGACGTTCTTCTACTAGACGTGACTCCACTGTCTCTAGGTATCGAGACAATGGGCGGCGTGATGACGAAGCTTGTTGAGAAAAACACAACTATCCCAACAAAAGCGAACCAAGTGTTCTCTACTGCTGAAGATAACCAAAACGCGGTAACTATCCACGTACTTCAAGGTGAGCGTAAGCAAGCGACTTACAACAAGTCTCTAGGTCAATTTAACCTAGAAGGCATTCAAGCTGCACCACGCGGTATGCCTCAAATCGAAGTAACATTCGACCTTGATGCGGACGGTATCCTACACGTTTCTGCGAAAGATAAGCAGACGGGTAAAGAGCAGAAAATCACTATCCAAGCTTCTAGTGGCCTAAGCGATGACGACATCGAGAAAATGGTACAAGAAGCGGAAGCGAACAAAGAAGCTGATAAGAAGTTCGAAGAAGTAGCAACAGCGCGTAACCAAGCTGACCAAATGATTCACGGCACTCAAAAGCAAATCGAAGAAGCAGGTGATGCTCTTCCAGCTGACGAGAAAGAGAAGATTGAAGCAGCAATTAAAGAGCTAGAAGAAGCGAAGAAAGGCGACGACAAAGAAGCCATCGAAGCGAAAGTTCAAGCTCTAATGGAAGCGTCTAAAAAGCTAATGGAAATTGCACAGCAGAAAGCTCAAGCTGAACAAGCTCAAGGCGAAGATGCTGGGCAACAACAAGCGAAAGAAGACGACGTTGTTGATGCTGAGTTCGAAGAAGTTAACGACAAGAAGTAAGTTGTTAACCTAGAGAGTCGTATATAACTCTCTAGAACAAGCTTAAAAACGGGCGTTTGAGGTAACTCTAACGCCCGTATGTTTGTAATAAGAAGTGTGTTTTTTTGCCAGTAGTGGCGAGGTAAATTACGCTTTATTACATCCATATCCTTCTAACTAAAGGTATTAGTGTAAGGCCAGTCATTGGACTTGGTGCCCTTAGTTAGAACGATATAATCACCAAGCGATAGTGAATCGCTGGTAGTACAGGACTGGTAACGAATAACATGTCAAAACGTGATTTTTACGAAGTATTAAGTGTCGGTCGCGACGCATCTGAACGCGATATCAAAAAAGCGTATAAGCGCTTAGCGATGAAATATCACCCAGACCGCAATCAGGGCGATGATTCCGCAACAGAAAAATTTAAAGAAGTAAAAGAAGCGTACGAGATCTTACTCGATCCTCAGAAGAAAGCCGCTTACGACCAATACGGTCACGCAGCCTTTGAACAAGGCGGCATGGGCGGTGGTGGCGGTTTCGGTGGCGGCGGTGCTGGTGCTGATTTCGGCGACATCTTCGGTGATGTATTTGGTGATATCTTTGGCGGTGGTCGTCGTGGTGGCGGTGGTCAAAGCCGTGCACAGCGTGGCTCCGACCTACGTTACAACATGGAGCTGTCTTTAGAAGAAGCAGTTCGTGGTGTATCGAAAGAAGTTGAAGTTCCAACGTTAGTTCACTGTGACACTTGTCATGGTAGCGGTGCGAAAAAAGGCTCGTCTCCAGAAACCTGTGGTACTTGTCATGGTCATGGCCAAGTGCAAATGCGTCAGGGCTTTTTTGCCGTTCAGCAAACTTGTCCAACCTGTCACGGTAATGGCAAGGTCATCAAAGATCCTTGTAACTCATGCCACGGTAAAGGTCGCAAGCAGAAGACTAAAACGCTTAGCGTGAAGATCCCTGCCGGTGTTGACACTGGTGATCGCATTCGTCTTTCTGGTGAAGGTGAAGCCGGAGAAATGGGCGCTCCAGCGGGTGACCTATACGTACAAGTACACGTGAAAGACCATAATATCTTTGAGCGTGACGGCAACAACCTATACTGCGAAGTGCCTGTGAGCTTTTCAATGGCAGCATTAGGTGGTGAAGTCGAAGTACCGACTCTTGATGGTCGTGTCAGCCTGAAAGTGCCAGAAGAAACGCAAACGGGTCGTATGTTCCGTATGCGCGGTAAAGGCGTGAAAGGTGTTCGTGGTGGCGGTGTTGGTGATCTGATTGTCAAACTTGTGCTTGAGACTCCAGTGAAACTGAGCTCGCGTCAGAAAGAGTTACTGCGTGAATTTGAAGAATCTTGTGGTGGCGATGCAGCCAACAAGCATAAGCCTAAATCTGAAGGCTTCTTCAATGGCGTGAAAAAGTTTTTTGATGATTTAACTAGCTAATTAAGTTGCGCTATTTCTAGCGTTCTTGATATCTGAAAAAGCCTGCTCTGATGCAGGCTTTTTGCGTTTATGGCTAATATGTACAAGATGCAAAAAAGTAGATTTATATTTCCCCTATCATTACTCCTCTCAGCATTACCAGCAGATATCTGGCAATCGTACGCCTGTTTCGTTGAGGCTTAACGTCGAGTAGAGTTCCCCCTGACAGCGGTCTTGGTTTTGCCCATAAGTCGATTGTGGCGTAGCGGTAATGGTGTATTCATTGTCATTCGTCTCAATCTGAATCTGATAGCGTGCGACATCGGATTGGCAGAAATCATTGCAGTGTGCCTCGCTAGTTAGTTCGCTAGCATCATACCCTTCAGAGTAGTGGCTTTCTAAATACAGCTGGATACGTATTAGATCCGCCATTGCTTGCTGGCGGTAGCTTTGCCGCGTGTGCTCTTGGTAGCTGGGGTAGGCAATCGCGCTGAGCATTCCAATAATCGTAATCACTATCAGAAGCTCGATCAATGTCATTCCATACCAGCTTTGTTTACAAATTGTTGGTTGCATTTGTTGTAAATCGCTCCCGCTCGTCGGGTGAATGATTCGAACCAGTGTTCACCTTTTGTTAGTGTCCAGCCAGACTGGTTTGTTTGGATTTTCGACTTACAAAGGACTTTGCGAGATGACGCGAGGGTTTACCTTACTGGAATCATTGTTAGCGGTGGCACTGCTAGCAGGCCTGACGGCTTGGGCATTGCCAAGTTTTCAACATTTTCGCCAAGATAGAAACATGGCTCGTTTGGCCTCCGGCTTACTTGGTTATGTGCAGCAAGCTAAATCGATGGCGAAATATCGCCATCAAGATTTATGGGTTCATTTAACTTTGCTTAGCAATTCTAGTGATCCTTGGGCGTTGGCACTGACGAATTCAGATCAGGTAGGGAGTGAGGATTTAGCTCATTTTTCTGGCAAGCCTTATCAAGGCATCATGCTGAGTAGCACTTTCCGTTCAGATCGCATAAAGATTTATGCCCTGCGCGGAAAAATTACCAGCGGTAGTATCACCTTTTATTCATCGTCACAGTCGGAACGAGCATTGAAACTCATTACATCCTACGGCGCGGGTAGGGTGAGAATATGCGCACCTGACGGAGAAGATTATGGTTACCCCAGCTGTTAGGCAAAAAGGAGTCAGTCTTCTGGAACTGATGCTTTCAGCTGCGATTGGCGTATTGATCCTTGGCATAATTGGCGCTGTGTTTCTGTCTAGTCAGAAGCTTGCCATGGCGCATCGCCAGCATTTGGTGTTGCAACAGGCTTTGTCATTGACCATGCGGCAGATAAAGCAAGATATTCAGCGTGCAGGCTATGACATAGAGAAGGGGAAGCCCATTACCTTACAAGGGCAGGCTCAACCTGTTGTATGGCAGGCTGAGCCGCCTTTGCTTGCTTACGTGTACCGAGATGATTCAGATGGCAGTGAACCGTATCGAAATCTTGTTTATTGGCTTGATGAAAGTAGTCATCAGCTTAAGTTGTGTGAGAAGACCTCAGCAGAGCCGCTCAGTGTGGAGCAGGCGGTTCAATCTGGCTCTGGTGGGGTCTGTTATTCGACATTTGATAGCAATGTTGTGCAAGTTGAACAACTGACGGTTACCAGCCATACCGTGGGCAGTGCACAAGCTCAGAGCACTTTGTATTCTATGACGCTTCGAGCGGCGCTGGTTGCCAATTCAACCGTGAGCGAACAAGAAAGCATAACTTGGGTGGCAAGAAATGGCTGATGGGCGACGGCCTAGTGCACCGCGACAATTTCGGCGACTGTCAGGGTACGCGACCTTATTTGTCACGTGTGTATTGCTGGTTGGGGTTTTAGTTATTGTGTTGGGTTTATATCAGGGTGTCTGGCTACACCTTCGCCAGGCGCAATTTGAAAACCGCGATCGTATCGCTTATTGGCGAGCAGAAGGAGGATTGGAGTGTGCGTTTTCCTACCTGCGTAGTGGGGTGATGGATACTCAAGCTTGGCCAAGCTGCTCTGAGATGAATCTAGACGTACTAACTAATACTAAATTAAGCCTCGGCCGCTACCAGATAGAATCACGCGCCGGATACGTACAATTATCAAGGCAGGTCAATACGATAGCTCAGCCTCCAAACGGCGCCATTAATGCAACAGCCAACTTGTGGTTTACCGCAAGCCTGAATGTACATCCTGATTTGGTCGAGCAAATTGGCTCATCAGATTGGGTGTGTTTGGCGATGCGTTATCAGCATCAAATATTTGCTGATTCTGTCAGTTCATTATCTCCCGATGAAAGCGCTTGGGTTGACCCTCAAAATGTTCAATGCGCTTCTGAGTATCAAACTTGGCTTTCATCTATTGCTCATGCGGGGCAAGATTTTCAACAGCAAGATGATCTGGAGCTATTTTTGACCTTATTTTCAGTCCCAAGGAGTGATTGGTTTTGGGTGATGTCTCACCCAAGCTTTACGCGCATTCCAACCTCATTAGAGGCGGCGGATGGAAGCTTGTTAGCGCATGCCAGCCCCGATCTCCCCGAGCCCGATTATATTGCCAATTGTGGTGAGAAAATCTCGCAACGAGTTCGTGAGCAGCGTGCCTTGATTTGGTTATATGGAGACTGCGAAATCACTCAGGCTCAGCTTGATGAGATAAACTCAGCAATCAATCTATGGCTCCCAAGTGGTATTTTAATCGTGATTCAAGATGGTTTCTTTACCACCGCCAGCCATGGGGAATTGAATGGCTTACTTTATCAGTTTATGTCTCCCCTCAATGCTGATGGGGCTCTACAACATTGGCCAAAAGCGTCAACCTATGACTCGTTGCAAGCTCAACTTGCAGACCAACCTTTTTCGCCAAGCATTTCAAGTGAGCGGGTTAGTTACTACCAGGCAGGCTCTTTTTATCCTAGGGGAGGGTTGATTATCGATGCGCTGGGCTATGAAGCTATCTTTGGCTCGGATTTGGATTTTGATTATCAGAGGGCGACGGTCGAATACGCGCTCAGTCAATATTATCAACCAAGTTGGCAAGGAGGGAGCTGGTATGCCAACTAAAAATGTCGGTTTTTCCTTTCTTGAAGTTCTGATTGCATTGCTGTTGATAAGCTTAGGTGCATTTTCTTTGATTCAATTACAAATCGATATTGAACGCCAATCAGGATTTGCGTTAGACAGCAGTCAAGCGCTGAAAATTGCAGAAAACAAGCTAGAGTGGTTTCGTACTCGAGGCGCGAAGGCGCAGTATTCGACGCTGTCGGTAGCCGATTTTTCGCATGATATGATTGCGGGCGAAGAGCAATTACCGCCTTATCAGCTGCAATGGAGTGTGGAGACCATGGAGCCTGATGGCACGCTAAAGTTACTACATATCGAAGTTTTATGGCTAGACAGGTTGGCCGAAAAGCGAAAAGTTGAGCTTGATACGTTAATTTCACAGTACAGTGAATTTGATGCGGTGGTGCGGCCGAACGATTAAGGGGGAACGGCAAGCCTACAACAAGAGAATTTGCTATTATGCATGACATACAGAGATCAAGAGAGCACTAAGTTGAGCAGTAACTTTTCTGACAGTGATAAACAATTTATGCAGCGCGCAATGGCATTGGCTGCGAATGCTGAGCAAGCCGGCGAAGTGCCCGTGGGCGCGGTGCTGGTCAAAGATGGTGAAGTTCTTGCTGAAGGTTGGAACCAGTCTATCGGTAGTCACGATGCGACCGCCCATGCAGAAATCGGAGTGCTGCGCAGCGCAGGTCAAGCACTTGAGAATTACCGTTTACTGGGCACCACCTTATATGTGACGTTGGAGCCATGCCCTATGTGTGCAGGGGCAATATTGCACAGCCGAGTCAATCGGGTGGTGTTTGGTGCTTACGACCCTAAAGCGGGTGCGGCAGGCAGTGTGCTGGATTTATTCGATAGCCAAGCGGCCTATCACTATGCTGATGTTACAGGAGGGGTGCTTGAAGAAGAATGTCGTTCTCAGCTGCAAGCTTTCTTTAAACGTCGTCGTAAAGAAATTAAAGCTAAAAAGCAGCAGGATAAGCTAATTAAGTAGTGTTTTAAGCAAACACTCATTTGATTAAGTGTTTGCTTTTTTGCGGTGTTAGTCAGTAATAAACTGATTAAAGGCACGGTTGCGCCAGATAATTTTCTTTTTATTGTTGGCTAACATTCTTTTACGACGAGTTGTCGAAGCCATAGGCTTGAGGCGCTTAGTACGAAAATTACTTTTCATAATAGCCTCCCTTATTAAGTAATGTATTGCATATGTCGCTTAGCCAGTGATTTTAAAGCTAACGACGAGATCTGGATGTTAGGCGTAAACAAGTCTTTCATTTTACTCGACCAAAAGGGCAGGTTCGGCATCTTCACTTCTACCTTTCCGTTTCATTTAGCACGATATATCATCCAGCCGAGGTAGAATATAGGCCTGCTTAGCGCCTAATTCAAGTATTAACCTAAAAAAGTCGCCTAAAAAAACAACGACCTTATGCCTTTAAACAGGTTAACCTAAGGCGTATTTCTATTTTTAGTCTGCCTTTTTCTCTTGGCCTTCTGGGTTGCTAGCCGTCGAGGTGGCGGCTGATTGCTCGGGGGGAGTCAGCAGGCTAGGGCTTGGCTGAATGACCGTCAGATCATTCATGTTTACTTCTTGAGAGCTAGCGATACGCTGATCGATATGGCCAATGATACTTTGGTAGTAACGTCGGATATTCTCCACATAATCTCTTGCTTCATCACCGCGTGCGTAGCCGTATCGAGTATGGCTATAGTATTTGGCTTGTTTTAGTAGCGGTAAGCGATCTTTTACATCCGCCCAAGAATCTGGGTTGCCACCTTGTGCTTTGGTTAACCTCCGAGCATCCATCATATGACCAAAGCCTACGTTATAAGAGGCTAAAGCGAACCAAATCTTTTCATGGTCATTAATGCTATCTGGCACTCTTTGCACCATGCGGCGTAAATACTCGACGCCACCACGAATGGATTGATCAGGATTGAGGCGGTTGGTTACGTTCACACTTCTTGCCGTCGGTTGAGTGAGCATCATGATTCCACGCACACCCGTTGGCGAAACCGCTTTTGGGTTCCAGTGAGACTCTTGGTAGGCGACGGCTGCAATCAAGCGCCAATCAAAGTTGCCCGCGTATTGTTTAAATAAGGGTTCCCAGCGTTCGAGCTTGCCATTCAAAGCGCGGATAAATGCTCGGGTATCAACGTAGTCGAATGTGTTGATATGGCCTATGTATTTTTCTTCTAAGGTCGCGAGCTGGCCTGATTGTTTGAGGTGGCCAAAAAATTCAATCATGAGCGCGTATAACCCTTCATCATCAGAGCGCCTCAAGTACCAAGAGATAGGTTGGTCTTCGGTTAGCTCTATTGCAGAAGTGAGTGTGGGATAGACACGTTGTGATAGCGAGAGTTCAACGGAGTCGGCGACAGTGAAGTCAAGCTCTCCCAATGCCACCTTTCTTAGTAGCTCATTGACATCGGCTTCTTTCTCCGCTTTGAAGATTAAGCTCGGGTAGCTCTTCTTTAAATTCTTGGCCGTTGCGTCAAAGCGAGATTCGCCGACGACTTCAAAAATAGGCTTACCTTGATTTTGTTTTAGGAGTTCGTCTTGCTTGGCAACCAGCTGCTTAACACTTTTTGGTTTCCAGTTTCCTTTTTTATACACCAATTGTTGGCTGACATAATAATAAGCCGGTCCGGCTCGGAACTGATGTCGGGTATCCGCTGGAGGGCTAACGCCTGCGGCGATAATATCAATTTCGCCTTTTTTCAGCGCTGGGTAGAGGGCCGATACACGATAAGCGGGTTTCATCTCCAACTTGACGCCCAGTTCGTCGGCAAATTCGCGTGCCAGCTCATAATCAACACCCGCAGGGCCGTCTGGACCTATATAGTAGGAGAGTTGATTATTTAAGGTGCCTACGCGCAATACGCCGCGTTCTCGGATCAGATCAAGCTCGCTTTTTGGCTTGGATTCAATTTGGCAGCCAGATAAGATCATTGACACTGCGACAATGGCGACGGTGTTACGTAGTTGGTGGAAACAAATTTTAAACATTACTCATACGTCTCATACATTCTATATAGCCAATTGTTCTAGGACTAAACGTCTCAAAACGCTTACGGCATATGCCTTTATATCAAAGCGATAGTGATTGGCAAAGCGGATTCCGCCAAACCACGGCCTACGTCTGCAATTTACCCATCACAATGTAGCGATAGACGTCTAGGAAAAAAATGACGCAAACGGTTGCTTTTCTTGTTACATCGCAAAAACAAATGCTTTATAATGCGCGCATCAACACAAGGTGTGATCGGCATAAGTCTCAATTTCTAAGTACTAACTTATTGAGTTTATACCAATATCACTTTAATCAACTGCATTAAGAGACCTAAGCACATGAGAATTTTGCGTGGTTCCCCAGCTCTTTCAGAGTTTCGTGTTAACAAACTACTAGAACTTTGTCGTGAACAGCAGCTACCTGTTACTGGTATCTATGCTGAGTTTATGCACTTCGCTGATCTTACGACGGAGCTAGATTCTCAAGAAGTTGAGAAGCTAGAAAAATTGTTAACTTACGGTCCGACGATCGAAGAGCATACACCAGCAGGTCTAATGCTGTTTGCAGCGCCTCGCCCAGGTACGATTTCTCCATGGTCATCTAAATCTACCGATATCGCGCAAAACTGTGGTCTGGACAAAATTAAACGTCTAGAGCGTGGTACGGCTTACTACATTGAAACATCCGTCGAGCTGACAGCGGATCAAACGACCGCACTGAGAGCTCTGATTCACGATCGCATGATGGAAGTCATCTTTACCGACTTCGATGCTGCTCAAGCCTTGTTCCAAGTCGCAGAGCCTGCACCTCATGCTGAAGTAGACCTTCTTACTGGTGGTCGTAAAGCGCTAGAAGAAGCGAACGTGACCTTAGGTCTTGCGCTTGCTGAAGATGAAATTGATTACTTACTTGAAAGCTTTACGGTTAAGCTTGAACGTAATCCAACTGACATTGAATTAATGATGTTTGCTCAAGCAAACTCAGAGCACTGTCGTCACAAGATCTTCAATGCAGATTGGACCATCGATGGCGTAGAACAAGACAAATCCTTGTTCAAAATGATTAAGAACACTTACGAGACCACACCTGAACATGTCTTGTCTGCTTATAAAGATAACGCAGCGGTAATGACCGGCTCTGAAGTCGGTCGCTTCTTCCCAGATTCAGAAACTCGTCAGTACAACTATCACCAAGAGAAAACGCACATCTTGATGAAAGTTGAAACGCATAACCACCCAACGGCAATCTCTCCTTGGCCGGGTGCATCGACAGGTTCAGGCGGTGAAATCCGTGATGAAGGCGCGACAGGTATCGGTGGTAAACCTAAAGCTGGTCTGGTGGCTTTCTCTGTTTCAAACTTGAAGATCCCGAACTTTGTTCAGCCATGGGAAACGGATTTTGGTAAGCCAAGCCGTATCGTAAATGCACTTGATATCATGCTTGAAGGTCCTCTTGGTGGCGCGGCATTCAACAACGAATTTGGTCGTCCTAACCTGCTTGGTTACTTCCGTACTTACGAAGAGAAGGTTAACTCTCACGCAGGTGAAGAGGTTCGAGGTTACCACAAACCAATCATGTTGGCTGGTGGCCTAGGTAACATTCGTGATGAACACGTTCAGAAGAAAGAGATCCCAGTAGGCGCAAGCCTAATCGTTCTTGGCGGCCCGGCGATGAATATCGGTCTTGGTGGCGGCGCGGCGTCTTCAATGGCTTCTGGTCAATCAGCTGAAGATCTTGATTTTGCTTCTGTTCAGCGTGAAAATCCAGAAATGGAGCGTCGCTGTCAGGAAGTGATCGACCGTTGCTGGCAGCTAGGTGATGACAACCCAATTGCCTTTATCCATGATGTGGGCGCGGGTGGTATCTCGAACGCACTTCCTGAGCTTGTAGATGATGGCGAGCGTGGCGGTATCTTCAACTTACGTGATGTACCAAACGATGAGCCGGGTATGAGCCCACTTGAGATCTGGTGTAACGAATCTCAAGAGCGTTACGTAATGGCCGTAGCAGATAAAGACATGGCTACCTTCGAGGCGATTTGTAAGCGTGAGCGTGCGCCATACGCTGTTGTGGGTAAGGCCACCGAAGAGCGTGAACTCAAATTAGAAGATTCACACTTCGACAACACGCCAATCGACATGCCAATGGACATTTTATTAGGTAAAACACCTAAGATGCATCGTGATGCTAAAACGTTGAAGGTGAGCAACCCAGCCCTCGATCGCTCAGGCATTGAAATGAATGAAGCGGTTGACCGCCTTCTTCGCTTGCCAACCGTTGCAGAGAAAACATTCCTTATTACCATCGGTGATCGCTCGGTAACTGGCCTAGTTGCTCGTGACCAAATGGTTGGCCCTTGGCAGGTTCCTGTTGCTAACTGCGCAGTGACTGCCGCGAGCTACGATTCTTACCACGGTGAAGCCATGTCTCTTGGTGAGCGTACGCCAGTGGCGCTACTAGACTTCGGCGCATCTGCTCGTCTAGCGGTGGGTGAAGCAATTACTAATATTGCAGCGACGAACATCGGTGATATCAAACACATTAAACTCTCGGCGAACTGGATGTCTCCAGCGGGTCACCCTGGTGAAGATGCAGGTCTTTACGAAGCGGTAAAAGCGGTTGGTGAAGAACTATGTCCGGCACTAGGTCTTACTATCCCTGTGGGTAAAGACTCTATGTCGATGAAGACTCAGTGGGAAGAAAACGGTGAGCACAAAGAAGTGACGTCTCCGCTTTCTCTTGTTATTACTGCATTTGCTCGTGTTGAAGATGTACGTAAGACGATTACTCCACAACTTCGTACAGATAAAGGTGCTTCAAGCCTAGTACTTATCGACCTAGGTAACGGTAAGAACCGTCTAGGTGCAACGGCACTAGCACAAGTTTACAAACAGCTGGGTGATAAACCTGCAGACGTCGACAACGCAGCACAGCTGAAAGGTTTCTACGAAGGCATTCAAGCGCTAGTGGCTAACGATCAAATTATCGCTTACCACGATAAAGGTGATGGTGGTCTATTCGTAACGCTTGCGGAAATGGCATTTGCTGGTCACTGTGGTGTTAACGCAAACATCGAAGCACTGGGTGAAGACGTACTAGCGGCGCTATTCAACGAAGAGTTGGGCGCGGTCATTCAGGTTCGCAGCGAAGATTTAGCCGCAGTGAAAGCGACGCTGGCGGCAAACGGCCTAGAAGCATGCTCACATGTGATTGGTTCGGTAGAAGCATCAGACGAAGTTGTGATTAAGTCTGGCGAACAAGTTATTGTTGAGCGTAACCGTACAGAGCTGCGTACCATTTGGGCAGAAACGACGCATAAGATGCAATCTTTGCGTGATAACCCAGAGTGTGCGAATCAAGAACACGAAGCGAAGAAAGACAACTCAGACCCGGGTCTGAACGTTGAGCTTAGCTTTGATGTGAATGAAGATATCGCCGCGCCTTACATTGCTGGCTCCATGATCAATAAGGGTGCTAAGCCTAAAATGGCTATTTTGCGTGAGCAAGGTGTGAACTCTCACGTTGAAATGGCAGCGGCATTTGACCGTGCTGGTTTTGAATCTGTCGACATCCACATGAGTGATATCCTGACCGGTCAAACGGTACTGGATGAATACAATGGCCTTGTCGCGTGTGGCGGCTTCTCTTACGGTGATGTTCTGGGCGCAGGTGAAGGTTGGGCGAAATCAATCTTGTTCAACGGCCAAGCGCGAGACCAGTTTGAAGGCTTCTTCAACCGTGAAGATACTTTCTCATTAGGTGTATGTAACGGCTGTCAGATGCTATCAAACCTGAAAGAGTTGATCCCAGGTGCAGAGTTGTGGCCACGTTTTGTTCGCAATGAATCTGAGCGCTTTGAAGCTCGATTTAGCTTGGTTGAAGTTCAGCAATCGGATTCTGTTTTCTTTAATGGTATGACTAACTCTCGTATGCCAATCGCGGTTTCTCATGGTGAAGGTCGTGTGGAAGTGAAAGACAGCGCGCACCTTGCGGCACTTGAGAACTCTGGCACAATCGCGCTACGTTATGTAGATAACAATGGTAATACGACTCAGCAATACCCAAACAACCCGAATGGTTCACCTAACGCCATCACAGGTCTAACGACGACCGACGGCCGTGTGACCATCATGATGCCTCACCCAGAGCGTGTATTCCGCACGGTTGCAAACTCTTGGGCACCAGAAGGCTGGGGTGAAAACGGTGCTTGGATGCGTATGTTCCAGAACGCTCGTAAGAATATTGGGTAAACGAAGATAGAGTCAGCACAACTCTTATAGCCTCAATTTCCCCAACAGAGGGAGGCGAGGCAGAAACAACTCAGGAAGTAATCAAACCGCAGTCGAGAGGCTGCGGTTTTGTTCTATCTGGAGTGTGGCTATCGAAACTGGCCACTTTCTGGCATGAATTCAAACTCTGCTGTCGCAAGTTTGGCTTCTAGTTCGTCTCGATTAATTTCAAAGTTCGTGGCTAATTGGTCGAGATCTCCGGAGAAGTCATCACGCAGCTTCATATTGATGATGCTCATTAGCATGATAGGGTCCATGCTGGGGAATTGTTGTAGGTTCATAGGTCTGTCTCCAAACGAGGCGGGTATTAATATATTGATTGTGTGGGGCAATCGTCCCAAACGAGCGTGATTACGTCAATTTATTGGAAAAAAAAGCCCGCATGAAATGCGGGCTAACTAAATCAGCTGATGCCTGAATATGGACGGCACATTAAGTTGGCTATGACAACGTTCTAGAGAGACTACCGAACGTTACACTATATGAGTTTGTGTAACCAAGCTCATATGTCCATGAGACTATATAAGATATTGTTTTAGAAAACATACGGGGATTACCCGTATGTTTAACATTTGTGAGATATTTACAATCACTTTTCTAGCTACAGATAAGGTAGCGGGGCAGCCGTAAGCTAACAATAGCGACGACTGTCAATGATCGAGAACGATATGACTAGACGAAATTGTTTTTAATTGAAGGAGCCTATGAACACTTTTATACAAAAGAAGCACCTATTAGCAGAAGTGAGAAAGGGAGACTTTACTCACCCTGGTGGGAGAGAAGCGGTAGACTATGTCATGAGTAAGGTCGATATCACGAATAAAAAGCTCGCATTAGACATAGGTTCAGGGTTAGGTGGGACCGTGGATATAATGAGTAAACAGGTGCCGACTGCAGGCATTGATAGAGACATTAATGCTATCCAATATTCTCGGGAAAAGTATGGGCAGCATCCATTCCTACTGGGTGATGTGATGGATATTGATCAAGTGGCTTCGGAGTCGTATGACTTGTTCACAATCTTTTCTGCCTTTTATGCGTTTAGCGACCAAAAAGCAGCCTGTACCGAGCTTGCTAAAAAAGCGATGCCTGAATCAGATTTGCTGGTGTTTGATTACTCCTCACAAGGCGTATTTGAAGAAAACTTGTTTCATGACGACGATAGTCCATTCAACCCGATCAATCTCAATGACGTCACAGACATCTTTTCACCGTGGAAGGTCTTACAGGTTTACGATCTAACTGAGATGTTTCACGCTAGTTACAGCGATATTTTGACTTCTATGCATGAGCAGAAAGAGATACTTTGCCATAAGCACGGTCAATTTGCGTATGACAAAGTATATGAGCCATTTCAGCACTTAGTTAAGCACTTGGAAGCGGGGACGCTTGGTGGTTGTTTAATTCACGCCCAAATTTAATCACTGCCGGAATCGATAGTAGAAGAACAACATCTATCATAATGGCTGGCATCATGAGCCAGCCTGTTTGATGAATAAGCCATGTAGCAATGAGAGGGGAAAATCCACCAAAAAATACCGCAGGAAGAGTAAAAGTGAGGTTCATTCCAATCCCTCTAATATCTGATTTGAACAAATCCCCTAAAAAGCTCAGTGCGATGGCATCAATAATGCCAACCAAAATAGCGAAGATGACACTGACAGATATCAGAGTAAAGTAGCTTTGGTTATGGATCAGCAAATAAAACAGAGCAGGAACGACGACGACTTGCACACCCATCAATTTGAGTAAGAGCTTTTTGCCATCAAATCTTATTAACGCGATCCCAGTAGCAATGACTGTGACGACCATAATCGATAGGCTCATCGTATTGAAAGCGGAAGCCGTGAGTTTTGGCACTTTCAAAAACAAACTTAGATAGCTCGGAATCCAGATAAACATTAAGTAGAAGGAGATCTGTAGCGACGCAATAACCATAAAACCTGTTAGAAATGATGCTTTGTGTTGGAGTATTGTTTGCCAGTAGCTGGCTGTTTTTGCTGATTTAGGCTTTTCTTCTTTGTCCATCAAAAGTAAGTCTTTTCGCATCCAAAATAGAAATAAGAACAAAGGAATGGAAAAATAAAAAGGATACTTCCATGCGCCAGCAATAATTTGCTCAGAGGTTAATGTGGCGTGCATGACAGTGATAGTGACAGAAGAAAGTAATACACCGATTAATGAGCTGCAATTCACTAAAGCGCAGGCGAGCCTTTTATATTTACTTTCTGAGTGGTTATAGGCAAATGTGGCGCTAGCTGGTAGCTCCCCGCCCGCAGCAAACCCTTGTACGAGACGTATAGACACCAGCAAGATCGGGGCGAGAATACCGATTTGCGAAAAACTCGGGATGAATATGATAGTAATGGGCGGGATCGCCATCATAAACATAGCGATCCTTGCCGATTTTGATACTGAATGATTGTCGGCGAGCCAGCCAAAGAATAGGCTGCCAAATGGCCGAGCTAAGTAGCTCAAGGCAAAAACACTAAAGGTTTCTAGTGCCGCGACCATAGGGACTGATGTAGAAAAGAAGTGTTTGCCGATGGCTGAGTAAAGAAAGGCAAAGATAATGTATTCGTACCATTCCAATACATTAGACGCCATGGTTATTTGTATTACCTTACGTAAGGTTAATTTTCCGTCTGTCATTTCTCATTAATTCCAATAATATTGTCCAAAAATATTCGTCTTTGAGTTTGTTTTTTCTTATTTTTCGTACGTTTTCTTCTACCGTTCTGATAGAAATGTTCATGTTTTTAGAGACTAGTTTTTGACAGCCCAATATGGCGATAAATATGATAGTTTCCATCTCCCTTATAGAGGGAGGGGTGCTAAACAGAGAGTCTATCCCTAGGTATTTCAAAAAATAGCCAATAGCAGTTTGTTTTGAGGGGTAAAACTTTACATACACTCGAAGTAAGTCTGTCAGTGCTATGCTGTTCGTTAAATTCTCGCTAAAGGTAAAGATTGAAGTGACTTTGTTTGATAGTTTATTGACCATTGGCTTTTTGATCATATTTTGCACGCGCAAAGTGCCATCTTGGCACGGAATGGTTCTCATGCGGTCATGGCCCGATCGGTGTGCACGTACGACATATGCGTCAAGATCGGAAACTGCTTGTTGATAATCATTGTGCCAACGATGCACCACTTTATTGTTTAACTCTTTGGCGTTGATTCCAATCAAGTCACTCTGCTTTTTCATACCAAACAGTTCGATGCTGGCTTGATTGGCATACAAGTATCGGCCGTTTTTGTCCTTTAAGAGAACAGGATTAGACATCTGTTCAGCAAGGTCGACGATATCATCGATAATAAGGTTACTAACGCCGTCGTTGGTCAAAATACTCTATCCTTGTCACCATTAATCTCTAACCAATTAGATACATATAACCTTTTGAAAATTAAATTTTTAAGGTTGAGTATCATGACGGAGCCATTTGTATCACGATTTGTCAGATGAGTGTAGCTCGATCGGTGAAGCGAGAAATTGTCAGATGTTCTAAATGGCACAGTATTGAACCCAACTTTTTTGTAGTGCTGTTCATATCCAATTGAATATTACACTACCTTAAAATACTCTCTACCCCTCTTAAAATAGCCATTTAGAGGGCTTTTAATATGTTGTTTTTCAAAGGGTTATTTTTGTTGAAAAGCAAGGGCTTAAGCTGCTAGCCTGTGGGAGTTCATTCGGGAGGCACTATGACACATCGTGACACTATATACTCACAACATGACTTTTCTCAGCAAGACCTGCAAGGCGCTAGGTTTCACCAGTGCCAGTTTTATCGCTGTGACTTTCGCCGCGCTAATCTGCAAGACGCTACTTTCAGCGACTGCCGCTTTATAGAAGTGAACACAACCGAAGGCTGCCAATTTTCCTACGCCAACCTAAAAGATGCGAGCTTTACGAATTGTCTTCTCGCGATGAGTCAGTTCAATGGCGCGGAATGTTTTGGCATCGAATTACGTCAGTGTGACTTAAAAGGCGCGAATTTTCAGAATGCGAACTTCACTAACCGGATCAGTGAACGTGTCTTTTTTTGCTCTGCGTACATCACTGGCTGTAATTTGAGTTACTGCAATTTCGAACGTGCTGTGATTGAAAAGTGTGAGTTATTCGAGAACCGATGGAGTGGGGCTAATTTATTTAGTGCAAACTTCAATGGGTCGGATTTATCACGGGGAGAGTTCGAAAAATCGCAGTGGGGGAGCTTTAATATTGAAGGTTGTGACCTCACTCACATTGACCTTGAGGGGCTCGATATACGGCGTGTTTCATTACATGGAGCCAAAATTTGTGACTGGCAGCAAACTCAGCTGCTCGAACCTTTCGGAGTTATTGTGTTATAAGATGACACGATTTAAGAACCATTGCTTCTATGAATGAAATTATTTCGCAAACGTTTGCTATTTTCCGTTCAAATATCCATCAAACAGTGATTTTGGTCATATATTCTTGCAACAGCTTCTAGTAGAATCACCGCCTTTCTGGGATGAAGATCTCTAACGGTCATCCCAAACGCATAACCAAAAGCCCTATTCGCGATGACGACGAAAGTGGTCATTGGCAAAACGTGAAACACATTTACTTATTTTACTTTGGTGTTTAAATGAACAATGTAAACCGTATGCAGCTGACTTGGATCAGTTTCCTTTCTTATGGCCTTGTGGGTGCACTAGTTGCCGTAACGGGTATTGTAATGGCTCCAGTTGCTGAGTTTTTCAATATCCCTGTATCAAGCATGAGTAACACTTTCACCTTCCTAAATGCGGGGATGCTGATTGCGATTTTCCTTAACGCTTGGTTGATGGAAATCGTGCCGCTTAAGCGTCAACTTAACTTCGGTTTTGTATTGATGATCTTGGTTGTGATTGGCTTGATGCTGACACACAGTTTGGCGGTATTCTCACTGTGTATGTTCGTGCTTGGTGTCATGGGTGGTATCACTATGTCGATTGGTACGTTCCTGATCACTCGCCTCTATGATGGTCGCCAGCGTGGTTCTCGCCTGCTATTTACCGATTCGTTCTTTAGCATGGCTAGTATGATTTTGCCTGCGATTGCGGGTTATATGCTAGGTAAGCACACGCCTTGGTACTGGATTTACACCATCATCGGGGTTATCTATCTAGCTATCTTTGTGTTGACTCAGATTTCTGAATTCCCTGAGTTAACCAAAAAAGCAGCAAGTAATAAAAACCAAGCTAAAGCCCAAGAAAAATGGGGTCCAGCGGTTTATGTGCTTGCCATTGCTGCAACGTGTTACATTCTTGGTCAGTTGATATTCGTATCTTGGGTTCCTCAATACGTTCAACAGAACCTGCACATGAGCGTAGAAGAAGCCGGTACTATGGTTGCGCGCTTCTGGATGTCTTACATGTTTGGTATGTGGGCGCTAACCGTCGTTTTACGTTACGTTGATATGCAGAAGTTAGTGGTTGTTTTAGCTCTATTGGCTGCGACTTTCATGTACATGTTTAACACATCGACTGTGGCTCATATGGGTTACTGGATCATCGCGCTAGGCTTTGTATCAAGTGCGATCTACACAACGCTAATTACGCTAGGTTCGCAGCAAACTAAAGTCGCTTCACCTAAGCTGGTTAACTTCATCCTTACCTGTGGCACGGTTGGTACTATGCTAACTTTCGTAGTGTCTGCTCCGATCGTTAAGGCGTCTGGTATTCATACGGCGCTGCTAACCGCTAATGCTTTATACGGTGTGGTGTTCTTGCTGTGTGTGGCACTTGGTTTTGTTACAAAGCACAAAGAGAACTCAGTTGGTGCAACTGCGCATTAAACCAGTCTGATTTGCAGAAAAAAGGCCAACGTATTTACGTTGGCCTTTTTTGTTTGTATTTAGGTAGTGTGTGTGACTCAAGGTCATCGGCCGACATTGAGACAAAATGTTGTTCGTGCTCGATGATGGAGTAACCAAGGCTTTGATAAAACCGAACGGCCCCTTGGTTGGCTATAAAACTGGAAAGGGTAAGTTGCCGTTTACTGTTTTGCCGCGCGATTTGATGGATATGGCGCATCAGAAGCTTCCCCACTCCTTGCCCTTGAAACTCAGGGAACACTATCAGAAGGTGGAGATGGTAGCTGGTGTCAATAGGCCTGCAGCACACAAGGCCAATCCTTTTATTCCCTTTATACGCCCAATAGTACCAATCCACTTGATAATCTCGGCTTAACCTCTGCCTTTGGAATTCCTCATCCCAGCCATATACCTGTTCGATGTAGGTGAATAAGGTTTGCTTAACAATGAGGTAGATGTCGTCGAATTCATCCGAGTGAATTGGTTTTAAGTTGATTGAGATAGGGTTAGTCTCGCTGGGAATTCGTGTAAACACGTTAAAACAGGAGGGTTGGAAACTCAAATAACATGTCTAAAATGTGGAACTAATTAGTGGTATAAGATAGAGAAATTGACTATTCGTTAGCATGTTTTATGATGCCAAGTTATACAGCAGTTAATGCGCTAATTTAGTATGGTATAACATCAAGATGATGGGAAACCTCCACCACGTCAGCTTTACCTGTCGCTCGCTGAAAGCGAGCCAACAGTTTTATCAGCAATTTGATTTTAACGAAGAGAAACGTTACCAAGATGAAGAGGTAACAATTGTGCTACTAAAAAGTCGCGCAGGTACTCGTATCGAGTTATTTCACTTCCATTCAAATACCTCAAGTGATGTGCGAGATTTTATGAGTTTGAAACCGATTGGTATCTCGCATATCGCGCTCACCGTACCTGACTTGGATGCTTGCTTAGAACTTGTTCGTTCCGGGGCGAAGTGTAGCCCTATCACACGTGCAAGGATGGGAGGTTTTCGCTATTTCTTTACCACTGATCCAGATGGCAATAACGTCGAGTTTATTGCTACGGACACAGAATAGCTTGATAGACTACTAATAGATTGATAGTTCACTAATAGATTGTAAAAAAGGGCTGATCTTGCGATTAGCCCTTTTTAATCGTCACCAGTTATATTCGTTTTAGTTTAAGCTAATTGATCTTTGATGTGAGCAACAATGTCAGTCATTGCAATTGGTGTTTTATCCCCAGTGCGACGGTTTTTGTACTCGAAGTTGCCTTCTTTCATGCTACGGTCGCCGATCACAACAGTGTGAGGGACGCCAACCAATTCCATATCAGAGAACATCACGCCCGGACGCTCTTTGCGATCGTCAAATAACACTTCGATGCCCATTGCTGTGAGTTCCGCGTATAGCTTCTCAGCCGCAGCTTTCACTTCTTCAGATTTGTGCATGTTCATTGGCACGATAGCAACTTGGAAAGGTGCGATAGCGTCAGGCCAGATGATTCCATATTTATCGTGGTTTTGCTCGATGGCCGCCGCCACAACACGTGATACGCCGATGCCGTAACAACCCATTTCTAGGATGGTATTCTTGCCATCTTGGCCAAGAACGCCACAGTTCATTTTCTCAGAGTAGTTGGTGCCTAGCTGGAAAATGTGGCCGACTTCGATGCCACGTTTTAGAAGGATAGTTCCTTGGCCACATGGGCTTGGATCGCCTTCTACTACGCTACGTAAATCTTCAACTTGACCGAGTTCAACATCACGGCCCCAGTTGATACCGAAGTAGTGTTTGTCATCAATGTTTGCGCCAGCGCCAAAGTCACTCATGACTGCCACTGAGCGATCAACGATAAATGGAAGCTGTAGACCAACTGGGCCTAGGGAGCCTGGACCTGCGCCTATAAGTGCGCGGATCTCTTCTTCCGTCGCCATCTCAAGTGGCGCAGCCACTTCTGTTAAGTTTTCTGCTTTGACTTCGTTTAGCTCATGATCGCCACGAACAATTAGCGCGATGATGTCGGCATTAACGTTATCTGACGCTTTAACGAATAGCGTCTTAACGGTTTTCTCGATAGGTAAATCAAATTGTTCAACGAGCTCTGCAATCGTTTTAGCGTTTGGCGTATCAACCGTCGTCATTTCTTCAGTTGGAGCGGCACGTTCAGCTGTCGGCGCTAGCGCTTCAGCTTTTTCGATGTTGGCTGCGTAATCAGACTCAGAAGAGAATGCAATCAGGTCTTCACCGCTTTCAGCTAAGACGTGGAACTCTTTGGAGCCGCTACCACCGATTGCACCAGAATCTGCTAATACTGGGCGGTAATTAAGGCCCATTCGATCAAACGCTTTGCAGTAAGCATCATGCATGTTGTCGAAAGACCGTTGCAGGCCGTCTTTGTCGATGTCGAAGCTATATGCGTCCATCATTGAGAATTCACGTGCGCGCATCACACCAAAGCGAGGACGGACTTCATCACGGAACTTGGTTTGGATCTGGTAAAGGTTTAGCGGTAGCTGTTTGTAAGAATTGACTTCATTACGCACAAGGCTGGTAATCACTTCTTCAGCCGTTGGGCTGAGTACAAACGGACGCTCATGGCGGTCAGTAAAGCGAAGTAGTTCAGCACCCATCTTTTCAGAACGGCCTGTCTCTTCCCATAGTTCAAACGGCTGAACAACGGGCATCAAGGTTTCAACTGCGCCTGCATTATCGATTTCTTGACGAACGATGTTCTCGACTTTACGTAGTACACGTAGACCAGTAGGTAGCCAAGTATATAAACCTGAAGCCAGCTTACGGATCATACCTGCACGTAGCATGAGCTGGTGGCTCACTACTTCGGCGTCGTTTGGAGTCTCCTTCAAGGTAGAAAGAAGATAGTTACTGGTACGCATTTAGGTATCCGTTCATTTAGGTGTTAAGGGATATTCCCATCATGGGAATAGAGTTAGCCGCTAATGATATCAGTCAATGCGTCTTGTCAAAAGTCTTCAATAGCCGTAACGGTGACTATGTCATCAGATACGCAGAATTTGACGTTTAAATCGAATAGATACACTGCATATTCTTTCTCATCGAGCTGCTTTTTCTTATAGGCCGGACGCGGATCTTGCGCTAACACTTGAGTAATCACTTGGATTTCGTGTGCGCCATCAGGGCGCTCGGCAAATTGTTGCTGCACGCGTTCCAAATAGATGACAGCCAATTCGTCAGGCTTAGTTTGAGCGTAGCCTGCTTTTGCTTCTGGGATAGAGTCGGAGTAAGGCACATAAGGTTTGATATCGATGATGGGCGTCCCATCGACCAAATCGACACCTGCAAGTTCGAGATAAACATGTCCATCGTGTTGGGATACGCCCATCAATTCGACGGCCGACATTCCAATCCCATTTGGGCGAAATGTGGCTCTTGATGCAAATACGCCAATTCTCTGATTACCGCCTAGGCGCGGTGGCCTGACGGTCGGTTTCCAGCCGGCTTCAAGATTTTTATCGAACATGAATAATAGCCATAAGTGACTAAATTGCTCAATGTCTCGCACCGACTCAAGACAGTTGGCAGGGCCAACTAGCTTCACTTTAGCGCTGGCATGAGTCACTAATCCGGGCTGTCTTGGGACAGAGAACTTTTCACGGTATGGGCTTTCAATAAGTCCGATGGGTTCGAGGGAATACATAGTTAGATGAAGCCGTTAGCGTTTAGCGAGAATGCGATCAAGATGATTAGCAAATTCACGTCGGTCGGTTTGAGACAGTGTGCCTGGGCCGCCCGTCTGTATACCACTGGAGCGCATGGTATCCATAAAATCACGGATATTAAGTCGCGCTTTAATGGTTTCTTTCGTGTATAGCTCACCTCTTGGGCTTAGCGCAAGTGCGCCCTTACTGATTACTTCATCGGCAAGAGGAATATCGGAGGTGATAATAAGATCACCCGCTTCGGTACGCTTAACGATTTCGTTGTCTGCGACATCAAAGCCACTAGGGACTTGAATACTATGGATGTTATTGCGTTTTGGAACAGGCACATTGTGATTGGCGATAAAAGTACATTCAACTCCCGTGCGTTCAGCGGCACGTACGATGGTTTCTCGAATGACTTTTGGGCAGGCGTCGGCATCGACCCATAATTTAAGCATGAAGTTATTGCTCGCTGGTAAGTTGTTGTGTTTGTTTATCAAGTTGTAGCTGTTTTTCAAGTTGTTCTACCCGCTGACTAAGCGACGCAACTTGTTTCTCTAACTGCTCTATTTTTCCGGAGTCTTGCACAGCTGAGGCTACTTCAACCTTGGGTACCTGACGGTTGGATTTCCACTTTTTTATCGTAGCAATTAAGGCCGGCATTGGCACTGAGGTGGTCATTCGTGCTTTGACAAGTGCTACGGTGGGTTCTTTGCCTTGCTGTTCTAATGCGCTGAGCACCGTATGCAGTTCTTGGGTGACATCTTGAGTAAGCATGATGGAATCTCTTGAATAATTGAGCCCATTTTAGCGACTATTGGGAGCTTGCGCTACTGGCAGGCTAAAGCATCAGTAGGGTTTTATTTTGTTTCAATTCGTTTCACATGATGAGGATTTATTCGTAAGCAGGAAAAGTGTGATCATCACGCCGTCTGAGCGGAAAAAAAAAGAGTAAATTGGAAGTGAAGTGCCAATTTAGAGGGAATCGAATTGGCCTCACGTAATGCGTCTCAAGAGGAGGCGAGGGGATGTATACCGTCTCTAGCTTCACCACGGAAGGGAGGTCATTTATGACGATAGTGACTAAAAGGACATTGCTGTTACCTTATAGCGAATCACTGCAATCGGAGTTTTTGTTGCTAAATTGTAGTGCGGCAAATCGAACGGGAATGGATGGGGCTTATACGTTGGCTTCAGCCAAAGGTTTATTCAATCAAGTTCTGGCCGGAAAAGGCCTGTATAGCATGGCAGTGGTTGAGCACGCGACACGGGACTATATTGGTCACGTATTCGTTAATCACATTAACCAAGAACCTGAGCTTGGTTTTATTTTTGCCAAGCCATTCTGGGGGAAAGGCATTGCGACCGAAGTACTGAAAGCTTTTTTACCTCGAGTGTGTTCGGTAAAAAAGTTGGTTAGGGTGAGCGCTATGGTTGACGTTAATCACTCAGCTTCAGTGGCTGTGTTAAACAAGGTTGGCTTTACCTACAAAGGCCAAGCGGTAAATTCGCAAGGCCCTTATTCATGTTATGAGTTTAAACTCGGTGCAGCGGCACATTAAACGTGACAGCTCGATTGCCTTGCAGGATCAATTCACCCTGATAGCAATCGTCGCCGAGTGACGAAAACTCGAACTGATAGGATGTATTCCAGACGAACTTGCCATTGGCATCTCGAAATTGGTGCCGATTGAGCGCGACACTAATGAGTTGTACATCCAATTGTTGGCATTTGACGGCAATTAAACGCTTTGCAACCTCTGACTGGCGGCGCTGTTTTAAGAACACCCCGCCAATCACAATGATGCCTAGCATGATGAACAGATTACTGAGCATAGTGGTGAGTTACCTAATTACTGGTTTTTTGCCGATTGTTGCAGCTTTTCTAACGCGTGAGCAAGCGCTGGCGTTGGCGAAGAGTGTAACAATGGCAGCAACACAATACGCAGTTCAGGCAACATCACTAAATCTGCAAATAGCTGATTAAACAACGCTTGGTTGTTGGTTTCAGCTAAGCGAATCAAAAACTGTTCGGCGTGAGCTGGATCTGTCAAAAACTGCCAACTTCTTCCTGCAATACCAATAAGCACTTCTTGATGACTCAGCTTGGCACTGGCTAAAATCGCCGACAGAACGGGGTTTGCATACTTTTCGTCAGCGTCAGAAAGAGCTCGGCAAAGCGCTGACAGTAAGAATATATCCGGCTGTGTGGCGTTGATTTGTTCATGAGCCATATCGGCTACCGTTTCGGCCACTCGGTTAGGTAAAGAGCAATGCTCCAGTGCGCCTAGCAATACATACAATGGCTGAGTTGGGAGCTGACGCATGGCTTTTTTAAGCATGACGCTTGTCGGTTGCTTTTGAATGCGTGCGCATAAATCGGTAATGCCTTGCAGTCCCACCGTTTGCCAATTTTCCCAGCCGAGTGTCCCAGAAAAATACTGTTCTGCATGCGAGTAATATTGGCTGACGGGAAGATCTAAGTGCGCGCGTATTTGGCTATGAAACATGGCCAGTTTGTCTTCGGCAGGCTTAAAGGTGTATGGGTTGCTCGCCAGTTTTTCCTGCTGTTCGTCAGACATCTCTTGATTAAGGTGAGAGCCCATTGCTTCCATAACATACTTAAGGAAGTTACCAATGTCAGACTGTTTGAGCAGGCCACGTTCATCTAAATCAAACTTCAGAAACCAAATCCACGGCTGGCGTGTTTCGTTCCAATAGCTGATGGCTAGCTGAGCTTGGCGCTGAACAGGGTAGGGGTAGGCCTGCTGCCCTTGTTCTACACGGACAAAATCAGCGTTGTCGATCTGAATGATACGGCGGCCCAAGTCAAATATTTGATATTGGCAGCCACTGTTACTGAGTAGTTCAGTGAGAGTATGAATATTGTCCATGAGAAAGGTTGCTTAAGAATATTTATCTTATAAATGGTATCATCTTCGCCAATTTCAAGGGGTATTGGTTCAGAGTATGACAACCAACGTAGATAATATTAATGAGTTATTCGATCAGTTGGAACTTGAACTGAAATCGAACCAGCTGTGGCAAGTACATCCACCTAGTCAGCAAGCTATGATGAGCCAACAGCCCTTTGCGGTCGATACATTGGAAGGTCACGAATGGTTACAGTGGGTATTCTTGCCTAAGATGCGTACTGTACTTGAAACAGGTAGTGTTCTGCCACACGGTTTTTCTGTCTCGCCTTATTTTGAGCAGGTTTGGGCAAATTCACCACGGTGCTCGCCAGCGCTCGCTATCTTAGTGCAACTCGATAAGGCTTTTCAGGCATGTTAGAAATCATATATCAAGATGAGTATTTGGTAGCGGTTAATAAGCCCGCAGGGATGTTGGTGCATCGCAGTTGGTTGGATAAACACGAAACTCAGTTTGTCATGCAAACCTTGCGTGACCAAATTGGCCAGCATGTTTTTCCCCTGCACAGGCTAGATAGGCCCACCTCAGGGGTGTTGGTGTTCGCTCTATCATCCGAGGTTGCGTCCCAAGTGATGCCGATGTTTGCTGAGCACGATATGGAAAAAACTTATCATGCGATTGTGCGTGGCTGGGTCGAGGAAGCTGACACGCTAGATTATCCGTTGAAAGTTGAGCTCGATAAGATTGCTGACAAATATACCCAAGTGGATAAACCGCCCCAAGAGGCAGTCACAGCTTACCGACCTTTAGCGCAGGTGGAATTGCCTTTCCCAAGTGGTCAATTTGCTACCAGTCGTTACTGTTTGATGGAGCTCAAACCCAAAACAGGGCGTAAACACCAATTGCGCCGACACATGCATCACCTGAGTCACCCTATCATTGGTGATACCACACATGGTGATGGTAAACACAATCGATATTTCCGTGACAGTTATGACGCACATCGATTGTTGCTGCATGCATCTCGATTAGCATTTCGCCATCCTATCACGGGAGAGGCGCTTGAATTTAACGCGTCCTTCGATGCGGTGTGGCAAAACTTGTTGGCTATGTTTAATTGGAACTTAGATTTGCTTGAATAGAATGAAAAAGCCCTCGAAAGAGGGCTTTTTCATAGTTCTATGTACAGTTCTATATATTCAGTTCCATATATATGTAGAGCTAAATATATGGGTATATAGAGTTGGCGTGACTAGAGCTTATTTGTCTAGATACGTTTGGATTGCTTGAGCAATGCCTTGGGCGTCTAAGCCTAATTCAGCATGCAGTTCTTGCTGGGTACCTTGGGCGACGAATTGATCGGGCAAACCTAGGTTGAGTACGGGTTTGATGATCTTTTCAGCCATCATATATTCCACTACACCTGCGCCAGCGCCACCTGCGATGGCGTTTTCTTCAAGCGTGACGAATACGTCGTGTGATTCTGCCAGTTGCTGGATTAATTCTTCATCTAGCGGTTTAACAAAGCGCATATCTGCGACGGTCGCATCCAATGTTTCTGCGGCTTCAAGCGCACCTTCGAGTAAAGCGCCGAAGTTTAATATCGCGACTTTTTGCCCTTTGCGTAGCACTCGTCCTTTACCAATGGCTAAAGCAGTAAATTCTTGCTCAGCCTCCACTCCCATACCTGAGCCTCTTGGGTAGCGAACCGCGCTAGGGCCATTGTGCTGGTGGCCGGTGTAGAGCATTTGTCGGCATTCATTTTCGTCGCTTGGCGCCATAATTGTCATGTTAGGAATGCAACGCATAAAGCTAAGGTCGAACGCGCCTTGGTGCGTTTGGCCATCCGCTCCCACCAATCCTGCGCGGTCGATAGCAAACATAACTGGCAAGTCCATGATAGCGACATCATGGATTAATTGGTCGTAGCCACGCTGTAAGAACGTAGAATAAATCGCAACGATCGGTTTGTTTCCAGCAATTGCCATTCCTGTCGCTAGAGTCACCGCATGTTGCTCGGCGATAGCGACGTCAAAATATTGCTCGCGGAACTCTTTCGAGAAGCGCACCATACCTGAGCCTTCACGCATAGCTGGTGTAATGGCCATCAGCTTAGGATCTTGCGCGGCCATGTCACAAAGAAAATCGCCGAAGATATTTGAGTACGTCGGCTTGGCATCCGCTTTTTTAGGCAGCTTTGAATTCGTTAAGTCAAATTGAGGCACCGCATGATAACCGATTGGATCTTTTTCCGCGGGTTCATGACCTTTGCCTTTTTTGGTCATGATATGCAGGAATTGAGGGCCTTTTAGCTCTCTCATATTCTTGATGGTTTTGACCAGTTCAATCACATCGTGGCCGTCAACGGGACCGATGTAGTTGAAGCCGAGTTCTTCGAATAAGGTTCCCGGTACGACCATGCCTTTCAGGTGCTCTTCGGTGCGGCGTACCAGTTCCTTGATCGAAGGCATACCAGACAGAACTTTTTTGCCACCTTCACGGATCGACGTGTATAGATTGCCCGACAGGATTTGTGCGAGGTGATTGTTTAGTGCGCCAACGTTTTCTGAAATCGACATTTCATTGTCGTTCAGGACAACCAGCATATTAGGGTGGACGTCGCCCGCGTGGTTCATGGCTTCAAACGCCATTCCAGCGGTTATTGCACCATCACCAATGACGCTGACAACCTTACGGTTCTCACCTTCTCTCTCTGCGCTGATGGCCATGCCAAGCGCTGCACTGATCGAGGTGGAGGAGTGGCCGACCGATAACGTATCGTAAGCGCTCTCTTCACGCCACGGAAACGGGTGTAAGCCACCTTTTTTACGTATGGTCGCCATCTGGTCGCGGCGGCCAGTCAAGATTTTATGTGGGTATGCCTGATGGCCTACATCCCAGCTCAGTTGATCAAAGGGGGTGTTGTAGACGTAATGCAACGCCACCGTCAGTTCAACCGTGCCTAGCCCTGAGGCAAGGTGGCCACTAGTTTGGCTGACTGAATTAAGTAAATAGGTCCGTAGCTCGTCACACAGGGTTGGCAGTGTTTCTATTGGCAGACTTCGTAATTCTTCCGGAATGCTAGCCAGAGCGAGTGTAGGATATTTTGAGATATCAAGTGTCATATTATATCGCGCGTTTTTATTTTGTTAGTGCTTGCGCTCGATGACATATCGGGCGAACTGTTCCAGTAATTCTGTATTGTAAGGGATAGCTTCTAAAGCGAGAAGGGCATCCGTCAATAACGACTGAGCTTTTGCGATGGCGCCATCTATTCCGAGCAGCGCTGGATAGGTGCTTTTGTTCATCTGCTCATCAGAGCCTTGTGGTTTACCTAAGGTAGCGGTATCGCTGATAACATCTAAGATGTCATCTTGTACTTGGAAAGCAAGACCCACTGCATCAGCATATTGATCTAACTTATCCAGCACGGCGATACCTTTATCGCCCGCAGCGTACGCACCCAAGCGAATCGCACATTTGATTATAGCGCCAGTTTTGTTGTGGTGGACATTTTCCAGCTGCTCAATCGAGATATGTTGATTCTCGTAAGCAAGATCTAGCGCTTGGCCAATACACATACCTTGAGCCCCCGAGGCGGTCGCGAGCTCTTTGATCATGTTGATCCGCTGCGCTTCTCCTTCAGCCGAAAGTTGTCCTTCCGCTAAGATAGAAAAGGCAAGCGTTTGCAGGGCATCCCCCGTCAATATTGCCGTCGCTTCATCAAACTTCTTATGGCAAGTTGGCTGGCCTCGGCGGAGATCGTCATCATCCATTGCTGGCAAATCATCGTGGATGAGCGAGTACGCATGAATACATTCTATTGCCGATGCTGGTGTGTCGAGCTCGCTGAGAGAGCAGCCGAGCATTTGCCCGGTGATATAGACTAAAAACGGTCGCACACGTTTGCCACCAAGCAGCAATCCATAGCGCATCGCGTTAATGAGACGCTCGTTTTGGTGCGGCATGGTATCCAGCCACTGATTGAGCTGCAGATTGTTTCTTTCTCTAAAGGAGGTGAGGGCCTCAATCATAGCAATGCTTCTTCATTATTGTTCTGGCTGAGAGTGAAAATCACTCAACGGAGCTTGATCGTTATTCTCAAGTAAAATCTGAACCCTTTGTTCGGCAGCGGTGAGCTTATTTTGTCCTGCTCGGGCGAGTGAAATACCGCGTTCGAATTTCTTTAGTGCTTCATCTAGCCCTAAGTCGCCACTTTCTAGTTGTTCGACAACAGTATCGAGTTCACTAAGCGCTTCTTCAAACGACATGTTTTCCGGTTTTTTACTTGCCATGATGGGTCCAGATTGTGAAGGATGCACGAAAGTTACCTTAGCCAGTAGTCATGGTCAAATTTAACTGGGATATTTATCGGAAATTGCGCCGTGGATGGCGGCTTGGAACTTATAGCCTCGTTGCGATTCTGTTCGCTCTATTGAGCACTAAACTCCCTTGATTCAGAGACCAATAATAGTGGCTATTTCCCGATCTGGGCGGATTGAAATTCATGTGAACCACGTAGTGTGAGTTTGCTAGGTTATAAGTGTGAGAGATGTTGCAATAAAAATTACTAAAGATCTTATTATCTTGCCGATAATTATTGTAGTGTTTTAAAAGCGGTAATGGTGGCCAATCGGCCAAGCAAAAGGAGTGCTGTGTGGATTTAGCGACGCTGATAGGATTAATTGGCGGCCTTGCCTTTGTTGTGATGGCGATGGTGCTGGGTGGCAGCATCATGATGTTCGTGGACGTCACCTCGATCCTAATCGTGGTGGGGGGGACAACATTCGTAGTCTTGATGAAATTTACCATGGGGCAGTTTTTCGGCGCGGCAAAAATTACCGGTAAAGCCTTCATGTTTAAAGCCGATGAACCAGAAGATTTGATTTCAAAAGTTGTTGAGATGGCGGATGCGGCCCGTAAGGGCGGTTTTTTGGCTTTGGAAGAAATGGAAATAACCAGTAGCTTTATGCAAAAAGGCATTGATTTATTGGTGGATGGCCATGATGCCGACGTCGTGAGAGCGGCTTTACAAAAAGATATTGCTTTGACGGATGAACGTCACGAGCAAGGAAGCGCCGTATTTCGTCAGTTTGGTGACGTAGCCCCTGCGATGGGAATGATCGGTACTTTGGTTGGCTTGGTTGCGATGCTATCGAACATGGATGACCCGAAATCCATTGGGCCTGCGATGGCGGTGGCCTTGTTAACGACGCTCTATGGTGCAATCCTTTCTAATATGGTTTTCTTTCCAATCGCCGATAAGTTGTCATTGCGTCGTGAGCAAGAAAAATTAAATCGACGCTTAATTATGGATGGCGTGTTAGCGATTCAAGATGGTCAAAACCCACGTGTCATTGATAGTTACTTGAAAAACTACCTCAATGAAGGCAAACGTGGCATCGATGTAGATAATGAGTAGGATGTACTATGTCTGATGACCAAGAACCGTGTAAATGTCCGCCTCCCGGTTTGCCCGCTTGGATGGGGACTTTTGCTGATCTTATGGCGCTATTAATGTGCTTTTTTGTCTTGCTCTTGTCTTTTTCGGAAATGGATGTATTGAAGTTTAAGCAGATCGCGGGCTCGATGAAATTTGCTTTCGGTGTGCAAAACAGGCTTGAAGTGAAAGATATTCCGAAAGGCACCAGTATTATCGCCCAAGAATTCCGTCCCGGCCGTCCCGAGCCAACCCCAATAGACGTTATTATGCAGCAAACAATCGATATCACTCAGCAGACTTTAGAGTTTCAAGAAGGGGATTCTGAGCGCGCTGGTGGTACTCAGCGTGATGAAGGGAAACTGCAAGGTGGTAAATCACCCGAAACGTCGACTAACAATAACCAAAATACCGAATCTGACCAGCGGCAAAAACAAGCGGAAGCGCTCGCCAAAGAACAAGAAACATTATTTGACAATATCCAGAAGGCACTGGCGAAAGAGATAGAAGATGGTGCTATCGATGTTGAACATTTGGGCCAGCAAATAATCATTCGTATTAGAGAGAAGGGCGCGTTTCCAGAAGGTTCGGCTTTTCTTCAGCCAAAATTTAGACCTCTGGTTCGCCAAATTGCAGGGCTGGTGAAAGATGTTCCTGGGGTTATCGCTATCTCGGGTCACACCGACAATGTGCAGGTGGAATCTGAACTCTATCGTTCCAATTGGGATTTGTCTTCCCAGCGAGCGGTGTCCGTTGCTCAAGAGATGGAGAAAGTTCGTGGTTACCCTCATGAGCGAACGGAAGTGGTCGGTTTTGCTGATACGCGGCCATTAGGGCCCAATGATACTGACGCTGAACGAGCGAGGAATCGCCGCGTTGAAATTGGAATTATGCAGGGTAAACCAACCTATAGTCCTGAGGTTCCGTCTTTACCGCAGAATTGAAGGCAATAAATTCAGTGAATTAAGGCGAGCGAAAGGCTCGCCTTTTTAATGCACCGCGAGTTGTGTATAATTTCGCGCCCAGAGAGATGCAAAGGCGTCTCCGGTAAGCTCAACTGACTGCGAACTAGACTGCGAATATGACTATGAAATTTATTGTAAAACCTCATCCAGAAATTTTTGTTAAAAGTGATTCCGTGCGCAAACGCTTCACGAGAATTTTGGAATGTAACATTCGTAACGTTATTCAAAGTCGTACAGAATCGGTGGCTGTATTTAACCGACGTGACCACATTGAAGTGACTGCGCAAAGTGATGAGTTTTATAAAGAAACGCTGGAAGTCTTGACTCAAACACCGGGTATTCACCATGTCCTTGATGTCATACAGTCAGAATTTGAAGACTTGCACGATATTTACCTGCAAGTCTTGGAACTGAGTCGCAGTAAGATTGAAGGGAAAACTTTCGTCGTACGCGCGAAGCGCCGCGGTAAGCACGATTTTACGTCCGTTGAATTGGAGCGTTATGTTGGCGGCGGCTTAAACCAGGCGGTCGAAAGCGCACAAGTGAAATTACGTAAGCCAGATGTGACGGTGAATATCGAAGTTGCCAATGAAAAGCTTTATCAAGTGCTGGCACGTCATAAAGGTCTAGGCGGTTTTCCTCTTGGTACCCAAGAAGATGTACTTAGCTTGATCTCTGGTGGGTTTGATTCAGGTGTATCGAGCTATCTGCACATTAAACGTGGTTCGAAAGTCCACTACTGTTTCTTTAATTTAGGCGGGCCTGCGCATGAGATTGGCGTAAAGCAAGTCGCCCACTATTTGTGGAACAAATACGGCTCCTCCGCCAAGGTGAAATTCATTTCAGTGGATTTTGAACCTGTGGTTGCTGAGATTTTAGAGAAAGTTGAAGATGGTCAAATGGGCGTTGTGCTAAAACGTATGTTTATGCGCGCAGCGGGCATGTTGGCTGAAAAGCATGGCATTCAAGCTTTGGTTACGGGTGAGGCATTAGGCCAAGTCTCTAGCCAGACGCTCACGAACTTACGTCATATTGATGGTGTCACTGATAGCCTTATCTTACGTCCGCTTATTAACTGGGACAAAGAAGATATCATTGATCTTGCTCGTGAAATAGGCACAGAAGATTTCGCTAAGACAATGCCTGAATACTGCGGTGTGATTTCGAAAAAGCCAACGGTAAAAGCAGTACAAGCCAAGTTAGAAATTGAAGAAGCCAAGTTTGACTTCGATATTTTAGAAAACGTGGTGCTCGAATCCCGTAAGATGGATATTCGTGACATTGAAAAAGAAAGCCAGCAATCGGCTCCGGAAGTTGAGTTAGTTGAAGCTGTTGAAGAACACGCAGTGGTTCTAGACATCCGTAGTCCAGATGAAGAAGACGATAACCCATTAAACATCGATGGCGTTGATGTACAGCATATTCCATTTTATAAGCTGTCGACTAAATTCGGCGATCTTGATCAGAGCAAGAGCTATCTATTGTATTGTGATCGGGGCGTGATGAGTCGCTTGCAAGCGCTCTACCTGCAAGAGCAAGGGTTTGCCAACGTCAAAGTGTATCGCCCATAAGAGAAAAGTTTAACAAAAAGCGAAGTCGATAAGGTTTCGCTTTTTTTATACGTATTTTTCAGATAAAAAAACACCGCCACAATGGGCGGTGTGCAAATTGACATTTGGTCAAAAAAATAAATACAGGAAGTATAAGTTTCATTGCTAAGGGGTTTAGCAATGAAACAATGGTAGAACTCTACCTAACTCGAAAAATCGAGCTGCAAACACAACATTGCAACAACTAAGCTAATTGATTCCGCGAGGAACCAAGCCGTTCAAGCTAGCGCTGCGGGATGAAATATAGAATTTCTCTGGCCGCTAAGCAATGGACAATTTATAATGTTTCGCATAAGAAAAACTAATGCATTTTTAGGGCGCTTTTATGTCAAGAAGATTACCTCCTCTCAACTCGTTAAAAGTCTTTGAAGCTGCGGCTCGTCATCTCAGTTTTACGCGGGCAGCGGAAGAACTATTTGTTACGCAAGCCGCTGTTAGTCATCAAATTAAAGCGCTAGAAGAGTTTCTCGGTCTGAAATTATTTCGTCGTCGCAATCGCGCTTTACTGCTCACCGAAGAAGGGCAAAGCTATTTTCTCGACATCAAAGATATCTTTACCTTGGTTGCGGAAGCGACAGACAAAGTGTTGGAACGCAGCGAGAAAGGTGCTCTGACCATTGCTCTTCCTCCAAGTTTTGCCATTCAGTGGCTAGTACCTCGCCTCGCCGACTTCAATTCCCAAGAGCCTGATATTGACGTGCGGATTAAAGCGGTGGATATGGATGAAAGTTCGTTAACCGATGACGTTGACGTTGCAATTTATTATGGCCGCGGTAACTGGCCTGGCTTGCGTGCTGACAAGCTGTATCAAGAATATTTGATTCCTCTATGCTCGCCAGCCATTTTGCTTGGCAGCAAGCCTCTCAATTCACTTTCAGATCTGCAGCACCACACGTTATTGCACGATACGTCGCGCAAAGAGTGGAAGCAGTTTGCTAAACAAAACGGGTTAGTCGGAGTGAATGTGAATCACGGGCCTATTTTCAGTCACTCAACTATGGTGTTGCAGGCGGCAGCGCACGGACAAGGCATTGCGTTAGGCAACAACGTATTGGCGCGGCCTGAAATTGACGCAGGCCGTTTGATTGCGCCGTTTGATGAAGTGTTAGTCAGTAAGAATGCGTTTTATGTTGTCTGCCATGAGAAACAAGCGGATACCGGGCGCATCGCTACCTTCCGAGATTGGATGTTGGCCAAGGCGCAAAGTGAACAAGAGGACCTACTGGATGAGTAATGTGCTGATTGATGGAGAGCAAGGCAATCCATTATTTATTTTTGCCCACGGAGCGGGAGCGGGCATGGACCACGCTTTTATGCAGACTGTCGCCAAAGGATTAGCCCTACAAGGTATTCAGGTGCTGCGCTTTAACTTTCCGTATATGGAAAAGCGTCAACTAGACGGAAAAAAAAGATTCCCAGATAAAGGCCCTAAACTGATTGAAGCATTCGAATCGGTACTTAAGCAATATGCGGAGCAACCAGTCGTGATTGGTGGGAAATCGATGGGCGGTCGCATCGCGAGCCACTTGGCTGATTCTCCCTATGTGAAAGGTGTCGCGTGTCTAGGGTTCCCTTTTCATCCGCCGGGCAAACCTGAAAAACTAAAAGGGGAGCATTTGGCTGAATTAGAAACACCTTGTTTAATTTTGCAAGGGGAGCGAGATACGTTTGGCAAAAAGGATGAATTTTCTAATTTTTCCTTATCCGATTCAGTGTCGGTACGCTTCTTACCGGATGGCGACCACAGCTTTAAGCCGCGTAAAGCTTCTGGTTTCAGCGAAGAACAAAATTTGGCGCTCGCGATAGAAGAGCTTGCGGCCTTTATAAAAGGAACCTTGTCATGAAAGGACGTTGGTTGTTGGCTATCGCTGGCTTTTATGGATTTACAGGTGTGGGCCTAGGGGCATTTGCCGCACATGGTCTACGTGAGCAGCTGACCCCTTTGATGCTCAACGTGTTTGATACAGGCGTTCGCTATCAGTTTGTACACGCCCTAGCGATTATCGCCTGTGCGGTGTTGCTGCAACTGAAATTGCCTGCGCGGGCACAAAAGTATTTCTTTGTTGCCGCTATTTGCTTTATTATCGGCGTCCTTTGCTTTAGTGGCAGTTTATATGCCCTAGCAATGACCAATATTTATTGGTTTGGGCCGATAACCCCAATTGGGGGGCTACTATTTATGCTTGGTTGGTTGGCATTTATTTGTGCTGCGATGAAAATGAAAGAGGTGACATCTTGAAACACGTTATGTTTTATTGCCGTTCTGGGTTTGAAAAAGAATGTGCAGGTGAAATTCAAGACAAGGCGACAAATCTCGAAGTGTATGGATTCCCGAGAGTGAAAAACAACACGGGATACGTCTTATTTGAGTGTTATCAAGATGGAGACGCTCTTAAGTTGGTGAAGCAACTTGAGTTTAGTTCTTTGATTTTTGCTCGGCAGATGTTTGTCGTAGCGCAAGAGTTTAGTGCGCTACCGAAGGAAGATCGCATCTCTCCTATTCTGAGTGAGCTGTCGGAAGTGGACGCTCTGCCTCGCTGTGGTGAGCTGCGCATTGAAACTCCTGATACCAATGAAGCGAAAGAACTGCTGAAATTTTGCCGAAAGTTTACCGTACCAATGCGCCAAGCACTACGTGGTAAAGGCTTGCTGTATGGAAAAGACACTGAGAAAAAGCCAGTACTGCATATTTGCTTCATTGCTCCGGGACATTGTTTTGTGGGTTTTTCGTACGCGGGTAACAACTCTCGCTTTTTCATGGGCATCCCACGACTAAAATTCCCATCGGACGCACCAAGTCGCTCGACATTGAAATTAGAAGAAGCTTTTCATGTGTTTATTCCTAAAGAAGAGTGGGATACACGACTGGCTTCAGGAATGTGGGGCGTGGACTTAGGCGCTTGCCCTGGGGGTTGGACTTACCAATTGGTGAAACGTTCGATGTTTGTCCATGCTATCGATAATGGCATGATGGCAGATAGCTTGATGGACACAGGACAGGTCAAACACCATATGGAAGATGGCTTTAAGTTCGAACCTGCACGGAAAAACGTTACTTGGCTAGTATGTGACATGATTGAGAAGCCATCACGCGTTGCACAGTTGATGGGTGAATGGTTGATTAAAGGTTGGGCAAAAGAAACGATCTTCAACCTAAAGCTGCCGATGAAAGGCCGTTACGATGAAGTATTAGAAGATATCGAAAACTTAAAATATTTTTTAATCGAGCATAAAGTAAAATTCAAGCTGCAAGCGAAGCACCTTTATCATGACCGCGAAGAAATCACGGTGCACATCCAGTGCTTGTCCAACATATCTCCGCACTAAGCACTCGCAGTAAGCGCGAAAAAGTAACAACCGAGACATTGAGCCCCTCAGTCTATTTTAGGCTGAGGGGCTACTTTATCCAGAGAAGCGCAAATCTTGTAAGTTGAAGCCGAGTTCAATATCGGTTTTGAGTGTAGCCACTTGTTTGCATACGCGAGCTAGTTCAATATGTTGGTCAAACTTCTTACGGTATTTACTTGGCAAATCTTGCGCGGCAAAAGCCGTTTCTATCGAGTCGAACTGAGTGAGAATATCCTGCGCGGACTTGGCGCCAATACCCGGAATGCCAGTGACTTGACTTGAGCTAACCCCGGCTAACCCCCAATAATCCGTGAGTTGCTCAGCTTTTACGCCAAAACTCGTTTGAATAAATTGTTCATCAAGCCATCGATGTTGAAAGTAATCGCGGATCTGCAAAGTCGGCGCTAGCAATTGACAATAACCTTTGTCTGTTGAAATAATTGTGACTTTTTTATGCTGACTGGCTACTTTCATTGCCAGTGTTGCCACTAAGTCATCAGCTTCATCTCCATCAGAAAGTAACGAATCTATGCCAAGTTCCCACCAAGCTTCTTGGATACTATCGAGCCCTGAGAAAAGAGCCTCGGGCATGGGCTTACGGCTAAGTTTATATTCGGGTAAAATTTCGGCGCGCCAGCCTCTGTCACTGAGCTGGTGATCGAACACGGCAATAATGTGAGAAGGTTGCGATTGTTTAATTATTTTATTGAGTGTGCGCTGGGTCGTTTCGATGGTTTTTTTTATGTCAGTCTCGTCAGGCTGGGCGGAGTGAACCCGGCGGATTAAGTTGAGCGCGTCAATAATTACAAGATGAATGGACATAAGTAGCAAATTAATAAGGGCATAAAAATATGCCCTTATTGTATACCTAACTGCTACGTCAATGCAGTATATGATGTGGTGTAGGTGCAAAGATTCTCTTTGTTATCTTTCCCTTTACATCAACTGCTTAAATTTTTAAGCAGTTACTTAAGCGTAGTTTCTCCTGTTGCCACTCTATAACACGGTTCGTAAGCACTGCCGCCCGGTAGCTTCATTCGATCTTGGACAACGAAGTCTTTCAGCAACCGATCCATTTTCTTCATCAGTGAGCTATCGCCATCAATCATAAAGGGTCCGTTGCGCTCAATTTCCTGAATGCCTTCCGCTTTGACGTTACCGGCGACGATACCTGAGAAGGCTTGTCGAAGTGCTGCCGCAAGGTTTTCTGGCCGTTGATTGAGGTGTAGGTCTAAACTGGCCATGCTTTCATGAGTCGGCTCGAACGGCAGTTGGAACTCAGGGTCAATCTTCAATGACCAATTGTAGCTGTACGCATCGCCAATGTTTTTCCGATATTGGCGAACGTCAGTCATGGCTTCTTTCATGATTTGCGCCGCTCTGGCCGGATCATCAATCACAATCTCGTAATGCTTCTGCGCCTGCTCGCCGAGCGTATCACCAATAAAGCGATCAATAGATTTGAAGTACTCTTCGCTTTCTTTCGGCCCCGTTAACACGATAGGCAGTGGTACATCTTTGTTATCGGGATGCATCATAATACCAAGGATATATAAGAGCTCTTCCGAGGTGCCAGCGCCGCCGGGGAAGATGATGATCCCGTGCGCCATCCGAACAAACGCTTCTAGGCGCTTTTCGATATCAGGCATAATGATCAGTTCATTGACGATTGGGTTTGGTGGCTCGGCTGCGATGATTGAAGGTTCAGTAAGACCTAAATAGCGTTGCTCATCGTATCTTTGCTTCGCGTGCCCGATGGCCGCGCCTTTCATTGGCCCTTCCATTGCTCCGGGGCCACAACCTGTACAGATGTTAAGCTCACGCAATCCGAGTTCATGACCAACTTCGCGAGTATATTGATATTCGACTTCGTTGATTGAGTGACCACCCCAACAAACCACTAGATTTGGGGTGATACCAGGCGTGAGAGCGCCAGCGTTGCGCAAGATACCAAACACTAAATTAGTGATGTGGGCTGAATTGGTTAAATTGAGTTTTTGATTGTCCGCAAGGTGCATGTTGACGTAGACAATGTCTCTAAGGACAGAGAATAAATGCTCTTGAATGCCTTTGATGATGTTGCCATCGACAAAAGCATGTTCTGGTGGGTTATTTAATTCCAGTTTGATACCACGCTCTCGGCGCATCACGTTGACGTCAAACGAGCGGTATTTGTCGAGTAATTCTTTGGAGTTGTCGGTATGACTGCCAGAGTTAAGCACCGCAAGGGTACAATTGCGATACAATTGATAGAGTTCACTTGAGGCGGTTTTTTTAAGGCGCTCAACTTCAAGTTGAGAAAGCAGATCCATGCTGCCAGCTGGGCTAATATGAGTAATCATACAGGCCTCCTTATTGTAGAATACTGAAGGCTCCACAAATTCGATAAGGTGCTAAATTTGCAGGTAGCCTTAAATAGCTTAGCAAACTCTATTCAAAAAGGAACGCACTAACTTCTTGAAACGCTGACGCAAATTACACAATACGGCTTATTAATTTTCGGTTGGTCGTTTTGTCATCAATATGTTGTAGTTAAAGGGTTATCGCCAATGGAATTGCTCAATACCATTTCGTTTCAATTTTGCCATGCCTTTGTCTAACCGGCTCAACACATCATCTGGCGTGTCATCGCTTTGGAAAGCGTCTGCGCAAACGGAAACCGTGATAGTGATATTTTGTTGTCGAAAACTAAAGGGTAAGCCACTAACCTTTTTTTGTACCCGCGCGATTAATTTTTGGTTATAGCTTTTCTCTTGTTCAGTGAACATGACGATAAATTTGTCTCCGTACATCCTCGCCGCATACCCTTTTTTCCGCGTCTCTTTACCAATGGTTTGAGCAATGATTTTGAGTGCCTTATCTCCTGCTGAATTGCCAAAGCGCTCATTAATAGTAGTGAACTGGTCAATATCCAATAGCACGAGCTGTAGTGTCCCTTGTTCCGTTTGCCAATGGGTAAAGGCTGATTCGAGCGATTCGCTAAATGCGCTGCGGTTGTATACTTTGGTCAGTGGATCGAGTTGGGCTTTGTGGCGCTGTTCTTCGAAGCGTTTCCGATAGTCGTGAGTCTCTTCAATCAACTCTGTCATCTGCTCGTTAGTGTATTTTAGTTTATTGAGCATGTTATTTTCTCTTTGCTCAGCATGCTGCAGCGAACCAGACAGTTGTGCGATTTGGCTCAGCAATGGAGTAATGCTGCGCTTGAGGGCTACTAGGTTTCGGGCATTGTTTGTTTCGGTGATCGCCGCGGATGAAAGTCCGGACAACTCCTTAGTGATTCCGTGTTTCTCGGACATATCTTGTTCTACTTGCTGGGTACTATCTTGATAGACTTTGATTGCGTCGAAGAACGATGCGTTAATTTGGTCGAGAAACTGATGTGAGGATTGACGTTCGGCAATTGTGCCATCAATGACGAGTTGTAAGGTTTCAAGTGTATGTTTAATCAATTCAGAGTGATTGCTGTCGAGTAATATTTTTCTGCGTACTTCAACCAGTTTGTTACCCACCTCATCAGCAAAGTCTAGTTTTTGAATCAAGAGTTGAAGTTGGCGACTGAGCTGTTTGAGTTGAGGGTTCGGTTGAGGCGCTGGGTCTTGGTAAAGCAGGTTGTGTGAATTGGCGTTGATGATTTTGATCGACTTCTCGTAGATGCTAATTAAATTGATAGAGTGCTCAACATGTTCTTCGCCTGTGGTGAGAGTATCGTTGAGTAGGTGCTGTAAATCTTGTCTAACGGCAGGAGGCAACGAGGGGAGTTTGAGAAGCGTTTCTCCGCAGTGAGCGATTTTCTGTTCAAGGACTGTCCGCGGGTTAGCCATTTCACACCTTTCGTTTGTTGTTCTGTGGGCCTATTTCGTCTGTTAAGATAAGACCGTTTAGTCACGATCTTTATTTCATACTCACTAAATGTTTATATGCAATCGAGCTCTATGGATGGTGCCTACATGGGTAGCACCTATAGCGATACGTTTAAACTGCATTAATGCGGGTTCCGTGCCACAATATCAGCATCACCTACCTGTCTATCTAATAACTATCGACCTTTAATCAATCAACTTAAATGTCTTTTAGCAAATCTTTGATGTGTTCCTCATTTTGACAAGAGGAATGGACTTTAATTAGCCCCTGACGAATGGCTTGTTGACAGGCTGAGCGGAGATTTCCTTGTGCTAGGCTGGCTGCGGGTGCATTTTTAATTGCTTGGAAATGAACCCATTGGCTGGAGTTCTCTTTCCAGCTTAGATCACGCGCCAAATTACTTGCCATTAACAAGATATCGAGTAGCTGTTTGTCGTTAATGGCAGTATAGGCACGTGGTAAAAATGGGTAATCTGTCATTCCGACTCGCACAATGCGAGTCAAATTGAGTTCAGGTTCAAAATCATTCACCCATTGCTGCACTTTGGTGAACATTTGCTCCGATGTGACAGGGTTACCACTGCTATTTTCTATGTACAGCAAACTTGCATCGGAAAAGTGGTACAGGCGAGCTGGAGAAGGAATCACACTCTTCAAGTAGTCGCCGAACTTGCCTTCCAGAGCGAGCCCTTCACTATAGCCATGCTGTAAGTACATATTGCTGAGGAAGGGTAAGTCAATCATAACGAAGCGTAGTCGATCGTTAAGGGGTTCATGGATCAGTTCGCCGATGTGCCACTTTTCAAATTTGTGGCTACTGTGAGCCAAGGATTTGGGTAAGCTCGCGTTGAGCATCCGTAAATTGCGTAATCCAGATCGAGAGTGAGCAAACAAGTCCTCGCTCAGTTCCTCGATTTGATTCTTCTGCTTGTGGGAGACGTAGCTATTGCGCAGGGCAAACAGCGACAAAATGACGGAAAGTGAAAACAAACCAAACGCAATTTTTTGGAAGGTTTGATAATCGTCGTAGGTCTTCTCTAGCTCTTTCTTTTGACTGACTAGGTGCAAGGTCTGTTCGATAAATTGTTTTTGTTGCCGGAAGTCGTCCTCACTGATGAGGTTGAGCTCCCTTTGTTTTAGCTTGTTTATTTGGTTGTACTTTTTCAGGTTATCTAGCGCTTTCTCAAATTTCCCATTGTCTTGATAGGCGAGGTACAACAAGTTATAGGCTGACTTCTCTAAGTCAATTTTCTGCTCTTCTGAGGTTTTCTTGGCCTGTGCAAGTGCCATGGTCGCACTGGTGATCACTCGATTTGGGTGGCGATAATGATAGGACAGTCCCGCACTCAGAAGCTGCGCTTTAGCCGTTAAATACGGATGGGGCGGCGTGTGTTTTATGATGGTCTTTGCGTGCTCTAGGTAGCGCTTGGCTAAAAGGTAATTGTCTAACTTGAGGTAAGTGTCGGCCACTGACAAGCGCACTTCGGCGATTTGTTTTGGATCGCTGTGCATATTTTCATGGTCAATAACGTTGAAATATTGTACTAAGGCGAGGTTATACTTACCTTGAAATAAATAAATGTCACCGAGCTTCTTTAGTATCTCTGGCAGAACGGGTGAGTTTTGATAATTATTATAAAAATCGGCAGCTTGAGATAGGTGCTCAATCGCTTTGTCTAGCACTCCGCGTTGGTAAAATAATTCACCCAACGATTGATTAATGGCAGCTAGCCTGACACTGGCATTGACTTCGATTGCTTGCCAATAGGCCGTTAATAAATCAGACAAGGCACGGTTGTAGAAGTGATGTTTCAGTAAATAGCGTCCGACGAGCATATGATAGTCGATGGTGGTGTATTCTGAATCATCGTTGTCTGTAATGGATTTGAGCTTGTCGTAATTAAGCTTTGCTTCATCTAGTTGGCCATTGGCGGCCGCGAGTTCTGCTTTTAATTTGTAATACTCAAAAAAAGTACGATGTGAGAGCGGATCTTTTTTATTTAGTGTGTCGAGTTGAATTTGCACCGTAGATAGGCGCTTTTCTGCTTTATCTAAATCGTGGTCATACAACCAGCGTAAATGGATATCTTGGATTTGTACTAATAGCCCTGAAAACATCAAATGATATTTCTGCGCTAAATCTTTTGCTTGTTGTAGTTGTAGGAAGGCTTGCGGGTATTGATGCAAAGTGAATTCAGCGCGCGCCAATATTTGTAGTGCATCAATTGAGCTACTAGGCGTTCGTATATTGCCCTCTACGGTGTTGCGAGGTAGTGGAGATAAATTGCGGACTGTCATATCCGCCAAGGTTCGCTGGTAAAGGAAATTCTCTGTTAGCTTCTTTGATTGCTGAGGTAAAAATCCTAATAATTGATGGGCTTCCTCCAAAACGGGCGAGCCATATCGAGGCGTCGAGTCCGCCCATGCAGGGAAGATTAGCAGTGAGGCTAGCAGCAACAGTGTCCAGCGAAGTCTTGGCATAATAAAGTTGATTCCTATTGACGAGCCATACGCTGACTAGAGCTAGGTGCCGTTTGGTTCGAAGAGCGGAACGGATTAATGTCTAACCCACCTCGGCGAGTATAGCGTGCATAAACCGATAAATGTTCTGGCTGACAGTACTGCATGAGATCGGTGTAAATCCGCTCGACACATTGCTCGTGGAACTCATTATGGTTGCGGAAAGAGACGAGGTAGCGCAACAGTGCTTCACGATCAATTTTTTTACCTTGGTATTGAATCTCGACACTGCCCCAATCCGGTTGGTTGGTGATCAAGCAATTTGATTTTAGCAGGTGGCTGTGCAGAGACTCAGTGACGATATCATCATGGGTAGCGTTGGCTAACAAAGCGGCATCAAACTCATAGTCGCTGATTTGAATATCTTGGTCATCAATGCAATCGCCAGCCATCGTGACGATGGGTTGATTGGTATAGTGGGTCACAGGTAAAACTGAGACACTAACCTCACCATCGGCGCAGGCTGATAAATCACGACCAAGGGTGGATTGAACTTCGTCCCAGCTTCGGAATTGGGTTTGGTTGAAGCTATTCAAATACAGCTTAAATGACTTCGATTCCACTAAATTAGTGCTAGTGGCAGGAATAAACACTTCTCCGATCGCCACTTGTGGTACGCCTTTAGGGTTTAGCCAAGAAAGCTCATATAAAGTCCAAATATCACAGCCCTGGAAGGGTAAGGTCTCACCGAGTTGTAAGTCATCTCGATTGAGGCTGCGAGGAACAGGTTGCAGCAAGCTAGCATCATACTCACTGGCATAATCGGTCTTCTGCCCCAAGGTTAGGCCCGTAAGTTCTTTGGCTTCGGAATATTTATTCATGGTTTGATTGCAAATTGATTTAGAATAGTTGGAATATTACGAAATCCCGTTCTTTATGTCATTAGATGAGTAGGCGTGGTTGATCTTACGCGATGCTTTTTACGGCAATTTGTCGTTTTTTTGTGTAAGAGCGCGCTCGAAACTTGAATGAAGTTGCGGCTCATCGGGCCGATGCATTCAAAGAGCGGTGAATCAATAGGTGAAAAATTTGGAGATAACTATGGCCTCTACTGGCTCACAAGCTCTACTCGCGTTTGGCAAAAGGTATATTGACACGTTTGTTGCAGAGCATGGCACTTTACCGTGTAACCATGACATGGCGGATATGCCTTCGTCGTGTTTGCAAGGCGATGCTGATAATGATGGGCAATGGCAGCCAGTGGCACTAGAGCCGATGGCGAGTTTTGATAACGTGGAGCAAGGTATTGAGCTGGAGTTGCACAACGATATTAAGGCCTTTTATTGTTCACAATATAGTGCGGATATGGACGCAATTTGGCGTGGTAATTCACTGACCTTGCTGCAAGTATGGAATCAAGATGATTTTGTGCTCTTGCAAGAGAATATACTCGGCCATTTGGTGATGCAACGCCGTTTGAAGCTACAGCCCACCGTATTTATTGCGACAACGGATGATGAGATGGAAGTTGTCTCAATTTGTAATTTGTCTGGCAACGTATTGCTGGAGGAGCTAGGAACCAAGAATCGACAGGTTTTGGCTGTCAGCCTAGCAGAGTTTCTTGATGGTTTGGTACCGGCGGTTTAACGATGTACGTAGTTGAAATACAATTTGAGTGTTTTGATAACACCACGATTAGCGCCGTTGACAAGGCAATCAATGGTTTGATGGACGCGCTGCGTTATAACGGTCAGGTTCTTGGCCGAGAGTTCCCAATTGTGATGGGAGAGGGCATTTTTACGCTTAGACTCGTTTGTCCAGAGCAAGATAGCCTGCATCCTCAACACCATTCAGACTTTGTGAAGGTTTGTATAGAACGCTTAGCAGACGCAAAGCTCTTAGCACCTAAAGTACGTTTGATTGGGCGTGATATCAATTCAGAAGAAGCGGCAGAAGATGACCCAAGCTGGCAGGTGCTGTACACCACGTATGTACATACTTGCTCGCCGCTGCGCAGCGGTGACAGCTTGCTGCCAATTCCTTTGTACCGGAATCCGGCCACGCTAAATGGTGACCACAAAGCGGTCATAAAGTGGCAAACAGAATGGCAAGCCTGCGATGAAATTCAAATGGCGGGTGGTTGCCGAGCTGAGCATGCGGTGCTGCATGAAATATGCGATACCGACAGTGTGCTGTATAAGCGTGGAATGGGTTTGCGCGGCCGCATTGAACATATTACTAAGGTCCCAACTTACTACTATCTGTATCGCGTCGGCGGCACCAGTTTGCAAGATGAGCAAGCACGACTGTGCCCGTCTTGCTCAGGCGAGTGGCTGCAACCTGAACCAGTGCTCGATATTTTCCATTTCAAATGTGACAAGTGTCGTTTAGTCTCGAATATGTCTTGGGATCATATCTCTTAATATAAGAAGCTGATTGTAAGCATAAAAAAAGCCAACCTATTTCGAGGTTGGCTTTTTAGTTTTGTTTTTTAGCGACGGTACTAGGACAGATCGCTAGGAAAGGGTGAACGTTACCAGCCTTTCGCAACGCCACCATGGAAGATTTTTAGCGCGGCATTGTAAACCGCATCGGTTTGGTAGGCTTTTACAAATTCTTGCACTTTCTTTGAATCAACGTTGTCTTTGCGCGCCACAATCAGGTTCACATACGGTGAATCTTTATCTTCGACAAAGATACCATCCTTTTGTGGAGTTAGGTTGATTGAGCTAGCGAATGTGGTGTTGATTACGGCAATCGCGACGTCGTCTAGTGATCGAGGTAGCTGAGCAGCATCCAGTTCAATGATATCTAAATGCTTCGGATTTTCGACAATGTCGCGCACAGTCGCTTGTAAGCCTGAGCCTTCACGTAACTTAATCAAGCCTTGTTGCTGAAGAAGCAATAGTGAGCGACCTAAGTTAGTAGGATCGTTAGGAATCGCGATTTTTGCTCCGTCTTTTAACTCTTTAACAGATTTAAGTGTTTTTGAGTATCCAGCAATAGGGTAAACCAACGTTTTTCCCGCGATCGCCAGTTTGTAGCCACGAGTGTCAATTTGCTGATCTAAATAAGGTTTATGCTGAAAAGCATTAGCATCGATTGAGCCGTCTGCCAGCGCAGCGTTAGGCGTCACATAGTCCGTGAAGGTGACTAACTTAACGTCTAAACCATATTTTTCTTTTGCTACTTTTGCTGCGGCTTCAGCAACTTGTGCTTCAGATCCAGCCATGACGCCTACTTTAAGCTGTTGGCTGTCTGACTTATCGCCACAGCCTGCGAGAGCAAGAGCAGAGGCTGCGGTAGCAACCGCTAGTAAACGTTTCAGGTTAAGTTTCATTACTGTCTCCTTGTGTAACCTAATTAGAATTTGTTGGATTATTTGTGGTCGACTTGGCGCACGATAGCGTCACCGAATGACTGCACCAATTGCACTATGATAATGAGTAGGACTACTGTGGCTGCCATGACGCCAATGTCGTAGCGATAGAAGCCGTAGCGGATAGCCACATCACCTAGACCGCCGCCGCCGACTGTGCCCGCCATCGCCGAGTAGCTGACTAAAGTTACGAGCGTGATGGTGACAGAGTTAATAATGGTCGGCAGTGCTTCAGGAAGAAGCACTTTACGAATAATCTGCATTGGGGTCGCGCCCATAGACTGCGCCGCTTCAATAAGACCCGTTGGCACTTCAATCAAGGCACCTTCGACTAATCTCGCCACAAATGGAATGGCGCCGATGCTAAGAGGAACAATAGCGGCAGTGGTACCGATAAAGGTGCCGACAAAAAACTTAGTGACAGGGATAATGGCTACCATCAAGACGATAAAGGGTACTGAGCGGCCAATATTGACTACCGCGCCTAATATTCTATTGAGCGCAACGTTTTGCCACAGACCGCCTTTTTTGGTGGTATGCAAAACGACACCTAAAGGAATGCCAACGGCAAAGCCAACGATGCCCGCGACGCTGACCATGTATAAAGTTTGCAGAGTCGCATCGAAAATTAAGCTGCTGTTCAGGCTGAGCCAGTCAACGACAGAATTAAAGAACATAACCCAGTACCTCTACTTTTACATGGTGATTGCGAAGAAATTGAATCGCTGCTTGGTCGTCGGCTTCGCTACCAAACATTTCGGCTAACATCATGCCGAATTTAACGCCGCCAGCGTAGTCGATATCTGAGCTTAATACACTGATATCAATATTAAACTGACGGGCAATTTGCGAAATGAGTGGCGCTTTAACCGTCGCTCCTGTGAACTCTAGTCGCACTAACGGGTAGCTACCTTCAATGCGGTTTGCTTGCAAACGCTGTTGAAAATCTTCAGGGATAGTGAGATCCAAAGTTGAGCGAATGAACTGATGAGCCAATTCCGTTTTTGGATGGGCGAATATGTCGCCCACGCTGCCTTTTTCTACTAACTGACCATCCCCAATGATCGCCACTTGATGGCAAATACTCTTTACTACGTCCATCTCATGAGTGATGAGTAGGATCGTGAGGTTCAGCTTACGGTTAATTTCTTTAAGCAAATCTAAAATCGATTGAGTAGTTGCTGGGTCGAGGGCACTAGTGGCTTCGTCGCACAGCAATACTTTTGGATCTGATGCCAGTGCGCGTGCAATCGCAACGCGCTGCTTTTGCCCACCACTTAGGTTGGCTGGGTAGCTGTCGCGCTTGTCGGTTAAGCCAACAAGTTCGAGTAGCTGTGTCACCTTATTTTCGATGCTGGCTTTGTCTTTATTCGCGAGCTCTAGTGGTAAGGCGATGTTACCAAACACCGTACGCGAAGAGAGCAAGTTGAAGTGCTGAAAAATCATGCCTATGTTGCGGCGTGCTTGTCCAAGTTCAGCTGAGCTGAGGGTTGTTAAGTCAACCCCGTCGACAATCACCGAGCCCGATGTAGGTTGCTCAAGCATATTGACGCAACGGATCAGTGTGCTTTTTCCAGCACCAGAAGAGCCAATTACGCCAAAAATCGCACCTTGCTCAATCGTCAAATTGATGTCTTTCAGTGCGGGAATTGGGCTTCCGTTTTGATAGAAGACTTTATTTACCTGTTTGATCTCAATCATTTTTTAACCTACATCAGATGAGAATATTTGGTTGTAAACAACACATTAACTAGCCAAAGATGCTATGAGTTTCGTTTAAATAAGTCAATAGATATTTTTACGTCTAGACGTCTAGATGACCTTTTAAGGAGATATAGAGGCGGTGTTTGAGAGTTGGTTACGCGGGAAATTAGGGTGATGTCACTTATAAAGCATGCAATAATTGTTCTATTGGAAAGTGAATTGAGAATTAAATTTTGGCCAAACCTGCAGTGTTTTTAGATCGTGATGGAGTGATCAATGTCGATCACGGTTATGTTCATGATGAGCATGATTTTGAATTTGTTGACGGCGTTTTTGAAGCGACTAAGCGATTGAAAGACATGGGATACCAGTTGGTTCTCGTGACGAACCAATCGGGTATCGCGCGAGGCCTGTTTAGCGAAGACCGTTTTCTATCGCTGACCCAATGGATGGATTGGAATTTTGTCGACCATGGTGTTGAGTTTGATGGCGTATACTATTGTCCGCATCACCCAGAGCACGGTGTGGGTAAATACAAACAAGATTGTGACTGCCGCAAGCCGAAGCCGGGTATGTTTTTATCTGCTAAAGAGCATCTTGAGATTGATATGGCTAAATCAGTGATGGTCGGCGATAAAGCGGAAGATCTGATGGCTGCTGATGCTGCTGGCGTTGGCACGAAAATATTGGTGCGTACCGGGAAATCGGTGACTGAGCGAGGCGAATCTATCGCAGATGTCGTGCTAGATAGTATTAAGCAAGTACCTGATTATTTGTCATAAGTGATCTTCTCTGGTTTCAAGTAGGTGGCTGTGTGTCACTTACTTAAAATTAAATGCACTTTTTGATATGTTTTTGCTTCAGATGCAAAAAAGCCAGCTTTTCAGCTGGCTTTTTATATATGGTGGAGGGGGACGGATTCGAACCATCGAAGGCGGAGCCGGCAGATTTACAGTCTGCTCCCTTTGGCCACTCGGGAACCCCTCCAGGGGTGTTCTCACTTCTTTTAAGAAGTGAACTTAACTAAGGTTTTCCCAACGCTTTAGCTAAGTAATTTCCAGTTAAGGAAAATATGGTGGAGGGGGACGGATTCGAACCATCGAAGGCGGAGCCGGCAGATTTACAGTCTGCTCCCTTTGGCCACTCGGGAACCCCTCCAGGGGATGTTCTCACTTCTTTTCAAAAGTAAGCTTAACTAAGGTTTTCCCAACGCTTTAGCTAAGTGGTTTCCAGTTAAGGAAGAATATGGTGGAGGGGGACGGATTCGAACCATCGAAGGCGGAGCCGGCAGATTTACAGTCTGCTCCCTTTGGCCACTCGGGAACCCCTCCAGGGGTGTTTCCCACTTCTCTTGGAAGTGGCTTAAGTGATGTTTTCCCAACGCTTCACTCAAGTTCGGAGCGAATCATAGCAAACTCTTAAAACCTGTAAAGACTTTTCTTGTTATTTTGAATCGAATGCTGACTTTTTGGTCAGAGTTGCCAATATTTATCTGTTTTGATGGCTATTTGTTCACTAAAAACATCAAGTTCTCTCATTCTATTTATTATTTGTGTACCGATCTCACTCAATCGATTTCATCTCAATAATAAAATTGGTGCCGATAACACTATTGTAAGCTGGTGCGAGCCAATGGCTCACTTAGGTATATATTTATATCAGTTTATTATGTTTAGGATATAAACACGGTGAATAAATGGAATCTGTATGGGCTAACGGCGTTTTTTCTGCTGAGTAGCCTTGATCTGTTCGCTAACCCAGCCGCTCAGCAGCGCCGTGTGTTTGTGGTGACGGAACGCGTGGAGTTACAGCAGTTATCACAAACGCTGAACCTAGTCGGTAAGTTAGCCTCCGAGCAAGCTGTGGATGTGTCGACTGAAGTGGCTGGAAAAATAGCCGAGATCAACGTTACCACCAACCAGCGTGTGCAGTTGGGGCAAGTTTTAGTTCGTTTAACTAGTAATAAAGTACAAGCTTCGCTGCTGGAAGCGAAAGCATATTGGCAAGATGAGCGGCGGAAATTTAGAGAATTTAGCCAATTGGTGAAGAAACACGCCGTGACACAGACTGAGTTGGAAGCCCAAGGCGCATTGGTCGATATTGCTAAGGCCCGTTTTGATTTGGCTAAAGCGGCACTGAATGAACGTACGATTCGTTCTCCTTTTGCGGGCACTGTTGGCCTTATTCATCTAAGTCGTGGCCAATACCTTACGGTAGGCAGCGTGCTGTTTACGTTAGATGACCTCTCCAAAATGGAGCTAGATCTTGCCGTTCCTGAGCGTTATTTATCTTATTTATCGCTTGATACAAAGGTGGTTGGCATAAGCGACGCTTGGCCACAGCTGAGTTTTACTGGAGTGGTAAAAGCGATTGATTCTCGCGTTGATGCACAATCTTTGACGATAACGACTCGTGTCCAGTTTGATAATTCTGAGCGCAGCTTGAAGCCTGGCATGCTGATGTCGGCGCAGATCCCTTTACAGCCAATAGAAGCGGCGACGATTCCAGTACAAGCGCTTGAATACGCAGGCAGCAAGCGATTTGTCTACCTTGTCGGAGGCGATCAGACTGCCATACGTACCGAGGTGGAGCTGGGTGCGCGAATGGGAAATAAGGTGGTGATTAAAAAGGGCGTGCACGTTGGGCAAAAGGTTGTCGTGCAGGGGCTTATCAATATGAGAGATGGGGTAAAAATTCAAGAAGTCACGAAAATTGGTACAGCAATTAAGAGTGAGGGATAACTGTGTGGCTCTCTGACGTTGCAGTCCAACGGCCAGTTTCTTCAGTCGTACTGGGGATACTGCTGTGTGTGTTTGGTATGGTCTCGTTTTCAAAATTAGCGGTGCGAGAAATGCCGAATATTGAGACGCCAGTTGTGTCGATAAGCACTCGCTATGAGGGGGCGTCGGCCACCATTATCGAGAGCCAAATTACCTCAGTGCTAGAAGACCAGTTAGCAGGTCTAACCGGCGTTGATGAAATCACCTCAACTACCCGCAATAGCTTTTCGCGCATAACCGTCAGTTTTAAATTGGGCTACGATTTTCAGGCTGGAGTGAGTGACGTGAGAGATGCTGTGACAAGGGCGCTCAATGCACTTCCAGAAGAAGCTTCAGAGCCCGTGGTGTATAAAAATAATGGTTCGGGAAAGGCTTCTTTGTACGTCAATCTGAGTTCCGCCAATATGGACCGGGCTCAGCTCACTGATTACATTAACCGTGTGTTGCTTGATCGCTTCAACTTGCTTGCCGGAGTTAGTGCCGTCAATGTTGTGGGCGGGCTATCGAAAGTGATGTATATCGAGCTAAACCCGGCGCAAATGGCAGGGCGGGGGATCACCACCCAAGATATAAGCCAAGCCCTGCGGCGAGAAAATATAGAAAGACCCAGCGGAGAAATACGAAACGATGCCGTTGTGATGTCGGTGCGCACGCTGCGCGCCTATCAAACGGCGCAAGACTTTCAATCTTTGGTGGTCAAGCAGGAAGGAAATCGCCCAGCCGTCTATTTGCGGGATATCGCTGAGGTTTATATTGGCGCAGAAAATGAGTCGTCAATGTTTAAAAGCTCGGGGGTAGTGAATGTGAGCATGGCGATTGTGCCACAAACAGGGGCGAATCCGCTCTATGTCGCCAAAGCGGTGCGTGGGCAAGTGGACTCCATGCAGGCGTTTTTACCCGAAGGAACGCGACTGGCGATTGATTACGACTCGACTGTGTTTATCGAACGCTCGATTCATGAAGTTTACCGAACTCTCTTTATTACCGCAGCGTTAGTGGTGGTGATTCTCTATCTATTTATTGGCCAAGTTCGGTCGACTTTACTTCCTGCGATTGCAGTGCCCGCTTCGTTACTCTCTGCCTGTATGGCGGCGTATTATTTCGGCTATTCGATCAACTTGATCACCTTGATGGCACTTATTCTCGCAATCGGATTAGTGGTCGATGATGCCATAGTGGTAGTGGAAAATATCTACCATCACATTGAACGAGGCGAGACGCCTTTGATCGCGGCATTTTTAGGTACGCGAGAAGTGGGGTTCGCGGTGATAGCGACCACATTAGTTTTGGTCGCGGTGTTTTTGCCCATCGCCTTCGTTGACGATATGGCTGGCTTGCTGTTTAGCGAATTTGCGGTGCTGTTATCTATGGCCGTGGTGTTTTCTTCTCTGATTGCATTAACGCTTACCCCAGCATTGGCGAGTAAACTATTGCGCGCACACCGAGAGCCGCACGGGTTGCAAAGGTTGGTCAACCAAGCTTTTAGCTTCGTTGAGCGACATTATCGGCGCATTTTGTCCCGTGCGCTAAAGCTAATATGGTTGGGACCAAGTTGCATTGTGCTTTGTATCGCCGGGAGCTACGTTTTGTTTGGCAAAGTGCCGCTGCAACTTACACCCACCGAAGACAGAGGTGTCGTCTTTGCATTTGTGCGCGGTGCGGAAGCCACTAGTTTTAACCGTATGGCGGCCAATATGGCGTTGGTCGAGCAAAGGTTGCTGCCCTTGGTTGAAAAAGGTGTACTGAAATCTTTTAACCTGCAGTCGCCAGCCTTTGGTGGTAATGCTGGCGATCAAACTGGATTCGTTATCATGATTTTGGAGGATTGGCAGCAGCGAGACTTAAGTGCGAACAATGTGCTGGCTCAAGTGCGCCAAGCCTTAAAGGGCATTCCAGATGTGCGGGTTTACCCATTTTTACCCGGCTTTCGTGGTTGGTCGAGTGAGCCTGTTCAGTTTGTGCTAGGCGGCGCGGATTATCAGGCGCTCAAGCTGTGGGCTGAAACGCTAAAGCAAGCCGCGGAAGAATCGCCAATTATGGAAGGCGCCGAGCTTAATTATTCGGAAAAAACGCCTGAGCTTATGGTGTCAGTGGATAAACATCGCGCTGCCCAGTTTGGTATTCCAGCGACGGAAATTGCTGATACTTTGGAGATCATGTTGGCGGGTAAGCGCGACACCACCTTTGTTGAGCGCGGTGAAGAATACAACGTGTACCTGCGAGCGGGAGAGCAGCATTTTTTGCACAGTGGCGATTTGAGTAAAATCTACCTACGCACTAGTTCAGGGGAGTTGATTAGCCTAGCTAGTCTAGTGAAAGTCGATGAAGTGGCTTCGTCGATTAAGCTATCTCATCACAATAAGAAAAAATCGATTACGATCTCGGCGAACTTATCACAAGGACACGGCCTTGGTGATGCGTTGGCTTTTCTTGATGAGTTAGCCATTGAGAAACTGCCAAGTGATATCTCGGTAAGCTATAGTGGGGAGTCGAAACAGTTTAAAGAAAGCCAATCGAGCATTGTGCTGGTGTTTGGCTTGGCACTGTTGGTGGCTTATTTAGTGCTGTGTGCTCAGTTCGAAAGCTTTATCAATCCCTTGATTATCATGCTCACAGTGCCAATGGGGATCGTTGGCGGGTTGTTTGGCTTAGTCTTGCTGCAACAAGGGCTAAATATTTACAGCCAAATCGGCATGATCATGTTGATCGGTATGGTGACAAAAAATGGCATCTTGATTGTCGAGTTTGCCAATCAGCTGCGTAATCGCTCCGTTGAGTTTGAAACCGCGATTATCGATGCCAGTGTCCGCCGCTTACGGCCCATTATTATGACCGCCATGACCACGCTCGCCGGCGCTATTCCTTTGTTGTTGGCGTCTGGTGCGGGCTATGAAAGCCGGATGGCCGTTGGCACCGTGATTTTCTTCGGCATGGCGTTCGCCACGCTCGTCACCTTATTTGTGGTGCCTATGATGTATCGCTTGGTTGCAGCTTCTACTCAACCGCCTGGGCATGTAGCCAAGGAACTGTCGAGTCAGTTGAAGGAGAAGGAGAGGTAACGTATTGCTCTAATTCTGCCCAATTAACTCACTTAGCGGTCAAACCACTGGGGTAACTGACGAAAAGGCGACCCTGTCGCTAGTTTAAAACGGCAATTTAGGGTAAACATATGGGCACTCAGTTTTTGGGAGGGTTCGGTATCACTCGCTTTGTTACCCACTTATTGGGCTGAAATATAGCTTTGGCCTGATTAATGACCAGCATGATAAGAAAAGTCGAATTTTCCCTTTGTGATATAAATCATTTTATGTAGAATACGCGCCATAAACGGTGACGAAAACGTTTGCTTTTGGTCGTTGTGTGGTTTTTTGCTATTTTCAGCGCTTGCTGAATCAGGAGATACAGATGCTAAAACGTGATATGAATATTGCGGATTACGACGCGGAGCTATTTGCAGCTATCCAAGAAGAAACTCTTCGCCAAGAAGAGCATATCGAACTTATCGCTTCAGAAAACTACACCAGCCCACGAGTGATGGAAGCGCAAGGTTCTCAGCTTACTAACAAATACGCAGAAGGTTACCCAGGCAAGCGTTACTACGGTGGTTGTGAGTACGTAGATAAAGCGGAATCGCTAGCGATTGACCGTGCGTGTGAGCTATTTGGTTGTGACTACGCTAACGTTCAGCCTCACTCAGGTTCTCAAGCAAACAGCGCAGTTTACATGGCGCTACTGAATCCAGGTGATACCGTTCTAGGTATGAGCCTAGCGCACGGTGGACACTTAACTCACGGCTCACCAGTAAACTTCTCAGGTAAGCACTACAATGTGATCCCGTACGGTATCGACGAAGCTGGCCAAATTAACTACGATGAAATGGAACAGCTGGCTCTAGAGCATAAGCCTAAGATGATCATCGGTGGTTTTTCAGCATACTCTCAGGTTGTTGATTGGGCTCGTATGCGCGAAATTGCAGATAAAGCGGGTGCTTACTTGTTCGTTGATATGGCGCACGTTGCTGGTCTAATCGCAGCAGGTGCTTATCCTACGCCAATCCCACACGCACACGTTGTGACAACGACTACACATAAAACGCTTGCAGGCCCTCGTGGCGGTTTGATTCTTTCAAACGCTGGCGAAGACATGTACAAGAAGCTGAACTCAGCTGTCTTCCCTGGTGGCCAAGGTGGCCCACTAATGCACGTTATCGCAGCCAAAGCAGTGGCGTTTAAAGAAGCGATGGAGCCTGAGTTTAAAGACTACCAAGCGCGCGTTGTAGCTAACGCTAAAGCAATGGTTGCTCAATTCCAAGAGCGTGGCTATAAGATTGTTTCTAACTCAACAGAGAACCACTTATTCTTGGTTGATCTGATTGATAAAGACATCACAGGTAAAGAAGCGGATGCAGCACTTGGCGCAGCCAACATTACCGTAAACAAAAACTCTGTGCCAAACGATCCACGTAGCCCGTTTGTGACTTCTGGTATTCGTGTTGGTACGCCTGCAATCACTCGCCGCGGCTTTGGCTTGGAAGAAGCGAAAGAATTGGCGAACTGGATGTGTGATGTGCTAGATAGCATCAATGACGAAAGCGTGATTGATGCAACGAAAGCGAAAGTGCTAGAAATTTGTAAGCGCCTTCCAGTTTACGCATAAATTAGGTTCGAGTAGAAAGTGCGTTAGATTAGATTGTTCTAACTCGTTTAGTTTAGGTTCGTGTTGGTTATCTAGGCTTGCGCTTACAATTTGATTCTATTGATGCTTTGAAAGGGTGAGTGGAGAGATCTGCTCACCTTTTTTGTTTGTCTGAATTTTCCGCCTCCTGCTCGTCGGCAATTTTTCTTGGTCTAGCTAAAATTAGTTAGGAGATGGACTCGTTAGAGAGTGGATTAACCAAGGAATGCTGCCATGCAGCGTAGGTTCGCAGTTCAGGGGGAAAGAGGGGCTGATTATGGGTAAGTGTTACAACAAAATTGAATTAAACCAACCGATCGATAGTGTTTGGCAAGAGGTGAGTGACTTTCACGATATGTCTTGGGCCAGTGGCGTGGTCACGTCGTTACAAAAAGTAGGGGCGGTGGATGGGCATCATGTCGGCGCGAAAAGAGTGATTAACGATGCTTTTCACGAAACATTGGTCGAGTATAACGATGATGCGCACCGCTTTGCCTATCACATTGATGATGGTCCGGGACCTGTTTCCGACTCTGTGGTACAAGACTATGTCGGCGTGGTTCAATTAACGGAAACAGACAATGGCACTTTAGTGGAATGGAGTTCGTCGTATCATTCTGCTCAAGATGGCGAAATCGCAGATTTGTGTAACCCCATCTATATTGCGTTGCTGTCGGAGCTGAAAAAGAACACGACAATGCACTAAATTGATACGATACCGAGACTAAAATAGCCACTCAATCGAGTGGCTATTTTAGTCTGGAGCACGGAGCGAACTTATAATCAGGCTCTATTCTTGCGTAGATCTCAACAACAACTTAATTACCTAGGCGATATTGGTTTCTTGATCGGTCTTTCTTGCCGGAATCAATAATGGCACGATACAGACTAGGGCTATGCCACCAATCAAAATAGATTCATAAGCCGTCTTGCTCATGATGTTGATTTGTGAAGGTGGGAAGAAACCTAGCACAAGAACAAATAAGCATGTAATGATGCCGACGCCGCCCACGATCACCGCACCCGCCGTGCCACCCGGGATAGAGTATCCACGTGGGACATCCGGTTGAGATATTTTCAGTTTGATTAAAGCTGCGAACAAGAATAGGTAGAAAATCACCGACAGCTGAGCCGTCATAGCCGTCAGCAGCCAGTATGAAGCGTTGAATCCGGGGAAGTATAAAAACAGGGTCGCGAGCGCGGTAAACAGAATCCCTTGTACTAATAAAATGGCAATTGGCGCACCGTTGCGGTTACTTTTGGCTAAAAAAGCGGGTGCAGTACCATCTTCACTGGCTTGGCGAATACATTTACTTGGGCCGATAATCCACGCCGATACACCAGAAAAACCACCTAGTATGATACATACCATGATGATGGGCATCATCCACGACATTTTATAGCTTTCAAAAAAGATAGAGAACGAAGTGATGACGGCCGATGATAGGTTGATCTTGTCTTGTGGGATAACCATTGCCACAGCAAGTGAACCTAAGATGGAGCAAGTCAGGATCAAGATGGTCGAATAAAAAAGTGCTCTTGGGTAATCTTTCTTCGGGTTCTCAACATCTTGAGCGTGAATGGCCGACATTTCCATGCCCACCAGACCAAATAACATACCTGACAAAATAGCTAAGTTGTCTAGGCTGCTCAAATCTGGCATTGCATCGTGCCAGCTCAGGTTGATGGCAATTGGTTTGCCCGCCATTACCCAACCAACCGCTAAGATAATAATCAGTATCATAGGTAACAGAGTGCCAAAAATGGAGCCTAATGTACTAATTACGCCTGAAACCTTCATACCAAAGCAGTTGGAAAGCGTGGCGAGCCAAAACATGATCACGATAGCAACGAAAATCATACTCTTATCGGTTGCTAGACTTGGGTCTATGATGAAGAACAGCGTTGAGGCGAGAAAAGACAGAATGGTTGGGAACCAGATAATGTTATACAGCCATAAAATCCACGCGACCATGAACGCCGCTTTTTTGCCAAATGCTTCTCTTACCCATACATAGATACCGCCGTTTTGTGGCCAGCCAGTCGACATGTCCGCAGCCGCAAGGGCACTTGGGATCATAAAGAATAATGCGCCAGCGATGTAATAAAATACGAGAGAAAGGCCGTACTCAGCGCTGATTGGCAAAGAGCGTAAGCTGTCCACAGCGATCACATTGATCATCACGAGTGAGAAAACGCTGAGCGCTTTTTTGTTCTTGCGATTGGTGGTTACCATATAAATCCTACCGATAGAGTTTGAAGCAAAAAATGAGTGCTTGAGCGGGACAATTCGTTATTTGATTTGCGTGGCCAGAAGCAGGTTAGCTGTATAAATTTTGATAAAACGGGTTTAAGACGATGCTGGGAGTCTCTCTAAGAGCAACTCATAACCACCTTCTCCGTAATTCAGTGAACGTGCTACCCGCCCGACTGTGGTGACACTGACTCCCGTTTTTGCCGAAATTTCACGATAAGACATATCTTGCTGCAAATATTTCGCAACTCTCAATCTCTCAGCCATACCGTGTAGTTCCTGCGGAGTACACAAATCGGCAAAGAATAATTTGGTCTCTTCTGCTGATTTCAGGAGAGCAATGGCTGCATAAAGTTCGTCGGCTAAGTCAGTAGAGTTTTTCACGGTAAAGTCAGTACGATGTGTTAGTGTGATAGCATGGTAATACAGTGTTACATTTGAGGCAACGTTTATGTGACCTCAAAATATAATGCTGGTGAAGTAGCCATGCTTAGGGGGAATTTTCAGCAAAAGCTTAGTATCACCTTACCTCGGCTGGACAGGTATATCTGTGATAGTTAATGAAATGTTAAATTTTGCAGGTGCAGGTGCAGGTGCAATTGGCAGCGATATAGAGTCGTTGGTAGCTATGTAGAGTAGTGGGTGTCGGCAGAAAGGCCTGAATAGTAAGTTAGCAGAAGTTGAAAACGAAAAAAGCTGGCATAGAGCCAGCTTCGAAGCAGAAAGGCGATTATTTAGAGATACTAAGCAAGGTGCCAGATTTACATTTGAACGAGTAGTATTTACGACTTTCGTTAAACTTACCTAGACCTTCGCCGTCACAGTATTCGATGTTGATGTCTTTCATCGTTGCCAGCGTGCTCTCACTGTTTAGAGCAAATTTAGAACCGTCAGAGCATATAATACGTACGCGGCCATCATCACTAACCGAATAAACGCTCACTTCGGTGTTACAGAGTTCGAAAGAGGCTTCGCGGTAATTATCTTCTTGCGTATTCGATGCACAACCCGCGAGTAGAGCTGATGCGACGAGCGTGAACAATCCAATTCGATTCATTGTGGTTCCTTAGCCAAATGTCTGTTGCCAATTAATTATGTTAATTATTTAAGGTTAGCCTATAGAATTAAGTGCATACATTCAAGTGAGGAAAAATTGTGATATAAAAAGGGAAGCCATGAATGGGCTTCCCTATAAAGTGGTGACCTAATAAGGTCGTCGACTATTAAAGTTGGAGATTATTTAATCTCAACGCCTTTTGCTTGTAGATCGGCGTGGTAAGAAGAACGCACAAATGGTCCACAGGCAGCGTGAGTGAAGCCAAGTTCTAAGGCGATTTCTTTTAGTTCGTCAAATTCTGATGGCGGAACATATCTTTCTACCGGAAGGTGATGTCGGCTTGGTGCTAAGTATTGGCCTAGCGTTAGCATAGTCACACCATGCGCGCGTAGATCTTTTAGCACTTCAACGATTTCTTCTTTGGTTTCACCAAGGCCCATCATGATCCCTGATTTAGTCGGGACATCAGGGTGCTGCTGTTTGAATTTTTGAAGCAATTGTAGTGACCACTTGTAGTTAGCCCCTGGTCTTGCTTTTCGGTACAAGCGTGGTGCTGTTTCCAAATTGTGGTTAAAGACATCTGGCGGGTTGTCTTTTAACAGCTCAAGCGCAGTATCCATACGGCCACGGAAATCAGGTACCAAAGTTTCGATGCGAATTTCTGGGTTAAGTGCACGGATTTCACGGTTACAGTCTGCAAAATGTTGAGCACCACCATCACGTAAGTCATCACGGTCAACCGATGTGATCACCACGTATTTGAGCTTCATATCTTTGATTGTCTGAGCAAGCTTTTGTGGCTCACCAGCTTCAGGCGTCAGTGGGCGGCCATGGGCAACGTCGCAGAATGGGCAGCGGCGAGTACAGATGGCACCGAGAATCATAAACGTGGCTGTTCCATGGTTGAAACACTCTGCAAGGTTAGGGCACGAGGCTTCTTCACATACCGAGTGTAACTCGTTTTTACGCATGGCAGCTTTGATTTCTTGGATACGTTTGCTGTCTGATGGAAGCTTGATCTTCATCCAGTCTGGCTTACGAAGAATTTCTTTTTGCTCCGCTGGCATGTTTTTTACTGGAATCAATGCCATCTTATCGGCGTCACGGTATTTAACGCCTTTTTCCATTTGGATTGGTTTACTCATGATTGTCTGCTTCTGTTATAAGTTCGACTTGCTCATAATCGAGTTGTGAAATAAGTTCTTTAACGAGTTGTTGCTCTACGACGACCATATCTTCTGGGCCGCCGAGTTGGCTGATCTGCGTCATTTCCATACCTTGATAGCCACATGGGTTAATGCGATGAAAAGGCGATAAATCCATGTTAACGTTGAGGGCAAGGCCATGGAAGGAGCAGCCTTTACGAATTCTTAGCCCTAAGGAACAGATTTTTTTGCTTTCGACATACACGCCTGGAGCGTCAGGTCTGGCGCTGGAATCAATTTGATAGGCGCTGAGTGTATTGATGACGATGTTTTCTATATGGGTGACTAAATCACGCACACCGAGTTTTTTCCGGCGTAGGTTAATCAAAAAGTACGCCACCAGTTGGCCAGGACCATGGTAGGTAACTTGTCCGCCACGGTCGCTTTGTACAACAGGGATTGCGCCCGCATCCAGTACGTGCTCAGCTTTGCCTGCTTGGCCCTGAGTAAACACAGGGTTATGCTCTACCAGCCAAATTTCATCGACGCTTTCGTCAGTTCGGTTATCGGTAAAGTCGTGCATGGCTTGCCAGACAGGAAGATAATCTTGTCGACCGAGTCGTTTCACTAAAAGTTGCTGTTGCATACTTGATATCATATAGAGATTGCAGTGGGGGCATTATAAAGGGATAACGCGATTGGCACTACTCCAGCGCTGAAGAATTTAATCAACAGTTAATAACTTCCGTATAAAAAGTTAATAAAAAAGCAGCCTGAGCTGCTTTGCGCCATTTGTTCTGGCCAGTTATTCGTCTACAGAACCATGCGAACGATATCAATCTCACCCAGCTCTTTGTACAAGGTTTCAACTTGTTCAATGGAGGTCGCGTTGATATTGATTGAAATGGAATGGTAATTCCCTTTCGCGCTTGGCTTTACCGTCGGGCTGTAGTCGCCTGGCGCATGGCGTTGGATGACTTCTAGAACCTTCTCGGTTAATTCAGGTTTTGCATGCCCCATGACTTTGTAGGTAAATGAACATGGGAATTCTAGTAAATCTTTTAATTTTGCATCTGAATTGATGGTTAACATGGTAGAAGCTCCAGCTATTTCTTTAAGTCTTCGAGCGCCATATTACTGACAAATACCTTGGAACTCAAGAGCAACGAAATCCGTGTCTATGCGGTTTCATTGCCCTTGGTTCTTTGTTTAAAACAAGCCTTTGAAGAATAAAACAATGTGGTCCCACATACGGCTAAAGAAGCCACCCGTATCCACATTTTCTAACGCAACAAGAGGGTATTCGGCGACATCTTTACCGTTCAATTGATAGTATAGCTTACCAACTACGTCCCCTTTATTGATTGGCGCTTCAAGTGCTTTTTCTAATACGAAACTGGCTTTTAAGTTTTTCGCTTCTCCGCGCGGTAGCGTGACGTAGGTATTCTCGTTGACTCCCAACGCAATGGTATCTTTGTCACCCATCCAAACGCGGTCTTGGATAAAGGTTTCACCGGCTTTATGTGGTTCGACAGTATCAAAGAAACGGAAGCCGTAGGTGAGCAGCTTTTTACTTTCAGCGACACGAGCGTTAGCACTTTTCGTACCCATCACCACGGTGATTAATCGCATGTTGCCTTGCGTTGCTGAGGTCACTAGGTTGTAGCCAGCGTTACTTGTGTGGCCTGTTTTGATGCCATCGACGTTTAGGCTGGTGTCCCAAAGTAAGCTGTTGCGATTGTATTGCGTAATTCCGTTGTACGTGAATTTTTTCTGTTTATAAATCTTATACTCTTCTGGCACATCATGAATTAAGGCTCTTGCCAGTATCGCCATATCATACGGTGTGGTGTATAAATCTGAATTGTCTAGGCCGTGAACATTGGCGAAGTGTGAGTTCTTCATACCGATGTTTTTCGCCCAAGAGTTCATTAAATCAACGAATGCACCTTGTGAACCAGCAACATATTCAGCCATTGCGACACAGGCATCGTTGCCTGAATCAATAATGATGCCTTTGTTTAGGTCTGCCACACTGACTTTGGTCCCGACTTCGATAAACATTTTTGAAGACTCAGGAAAGTTTTTCGCCCATGCGGCTTTACTGATAGTCACTTGATCATCGCGGTGGATATTGCCACGTTTTAACTCTTGACCTATGACGTAGCTGGTCAGCATTTTGGTTAAGCTGGCAGGGTGCATCTTGGAGGACATGTTGTTTTCTGCCAATATCTTACCGGAATTGTAGTCCATCAGCACGTACCCTTTCGCCGCGATATCTGGAGCATCCGGAATCACAACTGGATTGGCGAAAGAAGAAAATGCCGCGAAGGCTGCGGAAAGTGCAGTAGCGGATTTGAACACAGTTTTTAGAAACGTCATTTTTATCATGTCCGTATAAGTAGTCAGTTACATCTATTATGAAATTCGGGCTCAGTTGTCCATCTTGATACAAAGAAAATTGAAGGACAACCGAAACCTTAATGTGTTGTTGGTTGCGCTTTAATAAATGCCGTACTGTAGCCGAGCTTTTTTACTTTGCTCAGGGCACTTTGTGTCGCGTTATAGTCACTAAATGGGCCTAAATAGATACGATATAAGCCCTTATTGTCATTGACATAACTAGTTACAGATAATCGTTGCGCTAAGTCCTTGGCCAGGACTTGTGAGCGAGCAGAATGCTCAGATGCGGCGACTTGAATGATGTATTTAGGGTGTTGGTTTTGTTTATGCGGCGTGCTTGGTTTGGCAACGCTAATATAATCCACCTCAACATTGGCTGTACCTGTTTGAGTGACGCCAAGTTTATTGGCTGCTGCGTAGCTTAAGTCAATGATGCGACCGGGATGAAAAGGGCCTCTGTCATTGACTCTCACAATTGCTGTTTTTCCATTATCCAAATTGGTCACTTTGACATAACTAGGTATCGGCAATGTTTTGTGCGCTGCCGTCATCGAGTACATATCATAAACTTCACCGTTGGAGGTAGCATGGCCATGAAATTTCTTTCCGTACCATGATGCTTTACCGGTTTGCTTGAAGCCTTTAGGATTGGTGACGATATGGTAACGCTGCCCCAAGACGGTGTAGTCTTTATTTCCGCCAAGGCTATACGGCTCGTATTGCGGCACGGCGTCCTCAACATGTTTTGTCGAGATAGGGTGGCTTGGAGCGACGTCATTTTTAATGTTGTAGCGGCCTGAGGAGGCACACCCAGCGAGGAGCGTGACTAAGATAGCAATAGCAGCATGTTGCAATTTCATTGATTAAGTTGCCTTTGAGAATGCTTTACGGTGTGTATGGATGGACATTATCATGCCAAAGCCTGCCATAATCGTGACCATAGACGTGCCACCATAGCTGACTAATGGTAATGGAACGCCAACTACAGGCAAAATACCGCTCACCATCCCCATATTTACGAAGACATAGACAAAAAAGCTTAAGGTCAGGCTACCTGCCATCATTCTACCGAAAGAGGTTTGCGAGTTACTTGCGAGATAGAGGCCTCGGCCAATAATAAATAGGTAGACAGTGAGTAGCGCCAAGCTACCAATTAGCCCCCACTCTTCAGCGATAACGGCGAAGATGAAATCGGTGTGCCTTTCAGGAACGAACTCTAATTGTGATTGGGTACCATGCAACCAGCCTTTACCGAGCAGGCCACCAGAGCCAATCGCGATTTTACTTTGAATAATATGATAGCCAGCCCCTAACGGGTCTGATTCTGGGTTAAATAACGTTTGCACGCGGACCTTTTGATATGGCCTCATCAAAAAGAACCACATTACAGGGAGAAACCCCCCAATCGCGACGGCGGCTGCGGCAATGATCTTCCAGCTAATCCCAGCGAGAAAAACAACAAACACCCCAGAGGCCGCGATGAGAATCGAGGTTCCTAAGTCTGGTTGTTTCGCGATCAAAATCGTCGGCACGATAACCAGTACCATCGCCATCACGACGGTCTGGAAACTCGGTGGGACTGAACGGCGGCCAATAAAACGGGCCACCATCAGCGGTACCGCAATTTTGAGTAGCTCTGATGGTTGGAAACGGATGAAACCTAAATCAAGCCACCGCTGCGCACCTTTAGACGAATCGCCAAATAACAATACGCAAACGAGCAATACAGCTCCTACAACATACAGTAAAGGGGCTAAAGCCTCGTAAGTGCGAGGCGGGACTTGTGCTACCAAAATCATCACGCCTAGTGACAGCAGCATTCTCATTGCTTGTCTGTCCATCATATGAATATTTTGTCCGCTGGCGCTATACATCACAACCAAAGCGAACACCATCAACACCAAAACGCCGAGTAGCAGCGGCAGGTCGATATGAAAGCGTTCTAAAAAGGCGCGATTCTGGCCAGTGGAAGGATCTAAATCCATTATTTTTTTGCCTCGTTCTTATCGCCTAACAGGGCGAAATCTAATACTTTTCTAACAAATGAGCCCCCTTGACTAGAGCCACCACCGGCATTTTCTAATACGACAGTGACAATGTATCGAGGGTCTTTATATGGCGCAAACGCGGTAAATAGTGCGTGATCGCGGAGATGCTCTGCGAGCTCCTCTGCATTGTAATCTTCTCCTTCGGCTAAGCCAAATACTTGCGCAGTTCCTGACTTTCCACCGCTAGTGTAAGGGGTGTTTTGGAAATAATAACGCGCTGTTCCTCTTTCCCCATTGGTGACCAAACGCATGCCTTCTAGGGCAATATTCCAATATCGCTCAGGAACGCCTTGGATAGCCATTAACGGGGGTACTGTTTCTGCTAGAACTTGAGAATCGAAGTCATCACCACTGTCGATTGTTGCTTTCAGCAGGTGTGGCGGACTCATTTGGCCGTGATTAACCAGTACTGAGGTTGCTTGTGCTATCTGAATCGGAGTCGCTGTCCAATAACCTTGGCCGATCCCAACCGGAATGGTATCGCCCTCATACCAAGGAGTTTTGTGGCGAGCACGTTTCCACTCTCGCGTTGGCATGTTGGCTCTGCTTTCTTCGTAAATATCAATTTCTGTGTGTTTACCAAATCCAAATAGCTTCATCCAGCGTGAAATATCATCAATGCCCATATCGTAGGCGACTTGATAGAAGAAGGTATCGACAGACTCTTCGATTGCCTTGGTTATATTGACATCGCCGTGCCCCCAACGTTTCCAATCTCGGTAAACTTTTTCTGTTTTAGAGTTAGGAATACGCCAATAGCCGGGGTCATTACGTGATGTATAGGGAGTAACCGCGCCTTCTTTGAGCGCCGCAATGGCCATAAACGGTTTGATAGTTGAGGCGGGAGGGTAAACTCCCAAAGTGGCACGATTAACAAGAGGGCGTTCTTTGTTGTCCAATAATAAACGGTAGTTCTTGCTCGAAATACCTCGAACGAATGCGTTCGGGTCGTAGCTTGGGCTTGAAACCATGGCTAAAACACCGTTGCTTTCAGGCTCAAGAATAATGGCACTGCCACGTCGTCCTTCGAGCAACTTGTATAGGTATTTTTGTAGATCGATATTGATGTTGAGAACAATATCTTGCCCCGGGATTGGCGGGATATATTTCAACGTTCGTATCACGCGCCCACGGCTGTTGACTTCAACTTCTTGATAGCCAGCGATACCGTGCAGTTTGGGCTCGTAATAACGTTCGATGCCAATTTTTCCGATAAATCGGGTGGCTTGATAATTTGATTCGCGGCCTTCGTTCGCTAGCCTTTGGATGTCTTTATCATTAATACGCGATACATACCCAATGGTATGAGTCAGCATTTCACCGTACGGGTAGTAGCGGGTCAAACTAGCGTCGACGGATACTCCGGGAAAGGCATGTTGATTAACCGAGAACTTGGCGACTTGCTCGTGGGTCAGATGAGTGAGAATTGGGATAGATTTAAAGCGGCGACTGCGGCGCAAATCTTGTTTAAAGTCTTCTATTTGCTCCGGAGTGATATCCAGAATGCTTTGTAGCCTAGCTAATGTGTCATCGATATCATCGACGTCTTCGGGGGTTATTTCAAGATCAAATACGGGGCGGTTTTCCGCCAAAATCACACCGTTTTGGTCATAGATCAGCCCGCGAGTGGGAGCAATGGGCACCACTTGAATACGGTTGTCATTTGAACGCGTTTTATAGTCTTGGTAGCCGCTTATTTGTAGGTTGTACAAATTGGCAAACAGCAACCCAAGCAAGAAAACAATGCCGATAAACGCAACTAAAGCACGGAACTTAAACAGCCGTGCTTCAGCTTTATAATCCCTTATTTGACTGCGTTTTCGTAGCATATCGTTTTATTCTCGGTGATAGGGATGATTCGCAGTGATACTCCATGCTCGATATAAGCTTTCTGCCATTATTACTCTGACAAGAGGATGGGGAAGAGTCAAAGGGGAGAGAGACCAACTTTGATCTGCCGCGGCTTTACAGGCGGGTGCTAGCCCTTCAGGGCCGCCAATTAAAATAGAGACGTTGCGCGCATCCAGCTTCCAGGCTTCCAGTTGCTCGGCGAGTTGCTCCGTATCCCATTTCTTACCTGGGATATCTAACGTGACTATTCTATGCCCCTTGGGAACTGCGGCTAGCATGGCTTCGCCTTCTTTTTGCAGTATTCTGGCTATATCGGCGTTTTTCCCGCGTTTACCAGCAGGGATTTCAATCAGCTCAAGTGGCATATCTGCTGGGAAGCGGCGGCGATATTCTTGAAAGCCTTCTTCAACCCATTTCGGCATTTTAGTGCCAACGGCGATAAGTTGAATCTTCATGTTAGCCCCAAAGCTTTTCTAGCTGATACAGAGTTCTATGGTCTTCTTGCATGATGTGGAGCATATTTGAGCCTAGGTCTAAGACGACCCATTCGCCTTCAGCTTCGCCATCTAATCCAAGTGGCTCGATACCTAATTTTTTCATTTCTGCTGCAACGTGCTCAGCGATAGAGACAACGTGGCGCTTTGAGGTGCCCGTGCAAATAATCATGTAATCAGTAATGTTGGATTTATCTTGCACATCGATAGTGACGATGTTTTTCGCTTTCATATCATCGGCTTTATCAGCTAGAAAGTGGGGCAATTCGTTGTGGTGCAATTGAAAATCCTCTGTATGGGTAACGAGCATTATAGAGCCGCTTAGTACGACTGGAATAAGGGTGCGAGTTCGCGTTCGGCGTAGCAAAGCTGTAATGATAACTGCTGTAGCAACGGCCAAGGCGATGTGTCAAAACTGGTTTTAGTTAGCCTTTCAGCTTGTGCGAGCAAAGTCATGGCTTGTGTGAGCTGTCTCTGGCTAAGCCGGGACAAAGCCGCAGTATACTGCGGGCGCTTGGATTGCCAGACTTTATACTGGTTCATTACTTGGCTGATTGGGCTGCCTTGCTGCATTTCATCGGACATGCTGGTGAGTTGCATTAGCTCTTTTTGTATCGTGCGTAAAAGCACTATGGGCTCAGTGCCTTCACTTTGTAATTGACGCAAAATACGCTGGCAGCGGTTGGCTTTACCAGCAAGCAACGCGTCGACCCAATGAAACGCGGTAAAATGATTGTGTCGGCTAAGTGACTCTTCTAAACGCACAAGGTTGAGGTTGCCATCGGGATACAGCAGCGCCAACTTTTCGAGGCTTTGTGCTAAGGCCGATAGATTGCCTTCATGCCATTGGGCAAGCATTTGGCAGGCCTCTGCGTCGGGCTTGAGTCCAAGCGTTTGGCAACGAGCGCGGACAAATTGGGGGAGCCGTTCGATATCAGGCGTAAGGCAGCTGATCCAGCAGCCTTGGTTAAGCAGTCCCGTAAACCATTTTGCTTTTTCTTGCGCTTTAGTCAGTTTGTGGCCAACGATAATAACCAGTAAATCGTTGTGCAGCTGTTCGCCAAATTGTACTAACTCTTTGGCTATCGCCGCCGTAACGCCAGCTTCTGGCAGTGAGAGTTCAATGATTTGCCTGCTACTAAATAGGCTCATAGACTGACAGCAGTCGTACAAGGGGCTCCAGTCCATTTTGTCACTGATGACGAACTTGTGCTGCTCTGAAAAATCATGCTGCTCGGCAGTTTGTCGGATCTGGGTTAGAGATTCATCAATCAGTAAAGGTTCGTTACCAAATACTAGGTAAACACTGGCCAAATGCTGTTTAAGCTGGCTGGCCAATCTATCAGCGTAGAGACGCATTATTGGCCTTGTGAGCTATCGGCTGACGGAGCACTGGCATCCGGCTCAGCCTCAGCCTCAGTATTTGGCACAGAGTTGCTAGACGCCTCACCGCTAGGTTGCGTAGTTACATTGTCGTATTGGTCTTCATCACTGGCGAGTGTCATCGAACCTGCTTTGATATTGGCCTTTAGACGTGCCATTTGCAGCATGATTCGTTCCGCGGCCGCTTTACGCATCTCGTTTTCTAGCATGTCGACTTCGACAGATTTTGCTAGTGCTGCGAGTGAGTTCGCGAGGTAGGTGCGAGTGACCTTGGTGGTAAAGGATTTCGAGCCTAGGTTGGGAATCGTGACTTGGTAAGAGACGGTGAGCTGAAGCTGCTTTTCTGCCGCGTTCGTATTTTGGTAAATAGACAGGGTGGTTTCGCCTGTACTTTCACTCAATAGGTGAAGGTTTGGCATATCGACCGCTGGCTGGACAATTTCTACGTTACTGAGGCGCAGCTGGTTTTTTACATCACGGGTCAGCACGCTGTATTGGTCGTAACTGGTGACCGACATCTGACTGAGCTCTTTTGGCACTGAGTAGTCGCCGCGGAGGTGGAACCCACAGCCTGATAGAATTAGGGCGGAGACAAAAACACACAGTAGTTTTAGATAGGAATTCAAACGCATTACTAGAAGGCTCTCTATTGGCTCAACAATTTATCTTATGGCTTTGTCGCCAAAAACATAAGATAAATAAACAGGGTGGCAATATACCACCCTGTTTGGACCACTAAAAATTATATTGGTTCTTAATTAGTTCGCAACGATATTCAGCAGCTTACCTGGTACGTAGATCACTTTACGGACTGTCTTGCCTTCCGTGAACTTAGTAACATGTTCGTTGCTTAGGCCAAGTGCTTCTACTTGCTCTTTTGAAGCATCGGCGGCCACCGTCAGTTTAGCGCGCAGTTTGCCGTTCACCTGAACGACGATCAGCTTCTCGTCTTCAACAAGCGCCGATTGGTCGAATAGAGGCCATGCTGCATTGTCAACATCGCTTTCGCCTAGTGCAGACCACATTTCAAAGCTGACGTGTGGAGTGATTGGGTAAAGCATAGTGACGACGGCTTTAAGTGCTTCATCAAGGATCGCACGATCTTGCGTAGATTCTTGCGGCGCTTTAGCCAGCTTGTTCATTAGCTCCATTATGGCTGCAATGGCCGTGTTAAACGTTTGGCGACGAGCGACATCATCCGTTACTTTAGCAATGGTTTTATGTACATCGCGGCGAAGTGCTTTTTGCTGGCCAGATAGCGCTGCAGTATCAAGGGCTTCTGCTGAACCTTTCTCTGTGTGCTCTTTAACGAGCTTCCAGACACGTTTAAGGAAACGGTTAGCCCCTTCCACGCCAGACTCTTGCCATTCAAGCGTCATGTCAGCAGGTGAAGCGAACATCATGAATAGGCGTACAGTATCTGCGCCGTACTTATCAACCATTTCTTGTGGGTCGATACCGTTGTTTTTCGACTTCGACATTTTGATCATGCCAGAGTGTTCAACTTCGCGCCCTTGGTCGTCTACCGCTTTTTCGATGCGGCCTTTACCATCGCGTTCAATGGTCACGTCAGTCGGGGCAACCCATTCTTTGGTGCCTTTTTCATTGGTATGGTAGAACGCATCTGCCAGTACCATACCTTGACACAACAGCTGCTTGAACGGTTCGTCAGATGTTACGTAACCTGCGTCACGTAGCAATTTGTGGAAGAAGCGTGAGTACAATAGGTGCATGCATGCGTGTTCGATACCACCCACATATTGGTCAACAGGTAACCAGTAGTTGGCTTTATCTGGGTCTAGAATATCGTCTGCTTGTGGTGAGCAGTAGCGAGCGTAGTACCAAGACGACTCCATGAAGGTGTCGAAGGTATCTGTTTCGCGCAGTGCTGGCTCACCATTAAACGTGGTTTTGGCCCACTCTTTGTCGGCTTTGATTGGGCTAGTTACTCCATCCATCACCACGTCTTCAGGTAGAATCACTGGCAATTGGTCTGCAGGAACGGGATGAACTTCACCGTCTTCTGTGGTCACCATTGGGATAGGAGCACCCCAGTAACGTTGGCGAGATACACCCCAGTCACGCAGGCGGAAGTTAACGGTTTTCTTGCCTTTGTTTTCTGATTCTAATTTGGCCGCAATTGCGTTGAACGCTTCTTGGAACGCCAATCCATCAAATTCACCAGAATCAAAGAGAACGCCTTTTTCTGTGTATGCGCACTCAGAGATATCAAGTTCGCTGTCGTCAGCGGGTTTGATGACCGGCACGATGTCGATGCCATATTTAGTCGCAAACTCGTAGTCACGTTGATCGTGCGCTGGAACTGCCATGACTGCGCCAGTGCCGTAATCCATTAGGACGAAGTTGGCAACGTAGACCGGAACTTCGCGTCCGTTCAACGGGTGAATGGCAGTTAGGCCGGTCGCCATGCCTTTCTTTTCCATCGTAGCAAGTTCAGCTTCAGCCACTTTCGTGTTACGACATTCTTCAACAAATGCTGAAAGTTCAGGGTTATTGCGTGCCGCTTTCTCTGCCAGAGGGTGGCCAGCCGCGATACCGACATACGTCACACCCATTAGCGTGTCTGGGCGAGTCGTGTAAACTTCCAGTGGCGCTTCTTCGCCTTTGACGTCAAAAGACAGCTCGACACCCTCAGAGCGACCGATCCAGTTACGTTGCATCGTTTTAACCATTTCTGGCCAGCCGTCTAGGTTGTCGAGGTCATCCAGTAGCTCTTGAGCGTACTCTGTGATCTTAATGAACCATTGTGGGATTTTCTTTTGTTCAACTGGGGTATCACAACGCCAACAGGCGCCATCTTCAACCTGTTCGTTAGCTAATACAGTTTGGTCATTCGGGCACCAGTTAACTGACGAGGTTTTCTTATACACTAAGCCTTTCTCATACAGCTTAGTAAAGAACTCTTGCTCCCAACGGTAGTACTCAGGGGTACAAGTGGCGAACTCACGGCTCCAGTCGTAGCCAAAACCGAGCAACTTAAGCTGGTTTTTCATGTACTCAATATTTTCATAAGTCCATGGTGCAGGCGCAGTGTTATTTTTCACTGCCGCGTTTTCTGCAGGTAGGCCAAATGCATCCCAACCGATTGGTTGCATGACGTTTTTGCCTTGCAAACGTTGGAAACGAGACACCACATCACCGATGGTATAGTTACGCACGTGGCCCATGTGCAGTCGGCCACTTGGGTAAGGGAACATTGATAGGCAGTAGAATTTTTCTTTGTTTGGGTCTTCACTTACAACAAAGGTTTTATTGTTGTCCCAATGCTGCTGAACTTTTTGTTCAATGTCTTGTGGGTTGTATTGCTCTTGCATCGATGATATCCGGTTATCTTGGAATTTGTGAGTTCTGTTCGAAAAGACACTCATAGATCGCCATAGAATACCTAAAGCCGAGGAGCACAACAATAGCCAATCTATCATGGAGGGAATTACTGATGCCAAAGCACGAGAAAGGGTATGAACAGCGGTTCCAAGAAATTGTTGATACTCTAAAACATAGCCCAGACGAACTTGCCAATGTATTGGAAAATTCGGGGAGGTGGGTTCATGCTGCTAACGATTTGACTAAAGATGAATTAGCGCTGATTTCTGCTTATGTGAAGTATGATCTAAAAGAGTTTTCAGACAACTATGCGGACAGAAAAAACGGGCACTTTTACTTGATGATACGCGATTCAATCTGGCAGGGGCTGCTTGATATTACGGATCGCACTAGAGTTGAGTGGGTGGAATTGTTTGCGGATTTGGAGCACCAAGGATTATATCACGCGGGAGATGTGATTGGGTTAGGGGTCCTAGTGTGTGAACATTGTGGTCACAAAACCGAATATATCCATCCCACCAAGATCATTCCTTGTATTCAATGTGGTAAGAGTGAGTTCAGTCGGCAGTTATTGAAGCCGTAGTTTTGATTCACGCCCAGCGACTGTTGATGGCTGAATGATTACCTAGGATTGAGTACACGTTGAAGGTTTAGTCGAATGGGGAATGAATCTCGCAGTTCAAGTGAGCTGCGAGACTCTTGGTGCGGTTTGATTTTAGCGGCGGATTTTTTGCCAGCGCCTTGCCAAAACTAAGAAGACACCTGCCAATAGGTATAAGGGGTATGGCCCTACGTACCAGTACGGTGTTTCCCCTTTGGTAGAGGTGATGGTTGTTTTTAGCACGCCAGTGGTAAAACTCGGCAGTTTCTTAATGATTTTACCTTTAAAATCAGTCACAGCGGTAATACCGTTATTGGTTGATCGAATCAGAGGTTTACCCAACTCCAACGCGCGCATACGAGCGATTTGCATGTGCTGCACTGGGCCAATGGAATGACCAAACCAAGCATCATTGGACAAGGTTAAGATGAAATTGGTTTTCTTGGTGACATTTTCTCTAACTTGATTACCAAAAATAATTTCGTAGCATAATGCAGCCGCAAAGTATCGCCCATTAGCCACCAAATTAGGCTGAATGTAAGGGCCACGGCTAAACGATGACATCGGTAAATCGAAGAGCTTTGCCATCGGTCTCAATAGGCTTTCAAACGGGACAAATTCACCAAATGGCAGTAAGTGGTGTTTGTGGTAGCGCTGTGCAGGATCGTAATGGTATGCCCCATTTTCTGTATCTCCGACCGTCAGGATACTGTTGTAGAATTTCCCAGACTTACTTTGATCGATAATTCCAGTAATTATCGATGAATCATGTTTTCTTGCCGCCGCATCCAACCCTTTTAAAAATGGCCGAATATCATACTCAATCGCTGGAATCGCTGCTTCTGGCCAAATTACGATGTCTGAACCCCAATTCTTTTCGGTCAGAACCGTATATTTGTCGATGATTGGCCAGCGCTGATCGGGAATCCATTTGTGCGCTTGATCAATATTGCCTTGAACTAACGCGAGTGTTGTTTGGCTGGCAGGATCAGGTGTTACCCAATTAATGTTGCGCAGACCGAATCCGAGACTGAAGATCACCGCGGGAATAAGCACCAAGCTCCAACGTTTGCTTAGAATTGCGAGAGCGATGGCACCAGACGATAGCACCAGTGCCAGAGTGATGAGTTCGACACCACCAATTGGAGCAAAAGACGCAAGAGGAGAGTCTATCTGGCTATAGCCAAGCCACAGCCATGGAAATCCCGTCATGACCCAGCCTCTCAGCCAATCGGTGACGAGCCATAAAGCAGGCGCAGCTAATAGAAAACGCGACAGGTTAGGGGCAGAGAAAAACTTATTCAGACTCCAAGTAAACAATCCCGTGTAAATAGCCAGATAGGCGATTAGCAGCCCCATAACAAATAGGTTTGCGATGAGAGGCATACCGCCAAACGTTGCAATACTGACGTACACCCAGCTGACGCCAGTGGTAAATTGGCCAAAACCCCACGCGTAGCCGATACCGAGTGCTTGTTTGGGAGAGCGCTGGTGTATCAACAGTAACAATAAAATGGGGCTAATAACGGCGATTGGCCAAAGATGATAGGGTGCAAATGCGAGTGTAGTCGACGCGCCGACCAGCGCAGCCGCTAGCGGCCGCGCAAATAAATGAGTAATACGTTGTATCATGATGGTGGTTTAGATTTGCCCAAGTAGGGAGGTTACATTACTCTTCAGCGGTAGCAGGAAGAGACTCTTCGTCTGGGACCGTTACCTGTAGCTGTAGTACGCGACGGCTATCGGCAGCGGTGACTTTAAAGTAGTAATGATCGAGTTCGACCACTTCTCCTCGGGCTGGTAGATGGCCAAACGCTGTCATCACCAAACCGCCGACGGTATCTACTTCGTTGTCGCTAAAACGAGTATGGAATGTGTCATTAAATTCCTCGATGGTTGTCAGAGCTTTGACAGCAAACGTATGCTTGCTGAGTTTACGGATTTCCAGCTCTTCTTCGTCATCAAATTCATCTTCGATTTCGCCAACGATCTCTTCTAGAATATCTTCGATCGTGACCAAACCAGACACACCACCGAACTCGTCGACCACAATAGACATGTGATAGCGCTCCTCTCGGAACTCTTTCAATAAGCGGTCAACTCGTTTACTTTCTGGTACAACATCGGCGGCGCGCATCACTTGATCTATATCAAAAGGCGCACAGCCCGAACCAAGATATTTTAGCAAGTCTTTGGCCAGTAGAATGCCTTCGACGTGATCTTTATCTTCACTGATCACTGGATAGCGTGAGTGCTGCGCATTGGTGAGTAAGGAAACGATGGTTTCTAAATCGTCGGAGCGGTCAATGGTAACCATTTGTGAGCGGGGAATCATGATGTCGCGAACACGTTGTTCTGAGATCGCCATGACCCCTTCGAGCATGTCGCGTGTATCGTGATCGATGAGCTCATTTATCTCGGAGTCGCGAATGACTTCGACTAGCTCTTGGCGATCTTTTGGTTCACCTTGAAACAATTGCCCGAGTCGTTCAAAAAAGGACTTTCGACTCGGACCTTCTGACTTGTCTTTTCTTCCATCTGTACCTGTGGGAGGTTTTTCTTCGTTCATTGCACATCTATTAAGTCACGCTATCAAAAGTGTGATAGCTCACATTGGCCACTTTGCTTGTTTATCCTTGAGCTGATGGCAGCTTTTCTGCAAGATACGGGTCTTCGAAGCCTAGTCCCTGCATGATCTCTGTTTCGAGTGATTCCATTTCTTCAGCTTCGTCATCCTCGATATGATCATAACCTAGCAGATGCAGACTACCATGTACAACCATGTGCGCCCAATGTGCTAAAAGAGGCTTATTCTGTTCAACCGCCTCAGACTCCACCACTTGTTTACAAACGATTAAATCGCCAAGTAAATCAAGCTCGATACCGGGTGGCGCTTCAAACGGGAACGACAGCACATTGGTAGGCTTATCTTTGCCTCGATACTCGTGATTGAGCTGTTGGCTTTCTTTACTATCCACGATGCGAACTGTGACTTCGGCTTGCGGCTGAAATAGAGAGACAGTTTTGTTTAGCCACTCTTGAATTTGCGCTTCAGTCGGGAGGTTGCTTTGCTCTTCGACGGCTATTTGCAGATCTAACATGATGCTCATAAGCGTGCTGGGTACCTTATTTGTTTTCTTCACTGAGCGGTTCAGCCTTAGGGAGGTCGGTAGGTTGGGTGATGACCAGTTTGGCCTCACGTTCCTCTTGGCGACGCTTTTCGTAGGCTTTGCGCTCTTTTTGATCTTGCGATTCCCATTTTTCATACGCATTAACGATACGAGCGACAACTGGGTGGCGCACGACGTCGTCCGATTGAAAGAAGTTGAAACTTATCTCATTGACTTCGCTTAACACTTCAATCGCATGTCTTAGGCCTGATTTGGCACCACGCGGTAAGTCTATCTGAGTCACATCCCCCGTGATAACAGCGCGAGAGTTGAAGCCGATACGGGTTAAGAACATTTTCATTTGCTCGACGGTCGTATTTTGGCTTTCGTCGAGAATAATGAAGGCGTCATTTAGGGTTCGGCCACGCATGTAGGCTAGAGGGGCAACTTCGATAACGTTTCTTTCGATAAGTTTTTCGACTCGTTCAAAGCCAAGCATTTCAAACAAGGCGTCGTACAGTGGACGTAGATACGGGTCGACCTTTTGGCTAAGGTCGCCGGGTAAAAAGCCCAGTTTTTCGCCCGCTTCGACCGCTGGACGAGTGAGTAAAATTCGGCGGATTTCTTGTCGCTCTAAAGCATCGACGGCCGCGGCAACGGCGAGATAGGTTTTACCTGTACCCGCAGGGCCGATACCGAAGCTGATATCGTGCGTGACCATGTTGACTAAATACTGGGCTTGATTAGGTGTGCGCGGCTTAATCATGCCTTTTTTGGTTTTGATGGTCACTTCTTTGCCGTGTTCGATCGCAGTTGACTGATCTTGTTCAAGTACGCCGGACTCTTTGATCGCAAGATGAATTTGTTCGGGTTCAATATCTGGGGTGTGGCCTTTTACCGGTGCAGTGTCGACGTACAGGGATTTAAGAATATCTAAACTTGCCGCAGAGGTATGTGGCTTGCCGACTATGGTGAAAAAGTTGCTTCGGTAGTTGATTTCAACGCCAAGGCGGCGTTCTAATTGTTTGATATTGTCATCGAAAGGTCCGCAAAGGCTGGCAAGTCTGCGGTTATCTGAGGGTTCTAGAGTGATCTCTAGTGTCACAATTTTATTGCTCAATGTTGCCTCACATTATGCTCATTAGTTGGCACCCACTTTAGCAGGTGCCTACTGAAAGTATAGTACGAGCTTATGGAGTAAAGGTAGCCACTCCTAGCTCATTTTCACGACGTGTTTTATCCTTCATCTCAGAAGGGGAGGTGGCTACGCGAAGGTCCATTTCTGGCTCGGTTCTGACAAGCTCACCACGCAATGAATTCGGGAGTACATCAACAATCGTGACATCAACGAACTGGCCGATCAAGTCTGCAGAACCTTCAAAGTTCACAACACGGCTATTTTCAGTCCGGCCACGCAACTCCATTAAGTTTTTCTTCGATGGACCTTCAACAAGGATACGTTGTACTGTGCCTTGCATAAGGCGAGAGTAACGCATTGCTTGTGTATTGATGGTTTGTTGCAGTTCGTACAGACGCTCTTTCTTCTCTTGTGCTGGAGTATCACAAGGATAATCTGCCGCAGGCGTTCCTGGGCGAGGAGAGAAGATAAAGCTAAAGCTCATATCAAAATCTACCTCTTTAATAAGCTTCATCGTGTCTTGGAAATCTTGCGCTGATTCACCTGGGAAACCAACAATAAAGTCTGAGCTGATTTGGATATCAGGACGTGCTTTACGTAATTTACGGATGATGGACTTGTATTCGATCGCAGTGTGCGGACGTTTCATCATAGTCAGAACGCGATCTGAGCCACTTTGTACCGGTAGATGTAGGAAGCTAACCAATTCTGGCGTGTCTTCATAAACGGCGATGATGTCGTCAGTAAATTCTAGCGGGTGGCTAGTGGTGAAACGAATACGGTCGATACCGTCAATTGAAGCAACGAGGCGAAGTAGTTCAGCGAATGAGCAAATTTCACCCTCGTGCGTTAGACCGCGGTAAGCGTTTACGTTTTGACCTAATAAGTTAACTTCACGGACGCCTTGATCTGCTAACTGGGCAATTTCGTAGAGTACGTCGTCGATAGGGCGGCTGACTTCTTCACCACGTGTGTATGGCACCACGCAGTAAGTACAGTATTTAGAGCAGCCTTCCATGATAGAAACGAACGCAGTCACTCCATCGGCTTTTGGCTCTGGCAGACAGTCAAACTTTTCAATTTCAGGGAAGGAAATATCCATCACTGGTGCGTCGTCGCTTTGAGAGCGCTTGATCATTTCTGGTAGGCGATGCAGAGTTTGTGGGCCGAAAATCACGTCAACAAACGGTGCGCGTTCGCGGATATGATCGCCTTCTTGAGTCGCAACACAGCCACCCACACCAATCACAACACCAGGTTTTTTGTCTTTAAGAGTTTTCCAACGGCCTAGCTGGTGGAATACTTTTTCCTGCGCTTTTTCGCGAATTGAACAGGTGTTCAGTAATAATACATCTGCTTCAGCTGGTTCTTCCGTTAATTCATAACCATTTGCTGCGTTTAGCAAATCGGCCATTTTTGATGAATCGTATTCGTTCATCTGGCAGCCCCAGGTTTTTATTAGCAGTTTCTTACTCATCTCACTTTCGCTCGTTTTGTTGTGATAAATCGATTGAGCCGCAGCTCTTGCCATTGCCTATGGCGACAATTAAGCGGCGTATTGTACTGCTTTAAATGCAGGCTGACTAGGGGATGTTTAAGTTTGGCGGTTGAGTTTTACTCAAAGTGATGCGCCTTTTATTATGTGAAAATATAAGCAATTGATTTAGATAAATTTAATCGTTCTTATTCATTTGATGTAGTATCCGTATTCAGCTCGTACTAAGATTGACATAAGTCATTAAACCTTGTTTCTGTTATGGTTTTTTTTGGGGCGGTGAGAATACTAGTTACATTTTTTTTGTGTAATTCGTACAATAAGCACAATTAAGAAATAGGGTGAACTCAGGTGGAAACAGTAAGCAAATTTGACGTGGCAATCGTCGGCGGAGGCATGGTCGGTGCCGCACTCGCGATAGGCTTAGCAAAACAGAATAAATCTGTCGTAATCATCGAAAGTACCCCTTTAGAAAGCTTTCAGCCGTCTCAGCCCATGGATATCCGAGTTTCTGCTATATCGGTCGCCTCGGTGAAAATATTGCAGCAATTGGGAGTGTGGGACACGATAGCTGAGATGCGCATTTGCCCTTACCGCCGTTTGGAAACTTGGGAGATGCCCGAGTGCCGAACTCGTTTCCACGCGAATGAGTTAGGGTTGGAGCAATTGGGTTACATCGTTGAGAATCGCGTCTTGCAGCTCGGCTTATGGGAGCATTTTAAGCAGTACGATAATTTAACCGTTTTGTGCCCTGATAAATTAGCGGATATCTCATTTGCTGAGACCAACCAACTCACCTTAGAATCGGGTAAGCAAGTTCAGGCCACCTGGGTGGTTGGAGCCGACGGCGCGAACTCAAAAGTACGTCAATTGGCTAATATTGGTGTTACCGCATGGGATTATCGTCATCACTGTATGCTGATCAGTGTTGAAACCGCCGCAGAGCAACAAGATATTACTTGGCAGCAGTTTACCCCGATGGGCCCGCGTTCGTTTTTGCCCTTGCCGGGGAATCAAGCTTCTCTAGTCTGGTACGATTCACCAACTCGGATAAAGCAGCTGAGTTCGTTATCGAATGAACAGCTACGTGAACAGGTGTTGTCTCATTTCCCGTCTGAGCTGGGGGATATTAAGGTGGTTCAGCATGGATCGTTTCCGTTAACTCGTCGTCATGCTCAGCAGTATTATTATCAAGGATGTGTGCTAGTCGGTGATGCGGCACATACTATTAATCCGTTAGCAGGGCAGGGAGTCAATCTAGGTTTTAGAGACGTCCACGCGCTTTTGGAAATCACGGCAGATAAGGGTGAGTTGGCTGAATCAGGGCTGGCTGAATATCAGAAGCGGAGGCGCAAAGACAATTTATTGATGCAGGCTGGAATGGATGTGTTCTACAAAGGCTTTAGCAATAATTTTACAGGTATAAAAGCGCTGCGTAACCTCGCGATGAAAGTGGCAGAGCACTCAGGCCCAGTTAAAAAACAGGTGCTTAAATATGCGCTTGGATTATAGTTGCTGAAATTTGCTTTCTAGCGCATCAAAAAACGCTGCCATCGGGCAGCGTTTTAACAATCAGAGTCAGTAAGAGTTACTTAGTAACGCGTAGCACTGGGTTTGTGCCAACGGTTACAGCGCCAGATAGCTTCTGTAGCTCTTTGATTTCATCCATGTTAGAGATGACAACTGGAGTTAGCGTTGATTTCGCTTTTTCTTGCAGTAGCGCAAGGTCAAATTCGATTACAGTGTCGCCAGCTTGTACTGATTGACCTTCTTCTGCAATGCGCTTGAAGCCTTCGCCTTTCAGTTCTACAGTGTCGATACCGAAGTGAACAAACAGTTCTACACCGTCATTTGACTCAATAGAGAACGCATGGTTCGTTTCGAAAATTTTGCCGATAGTACCGTTGACAGGAGCTACCATTTTGTCACCGTTAGGCTTAATTGCGATACCGTCACCGACAATCTTTTCAGCGAATACGACATCTGGCACATCTTCGATATTTACGATCTCACCTGACAGAGGCGCAATGATTTCGATCGCGCCAGCATCGTTGCTGTCATCAGATACAAACTTTTTAATTTTGTCAAACAGACCCATTGTGTCGTGCTCCTAACGTTTATTTATTCTATCGAATTATAGTATACCAATCGAACAAGATAGACGACTACTTTTAGAAGCCTATCTCATTGGTATTTGCAGACTATTGTGTTTTAGCCGCAATGAATTTATCTACACAAGCTTGAATCTCAACAGCCGTTGGTAGAGAAAGGGCTTCTTCAGCCATCGCTTTCACTTCAGTGAAATTACTATTGCGGATTACTTTCTTAACTTGTGGGATAGAGATGCCGCTCATGGAGAACTCATCTAAGCCCATACCAAGTAGCAATAACGTTGCGCGTTCATCGCCCGCTAGTTCACCGCACATACCTGTCCATTTTCCTTCAGCGTGAGATGCGTCGATCACTTGTTTGATGACGGTCAATACTGCCGGAGAGAGAGGGTTGTAAAGGTGAGAAATCATCTCGTTGCCACGGTCAACCGCCAATGTGTACTGGGTAAGGTCGTTGGTGCCGATTGAGAAGAACGCGACTTCTTTTGCAAGGTGGTGAGCGATTGCAGCTGCTGCTGGTGTTTCCACCATAACGCCAATTTCGATCTCTTCGTCAAACGCAAGACCTTCAGCACGAAGCTCAGCTTTGTACTGTTCGATTGCCGCTTTAAGTTCACGGATTTCTTCAACCGAGATGATCATTGGGAACATGATACGCAGCGTGCCGTGTGCTGATGCGCGTAGAATACCACGCAACTGATCACGAAGGATTTCACGACGGTCTAAGCTGATACGCACTGCGCGCCAACCTAGGAATGGATTCATTTCTTTCGGCAAGTCCATGTAAGGCAGATCTTTGTCACCACCAATATCCATGGTACGAATAATGACGGACTGACCTTCCATCGCTTGCGCGACTTCTTTATAGGCTTGGTACTGCTCTTCTTCAGTTGGGAGAGATGTGCGATCCATGAATAGGAATTCAGTACGATATAGACCAACGCCTTCACCGCCATTACGTAAGATACCGTCACAGTCCTTTACCGTACCGATATTGCCGCAGACTTCGACATGGTGGCCATCTTTTGTTTCAGCTGATAGGTCTTTTAGCTTAGCTAATTCTTCTTTTTCAGCGAAGAAGGCATCACGAACTGCTTTTGCTTCGTTAAGCTGCGTTTCCGATGGGTTAGCAATTATCTTGTTGTTAATCGCATCTAGAATCAGCGTATCGCCATTTTTTACTTGCTTAGTGATGTCGTTAGTTCCGACAATTGCAGGTAATTCAAGAGAACGAGCCATAATAGAAGTGTGAGAAGTGCGTCCGCCGATATCGCAAGCAAAACCTAGTACGTAGTCTAAGTTAATTTGCGCGGTTTCTGATGGCGTCAAATCGTAGGCCACAAGAATCACTTCTTCGTTGATATCGCTAAGCGACACAATGTTAATGCCTAGAGTGTTTTTGACAAAACGAGAGCCGATATCACGAATATCTGTCGCACGCTCCTTAAGGTATTCATCATCCAGAGATTCTAGGGCAACTGCCTGCTCTTCAATCACAGTATGAATGGCGTTGTCAGCGTGCATTTTGTCTTTTTTGATCAGTGCCAAGATCTCTTCTTCAAGCTCTTCGTCTTCAAGCAACATAATGTGCCCTTCGAAGATGGCTTCTTTTTCTTCGCCAAACGTTTCAAGTGCTTTTTGCTTGATGGTTTCTAATTGCTCTGAAGATTTGGTGCGGCCAGTATAAAAACGTTGAATTTCCGCTTCTATTTGGTCATCTGAGATTGGATGTGTGTTTAGGACAATTTCATCTTCTTGTAACAATAGTGCTTTGCCGAAAGCAATACCAGGAGATGCCGGAATGCCTGAAATCATAGCCTTACCTTAAGTTGGTCAACAGTGTAGGGGAGAGGGTTTGGACTCGGTGTAATGTAATATGTAGACTAATTCGCTGCCCATTTCCAACAAAGCCACTTTGCTTACACAAAATGGCTTTGAAAAATGAGGTCGCTGAGATTAGTGCAGTTGGTCCATTAGAGCAACTAGGTGGTCTACAGCTTGTTCAGCTTGAGGGCCTTCAGCTGTAATAGTCACTGTTGTGCCTTTTACTAAGCCTAGAGTTTGAAGTTTGAACAGGCTTTTCGCACTAGCGCTTTTGCCATTAGAAGTCACAGTAATGTCTGCATCGAAAGATTTCGCTTCTTTTACAAACTGCGCAGCAGGACGAGTGTGAAGGCCGTTTTCTGCAGTGATTTCTACTTGCTTCTCGTACATTGTGTATACCCCGATTGATTTATTTTGTTAATTAATTAACCAAAATTAGTTTAACGTTTGCGGAGCCGATTATAAACCGACCCTGCGTGATTAGATTACAGAATCCGTATCTGGTTAATCCTCAGTGGTGGCGACAGTATCCGCAGCCACTGTACAGAGACGTTTCACGCCTCTTTTTATTTTGAAGCTAAAAATAAAGCTGTGGTGATATTACCAAAGGTGCGGCAGGGATCAACAAAAAAGCCCCGAATCGGAGCTTTTTTTGGCCTAGATCATAATATGCGGTTCTACTATTGCTGAACTTCTTTGTCGGTGAAAGTGCCAGCAAAGAGCACTGAACTTAGGTAACGCTCACCTGAGCTTGGAAGTATGGTAACGATATTTTTACCTTTGAAATCAGGGTGGTTAGCGATTCTGTTTGCCGCCACAACCGCCGCGCCCGATGAGATTCCCGCCAAAATCCCTTCCTCTTCCATAAGGCGTTTCGCCATTTCGATTGCTTCTTCAGAGCTGACAGTTTCTACTTTATCAACAAGCTCTAAATCTAAGTTTTCAGGAATAAACCCTGCACCGATGCCTTGAATCTTGTGCGGAGCCGGTTGAATAGCTTCTCCAGCAAGCACTTGAGTGATGACTGGTGACTCGCTTGGTTCGACCGCAACCGAGGTAATTGCTTTGCCTTTAGTTTGTTTTATGTATCGGCTGGTGCCTGTAATCGTACCACCAGTCCCTACGCCGGAAACAAAGACATCGATTTCACCGTCGGTTGCCTCCCAGATTTCAGGCCCGGTGGTTTTTTCGTGAATGGCTGGGTTGGCTGGGTTGTTGAATTGTTGTAACAGTAAGTAACGCTCAGGGTCGCTTGCGACGATTTCTTCTGCTTTGTTAATCGCGCCTGTCATTCCTTTCGCCGCTTCAGTCAGTTCTAATTTTGCGCCTAGTGCTTTGAGCAATTTACGACGTTCCAAACTCATGGATTCTGGCATCGTAAGTGTGAGCTTGTAGCCACGAGCAGCTGCGACAAAAGCCAGTGCAATACCGGTATTGCCGCTGGTAGGTTCAACCAATTCAACTCCAGGCTTTAGCAAGCCTTGTTTCTCAGCCTGCCAAATCATATTTGCGCCGATACGGCATTTGACACTAAAACTTGGGTTGCGAGATTCGATTTTCGCTAATACATTGCCATTGCTGACTCGGTTTAGGCGAACTAACGGTGTGTTGCCGATGGTGAGGGAATTATCTTCAAATATTTGACTCATGGGCTGTTTCCTTTTCCGTTTTATTTTTCAGGCTACGTTAGCAGAATATGTGTCGGCTAAACATTGGGAAAATATCAAATTGCTATAAGCTATACACTTTGATTTCCGTTAGTCATGCTGTTCGTTTTTAAACTCTTCTACCCACATGGCGGTCGCGCCGCAAACCGCGACAGGGACGATGAAGAGATTGACTACAGGAATACTGGTGAAGAACGCGACTAAGAACCCAAAGCTATATACTTTCGTTTTTTTGCGTTTCAGATCTGAGCGCATGTTCTGGAAGGAAATCTTGTGATTGTCGTAAGGGTAATCGCAATATTGCACCGCAAGCATCCAAGATGTGAACAAAAACCAAAGTAATGGGCCTAACGTTTGTCCAAGTGCTGGAATCAGCAACAGTATGAATAAGCCAATGGCTTTTGGTATGATGTAGAGCAGTTTTTTCCATTCACGAGCCAGTACTCGTGGTACATCTTTGATGACATCAAAGACACCATCGTCATTGATTTTTTGACCGGTTAAGGCTTGTTCCACTTTTTCTGCCAATAACCCATTGAAAGGCGCCGCGATGAAATTGGCGAGGGTGCTAAAAAAGTACGAAAAAGTCGCGAGGATGGTGATGACCAATATTGGCCATACTAGATAACTCAACCAATCGAGGAAACTTGGCATTAACCCCATGAAGTGAGCGACCCAAGTGTTTAAGTGAGAGAACAGGTAGTAGAGTGCGCCGCCAACGAGTAAAATGTTGGCCAATAATGGCAATATAACGAACTTACGTATCCCGGGTTGGCGAGCTAATTTTAGCCCGTAAAGGAAATAACCAAATCCAGTCATTTTTTTTTGCGATGTGATCATAATTATTTGTTGTCTATAGTAAAAAGGTTAAAAGGTATTCTACCGATACTTTTTGAGAAAAAAAGCGTGGTAACTGTCACGATATATTGACAACTTCTCACATTAATCAGTTCTAAAACATATAAAAGTTTTGGTAAAGTAGACCTAAAGCGCTTAATGACGTTTATAGACGCGCAAGCAAAGTGCGGATTTAGGATACATCCACAGACAATTAGCTGAGAGTAAATAATGCAGGAATTGCGACTTGTACTCATTGTTGTTGGCGCGTTAGCAATTGGCGCGCTGCTTTTCCATGGTCTTTGGACCAATAAACGAGAAGGAAAGTCTAAGTTTGCAGATAAGCCTCTTGGTAAGCTTCGTGTTGATCAAGAGACAGAAAGCTTAGATGAGCCAGAAGATGATTATCTGGTTGAGAGTGGGGAAATCAAACGTAAGCACAGAAAAGAACCCGACTTCAGCCGTGACGACCGAATGCCGGATCCTCTTATTGATGATTTCCCGGCGATGGTACCCAGTGGTGCTGAGCCTGAGGAATCAGGTTTTGATGCCGAACCTAGCGCTGTGAACTTACAAGAATCGCAAGAAGAGCAGGATACGCTTTTAGCCACAGAAGCTTCTGTGGTGACTCCTCAGCCTGACATAGCGCCTACCTCTGTGGTCGAACCGGAAGCTACGCTAGACTCTGTGGATGAGCCAGCTCAGGTGGAACCGAGTGTGAGTGCTGAGCCAGAAGAATTGGAGATGCAAGTGTTGGTGTTGAACGTACATGCTGCGGGAAATGCCCCATTTATTGGCACCAAGCTGTTTGATAGCATGCAGCAACACGGGCTAAGCTATGGTGAAATGGATATTTTCCACTACCGCGTGGAAGTCTCGGGTACGAGTAAAGTGCTGTTTAGCGTCGCCAATATTATGCACCCCGGGACGTTAGCGCACAGCGATCCCGCGCAGTTTTCCACGCAAGGTATTTCTTTTTTCATGACGCTACCTTGTTACGCTGAACCGGATCAAAACTTTAATTTGATGCTAAAAATCGCGCAACAGATTGCCGATGATCTTGGTGGAAACGTGTTAGATGATCAACGCAACCTCATGACGCCTGATCGGTTGGCTGCGTATCGTCGCCAAATTCAGGAATTTACTTCGGCCAAAATTGATTAAACATTGTAAAGGCTCCGAAAGGGGCCTTTTTAATGCGACTTACTGCAAGAGTTACTTATGTCTCAAACCATTTTAGAAAAACTGAACGCGTTGAAAGATACGCTTCATTATCATGCTGTTCGTTATTACGTTGAGGATAGCCCAGAAGTCCCAGATGCCGAATACGATCGTTTGATGCGCGAACTATTGGCAATTGAACAAGATCACCCAGAGTTAGTGACCCTCGATTCTCCGAGCCAGCGTGTCGGCGGACAACCATTGGATGGGTTTGAGTCCGTGGCTCATGAAGTGCCGATGCTGTCGCTTGATAATGCTTTCGACGATGGTGATTTAGATAGTTTTCATAAGCGAATGCAAGATCGGTTAGCGATTGCTCAGGTCGATGCCTTCTGCTGTGAACCAAAGCTTGATGGTCTCGCCGTGAGTCTGTTGTATGAAGAGGGTGTGTTAGTCCGCGCCGCGACCCGCGGCGATGGTAACACTGGCGAGAACATTACCGATAATGTGCGTACCATCAGTGCCATTCCTCTTAAATTGCAAGGTGAAGGCTGGCCAACGCGGCTCGAAATTCGCGGCGAAGTCTTTATGCCTGTCGCAGGCTTTAAACGGCTCAATGATAGTGCGCAAAAGAAAGGTGACAAAGTGTTTGTGAACCCACGCAACGCTGCCGCAGGAAGTTTACGTCAGTTGGACTCTCGTATTACCGCCACCCGGCCGTTGGCTTTTTATGCCTATAGTGTTGGTTTGGTTGACGGTGGGGAGCTGGCAAGCAGTCACTATGAGCGTTTTTTACAAATTAAGCAGTGGGGACTGCCTATTTGCCCAGAAACGCGCCAAGTGACAAGCATGAATGAAGTGAAAGCATTTTATCGAGACATCCTTGAGCGTCGCGATCAATTGGCGTATGAAATTGATGGTGTTGTCATTAAAGTCGATGATATTGCGTTGCAAGAGCGACTTGGTTTTGTCGCGAGAGCGCCGCGTTGGGCCATTGCTTATAAGTTCCCAGCTCAAGAAGAAATCACCCGTCTCAACGACGTAGAATTCCAAGTTGGTCGCACCGGTGCGGTTACGCCGGTGGCGAAGCTGGAGCCGATTTTTGTAGGTGGGGTGACGGTGAGCAATGCCACGTTACACAATGCCGATGAAATTGCCCGTCTTGGCGTAAAAATTGGCGACAGTGTTGTGATTCGCCGAGCCGGAGATGTGATACCGCAAATTGTGTCTGTCGTGCTAGACAGACGTGAAGCGTCAGTGACCGAAATCGAGTTCCCAATTCGCTGCCCAGTTTGCGATTCTGAATTGGAGCGTATGGAAGGTGAAGCGGTCACTCGTTGCACGGCAGGCTTTTTATGCCAAGCGCAGCGTAAAGAAGCGCTGAAACATTTTGTTTCTCGTAAAGCGCTAGATGTCGATGGCCTTGGCGAGAAAGTGATTGAGCAGCTCGTTGATAGAGAAATGGTTGAATCACCCGCAGACTTGTTCAAACTCTCAGCTGGTGTGCTAACGGTATTAGAGCGAATGGGGCCGAAATCGGCGCAAAATGTGGTTAGCGCTTTGAACAAATCAAAGTTAACGACTTTACCAAGATTTTTGTATTCACTTGGCATTCGAGAAGTGGGTGAGGCAACGGCAAGTAATCTGGCTCAGCATTTTAAAACGCTTGATGCGATTGAGAAGGCATCGCTAGAAGCCTTAGTGGAAGTGTCAGATGTTGGCGATGTGGTTGCGAGTCATATTGTGGCATTTTTCTCTCAGCCGACCAATCAAGCTGTCGTCAAAGATCTCTTGGTTCAGGGCATTCATTGGCCAGAATTAGAAGAAGCGAATGGCGATGTGCCACAGCCATTGTTAGGTAAAGTGGTGGTATTAACGGGTTCACTGTCTCAATTATCTCGCACGGAAGCGAAAGAAGCCTTACAAAAGCTTGGCGCTAAAGTTACTGGCAGCGTATCCAAAAAAACCGACATTTTGTTTGCAGGAGAGGCGGCAGGTTCGAAGCTGGCTAAAGCACAAGATCTAGGGGTAGAAGTGCGCAGCGAGCAAGACTTGATTGATCTTCTTTAAACGTAATACCTGAACTAAAGCTCTAAACGAAAGAGAAGAGGCGTAGTGCCTCTCCTTAAATGACTTCGCTTCATGAGGCTGATTATTCAGCCTCATGGCAAGTTAGGTATCGAATGTTAGTCGATTTTTTCGACGATAAGCATGATACCTTGCACATCAATCACACGCACTTTACTGCCCGCAGTCAATGGTTCATCGCATTTAGCGGGCCAGCTGCTGTCGCTGATTCGAATCCGACCTTTTCCGTGAGGGAGATCTTCGTCTAATACAGTGGTTTGTCCGATCAGCTGTTTTTGTTTTTGGTTTAAATCTCGCTCACTATCGCCTTGGTTATCTTTTTGGGATTGCTTTTTCCACCATAACCAAGTGGTGATTAAAGACAAAACACCGAATATGATCCACTGCGTTGACCAATCTATTGGAACAAAAGCGTACAAAGTGCCGACAATCAGCGCGGAAATGCCTAGCCAAAGAAAGTAGCCAGCGGTACCTAATATCTCTAAGGCAAGCAATGCAAAGCCAAAGGTGAGCCAATGCCAATGATTCATTTGTTCCAATAGTTCGATCATGACGTGCACCTATTCGTTGTTGACGTCTTTTGCCTTAAACATTTCTGCAATGCCAGCAATTGACCCCATTAAGCCTGATGCTTCTAATGGTAGCATAATGATTTTGCCGTTTTCAGCTTGCCCAATGGTTTTCAGCGCTTCTGTATAGTTTTGGGCAATAAAGTAATTGACCGCCTTCATATCGCCATTGGCAATGGCGTTGGATACCATTTCGGTTGCTTTGGCTTCTGCTTGAGCGGCACGTTCTCTTGCTTCGGCTTGGAGTATAGCGGCTTGTTTTTCACCTTCAGCGCGTAGAATCTCAGACTGTTTTTGTCCCTCAGCACGCAAGATTTCTGCTTGTCGAACCCCTTCCGCTTCTAATACTTCGGCACGCTTATTCCGCTCAGCCTTCATCTGCGCGTTCATAGCTGCAGTTAAGTCAGCCGGTGGTTGCACATCTTTAATCTCAATACGAGTGACTTTGACGCCCCAAGTGTTGGTGGCTTCATCAACAATGGTCAGCAATTTGGTATTGATCATATCTCGATGGCTAAGCATTTCATCGAGCTCCATTGAGCCGAGTACTGTCCGCATATTCGTTAGGGTGAGGTTACGAATGGCATTTTCTAGATTATTGACTTCATAGGCTGCTTTCGCTGCATCGATGACCTGCACAAAGCAGACTGCGTCTATGGTGACGTTGGCATTATCTTTGGAGATGACCTCTTGAGCTGGGATGTCCAATACCCGCTCCATCATATTGATTTTCTGCCCGATGCGGTCGATGAAAGGAATGATGATATTCAATCCGGGCGTAAGGGTGTTGATGAAGCGGCCAAATCTTTCTACAGTCCAACTGTTCCCCTGAGGAACGGTTTTAACACTCGACGCAACCACGACGATCACGACGACAATAAATACCCCAATAGTAATTAACGAATCCATGATGAATACCCTGTTGTGTATATAACTAGATGTGAGTATACCCAGTTAACCTGAAGGATCTGATCTCAGAGGAAGTCGCAAGGCAGTAGGCACTTAGTAAGAAAGAAATAATCCTTATTAAGTCGATTACTTTGTCTTCATCAAGAGGTCAGACCTCGTGTGTATTTTTCAGATAGTCTGGGGGTGACTAATGTATTTTACGTACTAATGTATTTTACGTACAAATGGGGGAGGGAACAAAGTTTTTATGCGCTCAGTAACATAAAAAAGAAGGTCATTTTATTATGACCTTCATCCAAGTTACCAGCGTTCAGTTTAGTAGAGTAGTGAGTAAAGTTGGCGACGATATTTGCTGGCGACCGCGCTGCCTTGACCGAGGGCAGTTAAAATATCCATAAAGGCTTTTTTAAGTTCACCGTCAAGAGCATTAAGATCGGTGCGTAAAAATGACCAGATTAATTCTAGTGCCTCTTCGTCTCGGTTCACTTGGTGATATTGCAGCGCAAGATCGTGGGCTGCTTGTACGCACGTCGGATCGGTTTTTAACGCTTGCTCCAATGCTTGTACTTCGGGGCTGTTAGCTGCTTGCTCATGCAACTCAAGTTTTGCGACCAAACCTTTATAGTAGTTGTCTTGATATTCAAGCGGGATGTGGTCTAGCAGTTTACTGGCAAGCTCAAATTGATTGCATTCTAATAGGCAGTCTGCAGTGGCTAACTTTACGTCGCCTTTTTTCGTCATTTCTTCTGGTAGGGCTTGCAGAGCTTGTAGGGCTTCTGAAAACTTGTCTTCTTCCATTAGAGCTTGAGCGTTTTTGAACGCTATTTCATCTTGGCTTGGCAGGTGTTTGTTGAGCATTGCTTGCACATTGGGCAGAGTTTGTGGTCCGCCAAGTCCGTCAACCGGTTGGCCTTTTACAAACAAAGCGATGGTCGGTAAGGCTTGAATACCAAATTGCGCGGCAATGGCTTGCTGTTCTTCACAGTTGACTAACGCGAGGGTGAAAATACCGTTGTATTGTTGGGTGAGCTGACGAAGTTCTGGAATAAGATCAGAGCTTTCTGGACTCATCGGTGCCCAAAAGTGAATTAATACAGGTGCCTGCATTGAACTCTCTAAAGTCTGGCGGAAGTTTTGCTCATTTAAATCCACGATATAGGGTGATTGCATTGGTGTGTCCCTTACTTTTCTTGTTAATTAAGAAATGAGGGCACGAGCGCCTGAAATCAAGGAAAAAAATGAAAAAGCACCACGAGAAAGTGGTGCCGATTCTTTGGATGCTTTGTTATGTGAAAGCAACGAGGATGAGTGCTACTCCCACACCTAGCCAATTTAATTGGGTCAATGTCATTTTACTGCGCACCGATTGTGGAACATTAAAAACTAGTGGTTGAAAAACCAGTGGTTGCCGGCAATGCCGTAGCTTTGATAATTGCATTCCAATGTGACGCAAAAATGACAAGGATCTTTTTTATGCCGCTCGCCGTAAAATAGGATCAAGCCACTTGCTGGGTAATAGGCGTTTCATGATCGCAAAGATCTTGGTTGGGGTGGTGATGGGGTAGCGATGCTTAGGGTTATCCGACTCTAGCGCGTGGAGCAGAGGCGGTATACACGCTTCCGGTGGTAAGACAAAACGATTATTGGAGCTGGTGGCCTGCAAACGATCAACTTGCTGCTGATAATGATGGCTATGACGGCTGCTGCTAATATTGATCCAACGCTGAAAAGCGCGTAATGCATTGGCACGGAATTCGGTATTAATTGGTCCAGGTTCCAGCAAACTAATATCCACATTGGTATCAAATAGCTCAAGCCGCAGTGTATCTGTCCACCCTTCGATAGCAAATTTAGACGCGTTGTACGCACCTCGATATTTCATCGCGGCAAAGCCGAGTACGGAACTGTTCTGGACGATACGGGCTTTTGGTTGAGCCAGCAAAGTTGGTAACAGAAGGCGAATTAGCTCATGCCAGCCAAACACATTGCTTTCAAACTGGGCTCGTAACGCATCGGTTGGCAAGTCTTCTAGTGCTCCCGGTTGTCCATAGGCACCGTTATTAAAGACGGCAAAGAGACTTCCTTCACAAAGTTCTAAAGCGAGCGCAGTTGCTTGCTGGATACTGCTGGGATCATTTAGGTCGAGCTGAATGCATGTCAGCCCTTCTGAACGTAGCCGTTCTACATCAGTATCTTGTCGGCAAGAGGCGATGACTTGGTAACCCCGTTGGTGAAGGGCGTGTGCGCACGTGTAACCGATACCAGTTGAACATCCAGTTATGAGGATGGCTTTTTTCATGGGCGAACCATTCGTAATAGTATGAAATATAGAGGGTAAAGGATTATTGGGATAAGTGTAAAAGGTTTTTTAATGCAGGCTCTAATCGAGAGAAGTTGAACTCAAACCCTAATTCAGTGAGGCGCTTGGGCTTAGCTCTTACGCTGTCGAGTAATAACTGTGAGCGCTCGCCCATTGCTAATTTGATTAGCCAAGTGGGTGTTGTCATAAGACATGGCCGCTTGACGCATTTCGCAAGGGTGCAACTAAAATCGTCATTGGTGACGGGGTGAGGCGCGCAGAGGTTAAAAGTGCCATGAGCGTGCGGGGTTTTTAGTAGATAAAGAATGCCCCGCACCATATCCTGCATGTGAATCCAAGGCATATATTGCGTCCCCGTTCCTATCTTTCCTCCGAGTCCAAATTTAAAAGGTAGTAACATTTTACCTAATGCCCCGCCGTCTGCCTTTAGTACGATGCCAGTACGTAGCAAACAGACTCGGATGTCTGGCGTTCGCGCTCTCATGGCGATGTGTTCCCATTCACTGCACAAACGATGAGAGAAATGTTCTTGGTTGACGTGCAGGTTTTCGTCAAATGGTTGGTCGAACTGGCAACCATAATAGCCAACCGCCGATCCGCTAAGGAAGGTGCCGGGCGGCTCAGTGCTAGCATGTATGAGCTCGACGAGTCGTTCAGTGATCGTCCATCGACTATCACAAAGGACTTGTTTTTGTTTGGTAGTCCAACGTTTATCAATGATGGGCTCGCCCGCGAGGTTAATGACCGCGTCAAAACAATTGAGGTCGTGTAGGTCAGACAGGGTAGTGATGTAACTAATATTAGTTTGCGCAATATGTTTTAGAGCCGAACGAGCCCGTACGACATTGCGTGTTAACAGCACTAGCTGATGAGTGGCTAGATGCTTCAGGAGCTCTTGGCCGATAAAGCCGCTACCACCCGTTACTAATATTTTCATCACTAATCCTTCCATTGTTGTAATCAGTATATACCTAACCCTTATCGGGTGCGTATTTCAGTGATGAGATCACTGTGGTGACAAGAGTTTGAGGGGCTAGAGGAAAGCACTTTAGACGCACGAGGTAATGGGTAAGAGATGGAGTGATGTCGCCAAGTTTGGCTTCCAGACGGGCGAGCCGGAAAATATCGTCTATCTTGAAATATATACTTACTTTCTAGGGTAGGGCTTGTAGCGAGAAAAACGGACTTAAAAAGTCATATTGCCGACCCCAATATTATACCCTCCTCATTTCGCCACTATGGAGCTAGGATGGAAGCACTGACGACCCTGATGAAATCCTTGTATTCGAGTGTGCGCGATCTGTCGCCTATCATTTTGGTCATTGCTTTTTTCCAACTAGTGGTGCTGCAAAATCCATTGCCAAACTTAGCGTCTATATTAGTCGGTTTATGCCTTGTCGTATTCGGTCTGACAATATTTGTATACGGGTTGGAGATGGGGCTATTCCCGATCGGGGAGTCGATGGCTCACGCGTTTGCACGCAAAGGTAGCGTTACCTGGTTATTGATTTTCGCGTTTTGTTTAGGGTTTGGCACCACGATTGCCGAGCCAGCTCTTACGGCGGTTGCAAAGGAGGCGGCTGAGGTCGCGGCGGAAGGTGGAGTGATTCCTCACAACGCGGACGAGATGGATAGATATGCTCAAGGGCTTCGCTATACGGTCGCGTTGTCAGTGGGCATCGCCATTATGTTAGGAGTGATACGTATTTTAAAGGGCTGGCCAATTCAATACCTGATCATTGGTGGCTATGCTGGCGTGGTTATCTTAACGGCGTTCGCGCCCGACAGCATTATTGGCGTGGCTTATGACTCTGGAGGTGTTACGACATCGACCATTACGGTGCCATTGGTGACCGCACTAGGAGTCGGTTTGGCGTCTGCAATCAAGGGGCGTAATCCTATGATTGATGGATTTGGCCTGATCGCGTTTGCGTCTTTATTGCCGGTGATATTCGTCATGGTCTACGGAATGATTGTGTCATGATAGCCGCCAGTCAAATTATCGATACTTTTGTTAGTACTGTCGGGGATGTTATCCCGATTACGGTCATCATTTTCGGCTTTCAATTTGCCGTTCTGAGGCGACCTATCACCAATTTTACTACGGTAATTTTAGGCTTTGTTTATGTGCTGGTGGGCTTATCACTTTTTTTGATGGGCTTGGAACTTGCGTTATTTCCACTGGGCAAGACCATGGCTCAACAGCTGACCGCACCTGAATTTTTGCAAGCCGTAAAGTGGAGCCATGGATTGGTGCTCAGCTGGCAAGACTATTACTGGGTGTATTTATTTGCTTTTTTAATCGGCTTCAGCACCACGGTGGCGGAACCATCGTTACTTGCGGTGGCCATCAAGGCCAATGAAGTCTCTGGGGGCAGTATTAGCGTGAATGGCCTTAGGATTGCGGTGGCGTTTGGTGTGGCATTTGGTATCGCGCTGGGGAGCTATCGAATTGTCGTGGGAGATCCTATTCATTACTACATTATCTTCGGGTATTTGGTGGTGATCGTACAGACCTTCTACGCGCCGTCGATGATTGTTCCACTCGCCTACGATTCGGGTGGGGTAACAACGTCAACCGTTACTGTTCCTTTAGTCGCGGCTCTGGGGTTGGGGTTAGCTTCCACGGTTCCTGGGAGAAACCCTGTGATTGATGGCTTTGGTTTGATTGCGTTTGCTAGCTTGTTTCCAATGATGTCAGTGCTAGGGTATGCGCAAATTACGCGTTGGCTAAATGGAAGAAAAGAGTAGTGACAAGGAGGGTGTAAGCATGCGTTTTAAGTTGATTGTGGCATTTGTCGAAGAAAGTAAAACCGAGCAAGTGCTGGATGCTGCTCGCGAAGCAGGGGCTACTGGAGCGACCGTGATCAATCACGCTCGTGGCCAGGGATTGAAAGAAAAGCGGACGTTTTTGGGGCTAACTCTGGAGGTACAAAAAGATGTCGCCCTTTTTGTGGTTGAGGAGCACCTCGCTCGACATATATTGGAGCGAATTAGTGAGGTGGGGGAATTCGATCAATCATCGGGCCAAGGGATTGCTGTGCAGATTGATGTCGAAGATGCGGTTGGAGTCGCCCATCAAGTTGAGCAATTAAGCAAGATAGTAGAGGACAATCTATGAGCGAACCAAGGAAGGTATGGGTGCGAGATGTCATGGTCAACTCTTACGTGATAGTCGATGGATTAACGACGGTGCAAGATAGCATTATGTTGGCCCGCAAAAATGAAGTGAAGGTGATGATTGTGGCCAAGCGGCACCGAGAGGACGAATATGGCATTGTGCTTATGAATGATATCGCCAAAGACGTCCTTGCCAATAATCGCTCTGCCGAGAGAGTCAACATTTATGAAATAATGACGAAACCCGCGCTCTCCGTGAACCCAGATATGAATGTGAAATATTGCGCAAGGTTATTTGAACGCTTTAGCATCAGCCAAGCGCCTGTGGTCGAAGATGGTGAGATCATAGGTATGGTTAGTTACAACAACATCGTGCTCAACGGTATGGCAAGAAGCTAAAATTTTCTGTCGATAGAGCTTGAGTTAGTCTCGCTGAGTTAAGCTTTATCGACATGGCCAAGAGAGCGCTCAGGGGCGATAACATCTCGTACTCTTTGTTTGAGTTGTTTTGCTTCGGGAAATCCGCCATCGCGCTTCCTTTCCCAGATACTTTCGCCATTACACACTATTTCAAATCGCCCACCAGTGTCGGGGTGCAAATTGATTGAGTTAATATCGTCTGAAAATGTATGCAATAACTCTTGAGTTAGCCACGTTGAGCGCAGCATCCAATTGCACTGGCGACAGTAATAAATCGAGATTGTAGCTTTGTCCATATAGCACCTGTTAGTCTCATTGAGGTAGGGCAACATAGCGCCGCCCTACCAACTCATTAACTTATTGCTTAAGTTTTTCAGCCACTTACTCGAGTGATTACCTGCACCTTTGGTGGTTTTGGTATGCCTCAACCGAGGCATCACTTAATACGTGGTTAGCAGAGTAGAACCGTGACCTAAGCTGGTGAGCAGTAACGTATTTTCGTTCACGATATCAATGCGTCGACTTTGTTGTGCATCCATACGTATTAGCTTGGTAATTAAATTAAGTTGCTTTGACGTGAACGTTTGAGATTGTGCCGAAGAGACATCTTTAAAGCTCGTTGGAGAAACAATCAAATAGTTGTCACTGATGCTCCATTTACCCGATTCCGAGACATTGATGACGTCGGTCACTTGCCTGTGCCCATGTTTATCGGAGTATAGACGTACGATGGATGAGCGAATGTAGGTGCCATTGGGCAAGTATTTTACGTTGGAAACAAGTGCGCCTTCTTTTAGTGGGCCAACCATCCTCTCGACCAGTTGAGTGTCGATTAGGGTCGTCATTTTAGACTGCCACTCACGAGACGTTAGCACTTGTTCGATTTTCAGGTTGCTGCCCCAATACAGCCAGCTACTAAACAGAGCTGAAATCACCAACAAAACCGATGCTATCTTCTTATTCATTGTCGACGTGTTCCTTATTTGCATATTTTGGCAAGGTTTTCTTGGTTGGCGTAGATGCGAACGGTAACATTTTCATTCGAGTGACTTAGTGAATGAATGTAATTGAGAAACAGCTCATTGTCTTGACTACCTGTGGCAATGACTTTGATTGGCGATTCGGCACCTTGGTGCTGTTCAGTATACTTGGTGACACACACTTTAATCGATGGTAGCCATTGTTTAATGGAAGGGTGGTCAGCCAATGCCATGACAGGAATTTGGTTAACAGTCAGTAATTGGCTGAACTTAGTGTCTGTCGGGTTGGCAAACAGGTAAACGCCCACAGGTAACAAGATGGCCAGCAGCAGCATCAGATAGCCAGCTAAGCTAGAATTGGCCGGGGCTACTGCTGCGTGCTGTGTCGGAATATCGTTGGCTGGAGGGGGCTCTGATTGTGATACGCCAGCGGGTGGTTCGTGCTCCGTGCTCGCTGAGAGTTCGGCGAGGTCGCAGCCTTCAGGCAATACTGGCGTATCATTGGCCAGTAGTGGAGTGGCTCGCTCAACGTTACAAATAAGTTGGTAACCACGTTTTGGGACCGTTTTAACAAAAATCGGCGATTTGGTTGAGTCTCTCAGCATTTTACGTAGCGTTGAAATCGCTTGCGTTAGACTTGAGTCATCGACCTCAAAGCCTTGTTCTCGCCATACAAATTCATGCAATTCATTTCGTGATATGACTTCATTCGGCCGCTCAGAGAGCAGCAACAGAATACGGCTTTCGTTACTGCCTAGTCGAACGGTTTCAGTATCGCTGGTTTGATCGACAAGCGAATTGCAGTTTGGATCAAAAGTAAAACGATGATCGAGAATAAATTTAGTACCAATATTGCTCATGGAATTCTTCTTCTACTTAGAATGTCGTCTAGCCAAAACTCGTCTCAGTATCCCTACCAAGCACACAAACATCCAATTTTAGATTGTTTGATGTATTTTGAATGCCAAGAATAATAAAAATAAATAAAAAAAACATCGTTTTTATGCATATCGACCTTGAATTTATGTATCTGCCCCTCATCTTTACAATCAAAGCACGGTCAAGTGGACGCAAAATGAAGAAGTGCGTACACATTTAGCAGATGTAACGGAGTTAATATGAGCGAAACAGCAACGATGAATAAAGAGACCCGTGGGTTTCAGTCTGAAGTTAAACAACTACTTCATCTTATGATTCACTCTTTGTACTCAAACAAAGAGATCTTTTTACGTGAGTTAATTTCTAACGCATCTGATGCATCAGATAAATTACGTTTCCAAGCGTTATCGAATGCTGATCTATACCAAGGTGATGCCGATCTAGGTGTGAAATTGTCATTCGACTCAGAAGCAAACACGCTGACAATTTCTGACAATGGTACAGGTATGAGCCGCGAAGATGTGATTGAGCATCTTGGTACGATTGCTAAATCAGGTACAGCGGACTTTTTCTCTAAGCTATCTGATGACCAAAGCAAAGATTCACAACTGATTGGTCAATTTGGTGTGGGTTTCTACTCAGCCTTTATCGTTGCAGATGCCGTGACAGTACGCACTCGCGCTGCAGGTCTTGCGACCGATCAAGCGGTGCAATGGCATTCAGCTGGCGAAGGTGACTACACCATCGAAGACACCACGAAAGAATCTCGTGGTACTGATATCGTTCTTCATATGCGTGAAGAAGGCAAAGAGTTCTTAAATGAATGGCGCCTACGTGAAGTGATCAGCAAGTACTCTGACCATATCGGCATTCCTGTTTCTATCCTAACTAAAGTAAAAGATGAGGAAGGTAACGAAACGGAAGAGACTAAGTGGGAGCAAATCAACAAAGCTCAAGCACTTTGGACTCGTAACAAGTCAGATATCAAAGACGAAGAGTACCAAGAGTTCTATAAGCATGTTTCACACGATTATGCTGAGCCACTTGTATGGAGCCACAATCGAGTTGAGGGTAAAAACGATTACACCAGCTTGTTGTACATCCCAGCTAAAGCTCCGTGGGACATGATGAACCGCGACCATAAATCTGGTCTAAAACTGTATGTTCAACGTGTATTCATTATGGACGATGCAGAGCAGTTCATGCCTTCATACCTACGTTTTGTTAAAGGCTTGATTGATTCAAACGATCTACCGTTGAACGTATCTCGTGAAATTCTGCAAGACAACAAGGTAACTCAGTCGCTACGCGGTGCTTGTACTAAGCGTGTACTTACTATGCTAGAGCGCATGGCTAAGAATGATGACGAGAAATATCTAGGCTTCTGGAAAGAGTTTGGCATGGTGTTGAAAGAAGGCCCTGCTGAAGATTTCTCTAACAAAGAAAAAGTTGCTAGCTTGCTACGTTTCTCATCAACGGAGATCGATTCTTCTGACCAAACCGTTGGCCTTGCCGCTTACGTTGAGCGAATGAAAGAAGAGCAAGACACAATCTACTACCTAACAGCAGATAGCTACGCCGCCGCTAAAAATAGCCCACACTTGGAGCAATTCAAAGCAAAAGGCATTGAAGTTGTCTTGATGTATGACCGCATCGATGAGTGGTTGATGAACTACCTGACTGAATTTGATGGTAAGAAATTCCAATCAATCACTAAAGCGGGCTTAGATTTAAGCAAGTTTGAAGATGAAGCGGAAAAAGAGAAACACAAAGAAACTGAAGAAGAGTTCAAAACAGTTGTTGAGCGTACGAAAGAATACTTGGGCGACCGAGTGAAAGAAGTCCGTACTACGTTCAAACTGGCGAGCACTCCGGCTGTTGTCGTGACTGATGACAACGAAATGGGCACCCAAATGGCGAAACTGCTTGAAGCAGCGGGCCAAGAAGCGCCACAAGTAAACTACATCTTTGAAATCAACCCTGAGCATGCACTTGTAAAACGCATGGCGGATGAAGCGGACGAAGAAGCCTTTGGCCGTTGGGTTGAAGCGCTACTAGGTCAAGCAATGCTGGCTGAGCGTGGTTCGATGGAAGATCCGTCTCAATTTTTAGGCGCGATTAACTCACTATTGGGCCAAATCTCTCACTAAGTTTTGCTGATACATCTTTTTAAGAAAAGCTCGCTTTGCGGGCTTTTCTTGTATCGAAAGTGAAGGTTAGAGATAAATCACATTATGATTGCCACCCTCCAATGGTAAATATATGTTACAATCTCCGGCTATACGTAATGAATCAGGCGGACTTTGCTCCGTTTGGTAACACTTAGACTATTTTTCGTTGTGTCGATTTTTGAGTAGATACTCTAGCTTGGCAATCGAGACCAAACATAAATTTCTAAAGAGGATTAAACATGCGCATCATTCTTCTAGGTGCTCCAGGTGCAGGTAAAGGCACTCAAGCTCAATTCATCATGGAGAAATATGGTATTCCACAAATCTCCACTGGTGACATGCTACGTGCTGCTATCAAAGCCGGTACTGAGCTTGGTAAACAAGCCAAGGCGGTTATCGATGCTGGTCAGCTAGTTTCTGATGGAATCATCCTAGGTCTAATCAAAGAGCGTATCGCGCAGAGCGATTGTGAGAAAGGCTTTTTGCTCGATGGTTTCCCACGCACAATTCCTCAAGCCGATGGCTTAAAAGAAATGGGTGTGAATGTTGATTACGTAATTGAGTTTGACGTTGCAGATGATGTGATTGTGGAACGCATGGCTGGCCGTCGTGCGCACTTAGCATCTGGTCGTACTTATCACGCGATTTACAACCCACCGAAAGTGGAAGGTAAAGACGACGTGACCGGTGAAGATCTTGTTGTTCGTGATGACGACAAAGAAGAAACGGTACGTGCACGCTTAGGTGTCTACCACGACCAAACTGCACCTTTAATTTCTTACTATGGTAAGGAAGCAGAGGCGGGCAACACCAAGTACCTTAAATTCGATGGTACTAAGCAAGTTGTAGAAGTTAGCGCTGATATCGAAAGTGCTTTGTCTTAATGCTCTAAGTAGCTGACAAAATTTGTTATATTAAAACGGCCTATTAAGGCCGTTTTTTTTCGTCTTGGTATTTCGCTTATCGTGCTGCTTATTGAGTATGAAGCAAATTGGCTGGTGAGCCACTTGAAACAAAATCGGCCATTGAACTTCAGTCAACAGATGTTGGGATATTATGGAACAAAACATAAAGCTGGGCGTGCTGCTGGTAAATCTTGGTACTCCCGATTCGCCGAACACATCCGATATCAAACGATTTCTGAGCCAGTTTCTTCATGACAAACGTGTGGTCGATATGACTCCTTGGTTATGGTACCCAATTTTGCATGGCGTGATTTTGCCTGTGCGATCACCAAAAGTCGCCAAACTTTATCAAAGCGTATGGATGGAGGAAGGCTCTCCACTGATGGTGCACTCAAAACGTCAAGCTAGCAAGCTAGAAGCGCGATTAGGAGTGCCAGTGGAACTAGGGATGACCTATGGAAGTCCGAGCTTGCACAGTGGCGTAGAGCAGCTTATTAGACGAGGAGCCGATCAGCTTGTTGTATTACCGTTATACCCTCAGTATTCCAATACCACTACCGCCGCGGTTTCAGATGCCTTGTTCGGCTCATTCCAGAAATTACCGGTGGTTCCCTATTATCGATTTATTCGCGACTACTACAATCATACGGGCTACATTAAAGCGTTGGCGGCCTCAGTGCGGCGCTCTTGGCAAAAAACGGGTCGCGGCGATTATTTACTGTGCTCATATCATGGCATACCGCTGCGCTTTGCCCAAAACGGGGATGTGTATCCACAACACTGTGAAGAAACGACTCGCTTACTAGCTCAAGAACTGGAACTGAACGAAAGCCAAATTGGCTTAGCGTATCAATCACGTTTTGGCAGAGAGGAGTGGTTACAACCCTACACTGAAGATGTGCTCAAAAACGTAGCAGGACTTGGTGTGAAGAACTTAGATGTTATTGCCCCTGCATTTTCAGTGGATTGTTTGGAAACGCTAGAAGAGTTATCTGAGCAGTATCAGCACCAATTTATGGAGCTTGGAGGCGAGGCGTTTAATTACATTCCTTGCTTGAATGATGATGACGAGCATATCGAGATGATGGCTTCTCTAGTTGGTGAGCATCGCTAGCAGGGCACTAGGTTCTAAAATAAAAAACCGCAGCGATTAAGCTGCGGTTTTTTTTATTAAAGTAATGTACTAACGCAATGCTAATTATGCAGCGCTTTTCGTAAGAGTAACTTCGTCGCCAGATTTTGCTTGGCAGATTTTAGTTAGCTTAGGTGCGATGATGAAAGTAACAACGGCGATTGCTGCTGTTGCCCAACCAATTTGACCAAATACGTGTCCATAAGTGTGCAAGATTTGCTGAGGATCGGTAATGTTTTTTGGAGCTGCTGTTAGGCCTGCAACCCAACCAGCTAATACAGAAGCAGTTGCGGTAGTCAGGAACCATAGACCCATAGCAAAGCCCATCATACGTTGAGGTACAAGCTGTGCAACCATGGCTAGACCTAGACCAGAGACTAATAGCTCACCGATAGATTGGAATGCGTAGCTCGCCACTAACCAGTCTGAGTTTACAACACCATTTGTGTTACCGAAGTGCGTACTCCACTGCAGAACTAGGAAAGATATAGCGCATAGCACCATGCCGATTGCGAATTTGAATGGCATAGACAGTTTTTCACCTAGCTTACCGTAAATCATCGCTAGAAGCGGGCTTGCTAGCATAATCCACATTGGGTTCAATGCTTGGAACTGTTCTGGTTCAACGGCGATGCCAAACACATCGTGAGTAACACTGTGGATAGCGAAGAAGTTAAGTGAGGTTGGCATTTGGAAGTAAAGAACAAAGAATACAACACCTTGTAGCATCAGCACGAAGGCAACCAACATTTTAGAACGCTCTACACCAGACAAAGAGAAAGCATCTTTCATGTACAACCCAACAATGACAAGACCTGCGATTGCTAGCATTATGTGAGCGACAGATAGGTGTTGCAGTAGGTATGCGCTGACGAAGCACATAGCCACACTGCCTGCGATAACTGCTGCGAACTTAGTCATGTTTAGTTTTTTGGAATCTGCAGGGGATCCGAGACCTTTTAGGATGCGTTGGCAGAAGATAAAGTTAACAATAGTAATTGCCAAGCCAACTGCACTTACTCCAAACGCAAGGCCGTAGCCCATTTTAGCGGCAACGATAGGTGTTAGGATCATTGAGATGAAAGAACCCATATTTACTGCCATGTAGTACATAGTAAATGCACCATCAAGGCGAGGATCGTTTTCATCATAAGCTTTGGCTAGTAGGCTAGAAGGGTTAGCTTTAAATAGCCCGTTACCAACGGCAATCACACTCATGGCAATATAGATGATTGAAGTTGAATGGTGTGCGCCAGCAGTGGATAAGCCAAGTAATACGTAACCTATAGCAAGCGTTATAGCCCCTAACGTAATAGTACGTTTGGTACCGAGTACTTTATCTCCAATCCACCCCCCAGCAGCTGTGTATCCGTAGACAAGTGCGTTGAAAGCTCCAAACAATACGAATGAAACGGATTCACTCATACCAAGGATTTGTACGAGGTAAACAGTCAAAATTACCTGCATACCATAGAAGCCAAAACGTTCCCAGAATTCGATAGAGAAAATTAGATAAAAGGGTTTTGGCTGCTTGAATACGTTCAAGTCGGACATAGAGATTCCCTGTGTAATATTAATAATGTTGTGTTTAATTATGTTTGCTTGGTGCGTCCATTACTTTTGGAATAATTTGTTTAATGTAAGAACAGTGCACCAATTAGCCAAGAAAATTAGCATTCCTGAACAGAACATGAAATAACAAAAAAGAAATGTAACTATTCATTTTTGATTGTTGCAAGGTGTGTTGTGAGGTTATCTTGTGGTTAATTGTTAAAAAATAACTCGTTAAGTTGTGGTTATTTATACCATTTGTTAGTTGTTTGGGTGGTATTTGGACGTGGCTTAATGCTACTGACCAGTCGATTGTTTTGAGCGCATTGAGAATGGTTGGTTAATTGTTTTGTGACGTTGAATCGTTTGCGTTGGTAGTCTATTGATGGTTATTTGTCCAGTTTTTGACTGGGTTGTTGATGAATTTTGCGTAGTATTGATCGGTTTATGATGTGTTTGTTTTTATTCTTCGCATTTAATCAATGATTAAAAGTGCTGATGAAATAGAAATGATTGGCCTGAGCGGTAAGAAATGAAACCCATCGAAATCAAATCAAACGTTCTCTGAGAAGCCCGCTGAGAGCTTGGATAGCGAGGTCGACGTAACCTAACCCCTAACCCATCTATTCTTTGTGCCGAGAGGACGGAGCTCATGTGAGCGAATCTATGGTTATGTAATTCAGAGTAGTAATACTTCTCTAGGGGTAGGCTGATACTGAGGAACGGAGTACGAATTCAAAATACAAAAAAACCGCAACCCAAAGGCTGCGGTTTTCGAATTAGGTATTAACTCAGTTATTACGCTGCGCTTTTAGCTAAAGTCGCTTCGTTACCAGATTTAGCTTGGCAGATTTTAGTTAGTTTTGGTGCGATGACGAAAGTCACTACTGCGATAGCCGCTGTAGCCCAACCAATTTGACCAAATACGTGACCATAAGTGCTTAGGATCTCGTGTGGGTTGGTAATGTTTTTTGGTGCCGCTGTTAGGCTTGCAATCCAGCCTGCTAGTACAGAAGCAGTCGCTGAAGTTAGGAACCACATACCCATAGCAAAGCCCATCATACGTTGAGGAACAAGCTGAGCCACCATGGCTAGGCCTAGGCCAGATACAAGCAATTCACCGATAGACTGGAATGCGTAGCTTGCTACCAACCAGTTAGAATCTACGATGCCGTTAGCATTACCGTACTGTGTGCTCCATTGAAGAACTAAGAATGAAGTCGCACATAGCGCCATACCGATTGCAAATTTGAATGGCATAGACAGTTTGTCACCTAGCTTGCCGTAGAGCATCGCTAGAAGCGGGCTTGCCAGCATGATCCACATTGGGTTCAGCGCTTGGAACTGCTCTGGTTCAACTGCGATACCGAATACGTCGTGAGAAACACTGTGAATAGCAAAGAAGTTTAGTGACGTTGGCATTTGGAAGTAAAGTACGAAGAATACGATACCTTGCAGCATTAGCACGAAAGCAACCAGCATTTTCGCTCGCTCAACACCAGTGATAGAGAAAGCGTCTTTCATGTAAAGAGCAACGATTGCAATACCAGCAACAACAAGCAGACTGTGTGCAATAGAAAGGTGTTGAAGAAGATAAGCACTTAGGAAGCTAACGGCGACAGTACCAGCGACAACAAGTAGCAGGCTGGTTTTATTCACTTTCTTAGAATCTGCAGGTGAACCTACACCTTTTAGGATGTGTTGGCAGAAGATAAAGTTAACAACAGTAATTGCCAAGCCAACTGCACTTACGCCAAACGCAAGGCCGTAACCCATTTTAGCGGCAACGATAGGTGTTAGGATCATTGATATGAAAGAACCCATGTTTACGGCCATGTAGTACATAGTGAATGCGCCGTCTAGGCGAGAGTCGTTCTCATCGTAGACTTTTGCTAGCAAGCTTGAAGGATTAGCCTTAAATAGACCGTTACCGACCGCAATTACGCCCATTGCAATGTAAATGATGGATGTAGAGCCATGTGAGTTGGCGGTAGAGTAGCCGAGTAGAACGTAACCAAGAGCAAGAACGGCCGCGCCGAGCATGATAGTTCGTTTGGTGCCGAGAATCTTATCACCGATCCAGCCACCAGCAGCAACATAGCCATAGACAAGAGCGTTGAAAGCACCAAACAATACGAATGAAGTCGATTCTTTCATTCCGAGGATTTGTACAAGGTAAACAGTCAGGATTGCCTGCATACCATAAAAGCCAAAGCGCTCCCAGAATTCGATCGAGAAGATCAAATAAAAGGGTTTTGGCTGCTTGAATACGTTCAAGTCGGACATAAAGAGTTTCCTGTGCAATGTTGTGTTAAGTCAATTTGCTTGGTACGTGTGTTATTTTTTTAAATTGAGTGGCTAAATGTCAGAGCCATGTACCAATTGGCCAGGAAAACTAGCATTCCTGAACAGAACATGAAATAACAAAAAGTAAATATTATTGTTCATTTTTGGTTGTTGTTGGTTTTTTGTTTGTATGAAACTGAGAGGTTTACCTTTGTTTTTTAGTCATTAGTGCCTAGGTATATCTACTGTTTAAAGCACATTGTGCAGGATTATTGTACTGGTAATTTTTTAATCACTGGTGGTTGTTGTTAGTTTTTCGTTGGTTTATGGTTTATTATTTCTGTGATTTAAGAGGGGGGTGACATCTAAAGATTTGGGTAATTATTCTATATTAGTATCGATGATTTTTCTGATCAAACTATCAATATCACTTCACCATTGGGTCAGAATAGCAGCGTTTGGTACTTGGCTATCGGGGTTGCGAATGGGCGAATACCGTTAGAGTTGATCCGTCTAAAAAACAAAAGCCTCATCGAGGTGAGGATTTTGTTTTGCTGTATATAAAGAGGGGGATTAGTGCCAGGGCTACCGCATGATCACTATTTAACCAGAAAAACCTGCCACTAATACGTCTTCTAGTGATGTCATTTTCATCCAACACATCTTTTGTTTACTCGCGATACTCAGTTTGCTTTTTTCCTTGCGCAACATATTCAACGCAGCTTGCCGTACTACCGCTAGGTTTTCTGCTGAATGATCTTTATGAATCCGGCAAGCATCTTCCGACATCGTCACATCCAAAACCCAATGAAGACTATTTTCAATCGCCCAATGCCCTCGAACTGCCTGACCAAGCTGTTTATCATCTAATTCTGAGGAACTGATGTAATAACGTTGTTCAAGCTGGGGTTGCTTCCCTTTTTCTAAACGATAGCCCAGTGACATACCGAGCGTTTTGAGTTCTGCCCATCTTGAAAAGTCACCGTCGAGAGCATTGGCATCCAAGGTATAGTAGCCACGAGCTTCCACTCGACCGTGCCCTTGCGATACGTCCAACGGGTGCTCTTTTAAATACTCTGCCGTCACATACTTAAACGCCAATTGAATCGCTTTTGATAGTGTCCCTTGGTTACCTTTAACGGCTAAAAGGTAGTCTGCTTTCTTTTCGACAATGAGTTCAGCAATCTCTGTTTGACAGCCCATTGCGTCCATTGAAACCAAAGCCCCTTTAATATCAAGTAATCGAATCAGCTCTGGAATGCCCGTGATCTCATTTGATTTTTTATCGGTTTTTAGCTGACCGAGCACAAGCTTGTTTTTACAGGCAAATGCATTAATCACGTGTATCGCACTGGCTTTATCGTCTCGTTGATAGGAGTGCCTCAGTGTTTTTCCATCAATCGATATCAGCTCTCCCGCGGTAATTTTGTTTACCTGAGACATCCACCCAATAAAGTTCTTGCGAAACTCATTCGGACAGATTTTAGCGAAAACACGAGTGAACGTATCTTCAATGGGGACGCCTTCTAGGAAAATGTCGTGACGATGGAACCAGTCAAGATGTCCGATTGTATAGAGTCGTATTTCGTGCCATCCCTTTGCTCCAGCAATCATTGAGCAAAGAGTAGTAAAGAGAATATCAAACAGTGGGTAAGTGACTTTCGCTGACTGCCTAGGGTCGGTAATATCATCGAATTGAGCAGCGAATTGTTCCAAGTTCATTAGAGTGACCGTTAAAAAGTAAGTATATGATCACAGGTAAAAGTGATCGTCAACCTGATCCTTTTTGCTCAAAAAATATTAATGCGGTAGCCCTGGATGGCAAGCTGGACGACTATGTGGGAAGGCTGGGACGAGCTTCAAGCTCAAGTAAAAGGTTATCTTTAGCTAAAGCGATGGTTGAGGCTGGAGAAGCGCTATAAGATCTGATCAAGAGACAGGTCTAGGGTCGGTAATATCATCGAATTGTTCCAAGTTCATTAGAGTGACTGTTAAAAAGTAAGTATATGATCACAGGTAAAAGTGATCGTCAACTCGATCCTTTTTTGCTCAAAAAAATATTCATGCGGTAGCCCTGGTGTGATACCCCACTTTGTTAGTAGGGCTCAATCAATATCTTATAGTCCTGATATTTGTGTCTACATATCGACAACTTATTCTTTAACGCAGGGCTTTCACGCTTCATATACGAACTGTGGAGTCGAAATGTCAGATTGTAGCCGAGATAACGGAGATTCATTCATCAGAAAACGTCAGTTTTAATCACTGTTTCTTTTTATTCACCACTAAAAAAACCATTAAATACCTAACCTCGAGGTATCTACCCTACGGTATTTTCGCTTGCTTTATATACATGTTTAGTCATTGATCAGCTTTATTTCGTAGTTGTAGTAACTTGATTATTCTCTCTTCTTCGTATCGAAATTTCAGCAGTGGATTCCATGTTAATTCCAGAGTAAATAGAAAAAATCAAGTTTCTAATTTCTATTATCTAGACACTCTTTGGTTTACCAAATTTGGAAACACACATTACAATATTAAAAGTTAAATGTATTGATAAGTATATCTATAATGCGCACTGCGTTTATGTGCGTATAGTGTGGGTTGCTTATAGATGAACTTAAATATATGGACTCTATCTATCCCTAAGCTACCTTTAGAGTAGAAGAGCTTAATTGTTACAGTCTTTCCTATCTTAGTATTCAGATGAATACATAAATGTGAAATAGCTCACCATTGTTATGGTGTTAAAAAAAACACATATTGAAAGATTAATCATAGGGTATAAGGTCGTTGAGTTATATAAAGCACTCATAATAGTAATAATCACGACAAATTTAGGAATACCCTTGATTTTATTAAATCTCATGTCGAGTGTGGTTTCTAGGTTTGTAAAGCTAAAAATACTGTGTCTTGACTAAGTTTTAAATGATGATCATAAAAAGTCTGGATCTATGCTAAATATAATAAATAGAACCAGTACGCCACCGGGTAATAAGGAATAGACGCTCACTTCTTACAATCGAATAAACATCAACATCGTGTTCATTAAATCAACAATTCTTTAGTAAGCCCAAAATCTTCAGCCTTAGAGTTTTAAAGCTCTATGACCCTTTATTTAATAAGTAATATTTGGTGATGAATTAATATGATACATAGTCTGTTTGAATATCAAGCTAAAATCAACCCTGAAAACATAGCGTTAGTTTCTGGTAGTGGAGAAATGACTTATCAGGAACTAAATGAAAGAGCAAATAAAATTGGACATCTTATCCAAGAACAGTTTCATTTGACGTATGGTCGGGATATAAAACCTGGCGATATAGTCGCTTTTTATGAAGATTGTTCCTTTGATATGATAGCATTTACTATTGCTATCCTTAAGTCTGGTGCAGCTTACTTATCTTTAGATCCAAACTCTCCAAAAGAACGATTGAAATATATATCTAAAGATGGAGATATTTCCCTTCTTATAACAAAAAAAAATAATTTAGAGAAGCTAGAGAGCATATATGATAGAAATAAGATGATCGTTATTGACGATCTTGATCTTATTTCTAGATTAGATGAATGTTCAGGAAAAAATATACTCGCAGATATTGATCAGAAAGATCCAGCTTATATAATATACACTTCTGGCTCAACAGGGAAGCCTAAGGGAGTTGTGGCAAGTCATGAGTGCTATACACTGAAGCATAGCGAAGATAGAGAAAATTATAACGCAGAAACCTCTAGCTTATACTTTGTACAGTCATTTTTTGATCCATCGGTAAGGCAAACATTTTTACCTCTATCTTCTGGTGGTAGTCTCGTACTATACGATAAAAAAACCCTTAGTGATCCAAATAGATTACTAGAAATAATTGATGATCATGATATAGATATATTATATATGGTGCCGTCCGCGCTTTCTTTACTATTGTCACATATATCTTCTGAAGGCAGTAGTGTGAAGCGAAAGCTGAAATGTATTTTTTCAGTTGGGGAGAGGACTAATGAAAAGGTAACCAATTTAGCTCTAGAGCTTCTGTCTGATAAATTTGTAAACCAGTATGGGATGACAGAGGTGCCTGGGGTCGCTTCAGAGTGTATTATTACGAAGTATTCTGGTGGTCTAATAAACATAGGCAAGCCAGTCAAAGGTGTTAGTTTTTATGTTTTGGGCGAAAATGGATCACTTTGTGATGCTGGACAGAGTGGTGAGCTTTATATTGGTGGCAAGACCGTTGCTATTGGGTATTTAAATAACCCTGATCTTACAAAGGAAAAATTCATTCCTGGTATGGATTTTTATGGGGGTATAAATGGCGATTATCATGTATATAGTACAGGAGATACTGTTCGCCAACTTGAAGATGGGAGTTTTGATTATATAGGGCGCTCTGACTACCAAATAAAGTTGAGAGGCTTTCGTATTGAGTTGGGAGAGATTGAGTATCACTTAAATAAATGTGAGCATGTCAGTCAGGCGGTTGTTGTATTACGTAATGATTATGGGTTTGATTCTCTTTCAGCATATTATATCTCTGACTTTAAAAATAAAAATGAGTTAGCGAGAGCTATAAAAAAGTATTTATCTAATATTTTACCTGAGTACATGCTTCCTGATACGTATACAGGTGTAGAATCCTTCCCTCTAAACGCCAATGGGAAAGTTGATAGGAATTTACTTCCATTACCTGACAGAGAATTATTTAAAGTTGGTTATAGTGCTCCTAGTGGTGATATGGAAATTAACATTTCTACCGCTTGGTCAGAGCTTTTAAATATAGAAAACATAGGTCGAAATGACGACTTTTTCCAATTAGGCGGGAATTCGTTATTAGTTATGAGGCTAATTTCGATTTTGTCTATTAAATTGGGTGTTCGTATTCCCACTAAAGTAATATTTACGTATTCTAAGTTGCATGAGTTAGCAGGATATATTAAGAAAGAAAAATCAAAATTGCATACGGATTGTGACTTTGAAATAATTACACCTAATAAAGCCTATGAATATGAAGTTTTTCCTGTAACTGAAGTTCAGCAAGCTTATTTAATGGGGCGGGGGGAGCAGTTTGAGTTAGGTAATATCAGTACACATAGATATATAGAATATAAGTATAAAAACTTAGATATTTCTCTTTTGGAGAGATCTTTGAACTTGATTATAAAAAGGCACCCTATGCTTAGGGCAAGCTTTTTAGGTAATGAACAAAAAATTGTAGCAGATGTTCCTTATTACTCCATTCGCATACAGGAAGTTGAAAGTCTATCCACGCTAGAGCAAGATCTTGTATTAGATCGCTGTAGGGATGAAATGTCCCATCAGGTTTTTGATTGCGGCCAGTTTCCACTATTTGACATCAGAGTTACAAAACTCGACGCTCATTATATCCTCCATATTAGTATGGATATTTTAATTCTAGACGCGTACAGCATGGATACTTTTATTAATGAGTGGCGTGGAGTATACCAGTCAAAAGGACAGTGTGACTTTAAAAGTCAGGAACTTAGCTTTAGAGATTACGTCCTAGCGCTGGAAAAGTTGAAAGAGAGTAGTCAGTATCTTCGTGCCCGAGACTACTGGTTAGATCGTGTACCTACAATGCCGCTGGGGCCAGTGTTACCGTTATTAAAGCAACCTCACGAAGTTGTAACACCTACCTTTACTCGGGCAAGTGGATTTATTGCTGAAGAGCACTGGACTGCATTTAAAGAAAAGGCTTTGCACCATAAAGTAAGCCCAACCAGTGTGTTGTTATCGTTATTTGGCTTAGTACTTTCTCGCTGGAGTCAGCATTCTCAACTGTTGATTAACTTAACCTTGTTTAACCGCTTGCCTTTACATGAGGAAGTGAATGACATTTTGGGCGATTTTACTACATTGGAGCTATTTGCTTTTGATGCTAACAAACGAGGGAATTTTGCTCAGCTAGTTAAGGAGCAGCATGACTTGCTATGGGATGACTTGGAACATAGTTTATTTACCGGATTGTCGGTACAAAAAGAGCTTATTCGTCATCATGGTTTAGACTTTTCTCGTACAATCGCTCCCGTTGTTTTGACTAGTGTCTTGAATGATAGCGACGACAACAATGGCCCAGCTCTGCCGAGTGATTTTATGGGGCTTGGACACAGTATTACTCAGACGTCTCAGGTGTGGTTAGACAATAATGTTATTGCGCAAAATTCAGGGTTATTGGTCGAGTGGGATTATGTAGAAGAGCTGTTCTGTCCTGAGGTGATCCATTCCATGCATCAAGCATATTGTGGCTTGATTGAGTATGTTGCTGCTCATGCATGGGAAGAGGAGCTCCCAGACTTCTTACCAGAAAAAGATCAGTCTCAGTTAGCTCATTATCATGCGACAGAGAACCCATCGTTACTTGCGTGTCAGTCGGTGTCTGATTTGTTTGTGACTGCGGCTGCTCGTTATGAGTCTCGTCCAGCGGTCGTCTCGACGCAATCTCGTTGTAATTACGGTGACTTGGGGGATCAAGCTGCACGTATTGCCCATAAATTGATTGAGCTGGGTGTCGAGCGCAACGAGCTTGTGGCCGTTTTGACCGAGAAAGGGGTTAATCAGGTTTCAGGTTGCCTTGGTGTATTGCAATCCGGTGCGGGGTACCTCCCATTAAATCTTGAGTGGCCGATGCATCGAGTTAAAGATGTATTGGAACAGGGGCAAGTCAAAGTCGTTCTGTCTACTCAGTCGGTACTGGCCGCATTGCCAGCCGACAAACGCGCTGAACTCATGGACGGTTACCGTATCTATTGTTTGGATGAGGCGTCCATTTGGTCTGGATATTCAGTGACGCCAGTGCTGTCCCGAGCTCAGTTGGATGACATTGCTTATGTGATCTTTACATCTGGGTCAACGGGCAAACCGAAAGGGGTAACCATCACTCACCGTGCGGTTGTAAATACTCTGCAGGACATGAATCATCGATTCTCAGTGACGGCGAATGATCGTACGTATGGTCTGTCTAGTTTGAGTTTTGATTTGTCGGTCTATGACATCTTTGGCATGTTAATTACGGGCGGCAGTCTTTTTTGCCCAGAAGAATCGGTTTTAAAAGAGCCGAATGTTTGGATACAAGAGTTGGTGGATCATAAGGTTTCGATTTGGAATACCGCACCAATGTTTATGCAAATGTTGGTTGAAGCCCTTAAAGATACAGAGCTAACGAAGGTGTTACGTGACGGGTTGGGTGAGACATTGCGCTTAGTCTTACTCAGTGGTGACTGGATCCCTTTGGAATTACCAGCGTTAGTGAAACAGTATTTCCCGAACGCGGAAGTCATGAGTTTAGGTGGCGCGACAGAAGCCTCTATTTGGTCGATTCTCTACCCAATTCAAGAGGTCTTGCCTGAGTGGAAGAGTATTCCGTATGGCTATGCAATGGCGAACCAAACGATGCACGTGCTGGATGAGCACTTGCAACCGTGTCCTGTGGGCGTAACTGGCGAAATTCACATCGGCGGTGTGGGTGTTGCCCAAGGCTATTGGCGTGATGAGGAGCGCACAGCACAATCCTTTATCCATCATCCTCTGACAAATGAAACCTTGTACAAAACGGGCGACTTAGGGGTGTTCTGCCAAGAAGGTTATATTGAATTTAAGGGCAGAAAAGACAACCAAGTGAAAGTCCGAGGTTACCGAGTTGAGTTGGGTGAAATTGAAAGTGCTCTTAATGAGCTGAGCTCAGTAAAGCAATCAGCCGTTATTTTGCATGACAATGGAAACAGCAAAACGTTGGGGGCATATGTTGTACCGTCACAGTCGGTGACTACGCTGGACCATGAAAAACTGATGTTCAAGCTTGCTCAGCACAATCTTCGAGACATTTCTGGTATTCAAGACCGACACCCAAGTAGTCAGAGTCACTTCGATCTTGAGCGCTACTTCTCACGTAAGAGTTATCGAACGTTTGAAGGCGAGCAGCTGGATGTGAACGATATCGTACAAACTTTAGATAGCGCACGTCCAACCATGGGCAGTGTGTCTCCAATGGAAGCCAGCTTCGATTTACACAAGCTCTTATTTGTGTGTGCTGGGTTTATGGATCAAAGCGGAGGTTTTGCGAAATACGTTTACCCTTCAGCAGGAGGACTATACCCAGTTCAAATGTATTGTGAATTGCGTGAATCCGTTGGCACTCTTACACCAGGGTACTACTACTACCACCCAATAGAAACGACATTCTACCGAGTTGCAGGCTTCCCTCATCAGAGTGACAGCTCTGCTCCACGTCGCTCGGCAGTGACGTTACATTTAGTGGGGCATAAAGCAGCGATTGAACCAGAATACGGGGATTTGTCTTATGGTTTCTGCGCACTTGAAGCGGGCTATATGGGGCACTTGCTGTCTTCCCAAGCCGTGAGCCAAGGGATAGGTCTGGAGTCGGTCGCAGGCTTTGATGCTAATGAGTTACTGACGCAGATTAACCAGTCAGAAGATTGGTTACTGGGCAGTTACTCGGTCATTAATGATACGGTCTCGCCTGAAATAAACCATAGTGATGTTACTGTATACGTTCAACTATTTAAGGATGTTGGCGCATTAACATCAGGGTGTTATCAGTACATTGATGGCAATTTGTTCGCTGTTGATGCGTTGTCAGAACTGGTGGATCTCACCTCTCTGAGTGATGGTGATCCATTGCTTGGCAGTGATTTTGTCGTCACGCTTCATGGGCACGGTTCGCTTGAAGACTATCGCCGAGCGGGAGCATTGTCACAACATTGGATGCAGCAGGGTCTCGATAATCAAATCGGGTTCTGTGTGCTAGGGAAAGTGAAAATAACGGAACAAGCTCGCACAATGTTGGGAGACACGGCCGTATTAACTTTCTTAGCAGGGGGGAAAGCCTCTTCAGAGCAGCTTATTTCACGAGCGGTGAGCGAAACACACTCTGTCACAGAGGATGAGGTGCGGAGCCAGATATCGTCTGAGCTATCAGATCTTTTACCGTCCTACATGCTTCCGGAGTGGTACAGCCTATTAGATCAAATACCGGTCAGTGCGAACGGTAAAGTGGATCGTAAAAAGCTGCCAGAGCCAGATCAAGGTATGACAGGACATGAACACGCAGAGCCGCAAGGAGAAGTGGAACGCGAACTGTCCAGTATTTGGTGTGAAGTCTTACAGTTGGAAAAAGTGAGCCGTTATGATGACTTTTTCTCGTTAGGTGGTGATTCTCTCTTGGCGATGAAGGTAGCGACACGTATTCAGAAGGGACTGGATATTGACATGACGGTTAAATCGATTTTTGATCATCGACGCTTTGATAGACTAGCCGCAGAGATCGAACAGCAAATTCAATCAGAGAACTACATGGGATATGAGGCAATTCCTTGTATTGACCGCCATGAGGTATCAGAGTTTGAGCTGTCGTTTGCACAGGAAAGGCTGTGGTTTTTAGACCAATATGAAGGTGGGAGTACCCACTATAATATTCCAATTGTGATGAATATTTCTGGTGAATTGGATATTAATGCCTTACAAAACAGCCTAAATAAACTGGTTGAACGACATGAAGTTTTGCGTTCAAACTTTATATCAGATACTGAAGGGACGCCGGTTCAAAAAATAAATTCTGAAATTCATTTGCCTTTAAACTTGGTAGAGGCAGGGAATAGAGATCTGAACGATATAATTGAAGGTGAAATTAACTATAAGTTTGATCTAACTGAAGATTCTCTAGTTAGGACCGCGTTGGTTGAAATTAGTGATAACGAATTTGTGTTTATTTTAAACCACCATCACATAATTAGTGATGGATGGTCTGTCGATATTATATTGGAAAATTTATCTGAATTTTACGCGTCAGAAGTAGAGGGTCGATATTCTAATTTAAAAAACATTAGAGTTAAATATACTGACTTTTTATATTGGCAAAAGGCAGAGGCGAAAACGAAATCATACCAGAATAAGCTTTCCTATTGGTGTGACTTGCTTTCCGACTTTGAGCCGATGGAGTTACCTACAGACTTTAATAGACCGGGAAGATTAAGCCAACGTGGTGGCTCTATTGATTTCTCAATAAGTGAGCAAACCTCTAGGAAATTGACCTCGCTAGTGATAAAGAATGGCTCAACCAATTTCTCCTTGCTTCTATCAGCCTTTGGTATTTTATTGAGTAGATACTCAGGGAAAAATGATATTGTTATCGGCAGTCCAATTTCGAATCGATATCACCAGGATATAGAGAATGTTGTTGGTTTTTTTGCGAATACAATTGGTTATCGACTAGAAGTAAACAATGAACAGAATTACACCGAATTCCTTAATTCTATAACCAACCAAGTCTTAGATGCGCAAACTAACCAAGAGGTCTCATTTGAAAAGATTGTCGAGGCCCTTAACGTTGAACGTGACCCTAGCCGAAATCCCATATTTCAAGTGGCTATAGTGTATCAAAACTATAGTAGCGGCAATAAAATGCTACTTCCTGGTGTGGATGTTAAACAGCGGGAAGACGTGAAATATGGTACATCAAAGTTTGACTTGCTGCTAGAAATGAAAGAGTGTGCCGACGGCAGCATATTATGTCGAATGGAATACAGTATCGATCTATTTGATGAGTCTACGGTTGTTAGATTTGCAAATAGCTATAAGAGAATGGTTGAAGAAATTGTTGATATCGAAAAAGCATATGTTTCTGATATCACTGGGCTTACAGATGTTGAAAAGCATAAAGTATTACACGAATGGCGTGGTGTTGATGCTCATTACCCAGATGGACAATTGAATGAGCTATTTGAACAGCAGGTTGAAAGAACGCCACACGGTATAGCGTTAGCTTCTGAAGACGAGGAGCTAACATATATTGAGCTAAATGAAAGGGCGAATAAGCTTGCAAGAAAGATAAGGCATGATTATGTCCAAAGAAATCATTCTGAATTAAAACCTAATACGCTGGTTGCTTTATTCTTAGAAAGAAGTATTGATACCGTGGTCAGTATTTTGGCGACATTGAAGGCAGGTGCTGCTTATGTGCCAATTTCCGTCACTGATCCTAAACAGCGTATACAGTACATTTTAGAAGATACTAAAGCACCTGTTGTCCTTACTCAAAATAGACTTTTTCAGAGTTTAGTCCACAATATAGATAATTCAAGCCTTTCTCAACGACCAACAATGTTAACTGTTGACTCGGGAGATGGCTTCTCAAGTTTCAGTAGCTCAAACTTGTCTCGTGCTGAAGGAAATAGCTCAGACCTAGCTTACGTAATCTATACCTCCGGAACAACAGGCAAACCAAAGGGCGTTTTAATTAGCCACAGCAACGTCGCCAGCTTAGTGTTTAACAACTTTTTAAACGCTAGCCATGAAGATGCATTTGTTTTTCTATCTTCACCGGCTTTCGATGCAGCAACATTTGAAATTTGGATGCCAGTATTACATGGTGGTAAATTAGTTGTGCCAAGTGATGTCAAATCTCAAATGGCTTCCCCTGACGAACTGGATAAGTTGTTCAAGACGCACAAGATCACCAATCTATTCTTAACAAAGACGTTATTTGACAACTTGTATTCAAGCAAACCCAATCTATTCGCAGATCTTACCCATCTACTTGTGGGCGGAGAAGCACTCAACAAAGAAGTCATTAATCATCTTCTTCAGTCACCATACAAGCCTAAGCACTTGTTCAACGTCTATGGGCCGACTGAAAGTACAACGTTCACTAGTATTCACTTAATGGAGAAACCAGTTACCACAGCCGATGTACCTATAGGTAAGCCTATTCAGGGTAGAAGTTGCTATGTGCTTGATGGTGACGCGAACCCTGTGCCAGTAGGGGTAATTGGAGAACTTTATATTGGAGGGGCAGGGCTCGCTTCAGGTTATCTAAATAATACTACGGTCACTTCAGAGCGTTTTATTGAAAGCCCGTATGCGACTGAAGAAGAACGGGAAAAAGGGCACGATCGACTATATAAAACAGGTGATTTAGTCAGCTGGATGCCCGATGGTAATTTGCGATATGTGGGGCGTAACGACTTTCAAGTGAAAATTCGCGGCTTTAGAATTGAGCTCGGAGAAGTAGAGAGTGTGTTAGCGTCTATTGCACAGGTACAACAAGCTATCGTTATGGTAAAAGAACATTGTGATAGCAAATACCTTGTCGCATATGTCATCCTTGAAAGTGAAATCAGCAACGATGACATGAGATCCATACTCGCAGAAAAACTACCTGACTATATGGTTCCTAGCCTCTTTATGCAGATTGATTCGGTACCAGTAACAGCCAACGGTAAATTAAACTATAAAGCTTTACCGAGTCCTAAGTTTACTGGGTCAAATGGAGGTACTCCGAGCACGACACTTGAAAAGCAACTTTGCGCTATCTGGCAAGAGCTCTTAGGTATAGACGATATTGGTATCTATGACAATTTCTTTAATTTAGGTGGGCATTCTCTTCTAGCAATTAAGCTGAATACGCTAATTTCTAAACAGTTGGAAGTTAGCTTCCCCGTTGGAGCTATATTTGAGAACCAAACTATACGAGAACTCTCTAAATTTATTGACAATCAATCAGACAATAATGGCGAATATTCTAAAATAGAAGAGATTACGTTAGATGCAAGTGAAGCTAAATCCAGTTTCCCTGTAACTGAAGTACAGCAAGCGTATATGCTAGGTCGAAGTTCTACTTTCGAACTCGGTGGTGTTGGGGCACATGCTTACAACGAATATATATATAACTACCTTGATCACCAAGCCTTGGAGCGTGCGCTAAATAAACTAATACAGCGTCACTCTATGTTGAGAGTTTGTTTTGATGAGAAAACAAACTCTCAAAAAGTTTCTGATCCCTTTGAGTACCATATTCAGTATCAAGATTTGAGTACGTTAACAGAGAACGAGCAGAAAGAGAGGCTTGAACTTTGGCGTGATGAGCTATCCCATCAAGTGTTTGATATTGACCGTAGTCCATTATTTGACTTTAGGTTGAGCAAGACAAGGGAAGTGTATATTTTACACGTAAGTTATGATGCATTAATCTTTGATGGAATGAGCACGGAGATTTTCTTTAAGGAATGGAAGGCGTTTTATAATAATCCCGGCTTGTTGCTTCCAGAGTTAAATTTAACTTTTAGAGATTACGTCATTGCACTAGAAAGATTGAAAGCCAGCTCTCAGTACCATCGTGCACGTGATTACTGGTTAGGTCGAGTGCCACAGATGCCGCTTGGACCTGTGCTGCCGTTGTTAAAGCAACCACATGAAGTGAAAAAGCCGAGCTTTGCTCGCGCGATTGCCAGCATTTCTGCGGAACACTGGAGCGTATTTAAGAAAAAGGCGCTTCATCATAAAGTCAGTCCAACCAGTGTGTTGTTGACTCTATTCGGTACTGTATTAGCTCGTTGGAGTCAGCGTCCTCAATTACTTATTAATTTAACCCTGTTCAATCGTTTGCCCTTGCATGAGGAAGTGAATGAGATACTCGGTGACTTTACGACACTCGAGCTTTTTGCTTTTGATGCCACGAAACAAGACGGCTTTGCGCAGTTTGTTAAAGCTCAGCACGATCTTTTGTGGCAAGACTTGGAGCACAGTTTATTTACTGGCCTGTCAGTACAAAAAGAATTAATTCGTCATCATGACTTAGATTTTTCTCGTACAGTCGCGCCGGTTGTCTTAACCAGTGTGTTAAATGAGAGTGATGACAACTATAGCTCAGTTTTATCTAACGAATTTATGGGCGTGGGGCACAGTATTACTCAGACTTCTCAGGTGTGGCTGGATAATAAAGCTTATGAGAAAGATGGTAAGTTTATTGCCGAATGGGACTATGTTGAAGAGTTGTTCTGTCCTGAGCTGATCCAATCGATGCACCACGCGTATTGTCGTTTGATTGAGCATGTGGCAACGCACAGCTGGGATGAAAAGTTGCCTGAGATCCTGCCAGAAAAAGACCAGCAAAAATGGGCGAATTATCATGCCACTAAGAATCCATCTGTGCTGGCACAGCAAACGTTGTCTGACTTGTTTGTAGCGGCCGCTTCTCGTTATGAAGGCAGAGTAGCCGTGAAGGCAGGGTCATCACATTGCCACTATGGAGAGTTGAGTCAGAAGGCAGCGCGTATCGCGCATAAATTGGTTGACTTAGGAACCGAGCGCAATGAACTGGTCGCGGTATTGACGGAAAAAGGGGTAAACCAGGTTTCTGGGTGCCTAGGCGTAGTCCAAGCGGGGGCGGGCTATTTACCTCTGAACCTAGAATGGCCTGTTCACCGAATCAAAGATGTGTTGGAGCAAGGCCAAGTAACCGTATTGTTGTCGACACAGTCGGTCTTGGACACCCTACCGACTGAGCATCGCGCTGAGTTGGAAGAGAGTTACGATATTTACTGCTTAGACGAAGAGCGTATTTGGTCAGACTACCCAATCACTCCTTTGGTCTCTCGAGCACAGCTGGATGATATCGCCTATGTCATTTTTACGTCCGGTTCAACAGGGAAACCGAAAGGGGTGACGATCACTCATCGCGCAGTCGTGAATACCCTACAGGATATGAATCATCGCTTTTCAGTGACAGAGGATGATCGTACGTATGCCCTCTCTAGCTTAAGCTTTGACCTGTCAGTCTATGACATCTTTGGTATGTTAATTTCGGGTGGCAGTCTTTTCTGCCCAGAAGAGTCGGTGTTAAAAGAGCCAAATGTCTGGATACAAGAGTTAGTTGATAACCAAGTTTCGATTTGGAATACCGCGCCAATGTTTATGCAAATGTTGGTGGAGGCTCTGAAGGACACAGAGTTAACGACAGAGCAATGTGAGGCATTAGGCAAAACATTGCGTCTCGTCTTGCTCAGTGGAGACTGGATCCCATTAGAACTGCCTGCACTTGTTAAGCAATACTTCCCGAATACGGAGGTCATCAGTTTAGGAGGAGCGACGGAAGCATCGATTTGGTCCATCCTCTTCCCAATTCAAGAGGTGTTACCTGAGTGGAAGAGTATTCCGTATGGTTATGCAATGGCGAACCAAACGATGCAAGTGTTGGATGAACATCTACAACCTTGCCCGGTGGGTGTGACGGGAGAAATCCATATTGGCGGTGTCGGTGTTGCCCAAGGTTATTGGCGTGATGCAGAGCGAACCGCACAATCCTTTATCCATCATCCTCTGACAAATGAAACCTTGTACAAAACGGGCGACTTAGGGGTGTTCTGCCAAGAAGGTTATATTGAGTTCAAAGGTCGAAAAGACAATCAGGTGAAAGTCCGAGGCTACCGTGTTGAGCTTGGTGAAATTGAAAGTGCGCTGAATGACCTGGCTACGGTGAAGCAATCTGCAGTTATTCTTCATGACAACGGAAACAGCAAAACTTTGGGGGCGTATGTCGTTCCTACACAGCAGCTGAATGCGTTAGACCACGATAAATTGATCTTCAAATTAGCGCAGCATAATCTCCGAGAGGTTACAGGCGCTCATGATGCTTACACGGGGACTCAAAGGGCCTTTGATCTTGAGCGTTACTTTTCACGTAAGAGTTACCGGACGTTTGAAAGCGGACAACTGAATGTCACCGATATCTTACAGACACTCAATCATACACTTTCAGAGATAGGAAGTACGTCTCCAGCTGATGCTCGCTTTGATTTGGAAGAGTTATTGTTTGCTTGTGCAGGCTTTGCAGATCAAAACGGAGGCTTTGCTAAATACCTCTACCCTTCAGCAGGCGGACTGTATCCAGTCCAACTTTATTGTGAAGTGCATGAATCGGTTGGGGATATCACACCTGGGTATTATTATTACCACCCATTAGAAAATACGCTTCATCGTATTGCTGGTATTGGTCATAAGGGTGAAGAATCAATATCCCCTCGCTCTGCTGTGACGCTTCACTTAGTGGGTCGAAAAGCGGCGATTGAACCAGAATATGGCGATTTATCTTATGGTTTTTGTGCTCTAGAAGCAGGCTATATGGAGTATCTATTATCTACCCAAGCGATGACACAAGGCATTGGGCTAGAGCGGAGAGAACACTCGGAAGCATCAACCCTACTTGCCCAGATTCATCAGCCGGAAGATTGGCTATTGGGTAGCTTTTCGGTTATCAACGATACGGTTTCTCCAATCTTAGATAACAGTGAACTAGCGGTGTATGTCCAGCTATTCAATCACATCGGAGAGTTAGAGCCAGGGTGCTATCAACTAACAGACAATACACTGATGAGGTGTGACGCACTTCAAGAGATGGTTGACCTTAGCTCCTTAGATGAAAGTGACCCGCTTCACGGCAGTGACTTTGTTGTAACGCTTCATGGAGCGGATACGGCTGAGAACTATCGTTATGCTGGGACGCTCTCACAGCATTGGATGCAGCAAGGGGCAGATACCCAAGTTGGGTTCTGTGTACTAGGAAAGGTAACTATAACCGAAGATGCTCGAAGCATGTTGGGGGATAACGCCGTTTTAACTTTCTTGGCCGGGGGAAAAGTCTCACAAGAGCAGCAAGCCTCACGGGCCGTAAGCGAAACCCATTCCTTAACTGAAGAAGAAGTACGAAGTCAAATATCATCCGAACTATCGAATCTTCTGCCTTCTTATATGTTGCCTGAGTGGTATAGCTTTTTAGAGCGTATTCCAGTGAGTGCGAATGGTAAAGTTGACCGTAAAAAACTGCCAGAGCCAGATCAAGGGGTGACAAGGGGTGAACACACAGAGCCGGAAGGTGAGGTAGAGCAAGCGCTGTCCAATATTTGGTGTGAGGTGTTACAGCTGGAAAAAGTGAGTCGTTACGATGACTTCTTTGCTTTAGGAGGGGATTCGCTGCTAGCGATGAAGGTTGCTACACGTATCCAAAAAGGATTAGACATAGATATTACGGTTAAATCTATCTTTGATAACCGACGATTTGATTTGTTGGCATGGGAGATTGAACAGCAAATACAATCGGATAACTACATGGGTTACGAAGCGATTCCGTGTATTGACCGCAATGAGGTATCAGAGTTTGAGCTCTCTTTTGCGCAAGAAAGGCTATGGTTTTTAGAGCAATCTTATGACACTGGCGCAAGATATAACATCGCAATTATTCTCAAAATAAAAGGTGATTTATCTATTCTGAGTCTTGAAAAAGCCATTGACCAATTGGTGAAAAGACATGAAAGTTTTAGAACAGAGTTTTTTACAAACGAAAGCGGAATTTCCTTACAACGAGTACATTCTAATTTATCTGTAAAAATCGATACTATTGAATTGTTGAGCGAAAATGAAATTAATCAGCATATTGATAACGAAGTTTATAAGTCTTTTGACTTGACTTGTGCACCGTTATGTCGTGTGAAGCTTTTGAAACTCAAAGATGAAAATATTCTTATTTTTAATCATCATCATATTATTAGTGATGGGTTTTCATGTGGGCTTATAGTTAAAGAGCTTCAATCATTATACGAAAATCCTACTAGTTCTTTTTTAATAGAGCCTAATGGAGTTGATGTACAGTATGCTGACTATGCACATTGGCAAAAAAATAGAGCAAATAAGTCTAGTCATAAAGAGAAGATAGCATATTGGAAAAATTTACTTAGCGGATACCAACGGCTCTCTCTCCCACTGGATAAGCACAGGCCTGCAAACCCGACATATAAAGCGGGAATCTTGAATTTTGATTTAAATGTGGAGGTTATTGATAGACTATCTAGTATCGCCCAAGAAAGTGGAGGCAGTCTATATTCTTCGCTACTATCCGCATTTTCTGTATTTTTATCAAAGGTATCAGGGCAAGATGATATTACTTTCGGAGGGTTTGTTGCGAACCGTTACCACTACAACCTAGAGGGTATTATAGGGTATTTTGCCAATACTATTGTCCATAGACATAGCATTAACCAGAATGATGGGTTCCACTCTCATTTGAGAAGTGTAATAAGTCAGGTTAATAAGAGCCTTACCCATGAAGATGTCCAGTTTAATGAGATTCTCGATGAGGTTGAGTGGAGTAGAAAATCTGGTGAACACAACTTAATTAATGTAGTTTTCGCCTTTCATGATGAATCTTTTAAGCCGAATATAGAAATAGGTAAGTTTGATACTGAGTACTATAGTAAAGACAACCTAGGTGACTTCATTGATCTAGATTTAAAGTTTGAAGTCTCGCCAAGTGAAAAAGGTTATGCATTAAAAGTCAGCTATTCAAAAGATTTATTCTTTGAAGAAACAGTGCATTTGTTTGTCGATTACTTCAAGAGTACTTTGGAAAGCGTTGCTAAGAATGACTTTGAGAAAATTAAAAATCTTAATGTAGCTAAGTATGGGTTAGAAAAGGACGCATTTAGGGCGCAATTCGATAATGTTTCTATGGAACTAGTTGATAAGTCGATACTACACCTGTTTGAAGAAGTTGCTGCCAGTTGTCCAAACAAGGTTGCTATTGTTCATAATAACCAGAAGTTTACTTATGGCGAAATTGATAGAAGAGCTAACCAACTTAGTAGATATTTACATGAAACTGTTGAAGCTAATGATTATGGTAAAGAACGCATTATTAGTTTTTATATGGATCAATCTATATTAAGTATTATATCTATTTTGGCAATTCACAAAATAGGATATGCATACTTACCATTAGATATAAGTGTGCCAGAGGGGAGGGTTGTAGATATACTGAACGATTGTGCATGTGGTGTCTTACTGACCAACTTATCAGCAGAAAATGAAATGTCTTCTATTAATACAATAAAAGATGTCAACCTAATTGTTCTAGATAGCAGAGACACGGTTGAATCTATTAATGCTCAGTCTGGCGGGAAAATAGATGTAAATGTGACACTATCAGATATTGCTTATTTGATATACACGTCAGGGTCTACTGGTAAGCCAAAAGGTGTCAAAGTATCACAAGGGAATTTATCTAATTATATTCAAAGCATGATGTCAGTTATAAACATGGACATTGTTGAGTCTTATGGTCTTGTTTCTAGCATATCTGCAGACTTAGGCTACACAACCCTATATAGCTCCCTAGTACGAGGTAAGTCACTACACCTGATTGACAAGGAAATTAGTATAGATGCTGTGGAGTTAAGCCAATATGTTGTAAATAATGAAATTGACTGTTTGAAAATAGTACCATCACACCTACAAGGTTTAATATCCTCGTCAAATGATTATGAGTTTCTACCTAGAAAGGTGTTGATTCTAGGAGGAGAAACACTTGAAGGTAAATTGTTGAAAACAATAAAAGATCATACTCCAATATTGCAAGTGTATAATCATTATGGGCCGACTGAAACTACGATTGGGGTTTGCGTTTATGATTGCAATAATCTTGATGTGCTAGGTTGGGGTAGAGGAAGTATCCCAATTGGCAAGCCTTTACCTAACAGTCAAGCCTATATTTTGGATGAAAATGGAAATTTATGTCCTCCAGGTATTATTGGTGAGCTTTATATTGGAGGCCTTGGTGTAACACAAGGCTACATGGCGCGACCAGAGTTAACTCAGGAAAAGTTCATTGAGAATCCAGTAAGTTGCGATGTCTTTGACAATCGAGACGTTGTATTTAAAACTGGCGACCGAGTGAAGCTGCTTAAAGATGGTTGTATTGAATATATCGGAAGAAACGATTCTCAGATCAAGGTTCGAGGTTATCGAGTTGAGCTTAATGAAATTTCACAGATACTAGCGACTCATGATGATATCGAACATTGTGTAACCTTATATGATAAGGGAGCTATTAGAACTTATTATACAACAGATATGTTCTCGCCTGAGAGCTATGAACTTAAGGACTTCCTTTCGGAAAGGGTTCCTAGTTATATGCTACCAGTGAACTATATTAATTTGGATGCAATTCCTTTGACAGCAAATGGTAAAGTTGATCGAGTAGCATTACTTAGCATTGCTAGTGAAACAGAAGCTGAAATTAGTGACACTATTCATACTCAACCTAGTAATCCTACAGAAGAGCGCCTAAAAGAGCTCTGGGAACAGGTTGTAGGCAGTAGTACATTTGGGGTAAGCGATGGGTTTTTTGAGTCAGGTGGTCATTCAATATTAGCGATACAGCTTGTTACTTTGATTAATAAAGAGTATGGAACTAACTATAGTACTATTTGGGTGTTTACACATGACACAATAGAGAAACAGGCATGTAGTATTCACGACGAAAATGATTTCACGAGTGAGTTTAAAGACGTTGTCTCGTACAATGAAGATGGAAATAATCTCCCGATTGTATTAATTCACGATAGCTTAGGCGGTGCTGAAGTTTATCATAATCTAGTAAATGAACTTGATGACAACCAGCCTATTTACATAGTTGAGCCTTATAATTTATATAATGATATTAAAATAATGTCTATTGATCGACTGTCTGATGTTTATATAGATAAAATACTAGATATATTACCTTCTAATAAATTCTCTATTGGTGGGTGGTCTCTTGGAGGGGTTATTGCACATGAGATGGCAAGAAAACTCAATGAGAGGGGAGTATGTTTAGGACAAGTTTACCTCATTGACTCGATTGTTTCTGAAGATAAGAAAGAAACTAATGTTTCTGACTTCAATAGCCTTATGTCCCTATTGCCTAACGATTATGGCGATTTGTATGAGAATTTATCTGATAGTGACAAGGAAAAAATAGTTGAAAATGCGCGATCATCGTTTCAAATGTTATCGAATTACACTTCGGGGACTTATAATGGAGATGTAACCATATTTAAAGCTAGGAGAAATAACTATTTCAACCTCACCAACGATCTAGAGGTAAACAGTAGTAATTGCCAAGTTTTAAGCTTAGATGCTGATCATTTTTCTATCATGAAAGGTAATTGCATAAGAAATATATCGAATTATATTAGAGAAGTTCAACAGTCTTTGAATGTTGAAGGTGGTAATGAATTATGAACGGCTATGCGACTTTTGAAAAATTGATTTTTGTTATCTCAGGCAGAGGGGTTAATCACTATGATATTAAAGCGTTGAGACAATCAGGTTCAAAGGTGGTGGTTGCTATAGTGAATGATAACTATAGACATACCATAACCGATAAAACACTCAACGATTTTGATGAGGTTTGTTTCGTGTCGACATCTTCAAGAAACTATGGATTAGACGAAGTAGATGAAGAAGAAACACGTAAACTAATTCATGAGAAAATGTCACATTATAGGTCAGAACACCAATATATTGTCTGTGCTAATGAAGGAAATATGGTTGTTAGTGCGAGCCTGAGAAGCCACTTTAATATTCCTGGTCTAAAGCATGAAGATGTCTTTTTGTTTAGAAACAAGTGTATGATGAAGACTAAGCTTGCCGATAACGGAGTTAACACGGCTAAGTTTATTGACTTTGACATTAACCTTGCACGTGAGCATGGATCATATTATGAAAATATTGTTCAGGAACTCGGCTCTCCCTTTGTGTTAAAGCCTAAGAGCTCTGGAGGTGGCAAGGATGTTTATATTGTAAAGTCAAGTAGACAATTTTCACAAATAACAAATGATATTTGTAGCGCCAAATACGAGTTTTTTGCTGAGTCTATTATTATGGGTGGTTTATATCATTGTGATATTATGATTCACAATCGAGAAGTTGTATTCTCCGAATGCTCGAAGTATAACTGGGATGAATTTGATGAGGGCTCAAAGCACCAGATTATATCGAGCTTACCTTTAGAAAACTCTGTGATGATAAAAAACAAGATTGTCGAATTTTGTGAGAAGATAATATCAATCTTGGGTGCCCTTGACGGGACGTATCATATAGAGGTATTTGAAGAGAATGGTGAGTTGGTATTTCTTGAGTTGGGATTGAGAATGCCTGGTACCTTGATCCCCAAGATGTATGAACTAATGTATGATTGTAATCTTTGGAATATCGATTTATCTATACAGTGTGATTTTTTTGCAGGAAACCGTTATAAACAGCAAAGGTATGCTCTGTGGGCTTATTTTTTGGAATATGAAGTTGGTACAATTGTAAAAGTTGAGCCACTAAATGAAAACGTTGATGGTTTTATTGACTGGTACTATGGGGTTGGTGATGCTGTTAGTGATACACCGGCCCTTACGGGCAGCGTTGTTTATTCAAGTAATAGTTATGAAGAAATTGTTTCAGTATTTGATTGTTTTAGAAGTAAAAGCCCACTAGTGCTTGAAAAAGAGGTTAATTGAAATGTGCTCAAATGAGATGAGTCAGTCTTATGTATCTGGCTACGTAACGCGTAATAATGAGTCTGTGTTCCCTATTGTATCTCCAGATAACAAAGGGGTTAAGCCAAGTGGGTGGGTTAATAAAAATAAGCAATGGCTCGATGAAAATTTACGTGAGAATGGAGCAGTGTTACTTAGAGGTTTTGATATCCACTCTCTATCCGAGTTTAATAAATTCTCTCTAAACTATAAGGGTAATTTGTTGAGTTATGATAATGCATCTACCCCAAGGACACGGCTTGGTGGAAATATCTACACATCGACAGAGTACCCTAAAGATGTTGTGATCCCTCAGCATAATGAGAAATCATATACGAATCAATGGCCAAATACGTTGATGTTTTTTAGCATAACTGTTGCTGAAGAAGGAGGATATACTCCGTTGGCTGACTCGGGAAGGATCTTGGCTAGACTAAATCGAGATATACTTTCAAGAATGGAAGAGTATGGAATATTGTACGTACGTAATTATCATGAAAACTTAGATTTAAGTTGGCAAGAAGTATTTCAGACTGAAATAAAAGAAGACGTCGAGTCTTATTGTTTGAATAATGAGATTGACTTTGAATGGATTAATTCTGGGGAACAATTACGCACTAAGCAGAAATCTAAATTTACTTTAGTACATCCTGAAACGAATGAACAAGTTTGGTTCAATCAGTCTAACCTATTTCATATTTCTGCGTTAGGGAAGGCTGGAGGTGAACTGCGTACTCAGCTTGGGTTGGATAATGTGCCACGGAACTGCTACTTCGGTAACGGAGAGGAAATACCTAACGAATTTATGGAAAAAATTAACGAAGCTATTCATGCTGAAACATTTTCTTTCCCATGGAAAAAGGGAGATATTCTACTAGTTGACAATATACGTATGACTCACGGAAGAACCACATTTTCTGGTCAGAGAAAAGTGGCAGTCGCAATGGCTTAAAGTTCAGGCTATACCTTGATTAGTCGGGTGATGGTTTTTGGTAGTTCAATACAAAAGCCGTCACTGAGGTATGCCAATCAGCCATATACTTATTTGAACATGCTTACTTTAATACTCACTAATGGGACTTTTAGTGAGTATGTTCGGGACTAATGTACGCCGTTTTAGTTACGTACTTTATAATATTTATTACAAAGGAATATCTCTTTACTCTAGTACGGCTGTAGTAGCCTAACTAGATGGCGAGTTTAATGAATCTAGCTAAAAACTGGTCTCATTTTCATTTAGAGGACATATGCAAAGTAGTGTAATATATAATAATAATAATAAAAATAAAATAGGCTATATAGTAGCTGTTTGTATGTTAATGGAGGTGATTGATACAACTGTATTAAATACATCTCTTCCACAAATGGCACTGTCATTTGGCGTAAGCCCTATTGATTTAAAAGTTGTGATTACAACGTACCTTCTTACATTAGGAATATTTATTCCAGTCAGTGGGTGGCTAGTTGACCGGGTAGGAGAGAAGTTAACTTTAGTCGGCGCAATACTATTATTTACCATTAGCTCTATAGGGTGTGGACTATCGGTAAACCTGGTAATGTTGGTTTTTTTTAGAATGTTGCAAGGTGTTGGGGGAGCATTTCTTATACCAGTGGCACGTTTAGTCCTGATAAGAGTATTTGAACAAAAGAATATGATTTCAGTGATGGCCAGAATATCGACAGTGACAATCATAGGTATGGCAGCTGGCCCCATTATTGGTGGAGCGATTACTACGTATGTTGGATGGAGGTGGATTTTTTTTATTAATATCCCTTTTGCGTTGTTTGGAGTTTTCCTAATTTCAGTCTATTTGCCAGAAATATCAGAAAGGGTTAAGGTACCATTTGATTTTTTTGGTTTTATTTTTTTGGGGGCCTCTGTAGGCTTAACGCTCTTTTTTCTTGATATTATTACTTATCCTTCTTTTAATTCCGTTGAAAAGACAACGACTATATTACTTGTTGTGTTTCTGATATCAATATATGTCGTTCGATATAGTAAATCTAAATCCCCTCTAGTAGATTTTTCTGTATTTAAAAATCGTACATTTAGGTTTACTGCCTTTGGTAGTTTGGCTGCTCGTTTTACCATTACAACCCAGCCATTTTTAATCCCATTAATGCTACAGTCAAGCTATGGGTATTCGGCTTTTCATGCTGGGTTACTTGTTATGCCTACAACGTTAGGAGCCCTTTGTAGTAGGGTGTTCGTTGAGCGTATAGTTAAATTTATGGGAAATAGAAATGCTTTGGTAATTAACACATTGCTTATATTTGCAATATATCTGAGCTATATAATTGACGTTTATTATCTTTCCGAGTTTATTTTGGTGGTTCAGCAGTTTTCTTTTGGTTTTTTTATCACTATTCAGTTTACCGCCATGAATGCACTAATTTATAGCGCAATGGAGAAAGATCAAGTAAGTAGGGGGACTAGTATATATAGTGCTATCGTTCAGCTGAGCTCTAGCTTTGGAATCGCTTTTTCTGCACTTGTCGTTACCATCGCGTTATACAATAGTAGTTTTTCAGGCACAATCCCATCGACTGTTTTTAAAGATGTCTATATTTTTCAGTCTATATTTCTTCTTGTATCTCTTTCACTTTTTTTTAAATTAAAGCCGACTCCTGCAGCTTTGTAAGGTAGGGGTAATTGCTAACCACATAATACCAGAAATGTGATTTTGATATTATGTGGTGGTCCGGTGTTCATTATGTTGTTGTTTCACTTCAGTGGCTACTTTTTCCGTCTTTGTGTCAAACGCTGCCTAAAATTGAGACTCCACGGCTAATCTTAATTTGGGGTGATGGTTTTTCACTTGAAAAACAAAGTGCGAACCCACTCTAGTGTCCCCCAAAAAAAACAAAAGCCTCATCGATATGAGGCTTTTGTTTTGCTGTATATAGAGCAGGGATTAATTCTCGTTTGAAAAGTAGTCGAGAATAACCTCGTGATGATTTTTGGTTTTAAACTTATTGAAGACATGCTCTACGAACCCTTCTTCATTAATGAGGAAACTGATTCTGTGCAAGCCATCATAGATTTTTCCCATAAATTTCTTTTCTCCCCAAACACCAAATTGTTCGGCGACTTGGTGATCTTCATCGGATAGTAGAGTGAAGTTCAGCTCATCTCGTTCGATGAACTTCGTGAGTCGCTTTACAGGATCAATACTCACGCCAAGCACAACAACATTCAGCGTATCGAGTTGCGTTTTGATATTGCGTAAACCTTGTGCTTGCACGGTGCAACCTGGTGTCATTGCTTTTGGGTAGAAATAAAACAGAATCTTCTTGCCTTTAAAATCACCCAAAGAAACGGTGTGACCGTTTTGGTCTAGAAGAGAGAAATTCGGCGCGGGAGTGCCTGCTGTAATGGTGTCCATGGAAGATCCTTTATTGCGTGTTATGAACAAAATTAAGTGTGCCAGTCACATTTAAGGTCTGGCAAAGCGCATCAAATTCTTGTTTGAGCTCAGTTAAGTTTTGTTGGGTATCGAGTTCTGCGGATATGGCGATGGTGAACCGGTCTTGATTCAGTTTTAGCTTGGCCCCGTCTTCTGTTTGCGCGCTTAATGAAGCTAAGCTAATGTTTCGATCTGCAAAGAACTGAGTAAATTGTTCGGTCAACCCTAATTTGTCATCTCCAGTCACGTGTAAATCTAAGTGGTACGGCTGATCGGGCAACTCACTTGGCGACGTTCGCTTCATCATGGTAATGATGTCTTGCTGTTGCCCCAATAGAGGGAGAGACGTTTCCACACGCGTGATGCCATTCGCGTTGCCTGTGATCCACATGCTGATTGTACACTCACTGCCAAAAAGAGCGATGCGGCTATCGATGATGTTGCACCCTGAGTTCGTCACTAATCTTACGATTTGATGACACATACCCGGACGCGCGGTGCCGATTGCAGTGATAACGGAATGTTGGCTCATATTTATATTTATAATTGGCTAGGTTGGCTGGTTAGCTTAGCATAGCTAAAGCAGAAGAAAATAACAGTTGAGATAAATCCAATTGGCACGCTGTACATCACTAAGTGCAGTTCTTCCGCGCTGTGGCTATGACCTCTCGTTGACACCGAGGACGATGATTTTTTTTATAAATAGAGACATTGTGGTGAAGCGGTGAACCAGTAATGCTTCCCCACGTTTTTATTCTGAGAGATTAACGATATTAATCGCTTGTATTTGACAATGGGCATACAGTACCATTCCAAAAGATTTGAAGTATTGGAGAAAGGCATGTTTTCAGGAAGTATAGTGGCACTCATTACACCGTTTCACCATGACGGTGAGGTAGATTTCATCAGCCTGAAGAAATTGGTAGATTTCCATGTCGATGCTGGAACAGATGCGATTGTTGCGGTAGGTACGACGGGAGAATCGTCGACACTGACTGTTGAAGAACATGTAAAGGTCGTTAAAAAGGTAGTCGAGTTCTCTGCTGGTCGAATTCCAGTGATTGCTGGCACTGGCGCCAACGCGACTCATGAATCCGTGACGTTCAGTCGTTTACTCAATAACTCTGGTATTTCTGGCTGCCTGAGCGTGACACCTTATTACAATAAGCCAACCCAAGAAGGCCTTTATCAACACTATAAAGCCATTGCTGAAGAAAGCGATGTCCCTCAAATCCTCTATAACGTGCCAGGTCGCACAGCTGTCGACCTATTACCTGAAACGGTTGCCCGTTTAGCGAAAATCGATAACATCGTGGCTTTGAAAGATGCAACAGGTGATCTGAGCCGAGTCGATATTCACCGTGAACTTTGTGGTGACGATTTCATCTTGCTAAGCGGCGATGACTCGACTGGCTTGGACTTTGTGAAGCGTGGTGGTAAAGGTGTTATTTCTGTGACGAACAACATTGCGGCAGCAGATATGGCGACAATGATGCGTTTGGCGCTAGAAGGTAAATTTGCGGAAGCGGAGATTATTAATCAACGCTTGATGGTGCTGCATAAAGACCTGTTTGTAGAGTCAAGCCCGATTCCAGTCAAATGGGCAGCCCACAAAATGGGATTGATTGATAATGGTGATTTACGATTACCTCTGACTGAGTTGGCAGAGCAAAACCAATCTACCGTCTTGAAAGCATTATCGGATGCTGGCCTTAATTAATATCTTGCCGTTGCTCAGCCAGCAGCGGCTTTCCCTTTAGGAGTTTCGATGAAATTTACTCGTCAGCTAGTGATCGGCTCACTGGCTGTTCTATTTTTAGGGGGTTGTACTGACAGCCCCGCCCAGCGCCGTGAAGCACGCGGGAATTTTGACTATCTGACGACGCCTGCGTTGAAAAAATGGCAAGAGCCAGCGGATGCTAAAACCACGACTTACACTAAGTATCAGATACCTCAAGGACAATTTCCAGGGGAGCTCGGTAAAGGGGTGGATATTCGACCACCACAGCAAGTATTAGACTTTATACCGACGGCTCAAGTTGAGCGAAAAAATGGTGATGCCATCTTATGGTTCTACAACCAAGATGAAATGAATAAAGTTTGGCAGATGGTTGGAACTGTACTGAAAGAAAAGCAGGTTGCCTCTACTGATCAAGCCGACTCAGATATCCGTACTGATTGGGTTTCGTTTAAATCGAAAGATGAACCTTCGGTAGTCAGTGCTAGATATGACATTCATAAACAGCAATCCGCTGACCGTTTTGGTATTCAGTTTTCGCTTATTGAATGGCGCGTAGGTAATGAACAGAGCAAGGTTCCACCACTCGATAAAGCGCGTTATACCGCGAAAATGACTAACTTAGTTACGCTGCATTATGATGAAGTAAAACGAGCGGAAGAAGAGAAGAAAGCGAGAGAGCTGGTTAAACAGATCCCGATCTCTATGGGGACAGATCGCAGTGGCCTCCCCGTGATTATTGCACGCGTTCCGTATGGATTAGTTTGGCCCCAATTGCCAAGTACACTCGCTGAGATGGGCTTTACGGTCGAAGACCGTAATCAATCTCAAGGGACTATCAAAGTGAAATATGAGTCTCCGGACAGCGATTACTGGAAGCAGTTGGGCGAAGCGCCAATTGATCTAAAAGAAGGGAAGTATATTTTCTTATTTGGTGATTTGGTTAACCGAACTTCGATTAACTTGACGACTTCAGCAGGAAAACCTGTTGATGAGGCTGTGCTAAAAGCGATGGTGCCGATGTTTAAAGAGGCAAGCAAAAAGCACCGCGAGAAATAACGTAGTTAATGGGTATTTCGTATCCAGTCAACTAAGACAAGTAAACCAAGATAGCGCTTAGCTATCTTGGTTTTTTTCTGCCATGGGTTTTTGCTCGGCTTGATGATTGTGCTTATCCAGCGCGTTTAGTTTATCAAGGTCGCGCTGCGTTTTATCGGTGTAATCAAACTTCATCTTAGCCGAGTATTTGAGCGCGGCGATATTACCAGCGACCACACTGACCACGACGATACAAATTACCCAAGGGTTAAACAACCATTCAATAATATTCATTGTGTCTCTGCCTATATTTTGTGTCTTATAACTATTTTCTGTCTTATAGCTATATTGTGTTTTATAGCGATATCGCGTGTTACCGATTAACGTTGATAACGTATTGGCGGTATATCTGTTCTATTTGATTCAGTATGACGCTTTTTCCTTGTAAATCACTATCGGCCAACTGCTGCTCTAGCGTAGACACTGATAGTGCCTGCATGCATTCAGTCGAGGACTCATGGTGGCTAATGTGCCACGGTTCACAAGCAACGCCCCCTCTATCTTCATTATAGGGGAAATAGAATCCATATTGCTGAGCATGTTGGCTAAGCCACTGATAAAATTCAGCCTGATGGCCGGAGTAGTATTCCCAAGGCTCTAGAAGTAACGAGGTGCCTTTTGGAAGTAAGCTTGGATCAAAGACATCGAAATCTGTCCCCCAGTGATGGCGACTGGCACCAGGCAGCGCCGACCATTTAAGGATTGCTTTAACGCGTTCTTGGTCTGGTTGGCTTTTTTCGATCAGTTTTTTATTCTCATCATAGATGGGCACATCGCCGGACATTTTACGATTCCAAATGGCTAATTGCCGATCAAAGCTGCGAAAACCACTGGCGATGCGGCAGGAGAGCCCAGCGTGAGCAGCTGCATGAATTAGTGCCTGCAAGTCCGAGATAACAGCAGGATGAACATCGAACGTTGCGTCATCAAGTTGAAATTGCGTTAAGTGGCTCTTGGTTTTTCCTGTCAGCTGCTCTGGAGTCATTATTTGCCCAATAAATTGACTAATGTTTGCTCGTACATATCGGTGAGTTTTTCAAGCTCTACGATAGAAACACACTCGTTTACCTTGTGAATTGTGGCATTTACGGGGCCGAGCTCCACCACTTGTGCGCCCATTTGTGCGATGAAACGTCCATCGGATGTGCCGCCAGTGGTAAGTAACTCAGGGGCTTTATGGTTGATTTCATCGACAGCCTTGACCACAGAGCTTAGTAAGCTGCCCGAGTCGGTTAAAAACGGTTGGCCGCTCAGTGTCCAATCTAGGTCGTAATCTAACGCGTGAGCATCTAGCATCGAATGTACTCGACGTTTGATTTCTTGGTCGGTGATTTCCGTACTAAATCTAAAGTTGAATTGGACTGTAAATTCGCCAGGGATCACATTCGATGCACCTGTACCGGAGTGTAAGTTCGGGATTTGGAAACTTGTCGCCGGGAAAAATTCGTTGCCATTATCCCAATGGGTGGTTGCAAGTTCTGCGAGAGCCGGCAGCGCTTGATGAATCGGGTTGTTGGCTAAGTGTGGATAGGCCACATGTCCTTGTACACCTTTGATGGTCAGGTCACCTGTGATTGAGCCTCTTCGGCCATTTTTAATCACGTCTCCGACATAATATGTACTAGACGGTTCTCCCACGATACACATATCAATCAGTTCATTGCGCTCAGTTAATGCGTCAACGACCCGAGTGGTGCCGTTAATAAATGGACCTTCTTCGTCGGAAGTAATCAAAAAAGCGATGGATCCATGATGATCGGGGTGCTGAGCGATAAAGCGCTCAACGGCGACGATCATACAGGCGAGTGAACCTTTCATGTCAGCCGCACCGCGTCCATGCAAATAGTCGTCAATGATGGTCGCTTCAAATGGCGGGGTATGCCATTGCTCTAGATTTCCTGCCGGTACGACGTCAGTATGACCTGCAAAGGCAAAAAGTGGCGCAGTTTGTCCGCGGCGCGCCCAGAAATTAGTAGTATCTTCGAAGACCATTACTTCGATTTCAAAACCAAGGCTTTCCAAGCGCTTGATCATCACGTCCTGACAGCCAGCATCTTCAGGTGTCACTGACTGCCTATTGATCAGGTCTTTGGCCAGTGCAAGGGTTGGGGTATCAGTCACGAGAGCTCCTTATGATGTAAAAATGTTGGCGTATTGCTCAGGCTTAAAGCCAATATGCAGCTGGTTATTGACTGAGATAATCGGTCTTTTCACCATCGCTGGCATCTCAATAAGTAGAGTAATAGCAGACTGCTCATTCAGTGATTGCTTTTGTTCGTAGCTAAGCTGGCGGTATGTGGTGCCACGCTTATTGACAACGCTCTCCCAGCCTAATTCTTGACAGAAGCGACGTACGAGTTGCTCGTCGATACCTTGTTTACGGTAGTCATGGAACTGATAACTGATGCCTTGGGAATCTAGCCATTTCTTCGCTTTTTTGATGGTATCGCAGTTAGGGATACCAAACATGGTCACACTCATTTTTATCCTTACATCACATGATCTTTCGTTCAAATCCTAACAGGAAGGTCGTTAGGACACAAAGGGTGACTGGCATCTGTATACCGAGCTTAATTATCTGGGGAAAGCCGCTGGCGTGGTTAAGCTCTATCTTGACCAAATCAAGTAGGCAGCAAACATCCCCCAGCTCACAATAAGAAGTAGCCAAGGTAATTTAGCTACTGAAGATACTTGCTCAGGCGCGATATCGAGGTCTTCTACAACAGGCTCGCTCAGTTTAGCTTTCTGAACTTTCTTTTTGGCTTTACTGGTTTGGCGGTTTTTTTCTTTTTGTTGCTTTTTGTATATGGCGATGCCTTTCTCAATGCCTTGTGCGACCAGTCGTGTTTGTTCTTTGGTTTGCCCAGGTTTCTGTGTGGCTTTGGCGATTTTCATGGATTCTTGTTGTGTTTGCTCTGAAGGAACAATTTTCTTTTTCATCTGAATTGGCAATGAGTTGAGGAATGAGAGGTGAGAATAACATGTTCTCTATTAGGCAGGTTAATTCGCGAGAATAAACAGCAATTCAAGGAGGGCAATCAATAACATAAGTGCCGACACGCCTCGCCAAAATGCGATTGGTTGGCGCTTGAGCAATGGCTGTTGAGATAACTCCTTTTGTAATGCCACATTGGGTGTATAGAGATCCGTCATAAAGTCGCCGAGTGCTTGGTAGCGTTGAATGGGAGAAGGTTGGCAGGCTTTTTCGAAGGTGAGGTCGAGCCACTTTGGAAGGTCGTGGCGAAAGCTGACTAGCGGGCGGTATTGCCATTTTTTGTGTCTGGCTTGCAGAATAGACTGAGAAGTAAAGGCGGAATAAGGCAGTTCACCGGTGAGCATCTCAAATCCGATACACGCGATCGAGAATAAATCTGATCGGCTATCGGATGAGCCATCACGTATGCTTTCTGGGGCGGTGTAATTAACGGATCCGACGGGTAATTCATGTTTAGGCTGTAAGCTTGTTTCTGCTAGCGACTCAACTTTGGTGGCGCCGAAGTCGATGAGTTTTACGTGGCCAGTAGGCGTAATCATGATGTTTTCGGGTTTGAGATCGCGATGTACCATACCAGCACGCTGGAACACACGGGTTGCGCTGATTACCTCAGCAAGTATGTTTCGTGCAATGGATAACTCGGGCGTTGGGTGGTCGTGCATCCATTGGCGTAAGGTGATGCCCTCAATGTATTCGCAGAGTAAATAAGAAAACTGTGAGCTTGCGACATATGGGAAAACTTGCATGGCATGTGGGCTATGTATTTGTTGCCCAACCCAATATTCGTTTAAAAACCCATCCCTTAAGGTGCTCTCTTCAGACATGGAGGGTGAGATCGCTTTAATGACATATTTTTCCTGAGACGGTTCATGAACCACCTGATAGACATGACTCCTTGAGCTAGCGTACAAGATCTTGCCGACTTCAAATTGGTCGATACGCTGGCCAACTTTCAATATCGGAAGCAGAGGTTTCTGTTCGGTTTCTTGGTGCTGCTCGATGGTAGAGTTTGGGGGGAGGTGAGTTATGTCGATAATCAGGCAGCTAACATTGTCTGGACTACCGTTGCCTATTGCGTGTTTGCAGATAGCTTGGCTAAGTTGCTCTTTATCTCGCTCCATGTCGCCACATTGCTGCGCCAGCCATGCTTTGGTAAGCCAATCATGGACACCATCAGTCGTAAATATAAATCGATCACCAGCTTTAAGTGCGATCGCTTGGTAATCTATTTCTACCCTGTGATCCATGCCTAAAGCACGAGTTAAAAACGTGTGGTGACCTGAACTACCTCGGCGGTGATCTCGGGTGAGTTGCTGTAAGGTATTCTCGCGCAGCCGATAAATACGAGTATCGCCAGCATGAAATAGGTAGGCTAGGTTGGATTTGAAAACCATCGCACTTAAGGTAGTCACGAAACTGTTATGGCTGAGAGCTTGCTGTTCCCCTTGTTGAAACAGCCAGCGGTTGAGAGCGTCGAGTACCTTGCCAGCCGAGCGCTTGACGCCCCAAGATTCTGGGGTAGCGTAATAATCAAGCGCCATTTGGGTGACTGCGGTATGGCTGGCTTGCTGCCCATGTTCACTGCAACTCGCTCCATCCGCCATACAGGCTACGATCCCTTTCAACGACAGCTCTGAGGTGTTTTCTGGGCTTCTTACCATCAGTGCATCTTGATTGGTGTCACGCGCACCTTGATTTGAATACCCGCCATAATCTACTGTGAGTTGATTGAGATTAAGCGTAAAGAGCGTATTCATAGGCGTATGCTCCAATCAATGAATGTAGGTTGCTATTGAGATCTAGAAAACTATCATACCTGTAGCACCGAGTGAGTTAACGTGACACATCAATCAGTGTGACGCTGCCATCTTCGTTGACTTCGGCAATTTTCCCTTTCGGCTCTTCCATGATGAGTAGAACTAATAATCCGAACACGGCTGTCCCTGCAATCACATAAAAGAAAGTCTGGTAGTCGACAAATGACAGTACCGTTAAGTAGACGACGGCTCCGACATTACCGTAGGCCCCTGTCATGCCAGCGATTTGGCCAGTTAATCTGCGCTTGATCAGCGGTACAGTCGCAAACACTGCCCCTTCTCCGGCTTGGACAAAGAATGAACATGCCATGGTGACCGTGAGTGCGAACCAAAGTGACCATTGGTGAGTGATGTGTCCCATCAAGAAGTAGCCTACGGCCAGTCCTGCGGTAAGAATGAGTAAAGTAGGCTTTCGGCCAAATCGGTCGGAGATCCATCCGCCTCCGGGACGAGACATCAGGTTCATGAAGGCATATCCTGAGGCGACCATCCCAGCCATCACGGGAGATAGTGAGAAGGTATCGGCAAAAAATAATGGCAGCATAGAGATCACGGCTAGCTCGGAACCAAATGTGGCAAAATAGAGTAGATTTAACACGGCGACTTGCTTAAATTTGTAGCGGTGAATTTCTTCAACAGACTGATGAAAAACAGGTTTGTTGAGTTTCCAAAGCTGGCGCGCTTCGTAAATATAGAGAATGAAGAGTGCTAAATAAATCCCATTGACATAAACCTCAGCCAGCATATTAACCCCGGCAGGAGAAAGTTTCCAAGCCAGCAATGCCAAAGCGGCGTACATAGGAATTTTCATGATCAGAAGCAATAAGAAATCGCCTCGGCTGGTGACTTCAATTCCAGCTAATTGCTTAGGTTTGAAATAGGTCGCACCTTTAGGGGTATCGGATATATTTTTGTAGAAAATAATAGAAAAAATAACACATAGCACGCCAGTAACACCCACCGCGTAGCGCCAGCCATTCTCACCGCCAAATACCAAAGCAAGACTAGGTAACAGGAAAGCCGCGGCAGCTGAACCAAAATTGCCCCAACCGCCATAGATACCTTCGGCTGTGCCTAATTCGTTGTGAGGGAACCATTCAGAAACTAACCTAATTCCGATCACGAATCCTGCGCCGATAAAGCCGAGAAGAAAGCGTGCGACAGCCGCTTGTACGAAGCTGTCGGCCAGCGCAAACATAAAACACGGAATAGAGCACAGCACAAGCAAGGCACTGTACACCAGTTTGGGCCCGTATTTGTCTGTCAGCATGCCTATCAATACGCGAGCAGGAATTGTCAGCGCCACATTAAGAATTAATAGGGTGTTTATTTGCTGTTTGGTGAGCCCCAAGCTGGTTTGAATCATGGTTAGCAGAGGAACAAAGTTGAACCAGACCAGAAAGGTGATGAAGAAAGCCATCCAGCTCAAATGCAGCACTTTCATTTTGCCGTGAAACGACAAAAGTGAAAACGATTGATTTTCCATGATTAAAGTCCTTTTAAGGGAAATGCAGTCAGGCTTTAGAGCGACGCGGGCTCGACAGCAACTTGTACGCTGCCTTGGTATTCTCTGATCTCGTAGGTTTCCACTTGTACGGAAGGTTCTTCAAGGCAGCTGCCATTAACGAGGTGGTAATGATGCTTGTACAGCGGAGAGGCAATATAAGGTGCGCCATCAATGGAGCCCATGATACCGCGTGATAAGACGCTGGCTTTGCCAATCGGGTCGTAATTGGATAAGGCGTACAATTGTTCAGTACGGCTACAGTAAAAAATGGCAATTTGCTCATCGCGAACTTTCGCGCAAACGCCTGTTTGTGGCGTTAATTCTTTGATATGACATATGGTTAGCCAGTCTTTCATGATGTTTATCCTTATTCGGGCGTGCAGCTCCGCAGCTTGGGAGTACCTATTTGCTACGAGAGCTGCATTCGTTATTTAACTTCAATGGTTTGCACGGGCATACGTTGGCCACGGCGAGGCTGATAAGCCAGTGTGTCGTCCGCTGAATCACTATTGATAAAGTGTTTGAATCGCTGTAGCTTTTCTGGGCTTTCTAGTGTTGTCTTCCATTCACATTGATAGTTAGCAATATTGCGGGCAATCTCTTGCTCCAGTTCATCACCAATGCCTAGCTTGTCGTGGATGATGACTTGCTGTAAGTAATCGATGCCACCGTCGAGGTTTTCTAACCAAACGGACGTACGTTGTAGGCGATCAGCGGTGCGGACGTAGAACATGAGTAGGCGATCTATGTATTTGATCAGAGTCCCTTTATCTAGGTCACTGGCAAATAGGTTGGCATGTCTTGGGCGCATCCCTCCATTACCGCAGACATAGAGATTCCAGCCATTTTCTGTAGCAATCACGCCAACATCTTTTGATTGCGCTTCGGCGCACTCGCGGGTACACCCTGAAACGGCAAATTTAAGTTTGTGCGGGGATCGCAGACCTTTATATCTGTGTTCTATTTCTAGAGCTAATTGCATGCTGTCATCAACGCCAAACCGACACCAAGATGAACCGACGCAAGACTTCACGGTACGCACTGACTTTCCGTAGGCATGGCCCGTTTCAAACCCGGCATCAACGAGTTTTTGCCATATCTCTGGCAGCTGGTGCAGCTGAGCGCCAAACAAATCGATCCGTTGTCCACCCGTAATTTTCGTATATAAGTCATACTCTTTGGCGACACTACCCAGTGTGATTAGTTTGTCGGGAGTAATTTCGCCAGCGGCAATACGCGGCACGATAGAGTAGGTGCCGTCTTTTTGCATATTGCCTAAGTAAATATCGTTGGTGTCTTGCAGCTCGATGTGCTCATCTTTCAAGATATATTCGTTCCAGTAAGCCGCGAGAATCGAGCCGATTGCAGGCTTGCAAACATCACAGCCCAACCCTTGACCATAGTCATCAAGTAAAGTCTGGAAGGTTTCAATTTTTTTGATCCTGATGATATCGGTGAGTTCTTGGCGTGAAAACGCAAAGTGTTCGCATAGGTTATTGTTGACTTCCATGCCAAGCTGAACGAGTTCGTTATCCAATACTTGTTTTGCTAGCGCGCTGCAACCGCCACAACCGGTTGATGCATTGGTTGTGGCTTTTAGCTCAGACATATTTGAGCAGCCGGACACAACAGCCTCTTTAATTACTCCTTTGCAGACATCAAAGCATGAACAAATGACGGCGGAATCAGGCAGGGCATCAACCCCGATCGCCGCTGAATCTTCTTGGACTACATTGGGTAAAATTAGTATGGCTGGGTTCTCGGGGAGGGGAAGCTCGTTGAGCTTGCTTTGCAATAGCGTCCCGTATGCGTCGGTGTCACCAACTAAAACGGCGCCAACAATCTGTTTGCCGTCGGCTGAGATAATCAGTCGTTTATATACCTCAGCTATTTCATCATGATAAGTGTAAGATTGCGCCCCTTCTGTTTGTCCATGGACATCGCCAATACTAGCGACGTCAACGCCAAGCAACTTCAATTTAGTGCTCATATCCGCGCCACTAAATGTGGGTGCTTCGTCGTCAGGCTGAGTGATGTGCTTCGCCGCGACCTTCGCCATTTGGTAACCAGGTGCGACCAAACCGAATATTTTCTGCTGCCATAAGGCACACTCACCGATTGCGTAGATGTTTTGATCGCTTGTTTGGCACAGATCGTTGATAACCACACCGCCACGCGGTCCAATTTCAAGCCCTGCTTGTCGGCCTAATTCATCTTGTGGGCGAATGCCTGCTGAGAAGACAATCATGTCTGTTTCTACATGCGAGCCATCGGCAAACTTCATACAGTAACGTTGTGTTTCCCCCGCCACAATTTCTGTGGTGGCTTTTTCCAGATGCACTACCACATCAAGCTGTTCAATTTTCCGTTGTAGTAGTTCACCACCACCTTGATCTAACTGCGCAGCCATTAATCTTGGCGCGAATTCAACGACATGCGTTTTTAGGCCTAAGCTTTTTAGCGCGTTAGCCGCTTCTAGTCCTAGTAACCCACCACCAATCACGACGCCTGATTGACTGGTTTTACTTGAGGCTTCAATTGCCTGAAGGTCCTCAATGGTGCGATAAACATGGCAATGTGTCTGCTCGTTACCGGGTATTTCCGGTACAAACGGATAAGAGCCCGTGGCTAAAATGAGTTTGTCGTAATGCTCAACGTGACCACTTTGGGTGGTCACTTGCTGCGTATAGCGGTCGATAGTCGTTACTTTATCGCCAATGCGATAATGTACATCATGTTCTTGGTAATACCGCTCATCGGTTAATGCGAGATCATGTTCGGTTGAGCCAGAAAAGTAGCTTGTTAGTTGCACTCGATCGTAGGCGAGGCGAGGTTCAGCGCAGAATATGCTTATCCGACTATTGGCCTCTGGTTGAGCTAGCAAGGCGTCTATAAATTTATGTCCCACCATGCCATTGCCCACAACGATAATTTTAGTTTGTTCCATGTTAGATCTCTTATTCGGTTATGTGAGTCGGAAGGTGAGACTGGATCTCAAGTAATGATTTCCAGTTTTGTTTACATGTATTGAGAGACGGAACAATTGGAGATGTTAATTCTTGCTGGAGTGAAACCACTTCACCCACGACAATGAGCGCAGGAGACTGAACATGGTATTCATGTTTTAGTTCAGTCAGCTGATGTAACTTTCCAATAATATTCCTTTGCTCAGGCGTACAACCTTTTTCAATGATGGCGACGGGGGTTTCTCTGGGTAAGCCATTGGCAATCAACTCTGCTGATATTTGCTCTGTTTTAGTGAGCCCCATGTAGATCACTAGAGTTTGCTTGAGCTGGGCGAGGGCGGGCCATGGGAGCGCTTCATCATTGCAGGTATGCGCTGTGATAAACGTGCAGCCTTGAGCGACCCCGCGATGGGTGAGTGGAATACCGGCATAGGTTGTACAACCGGAAGCTGCGGTGATACCGGGAATGACTTCAGCTTGGATGCCATAGTGTGATAGGTAATGCACCTCTTCTGCGCCACGGCCGAACACATACGCATCTCCCCCTTTTACTCGGCAAAGGTTACGTCCAGATAAAGCGTGCTGCGCGATAAGTTGGTTTATTTCACCTTGAGAATGGCTATGCTTTCCCTTGGCTTTACCCACATAGATGGCTTTCGCATCACTTGGAAAAAGCGCGCGAATCTCTCCGCTTACGAGGTTATCAAAAATTAAAACGTCTGCGCCTTGTATCGCTTTCATCGCTTTGATGGTTAGTAGATCAGGATCGCCGGGCCCAGCCCCTACAATCGATACTTTGCCTATCCCTGTTGATGTTCCCTTCATCATTCCCTCCTAGATTGACGATTGGCTTTGGCGAAATTAACTCGCAGCTCAGCGATCAATAGAGAGCAAGCAGAGTGCCAATGCTTAAAAGTCAAACGAACTGGGTTAGATCTGTTTAATTAACATGGGGTTATGGCTTATTGGTGCAATTTGGTGTGTTTTCTAGGGTAGAAGTATTGATTGGATTTACATGTTTTATGAGCAGACTTGGTGCGCTGTGGTACGACTTGGTGCAAAAGTTAAGCGGTAATGATTAAGAAAACAGTCGAATGCGTTTTGTTGTTAAAGGAAGTAAATGAAGAGCAATATAACAGTTTGATTTTTATATCAAATGACTGAATATTCTTAATGGGGGAGTTATGGCTTACATGTTGCTACTAATAAAGTATGGAGCGTAAGAACAAGGAAGTGAGTGGCATGGAAGATAAAGAGGAAGGGTGGATAAAGACCACATGTGCCTATTGCGGTGTTGGATGTGGAGTAGAAGCGCGGTCCCTGTCTTCAGGAAAGCTCGAAGTTCGTGGCGATGCAACCCACCCAGCCAATTACGGTAAGCTTTGCACTAAAGGTATCGCTCTGGGCGAAACTCTGGGATATGAAGGGCGATTACTCTATCCACAAATAAGATCGGAAGGAGTGTGGAAAAAGCGAGATTGGGAGACGGCGCTACAGCATGTGGCTGATCGTATGATGACCATTATTGAAGAGTATGGACCGGATGCGGTGGCGTTTTATGTCTCGGGACAGCTGCTTACTGAGGATTATTATGTGGCGAATAAGCTGATGAAGGGATTCATTGGCAGCAGTAATATTGATAGTAATTCACGGCTTTGTATGGCATCGGCGGTAGCGGGTCATAAACGCGCATTTGGCGCAGATTTGGTGCCTGTCTGTTATGAAGACATTGAGTTGGCTGACATGGTGGTGTTGGTCGGTTCAAACCTAGCTTGGTGCCACCCGGTACTATTTCAAAGATTAAGACTGGCTAAGCAAGGCAAGCCAGAGATGTTCATCGTGGTTGTGGACCCACGTGAAACAGAGACCTGTTCGATTGCCGACTTGCATTTAAACCTTACTCCAGGCTCAGATGTTGCTCTATTTAATGGTCTGCTCGACTATTTGTCCAAACACGAAGGCCTTGATGCTGCTTATATCGACGCGTACACCCAAGGATTTTCCAAAGCCTTAGATGAAGCCGAAAAGCAAGGTGCGTTGTCATCTGTGACAGGTTTAAGTGCGGAGCAATTGGCCTACTTTTATCAAAATTTTATCGATAAGAAAAAAGTGCTCTCCATTTATTCTCAGGGCGTGAATCAATCTGAGCAGGGTACGGATAAGGTCAATAGCATCATAAATTGTCATTTGGCGAGCGGAAAAATAGGGAAGGCTGGCTGCGGTCCTTTCTCCGTTACAGGTCAGCCCAATGCCATGGGCGGGCGTGAAGTCGGCGCACTGGCAAATATGTTAGCCGCTCATATGGAGTTGGATAATCAAGAACATCGAGCTTTGGTGAGTCAATATTGGAAAACGGAGACGCTGGCTGAGCGTCCGGGGTTAAAAGCGGTTGAGCTGTTTGACGCAGTCTCGCGAGGAGAGGTGAAGGCCATTTGGATCATGGCAACTAACCCTGTCGTTAGCTTGCCTGACAGTAATAAAGTTGCACAGGCGTTGCAAAAGTGCCCATTGGTTGTAGTGTCGGATTGTTTTGCTGAAACGGAAACCGCTCAATATGCTGACGTGCTATTGCCCGCTCAAGGTTGGAGTGAAAAATCGGGCACAGTGACTAACTCTGAGCGGCGAATTTCTAGGCAAAGAAAATTAGTGCCTGCTCCGGGGGAGGCGAAGCCAGATTGGTGGATCGTTAGTCATGTCGCTAAGAAAATGGGTTATTCAGCAGCGTTTAATTTCCAGCATGAGGGGCAAATTTTTGCTGAGCATGCTGGCTTAACCGCATTTGGCAATGGTGATGGTTCAAGAGCATTTAATTTAGCGGGTTTGAGCCAGTTAGACGCCGAAAGTTATGCGCAGATGGACCCGCAGCAATGGCCGATAACTCAGTTAGCGACAAATATCTCACAGCGCCGACTCCTGACTAATCATCGTTACTTTACTTCATCAGGCAAAGCGCACTTTATCCCTGTCACTCAGCAGACAAAGTCTGATGAAAATGGGCGGGGAGGAGATTTTGTGCTGAATACTGGTCGTTGCCGAGATCAGTGGCATACCATGACCCGCACTGGGCGTGCTGTATCCCTATCTCAACACGCCCCCGAGCCTTTTATACTCATTCACCCAACTAGTGCGAATGAATATCAACTGGAAGAGGGGAGTCTAGTACAAGTAAGTAATGATAAGGGGGAAGCGATCGCGCGCGTGAGTACTAGCGAAGAGATTACCATTGGGCAAATATTTATGCCAATCCATTGGAGTGATACCAATAGTCAAAGTAGCAAGCCTTGCCGAGTGATTGGCGGTGATATTGACCCTATATCAGGGCAGCCTGCTTTTAAAAGCGCAAGCGTGAATTTGACGCCTCTTGTAAGTAAAAGCAGCGTACTAGTGATGAGTCGTACTGAGCTACAACTCAAAGGTCATATTTATTGGTGCCGACAATCCGTTGAAAACGGTTTTCTTTATCGTGTGGAATCTGGTCAGCCAGTCGAAGAGCTGGTGATGCAGCTACGCAGCGACGTTGAGGTATATGTGACAGGTTCTACATCTTTCAGTGCGCTGACTGACTCCGGTGTTAGGGTCGTGGCCGTCGATGGGGAGCGGTGTTTGTGGATGATATTGGCGCGGCAGAGTGTAATGTTCAATCAGCAAACTATAGACTTTTGGCTTCAGATGTTTAACCAAACCTGCGACTCTGAATGGCAACGAACATTTTTCTGTTGAGCGGCTCAGGTAATTGTCCCTTAGCCTGAGTTTAGATAATAACTGCGACATTCAAGTTGAAGGTGAGTATATACAGAGTAGCACCGTTTTAACCAAACAATATGGCGTTAGATTTGTGCTAAATTATTCAAAGCGTGAGTAACAAAGCTGGTCAAACAGTGACTATGATTTAGTATCGTTAGTTTGATTGTTATATCACATTGTCTATTCAAGACTCGAGGCTGTTCATGTCCACATCTCAAAGCGCTATTCTCCCTGAAGCAGGGCCTTTTGCATTGTATTCACTGCTTAAAATCCACCAACACCCGCAGAAAGTGTTGCATGCTTTGCAAGCACTTCCGAATCAAGTCGAGCAACTTAATACACGGTATGTAGATGCGAACCTTCATTTGTCTATCGCCTTCACCAAGCAATGCTGGCAACACTTCGACGCACCAACACCTGATGAACTTATCGAATTTCCCGAGTTTGGAGAAGGGGACGTATTTGCCCCCAGTTCAGATGTGGATGTGCTTATTCATTGTCATTCTCATCGCGCCGATTTACATTTCCATCTGCTCGACACCCTAATGAATGACATTAAAACTTGCGTTAGCATCGTAGATGAAACGCCTGCGTTCCGTTATCTCGACGCAAGAGATATGACGGGTTTTGTCGATGGTACTGAAAATCCTAAGCAGCAACAGAGACAGCAAGTCGCCATTATTCCGGAAGGTCCATTTTCTGGTGGGAGCTATGTGATGCTACAGAGATTTGTGCATCAGCTCGATGGCTGGAAAGTTCTGCCTACGGAAGAACAAGAAATCATTATAGGGCGAACTAAGGCCGATTCTATTGAGTTAGACGATGTTGCATCAGCTTCACATGTTGGGCGTGTTGACCTGAAAGAGCAAGGCAAAGGATTAAAAATTGTCCGACATAGCTTACCATATGGCACCGTAAGCGGTGCACACGGACTTTTATTTATTGCTTATTGCAATACCGTACATAATTTCCAGGCCATGCTGGAAAGTATGTACGGCAGCCGAGATGGAACCAAAGATCAATTACTTAACTACACTAAAGCTGTAACTGGTGGCTACTTTTTTGCTCCTTGCCAGAAAATGTTGGCCGATCTTCAAGTGATCTGAGTATGATTTTTATGCAGAGATGGAGCTTATAGGCTAAAGAACCACCGTTTTCACCCGATATAAGATTATACGAATAGATATTGGGGGTGTGGTATGCCCATTACTGTTAATACAAATGTATCGGCGATGCTTGCCCAGAGGCACTTGGGCAATGCGACCGATCAGCTAAACCAATCCTTGGAGCGTTTATCTTCAGGGAGTCGTATTAATAGCGCCAAAGATGACGCGGCAGGCTTACAGATTTCTAACCGGCTGGAATCTCAGATGCGCGGTCTGGATGTCGCGGTAAGAAATGCTAACGATGGTATTTCTATTCTTCAGACCGCCGAAGGAGGAATGAATGAGTCCACCAGCATCTTACAGCGCATACGCGATCTGTCTCTACAATCCGCAAATGGTTCTAATAGTAGCCAAGAAAGAGATGCATTACAGCAAGAAGTCGCCGATTTAAATGATGAATTGTCTAGAATCGCTGAAACAACCTCTTTTGGCGGTAGAAAACTACTCAATGGCAGCTTCTCTAATTCAGCTTTTCAAATCGGCGCAAGCTCAGGCGAAGCCGTGCAATTCTCGTTAAAAAATATGCGCCCCGACGGTATAGATATGGGGGGATTTAGCTATCAAGCGGCAAATTCAGTGAACGCATCTTGGCAGGTCACTCAGGGTAATCAGCAGTTTTCCATGCAGTACGTGGATGCTTTCGGTGAGCAGCAGTCCATCGATCTCCAAGCTAAAGTTGGTGATGATATTGAAGAGTTAGCCACTTATATTAATGGTCAAACCGACAAGGTGTCTGCTTCTGTGAATGAAAATGGCCAGCTGCAGATATTTATGGCGGGGCGTGAAACGTCTGGCACCATTTCGTTCTCTGGTAACCTTGCCAGTGCTCTATCAATAGACAATATAGGCTATGAGTCCGTTGATAATATTGATATTTCTAGTGCCGGTGGCGCCCAGCGAGCGGTGTCTATTGTCGATGCATCATTGCAATATGTTGATAGCCACCGAGCAGAATTAGGGGCGCTACAAAACCGATTTAGTCACGCCATATCTAACCTAGGTAATATTAATGAGAACTTAGCCGCCTCCAATAGCCGGATAAAAGATACCGACTACGCTGAAGAAACCGTGAAGATGCTCAAGCAACAGATCTTGCAGCAAGTCAGTACCTCAGTATTGGCTCAAGCCAAAGAAAGCCCTAACCTCGCGTTGAAGCTACTTAAATAGCGTTGGCCTATCGACAACTTTGTCTGCAGCTTTAGAAAAAATCGTCATAATTTCTCTGTTTTTTTACCTTTCATCACACTTGTATCGACTGCATGTTTTTTTAGCCAAAAAAGTAAAAAAAGTTGCTCAAGAAAGCGCTCATAACGTCGTTAATAAAAGTAACGTAATCAGAACAACTTGGTTTTCCGAAGAGTCGGAAAACGGAACTTTCGGAAAATCAATTGGAGATATCAACATGGCAGTGAATGTAAACACAAATGTCCCAGCAATGACCGCACAACGTTACTTAAACTCATCAAACCATGCCCAGCATACGGCCATGGAACGTCTTTCTTCTGGGTTTAAAATCAATAGTGCGAAAGATGATGCGGCAGGTTTACAGATTTCTAACCGTTTGAAGTCACAAAGTAATGGTCTTGCAACGGCAGTGAGAAATGCGAATGATGGTATCTCTATTGCGCAAACCGCAGAAGGCGCCATGGACGAAAGCACCACGATTTTGCAACGTATGCGCGATCTTTCTCTGCAATCTTCTAATGGTTCTAACTCCAAGTCTGAGCGCGTTGCGCTTCAACAAGAAGTTTCTGCATTGAATAAAGAGTTAAACCGTATTGCTGAAACCACATCCTTCGGGGGACGTCGTTTACTGAATGGTCGTTATGGAACGAGTGCATTTCAGATTGGCGCAAACAGTGGTGAAGCCATGATGATCACCCTAATGAATATGCGTACGGACAGTGATGAAATGGGAGGGACGAGCTATATTGCGGCCAATGGGAAAAGTGAAGACTGGGGAGTACCAGCAGGTGCACGTGATTTAGTTGTCGGTTACACGGATCCAGAAGGTGAACAACAAAGTGTAACTATCAACGCTAAAGCAGGCGACGATATAGAAGAGCTTGCAACTTACATTAATGGTCAAGCTGAGTTTCTAAGCGCTTCGGTCAATGAAGATGGGCAGTTTCAAATATTCGCCGGCAACAATAAAGTCTCTTCTCCACTTTCATTTTCAGGCGGACTTGCTGGAGAGCTTTCTATGCAAGCGGGAAAAGCGGTGAATGTTGATGGTATTGATGTAACCACTGTTGGAGGAGCACAAGAGTCCGTTGGTATTATTGATTCTGCGCTTACACATGTAGACAGTAATCGCGCTAAATTAGGTGCGTTTCAAAACCGACTCACTCACGCGATTACTAACTTAGATAATATCCACGAGAACGTGGATGCGTCGAAAAGTCGGATTAAAGACACGGACTTTGCTAAGGAAACGACGGCGCTTGCCAAATCTCAGATTCTTACTCAATCTTCCAGCTCAATTTTGGCTCAGGCTAAACAAGCACCCAATACAGCGCTCAACTTGCTTGGATAGCCGTCACCAAAGTAAACGCAAACTAAAACCAAAAAAGGGCCTTCGGGCCTTTTTTTGGTTTTTATCGCCTAAAAAAGTGAATTTTTTTTCGCATGTTAATTATTTGATTTTTAAATGATTAACTTTAAATTCATCCATTTGATGAAGATAAAATGTAATTTCTTTCTAAAGCTTATTTTTTGACCGCCGTTACAGGACTGAGAGAAATGAGATATACCAATGTGAGGTGAGAGACACGGCGGTATGTCATTCTTCAGCCAAAGGAGATCAACTTATGTCGATTAACGTAAATACAAACGTGGCGGCGATGACGGCGGAGCGTTACCTCAATAACGCGACCGAAGGCGTTCAAAAGGCCATGGAACGCTTATCATCTGGGTACCGTATTAACAGTGCTCGAGATGACGCGGCAGGTTTACAAATAGCTAACCGTCTAACCTCGCAAAGTAGAGGCCTTGATATGGCGGTAAAAAACGCCAACGATGGGATATCTATCGCGCAAACGGCAGAGGGGGCGATGGGAGAATCGACCAACCTGCTACAACGTATGCGCGATCTGGCGCTGCAATCTTCCAACGGTTCCAACTCTTATTCAGAGCGGGTCGCTATTCAACAAGAAGTGTCCGCACTGAATGATGAGCTCAACCGTATCGCGGAGACAACGTCATTTGGTGGTAACCGCCTCCTTAATGGAACTTATGGTAATCAGTCTTTTCAAATCGGGGCAGCCTCTGGCGAGGCCGTTATGTTGACGATGGGCAATTTACGTTCAGATACGAGAGAGATGGGCGGCCGCGAATACGTCGCTGTTGATGGCAAAGCACCCGACTGGCGGGTGACAACGGCAACGGATTTGACCCTGGACTATACTGATAACAATGGTGAAGCGAAGAACATCACGATAAACGCTAAAACTGGGCAAGATATTGAAGAGCTGGCGACTTATATAAATGGTCAAAGCGCGGATGTTCAAGCATCAGTAGGGGAAGAAGGTAAGCTACAATTTTTTGCGGCGAGTCAGAACGTCACGGGTAATTTGGGCATTTCTGGCGGGCTTGCATCGGAAATTGGATTTGGGGCAGGGAAAGATGTCACTGTATCTGATATAGATGTGACCAGCGTAGCTGGGTCTCAGCAGGCAGTGTCTATTATTGATGGGGCTCTAACGACAGTAGATAGCCAGCGAGCGTCTTTGGGTGCAATCCAAAACCGTTTTAGCCACGCAATCAGTAACCTTGAAAATATCGATGAGAATGTTAACGCTTCGAAAAGTAGGATTCAGGATACAGATTATGCGAAAGAAACGACCGAGATGACCAAGCAACAGATACTGCAGCAGGCGAGTACGTCTGTTTTGGCTCAGGCCAAGCAAACTTCCTCTGCAGCTCTTAGCTTATTAGGTTGATCGGTAAGTTCTGACCGAGCTTATTGGGAAGGGCGAGATTTATGTTTGCCAACCTATAAGGTGGAAGGGAGATTGTTATGGAAATACCATCCGACACATCGAACGTCCAGCCTTACGGCTCACAAAGTGGCATTAAACTTGCTTCAAAAAACGATAGTGCTCAGCGTACTCCTCCAAAGGCCGAGAGCAATGTTGCAGTCGAGGTAGACCAAAGGCACGCGCAATCCGTGGATGCGGCAATTGAATTGGCGCAGCAGCGGGAAAGGATAAATAAAGCCGAGCGTGCAAAGATGGTGGAGCAGATGAATGATTTCATCTCTTCGATAAATACTGGCTTATCATTCCGATTGGATGAAGAGTCGGGAAGAGACGTAGTCACCATCTACGAAGCGAGTTCTGGTGATATTATTCGCCAGATACCTGAAGAGGAAATGCTAGAAGTATTGCGACGTCTTAGAGACCAAAATAGCCGTTATTCATCAGGCTTGTTGATCGATAAGGTATAATCGTAGTTTTTTGAGGTGATTTGATGAGCTTAGGCCCAATGGGTATGAATTCTGGCATGGATATCAATTCCATGGTCAGCAAGATTGTGAATGCGGAGCGCGTACCTAAGCAGCAACGTATTGACAATCAGCAGTCCAAGAATGATGCCAGTATTAGTGCTTATGGGCGGCTCAGAGAGTCGCTGGATACGATGAAAAACCTGATGATGAAATTTCGTCAGGATAAGGCGTTTGCCGCTCGAAAAGTAGAGACCAGCAACGAAAATGTTGTTTCTGCAACGGCAACGACTGATGCAATAGCGGGTAGATATGCTGTCGATGTGTTGCAGCTTGCCCAGAGTCATAAAGTAGCGTCTGATGTATTACCAGAAAACGCTAAATTTGGCCCGGGTAAGCTGCATGTTTCTTTGGGTGACCAGCAGTTTTCTATCGACGTAAGAAAAAATTCTAAATTGATTGATGTAGTAAAAGGCATCAATAATGCAAAAGATAACCCCGGAGTTCGTACTTCTGTCATCAATGATGTTGACGGTCCAAGGATGATTGTGGCTTCGACTGTATCAGGGGAAGAACACCGAGTTAAAATCAGCGCAGAAGCACAAAGCGGCGATCCCCTAAAGAAATTAGAATATAAAACGTTAGAAGAGCGGGTTAAAGACTTAGAAAAAGCTCGTGCGGCGGCGCAGGATTTGATTAGTCCGTTAACAGATGATGAGAAAAAAATCGCGCAAAAGATTGCCGATAAGATGACCGATGCCGCCAAGAAAGTGGACCAAGAAGTTGCACAGCAAGTTCAGCAGGCAGCGCAAGTCGGTGCCGATTCTAACGCGGATTCTGGCGATTTATCTGATGCAGCAGTAGCGGCAGCCGCTGCTGCTGGAGAGGCGGCGAAAAGCCTAAAACCGGAAGACCGGATTCCTGGTTGGTCTGAAACCGCATCAGGGACACTGCTTGACTCTTATTGGGAACCTGAAGTTGAGCTGGATGCAAAAGCCGCGGGCAAAGCGCCAGATGTTCCTGGTTGGAGTAATACCGCTTCTGGTACCTTGACTGACTCTTACGTCACGCCCAAAGAAGCCCAGCAGGCTTTGGATCAAAAAATTGCTCAAGAGCAGGTAAAAATAAAGCGGGCGCTGGACAGCGGCGAAATTACACCAGATCAAGCTAAGCAAATGGAAAGGGCTAAGCTGACTCCTGAAGAACGAGCGCATCTGGAAAAAGTGGACACCGCTGATGCTAATTTAAAAGCGGCGCAAGAATCTTTTGATACTTATCGTGGTATGACCGAAGTGCAAGCCGGTCAAGATTCTAAAGTAGTGCTAGACGGCGTAGCCCATCTTTCTAGTGACAACAACATTATTGAAAATGCCATTGAGGGCGTTGACCTAACCCTAAAAGGGAAAACTGAACCCAATAAACCAGCTTCTGAAATTGATATTGAATACGATCGCCCAGGTGTGCGAAAAGATATTGAACAGTTTGTAGCGGCTTATAATCAGTTTTATCAAACGTCGCAGCAACTAGGGACCGTCGATCAACGAACAGGCAAGGCAGGGCCTTTAGCGGGAGACAGTGTGGTACGTAGCTCAGACGCTAAGCTAAAACGACTATTTTCGAGTGAAGTTGCTGCTGCGCCGGAGAACTTAAAAACCTTGACTGAATTTGGGATCACAACAACTCGGCAAGGTACCTTAGAAATCAACTATAATCTGTTGAACAAACAGCTCAACAATAATTTCAACAAGCTGTCTGACTTCTTTGGTGGTAATGATGGCTTTGCCAGAAAGGTTGAAGACACCGTTCAGCAAATGACTGGTGTGACGGGCTCAATTCGTACGAGAGAAAAGAGTTTGACTGAAAATAATCGTCGTTTAGTTGATGATCAGTCGGCATTAGATCGTCGAATGGATAGCTTGGAAAAGCGTACCCATTCTAAATTTTCTGCCATGCAAGATGCGACGGGTAAAATGCAGTCGCAGCTAGCGGGAATGATGAATGCTTTGGGTTAATACATGGAAAATGAGTTGAAACAACTTAGTGATATTAATCACAAAATTGAGTCGTGTGTTACTGCAAGTGAAATAAATACTGAAGAACTTGCGATATTTGTCGATAAAAGGGAACAGTTACTGCGTACCGTAATTGAATGTATTCAATTAGATCCAAGTGTGGTGGATGAGTTGCAATGGCATGCTGCGATTGCAGAAACACAAAAAGTTGTCGTGTTAATGCAATCAAAAACAGCAGAGCTTGGACAGGCGTTACAAAAATATCGCCATGGCAGTAAATCGGTACAGCAATACAAAAAGTTTTTATAGAAGAGGGAAACTATGCGTGGTTCGTTACAGGCTTATAAAAAGGTATCGGTAGATAGCCAACTCAGTGCGGCATCCCCACATAAGGTTGTGCAAATGCTTATGTCGGGAGCGATAGAGCGTTTGATTCAGGGCAAAGCGGCAATGGAGCAAGGCGACATCCCTGCAAAAGGTGAGCGCCTGGGTAAAGCGCTAGACATTATCATTAGTTTGAGAAGCTGCTTATCGATGGATGATGGTGGAGATGTCGCAAAAAACCTCGATCAGTTATACGAATTTATGATTACTCAAATTGCCGACGCAAATCATAAAAATGATCCTCAATCATTGGATGACGTAATTGATATCATTAGAGAGATAAAATCGGCTTGGGATAAGATCCCGGCGGAGTACCATAATTTAACCGAGACAGGCGCTAATGCGTAAATTGTAGTCAAGAATTCACAAACTGCCTGATATTGGATTGAGAGTCATTAATTGGGTCACATTGCTTAAATGGTTGGTTGCCTTATTTTTTTTATGCAATAAAATGAAAGTTACTAACAGGACTTGTAGAAATGTTGTGTCAACCCTAAGTGATTTTTTTATCAGTATTCCGTTTTCTGCCTTAGATAAGTGAATGCCTGCAACTTTAGAGTCGTCACAATAACTAACTGAAGGCAATCATTCTCCCTATGCAAGGTTTAGAAAAACTACTCGTGATTGAAGACGATCCTCAGGAGCGCATCAATCTGAGTACTATATTGGAATTTGTCGGAGAGCAATGCGAAGTCATCTCGTCTAATCAGATCGAAGACCAAGATTGGTCACAAGCTTGGGCCGGTTGCATTGTCGGCTCTTTAAACGGCAGCAACTTTCCTTCTCAGCTCAGTGATAAGCTTTCTCAATTTAATCATATTCCTCTGCTTATCGCAGGTCAGCGCGCTTACCCTGTCGAAAATTATCCTCAATACATTGGGGATTTAGTTTTCCCATTGAATTATCCCCAGCTAAGCAAAGCACTACTGTTTTGTAAAGACTTTTTAGGTCGCAAAGTGCCCGGTACTGAAGCGTCTACACAGAACAACGTATTGTTCCGTGATCTCGTTGGTCAAAGCGTTGGTATTCAGCAGGTTCGCCACCTTATCGAACAAGTTTCGGCCACCGAAGCAAATGTTCTGATATTGGGTGAATCTGGGACGGGTAAAGAAGTCGTCGCAAAGGGCTTACATCACTACTCATCACGTAAGAAAGGACCGTTTGTTCCCATCAATTGTGGCGCTATTCCTCCAGAACTATTGGAAAGTGAACTATTTGGTCATGAGAAAGGTGCCTTTACCGGTGCCATCACCGCTCGAAAAGGGCGTTTTGAGCTCGCAGAAGGTGGCACTTTGTTCTTGGATGAAATTGGCGATATGCCGATGCCGATGCAAGTGAAATTGCTGCGTGTATTGCAAGAGCGCAGCTTTGAGCGGGTGGGAGGTAACAATACGATTCAGGCCAATGTGCGCGTGGTCGCAGCGACTCACCGAGACTTGGAAAAAATGATTGAGCAAGGGGACTTTCGAGAAGATCTTTATTATCGCTTGAACGTTTTCCCGATTGATATGCCTGCTCTAAAAGAACGTAAGGAAGATATTCCTCTGCTTCTACGTCAGTTAATGCGTCGCTTAGAAGAGGAAGGATCTCGTTCGGTATGTTTTAATCCGAGGGCGATTCAGTCACTGATGGAACATGACTGGCCGGGCAATGTTCGTGAATTAGCGAATTTAATTGAACGTATGATGATCATGCACCCCGATAGCGTGGTGGATGTGAATCACCTGCCAGTTAAATATCGGCATGGGGCTTTGCCGGAATTTCAGCCTGAACAGCCTTTGCCTCAGTTATCAACAGAAGAGCTGGAACGTGACGCTTTAGCGGAAGTGTTTTCAGAAAACTTTAAGTTTGAAGAACCAGAAGCCCGTTGTAATGGCGCAACCTCAATGCAGTCATTACCGCCTGAAGGGGTAAATCTTAAAGATTTGCTGGCAGAGTTTGAGGTGAATTTGATCAATCAGGCATTAGATGCCCAAGAAGGGGTGGTCGCAAGGGCGGCGGATATGCTCGGGATGCGCCGTACAACATTGGTAGAAAAAATGCGTAAGTATCACCTCAATAAATAAGTGTTCTGGGGAGTCAAATTTTTGTCACCTGTTTAACTTGTTGATTTTAAATTTAAATTCCAATGGCCTGTATTTTGCAATACAGGCCATTGTGTTATTTATTGACAGACGAGTGATATGGACATAACGCAGACGACAACAGGACAATCACACCTTGGCTCGATGCAAGAGCAGTTAGAGCGCTATCAGCAAGTGCTTGATGTGATGCCCGCCGGGGTTATTTTGCTCGATACGCAAGGGATAGTGCGTGAAGTGAATCCAGAAGCTGCAAAAATCTTAGAGGTCCCTTTGCTGGGAGAAAAATGGGTAACGGTGATTCAGCATGCTTTTGCTCCGAGAGAGGACGATGGGCATGAGATCTCGTTACGTAATGGCCGCAAGGTTCGCCTAGCGATTTCCGCGTCTGTTACGGGGCAATTGATCCTTATCACCGACTTAACAGAAACCCGCTTGCTGCAATCTCGAGTAAGTGATCTACAGCGGTTATCTTCCCTAGGAAAAATGGTGGCATCCCTTGCTCATCAGGTGAGAACGCCCTTATCCAGTGCACTGCTCTACGCCTCGAATTTGTCTGCTGATAACTTACCTGTAGCCACGAAACACAGGTTTCAAACTAAGTTAGTTGATCGCTTGAAAGATTTGGAAAAACAAGTGAATGATATGTTGTTGTTTGCTAAAGGAGGGGACAATAAAGTCGTTCAGCCTTTCTCTAGTGAACAGTTGTCGAACGAATTCTATCCTATGGTAGAAACCGCTCTTAAATCTGGCTCCATTTGTTATGAACAATACGTCGACTCAGATACGGCTCAGCTCCTCGGTAATGTCAATGCACTTGCTTCAGCATTAAGTAACTTGGTTTTAAACGCCATTCAAATTGCAGGGAAGAACGCAAAAATCACCGTTTCGTTTCTTGTAAAAAGTGAAGAGTTACATGTCTCCGTTCAGGATAACGGGCCGGGCGTGCCGGATGAGCTGAAAGACAAAATATTAGAACCATTTTTTACCACTCGGTCTCAAGGGACGGGGTTGGGATTGGCCGTTGTACAAATGGTCTGTAGAGCACATGACGGCCGTTTAGCGCTGAGCTCTCAAGAGGGAGTAGGAGCATGCTTTACCATGTGCATTCCTCTACATCGTGGTGCCCACGGAAATAGCAACTCTAGTATTGGAGAATAATAATGGCTCAAAGTAAAGTTTTGATCGTAGAAGATGACGAGGGTTTACGTGAAGCCTTGGTGGACACGCTGGCATTGGCTGGTTATGAGTGGCTAGAAGCCGACTGTGCGGAAGAGGCGATACTGAAACTGAAGGAAAACAGCGTTGATATTGTTGTTTCTGACGTACAAATGGCGGGTATGGGCGGGCTTGCTTTGTTGAGAACAATCAAGCAGCACTGGCCGAATCTGCCAGTATTGTTAATGACAGCATACGCTAATATCGAGGATGCCGTTGCAGCCATGAAGGATGGTGCCATTGACTATATGGCGAAGCCATTTGCGCCAGAAGTGCTCTTGAATATGGTCAGCCGCTACGCTCCGGTGAAATCGGATGAAGATGGTGATGCGGTTGTCGCGGATGAGAAAAGTATTCGATTATTGGCGCTGGCAGAAAAAGTCGCTAAGACAGATGCCAACGTTATGGTGCTTGGGCCAAGTGGTTCAGGTAAAGAAGTGATGTCACGTTACATTCACAACGCTTCTTTGCGTAAAGATGGCCCATTTGTGGCGATCAACTGTGCGGCGATTCCCGACAATATGTTGGAAGCGACCTTATTTGGCTACGAAAAAGGTGCCTTTACGGGAGCGGTTCAAGCCTGTCCTGGCAAATTTGAGCAAGCGCAAGGCGGGACGATTTTACTCGATGAAATCAGTGAAATGGATCTGAACCTGCAAGCTAAGTTATTACGAGTTTTGCAAGAGCGAGAAGTGGAGCGGTTAGGCAGCCGAAAAAGTATTGCGCTTGATGTCCGGGTGCTGGCGACCAGTAACCGAGACCTGAAACAATACGTTCAAGAAGGTAATTTCCGTGAAGATCTCTATTACCGTCTCAATGTGTTTCCAATTGCATGGCCTGCTTTGTGCGAGCGAATTGGGGATATTGAACCGCTCACCATGCATTTAATTGAGCGCCATTGCCAAAAGTTGGGGCTGCCAATGCCTGAGGTGAGCTCACGAGCGGTGCAGAAGCTATTGAGCTATCCATGGCCGGGGAATGTGCGTGAACTTGATAATGTCGTGCAACGTGCCTTGATTCTCAGTGATAACCGCCAAATTACGGATGAGCATATCTTGCTCGAAGGGGTGGATTGGCAAGACGCGAGTAGCTTACAACGCGTGGTGGAATCCGGAGATGCAATAGTACCCAATGTAAAAAATGTGGCTGAGTATGAGTCGATACCAGAGCCTGTTAGTGCAGTCTATTGCTTAGGTGGTGAGCTGAGAGACCAAGAATTTTCGATTATTCTTGAAACCCTTGCAGAGTGCGATGGAAAACGTAAGGACATGGCACAGAGGCTTGGGATTAGCCCTCGTACCTTGAGATATAAACTAGCGAGAATGCGTGATGCAGGTATTGATATACCAGGCTGATATAAAAGGTATGTATCCGGCATATTAATTGCTTCGATACCCTTATCAAAGTGAAAGCGCCAAAACGTTGACATTGGAGGCGAGTATGAAAATTGACGGAATAAATGCAGACATGCAGGCTATGATGCTAGAAGCCGCCAATGCGAAACCTGCAGCGACAGGTCACAGTGTGAGTGCTGAGTTTGGTGATATGCTCGCGAAAGCGATCCAAAATGTCAACGGGTTACAGCAAACTTCCAGCAATTTGCAAACTCGATTCGATAGAGGCGACGCGGACGTTTCTCTATCGGATGTCATGATTGCACGTAACAAGTCAACGGTTGCATTTGAAGCGACGATTCAAGTGCGCAATAAGCTTGTTGAAGCGTACAAAGACATGATGAACATGCCGGTTTAAGAGTAGAGGCGATCTGTAGTGGATGATAATCAAACAACCGACCTAGCCGTATCTGATAGCTCTGGCGGTTCCATGCTCGCGGATTCGACAGCCAGTATGGAAGGTCAAAACCCCGATGCCGGCGAAAAAAGTTCAGCGAAATTCGATTTTGCCGTTGGCGACTTAGATCTCATGCGCCAAGTGGTGCTGGTATTATCCATTTCAATTTGTGTAGCCTTAATTGTGATGTTGTTTTTCTGGGTAAGAGAGCCAGAAATGCGTCCGTTGGGTTCATATGATACCGACGAGCTGATCAAAATACTCGACTACCTTGATGGCCAGAAGCTCGAATATAGATTGGAAGGCAATACCATCTTGGTGCCAGATGCTGAATACAGCAGCATGAAGCTAGATATGGTACGTGCGGGGTTGAATCGAGGCAGTCAAGCCGGTGATGATATCCTGATGCAGGATATGGGCTTTGGCGTATCACAGCGCCTAGAGATAGAACGCCTTAAACTGAGTCGAGAAAGGCAATTGGCGAAAGCCATTGAACAAATGAGCCAGGTCAATAAAGCTCGTGTGCTGCTTGCTCTTCCCAAGCAAAGTGTTTTTGTTCGGCACAACCAGCAAGCATCCGCCTCCGTCTTCCTCACGTTAAGAACGGGCGCCAACCTTAGCCAAGAAGAAATAGATTCAATTGTTGATATGGTGTCTAGCGCGGTTCCGGGCATGACGCCGACTCGTGTGACGGTCACTGATCAATATGGCCGTTTGCTAAGTTCAGGTTCACAAGATGCCGAGTCCACAGCACGTCGCAAAGAGCAAGAAATAGAGCGTAAACAAGAACAGGTTCTGCTGGATAAAATAGATTCTGTACTTATTCCTATCTTAGGGCTCGGCAATTATACCGCTCAGGTAGATTTGCAACTCGACTTTAGTTCTATCGAACAAACTCAGAAACGATTTGACCCCAATACCCCTGCAACTCGAAGCGAATACACGCTGGAAGACTATAATAAAGGTAATGTAGTAGCAGGTGTGCCAGGAGCTTTAAGCAATCAACCTCCAGCCGATGCGTCTATCCCTCAAGATGTGGCGCAGATGAAAGATGGCTCGATGATGGGTCACGGTTCGTCGCATAAAGAGGCGACGCGAAATTACGAGTTGGATACCACGATTAGCCACGAGCGCAAGCAAAGTGGTGTGATTGCTCGCCAAACGGTGGCGGTCGCGATTAAGGAAAAACCTGTGGTTAATCCTGAAACGGGCGATACAACGTATTCTCCAATCCCTGAGAATCAGCTAAAAGCGATACGTCAGGTTTTGATTGGTGCGGTGGGTTTTGATGCGAAGCGCGGTGACTTGCTCAATGTATTGGGGATGCAGTTTGCCAAACCTGAAATAGAAACAATGGTAGATATCCCAATTTGGGAGAATCCTAACTTTAACGAATGGATACGTTGGGCGGCCAGTGCTCTCGTTGTGATTGTGGTGATTTTGACGCTAGTACGTCCTGCGCTTAAGAAACTGCTTAACCCATCTGCAGGTGATGATGAAGATTCTATGTATGGTCCTGACGGTATACCGATTGGCTCAGACGGTGAAACTAGTTTGCTTGGTGGTGAAATCGACGCAGGGGAAATATTTGAGTTCGGCGCGGGGATTGATCTGCCGAACTTAAACAAAGACGAGGATGTGCTTAAAGCAGTACGAGCACTGGTGGCTAACGAGCCTGAACTGTCGGCTCAAGTAGTGAAGAATTGGATGGAAGATGGCTGACAACAACTTACCAAGTGAAACTGAAGGCGGTGATATCGTGGACGCAGACGTCGATATTTCATCGATCCCCGGTGAAGAGCGAGCTGCGATACTTTTGCTCAGCTTAAACGAAGAAGACGCGGCGGGAATTGTACGTCACATGGAGCCAAAACAGGTTCAACGTGTGGGTAGTGCGATGGCTAAAGCGTCAGACTTGAGTCAAGAAAAGGTGGGAGCAGTTCACCGTGCATTTTTGGAAGATATCCAGAAATACACCAATATAGGTATGGGCAGCGAAGACTTTATGCGTAATACCTTAGTGGCGGCACTGGGTGAAGATAAAGCGAGTAACTTGGTTGACCAGATTCTGCTTGGTACCGGCTCTAAGGGTCTAGATTCGCTCAAATGGATGGACCCACGTCAAGTGGCTAGTATTATCATTAATGAGCACCCTCAGATTCAAACTATCGTACTGTCATACCTTGAATCAGACCAATCTGCGGAGATTCTTACTCAGTTTGCTGAACGTGACCGACTCGATCTCATGATGCGTATTGCTAACTTAGAAGAAGTACAGCCATCAGCATTAGCGGAGCTAAATGAGATTATGGAGAAACAGTTTGCTGGTCAAGCCGGGACACAAGCGGCCAAAATTGGTGGTCTAAAAGCTGCTGCAGAAATAATGAACTACATGGATAATAGTATGGAAGGGGTATTGATGGATCAAATCCGGGATCAGGATGAAGATTTGGCTACCTCAATTGAAGATTTGATGTTTGTGTTTGAAAACTTGATTGAAGTTGATGATCAGGGCATTCAGAAATTATTGCGTGATGTACCACAAGACGTACTGCAAAGAGCACTTAAAGGTGCAGATGAAGATCTGCGTGAGAAAATCTTTAAGAACATGTCGAAACGTGCCGCTGAACTTATGCGTGATGATTTGGAAGCCATGCCTCCAGTGAAAGTCTCCGATGTTGAAGCCGCGCAGAAAGAAGTACTGGCTGTGGCTCGTAAGTTGTCAGACAGTGGCGAGATTATGTTGTCTGGTGGTGCTGACGAATTCTTGTAACTTGACCTCCGATATTTAGAGCTCTTCCAACTTGAGCTCTCATAACAGAGCTCTCATAACAGAGTTACCCCCCGAAATTGACTGCCTTGGATAGGACAAATTATGGCTGGTGAGCGAAAGCGTGGTTATTTGCGTTTAAATGAAGACGAAGTCGTAAAAAAGGCGACGGTATGGGGGCTACCTGACTACAGCGCAGAAGTTTCTAAGGAAGCTAAAGATACTGCTTTTAATTATGATCCAGGCTGGCTGCCTAGTGTCGAAGAGCCTGAAATTGAAGAGCCTGCAGCACTAACTGCTGAAGAACTGGAAAATATTCGCCAAAGTGCGTTTCAAGAAGGTCTGCTCTCTGGGCAAGAAGCCGGTTTTAAGCAAGGATATGACAAAGGGAAAGAGCAAGGTGTCGCTGACGGCCACCAAGAAGGGTTTGATAACGGGAAAAATGACGGGTTGGAAGCCGGCCAAGAGCTTGTTCAAACTCAAATTCAAAACTTTGTCACTATCGTGAATCAATTCTCACAGCCACTGGAATTAATGAACGACCAAGTTGAGAAACAGCTGGTCGATATGGTGTTACGTTTAGTCAAAGAAGTGACCCATGTTGAGGTGAAGATCAATCCTCAAATTATTTTAGATACGATAAAGCAGTCGGTTGAGTGCTTACCAATTGCTGGCCATCGAGTCGGCATCAAATTAAACCCTCAAGATGTTGAAGTGGCAGAAAGCGCATACAACCAACAAACCAGAGAGTTTCATAACTGGACCTTAATGCCTGACCCTGCTCTTAGCCAAGGTGATGTCCAAATAGAAATCAGCGACTCAAGTGTTAACTATCGAATTGACGAGCGTATTAAAACCGTACTCCACAATTTCTGCGAAGCGAACCGCCATCAAGGTGGCGAGTGATGCACGCACTGGCAGATCGGCTTGGTCAATATTCTACTCATAATGTAACTTGTCGCCCCGTTGCATCGGGCAAGTTGGTTCGTGTTGTTGGACTGACTTTGGAAGCCACAGGGTGCCGAGCACCAATAGGCAGTCTTTGCACCGTCGAAATAATGTCGGGTGAGATTGAAGCGGAAGTCGTTGGTTTTTCTGGTGATAGTCTATATCTAATGCCAAGTGAGCAAATTACTGGGGTGCTGCCCGGTGCGAAAGTAACGCCTTTAACCTCGATATCAGGGATTCCTGTCGGTATGGAGTTGCTTGGGCGGGTCATCGACGGGGTAGGGAATCCGCTCGATAGCGGCGGACCTATTTTTGCTGAGCACAGAGCAACCTTTGATGCCGACCCGATAAATCCGTTGATGAGAAAGCCTATCTCAGAGCCATTAGATGTGGGTTTAAAATCCATTAATGGCCTGTTAAGTGTGGGTAAAGGCCAGCGTCTTGGCCTGTTTGCAGGCTCGGGCGTCGGTAAATCGGTAACGCTGGGTATGATGACCCGCGGAACGACGGCACAAGTCGTCGTCGTTGGTTTAATCGGTGAGCGTGGACGAGAAGTTAAAGAGTTCATTGAAGACATTTTAGGTCCAGAAGGAAGGCAGCGCTCTGTCGTGGTCGCAGCTCCTGCAGATGCTTCGCCTTTGATGCGTTTAAAAGGTTGCCAAACGGCTCTGACTATCGCGGAATATTTCAGAGATCAAGGGCTGGATGTTTTGTTGTTGATGGACTCTTTAACTCGCTTTGCTCAAGCGCAGCGAGAGATTGCGTTATCCGTCGGTGAGCCTCCTGCAACCAAAGGTTACCCGCCGTCGGTGTTTGCTAAATTACCCGCGCTTGTTGAAAGAGCAGGAAATGGAGCGGAAGGCAAAGGGTCTATTACGGCCTTTTTCACCGTTTTGACCGAAGGCGATGATTTACAAGACCCGATTGCTGATGCCGCGCGAGCAATCTTAGATGGCCACATAGTCCTTTCTCGTGAGCTTGCTGATGCGGGACATTATCCAGCGGTAGACGTTGAGAAATCAGTCAGTCGAGTTATGCCACAGATTGTGACTGAAGAGCATATGCTAATGTCGAAAGCGGTGCGACAAGTGTTGTCTATTTGTCGAAAAAATCAGGATCTGGTATCCATTGGGGCTTATAAACCGGGGACAGATCCTGCCATAGATAGCGCATTTACCATCAAACCTAAGCTCGATGAATACCTCCAGCAAGGCATGAAAGAAAGCGTGCCTTACGACATGAGCGTAAATATGCTCAAGCATATGCTACAAGGTCAGTAGGGAGCTTTAGATGGACCACGCATTCGAAATACTGCTGAAACAGGCCAAGGACAGAGAAAATCAAGCTGCGATTTCTTTGAACACAGCCAATCTGGAGCTTGATGACTACTACAAACAGTTGGCTCAAATTGAGCAATATAGACTGGACTACTGTCAGCAGTTAGTTCAAAGGGGCATGAATGGTTTGACAGCCAGTCAATATACGCACCTCAATCGATTTTTAACCCAGCTAGATGAAACGTTAGCGAAACAGAAAGAAGCAGAAGATCACTTTAAACAGCAAGTGGTTAGTAGTGAAGATCATTGGCAGGAAATGCGAAAAGATCGCCGCTCTTACGAATGGCTACTAGAAAAAAAACGCATTGAAAGGCAGCGTCAAGCCGATCGTTTAGAACAGAAACAAATGGATGAATTTTCAAGTCAAGCTTACGCGCGCAGCCGACGATTGATGTGATGCTGCCGGCGAGTCTAGCAAGGGATTTACTTTTCCGTATATACCTATCACACATGGTTCACTTTTTGCATTGGTCGTATGGGAAACCGCTTTATACAAGGTATGAAGTTGGTGCACATCATTATTGAAGTGAGTGTCAAAATATGAATGTTAACTTAACCCCAGCTACGGATAGCGCCAAAGCCACTAAAGTGGCTGGTGAGGTCGTCGACAGTTCCAACGAATCCAGTGAGGTTACAGAAGGAGAAGGCTTTCTTGCTAAGCTTGCTTCGCTTATTTTGGGTGATAAAAAGGCGGGTAAGGAATCGGTTGAGAATCATGATGTTAAAACAGAAGCAACGACGAAATCAGGCGAGGTGATTGACGCCTTGTTAGATGGCGAGTCGTCAGACGATGGCACGCCGATTTCGTTGAGTGCGAAAGCGGGATCGGCTACTGATTCAGCGAAAAACCAGAGCGACGTTGCCAGTGACGTGGATGTTGCTGATCTTAAAGCAAAAGTGGGCACGGAGAGGTTTGATACTGCCAAAGTATTTGATGAAGGGGATGAGCTGCTGGCTAAGCTTAACGATGCAACGGAATCATTGCGTGGTAAAAACGGCAATAAATTGCCTGCCGACGAATTAACTAAACTGAAACCCACGGAAAAATCAGCTAAAGAAGGCCTAAAAGAAAGCCTAAAAGAAAGCCTAAAAGAAAGCCTAAAAGAAAGCTCTAAAGGTGCCGCTGAGCCGGTTGTTGAGCAAGGAGCCGTATGGCAGCAATTTGGTGATACTCAACCCGTGAAAAAGGGTGAACAGGCGGTTAAAGAAGGTCCCTCAGCCGACGATATGAAATCAGCTCAGCAAGTGTTGCTATCGGGTGGTAAGGGTCAGCCGCATGTCGGTCAAAACCAAGCAGTCGATACGACTCAATTGACTCAGGCACAAGAAAAACAAAGCCAAAGTACAACTGAGGAACTCACATTTAATCAACAGAGCGTAAGTCCAGCCTTACAGGGTAAAGGTAGCGAGCTGCTCGATGGCCAAGCTAAAGCGGAACACGTGGATGAACTGGCCGCGCTTCCTCAGTGGCAGCAAGGAAAAGCAGGCTTGGTGAAGGGTGAGAAAGCTCCCCAGCTACTTAAAGAGAAAGGTCAGCTAGATCCTCGGCAAATATCAGTGCCAAATATCGACCAACAAGTTGTGGCAAGCAATGGCGTAGGCGTCAAACCACAGAAAGCGAGTGAAACTCAAGCCGCGGTGAGCGCCTCAGTATTGCCGACTAACGTGCCCGTGCCAATGGAAGAACTGGTGCATGGTAAGTCGGCTGCAGTATTGAAACATGGTCATGATCAAGTGGCGCAGTTAACTCCGCAAGTTTTACATCAGTTGGCGACATCTCAGTTACCGGCTGATAGAACGTTAGCGCAGCAATTGTCTGCTGGGCAAGCATTGGATGCATCGCAAACAAATGCACAATCCTTGGCAAGCCAAGTCACGATGCCAATGATGGTCAATATGCCAAATCAGCAAGTGAGTAGCCATGCAGCATTACGTTCGGCGATGGGCGCCAAAATGGTTGCGGGCCTTGCAGCAGATAAACGCGCGAGTGAGCATAAAGATGCGGGACTCGCGGGGCAATTAGCGGGAGCTGCGGGGCAGCAAACAAGTGCTGCGACACAGTCTCTAAGGGCGGAAGCCGCTCAGAGTACCAACACTCCGTTGCATTTGACCCGAGATGCTGCTGGTGATCAGGTTGCTGAAAAAGTGCATATGATGATGTCGAAGAATTTGAAGAACATTGATATTCGCTTAGATCCCCCTGAACTAGGCCGAATGCAAATACGTCTGCACATGAATGGAGATGGTGCCGGAGTGCATTTTACGGTCGCGAACCACCAAGCTCGAGATATGATTGAGCAGTCTATGCCAAGACTCAGGGAGATGTTATCCCAGCAAGGGGTTCAGCTTGGTGATACTTCTGTGCAGCAACAAAGTAGTGGACAGCAGCAAGGCTACGCAGCTCAAGGAGGAGATGGCTCGAATGGAGCCTCAGGCCCATTAGGCGCTGCGGCTGATGATGAAAACCTTGAAGCAGGTGTCAATCTTGATGTGAATGTGAGTTCGGCACGTGATGGAATCAGTTATTACGCTTAAACTATATCCAAGTACCCTGAGGTCACAGGGTATATAAAATTGAAACAATAGAGAAGGTTATGGCGGACGAAGAAAAAGAAGCACCCGAAGAAGGTGGTGGTAAAGGTAGATTAGTAATAGTGATCGTGCTGGTTGTCGTATTGATAGGCGCGGGTGCTGCTGCTTTCTTTCTCTTAGGCTCTGACGAGGAAGCAGCACCTGATCAAGCTCAACAGGAGCAAGCGGCTTTACCAGGGAATCCAGTGGCTTATGTCAATATCCCGCAGCCATTTTTGTTTAACGTGACGGGTGACGACCGAGATCGCTTAGTGCAAATTAAAGTGCAGTTGATGGTTCGTGGTCTCGAAAACGAAGAATTGGCGAGGTATCACTCACCACTGGTTGAAAGTTCCCTGTTAGGGACATTTGCTTCCGCGTCGGTCGAACAGCTTAGAACGGCCACCGGACGGACTGAGCTAAGGGACCGAGCGACAGAAGATATTAAAGCGAGCTTAACCCGCGCAGTGGGTAAGCCTGTGATTGAACGTGTGTTATTTACCGATTTTGTGATCCAGTAGGTGATGAGTGACCGATCTATTAAGCCAAGATGAAATTGATGCACTACTGCATGGTGTAGACGACGTAGAAGACGTCGAAGAAGAAATTGAAGCCTCAGGGGAAGACGCGACCAATTTTGACTTCTCTTCGCAGGACAGAATCGTCCGTGGCCGGATGCCAACCCTTGAGTTGATTAACGAACGTTTTGCCCGTCACTTGCGTATCAGTTTGTTTAACATGTTAAGAAAAACCGCCGAAGTCTCGATTAACGGCGTGCAAATGATGAAGTTTGGTGAATACCAAAATACTCTGTATGTCCCGACCAGTCTTAACATGGTGCGCTTTCGTCCATTGAAAGGGACGGCGCTGATCACGATGGAAGCGAGGCTGGTATTTATCCTAGTGGAGAACTTTTTTGGCGGTGATGGCCGCTTTCATGCCCGAATCGAGGGGCGCGAATTTACGCCGACAGAGCGTCGAATTGTCCAGTTGCTACTCAAAATTGTATTTGAAGATTATAAAGAAGCCTGGTCACCTGTGATGGGTGTTGAGTTTGAATATTTAGACTCAGAAGTGAACCCGAGTATGGCGAACATTGTTAGCCCCACGGAAGTGATTGTGGTCAGTTCATTCCATATTGAAGTGGATGGCGGGGGCGGGGACTTTCACGTTGTTATGCCTTATTCCATGGTGGAGCCTATCCGTGAATTGCTTGATGCGGGTGTCCAATCGGACAAAATGGAAACCGACGTACGTTGGAGCTCCGCATTAAGAGAAGAAATCATGGATGTACCCGTGGATTTTCGGGTGAATTTGTTAGAGCACGATGTTTCCCTGCGTGATCTAATGGAATTAGACGTTGGGGATATTATTCCGGTAACTATGCCAGAACATGCCGTGATGTTTGTGGAAGAATTGCCAACCTATCGAGTCAAGATGGGGCGTTCTGGCGAGTTTATCGCAGTACAGGTGTCTGAGAAAATTAAACGACCAGATGTGGTCAAAACTGATATTGCTTTCTTGGGCAAGGACATTATGTCTGAGTTTGAAGAAGATATGGGCGATGAAGAAGTATAATAAGGTGTTGTGATGGAACCAAGTGATGATCAAAAATTGGCCGACGAATGGGCGGCAGCCTTAGGGGCGGATCCTGATGCGCCAGCCGTGGATGTCGATGATGTATTAGCTGCGCCATTAGATGAGTTAGAGGATACGTCTTCTCCCATTTCAGAGGATGAACGTCGTAAGTTAGATACCATTTTAGATATTCCGGTCACAATTTCGATGGAAGTTGGGCGGTCTCAAATTAGTATTCGTAACTTATTACAGCTCAACCAAGGTTCGGTCGTTGAGTTAGAGCGTGTCGCAGGTGAGTCGTTGGATGTATTAGTTAACGGTACCTTGATTGCGCACGGAGAGGTGGTAGTGGTCAATGATAAATTCGGTATTCGATTAACGGATGTTATCAGCCAAACTGAACGTATTAAGAAGTTAAGGTAGGCGATGAAGCGGTTTATCATTGCGCTAGCGCTGTGGCCAACACTGGCTTATGCGGCCACCGACAAGCAATTAGATTTAGCGACCACCTTTGGGTCGCTTTTACTTGTTATTGCCCTCATTTTATTTTTGGCGTGGCTGCTGAAACGGATGAAGGTGCCAACCCTCACAAACCAAAAGGGATTATGTGTCGTACGTCAACTTCAAGTAGGCCAAAAAGAACGTATTATGATCATTCAAGCGGGGGACGAACAATTGTTAGTCGGCGTTACTTCGCAATCGATTCAGCTCATTTCCAAACTAGATAAGCCACTTACTCAGGAGGAGTTGGAGAGTCGCTCATTTGCCACTCAGTTATCCCAGCTATTCAATAAAAATGATAATACCTAGCCGCGTCGCCAGTCTCGTCATTTTCTTATTCACTTTGTGTTTTTCTCCGCTGACTCTTGCGGCGGGCGAGACGGTGACCACAAGCTCACCCACGCATTCTATTACTCAATCGACAAGTTCTGATATCACTAACGGTGGTTTTGGCGCAGGTATTCCGGCACTGACCATGACAACTAATCCAAATGGTAGTGAAGAATATTCAGTTAACTTACAAATACTGGCGTTGATGACCATGCTCGGGTTCTTGCCCGCGATGGTTATCCTGATGACCTCGTTCACCCGTATTGTGGTGGTGTTGTCGATTTTGCGCCAAGCGATGGGCTTGCAACAAACGCCATCGAACCAAGTGATCATCGGCATCTCTTTATTTCTGACCTTTTTTATTATGTCGCCGGTGTTCCACAAGATTAATCAGCAAGCGCTGCAACCTTATATCGGAGAAAAGATTTCCGCTAAACAAGCTTTTGATCGAGCTGAACAACCAATGAAATCTTTCATGCTCAAGCAAACTAGGGTGAAAGATCTAGAAACCTTTGTCAAAATCTCAGGCTCAGACGCGAAAAACCCTGAAGATGTATCAATGTCAGTATTGATCCCAGCATTCATTACTTCGGAGCTTAAAACGGCGTTTCAGATAGGCTTTATGTTGTTTTTGCCCTTTCTGATTATTGACTTGGTTGTGGCCTCGGTGTTGATGGCCATGGGTATGATGATGCTGTCACCTATGATTGTATCGTTACCGTTTAAGCTAATGCTGTTCGTGTTGGTGGATGGCTGGAACTTAATCTTGTCAACGCTGGCTGGCAGCTTCGTCACGTAAGGGAAACAAGCCCATGACTCCAGAAATGTTTGTCGAGCTGTTTCAGGATGCACTTTGGATGGTGATCATCATGGTGAGCGCGATCATTATTCCCAGCTTGTTAATTGGTTTGATTGTGGCGGTGTTTCAAGCAGCCACTTCTATCAACGAACAAACGCTGAGCTTTTTGCCCCGCTTAATTGTGACTCTGCTTGCCTTGATGTTGTTTGGTCACTGGATGACGCAAATGTTGATGGAGTATTTTTTCTCCATCATTGAGCGTATGCCGCAAGTGTTGTACTAGGTCGATATGGAATATCCCACACACGTCATACTCGATTGGATCGCGAACTATTTCTGGCCGTATACCCGAATCGCGGCGATGTTAATGGTGATGTCAGTCACTGGGGCTCGGTTTGTTTCTACCCGATTGCGCCTGTACTTAGGGTTAGCGATAACCTTCGCCGTGATGCCTGCTATCCCTGCAGTGCCGCAAAACTTGCAATTGGTGTCACCGGAAGGTTTTCTGGTGGTGCTAGAGCAGATCATCATCGGCGTTGCTATGGGCACGGTCACCCAATTTATGATTCAGACCTTTGTTATTCTGGGCCAAATTTTAGGTATGCAATCGAGCTTGGGTTTTGCTTCTATGGTTGACCCTGCAAATGGGCAAAACACGCCGCTACTTGGTCAGTTGTTTATGCTACTGGCCACCATGTTTTTCTTGGCCACCAATGGTCATTTAAAAATGATCCAGCTGGTGGTTATGAGCTTTAAGACTTTGCCTATTGGCACCGGCACACTCAATGCCGTAGATTTTCGTGAGCTGGCGTTATGGCTCGGTATCATGTTTAAGGTGGCCTTGAGTATGTCGCTGTCGGGTATAATTGCCTTGCTGACCATCAATTTGTCATTTGGTGTGATGACTCGTGCTGCGCCGCAGCTGAATATATTCTCGCTGGGCTTCTCCTTCGCTCTGTTGGTCGGGATATTGCTTTGTTGGTATATCGTGGCGGGCTTATACGGGCAATACCAAACGTTTTGGATTCAAGGTGAGCAGCAAGTGTGCCGCTTGATTCGATTAAATTGCTAACTCAATCGGTTTAGGAGACGGCGATGGCTGAATCTGATGGTCAAGAACGTACTGAAGCGGCGACCCCCCGACGGATAGAACAAGCACGCGAGAAAGGGCAGGTCGCTCGTTCAAAAGAGCTGGCTTCAGTTTCTGTATTGGTCGCTGGGGCAGTGGCGTTGATGTGGTTTGGTACCTTACTAGCCAAAGCGCTCTATACAGTGATGACCCGTATGTTCACCTTGAGCCGAGAAGAAGTATTTGATTCACATAAGCTAATTGACATCATCTCTAGCTCCTTGGGCCATTTGATAATGCCTCTCGTCTTCATTTTAATGATGCTATTTGTTGCGGCTCTGATAGGCGCCGCTGGAGTTGGGGGCGTTCGATTCTCTGCCGAGGCCGCTAGGCCTAAGCTTTCAAAGATGAACCCTCTGAGCGGTCTCAAACGTATGTTTGGGGTGCAAAGTTTGGTGGAGCTTATTAAGTCGACCTTAAAAGTGGCACTGGTTGCGGGTATGGCGTTTTATTTGATCACGACAGCCAAAGATGATTTGTTTCAGCTTAGCCTCGACGTTTTCCCAAATAACATTTTTCATGCCTTAGATATCTTGCTCAATTTTGTCCTGCTGATCAGCTGCTCGTTGCTGATTGTGGTTGCTATAGATATCCCTTTTCAGATTTGGCAACACGCTAACCAGTTGAAAATGACCAAGCAAGAAATTAAAGATGAATACAAGGACACCGAAGGTAAGCCTGAAGTGAAAGGCCGCATCCGGATGCTACAAAGGGAAGCGGCTCAAAGGCGCATGATGGCCGACGTGCCACAAGCCGATGTTATCGTGACTAACCCTGAGCACTTTTCGGTGGCATTAAGATATAAGCAAGATATGGATAAAGCGCCGATCGTGATTGCAAAAGGGGTCGATCATATGGCGCTAAAAATTCGAGAAATCGCACGCGAGCACGATATTTATGTGATTCCCGCACCAGCGTTAGCTCGGGCGCTCTACCACACCACGGAGCTAGAGCAGGAAATTCCCGATGGCCTGTTTACCGCCGTGGCACAAATTCTCGCTTATGTATTTCAGCTCAAACAGCATCGACGTCGTGGGGGCTCAAGGCCAATTCTCAAGCAGGACAATATCCCTATTCCACCAGATTATCGGTATTAGTTTTTCTACATTGCATTGAAATTGAGGGTTAGGACATTGTCTTTGACGCCCTTAACGCAGGTGTTTACCATAAGCATATTTTTTCGAGGCTCTCAAGTAATGGATACTTCCGAATATCGACATTTTCCAATTGAAAAAGGTACGAAAGGCGGATTGCTTTTTGGCGTAGTATTTTTTACGTTGGTGGGGCTTCTTGGGCTTTCTTTGTTGTTCTTGCCATCGACTTCTCCTTAAGAGCATTTGAGTAATATCCGGCTTGCTTGTTTTAACTTATTGATGATGCTTGGCATGGCGTATGTGGTTTATCGCTCTCTTAATAAATTGCCCACTTATACTGTCTCTATTGATGATGACGGGATTTGGCAGGGGCATCTTAGCAAAGAGGGCAATATCGTGAGTTGGGATCAAATCTATAGCTCTCGGCATGCCACGGCATTTTTTAAGTGTTTTTACTTGTTAGATGGCGATAGGAAGAAGCTTTTCACGGTTCACTATCAGTTGGAAAACTATGAGATGTTAGTGCAAATTATCCGCTTTAGAGGCGGCGTTGAAGTCGGTGAACAGGCACGTTCACATTAGCTCCGGTCGTTGTGTATGGGGGGCTTAGTGGTTGCGATAGAGTTGGTAGAGCCGAGTGCACGAACGCTCGGCATTATACGAGTAAATGTCTACTTTTCTGGAATTGACAACAAAACCAACAACGCTCCATCGCCACCAAACTCTAACGGCGCTTGGTGAAAAGCCATCACGTCAGGGTGTTGCGCGAGCCACAGTGGGGTTTTCTGCTTTAAGATATGTTTGCCGATGCCGTGTTGCACACAGGCACAATGCACTTCATTTTTCAGGCAATAGGCGATCATCGCCGCCAGCTCTCTTTTGGCTTCTTTTTGCGTCATGCCATGCATGTCTAGAAATACATCCGGTACATACACGCCGCGGCGTAGCCGTTTCACTTCATATTGAGATACACCATCTCGGGCGTAGCGGGTTGGTCCTTCTTCATTGAGTCTAGGGACAAATTCATCGGAAAAGTAAAATTCGTTGTCGTTGGCGTCTCTGGCCGTTTTGATCAACTGTTTTTGCTTAACGTTTTTTGTTGCTTGCTGGAGTATGGTATCCTGTGGCAACTTTTTTACGCCCTTTACTGCGTCTTTAAATAAGGCGAAATCGTCGTCGTGTTCGTTATCGTTTTTGCTCATTGCGATATAGTAAAAATTGATCGAGTTAGCAGTATTGTAGCGCTTTTGGGAGACAATTTTGGATAAGATTTTTGTAGAAGAAGCGGTATCTGAGCTGCACACGCTTCAAGACATGGTGCGTTGGACGGTAAGTCGTTTTAATGCGGCCAATTTATTTTATGGCCACGGCACAGATAACGCTTGGGATGAAGCGGTTCAATTGATTCTGCCAACCTTATATTTGCCGATAGATGTACCTACGCATGTTATGAACTCGCGCCTAACTAGCGGCGAGCGTCTACGAATCGTCGAGCGTGTTATTAAACGCATTAATGACCGCACCCCAACGGCCTACCTAACCAACAAAGCTTGGTTTTGTGGTTTAGAGTTTTTTGTTGATGAGCGCGTATTGGTGCCTCGCTCGCCGATCGGTGAGTTGATTGAAGCTCAGTTCCAGCCCTGGTTGGTTGAAGAGCCAACTCGCATTATGGATTTGTGTACGGGCAGCGGTTGTATTGCGATTGCTTGCGCGCACGCTTTTGAAGATGCGGAAGTGGATGCCATTGATATTTCTACCGACGCACTGCAAGTTGCTGAGCAGAATGTGCAAGATTACGGCATGGAGCAGCAGGTATTCCCAATTCGCTCTGATTTGTTCCGCGATCTTCCAAAAGAAAGCTACGATCTGATTGTGTCGAACCCGCCATATGTCGACCAAGAAGACATGAGCTGCTTGCCAGATGAGTTCACTCATGAGCCAGAACTTGGCCTAGCAGCAGGTAGCGACGGTTTAAAATTGGTGCGCCGCATTTTAGCCAACGCCCCGGATTACCTGACAGATCAAGGTATTCTTATCTGTGAAGTGGGTAACTCCATGATCCACATGATGGAGCAGTACCCAGATATTCCATTCACTTGGATTGAGTTTGAAAACGGTGGCCATGGCGTGTTTATGCTAACTAAGTCTCAATTAGTTGAGCATGGCGCAGAGTTCGCACTCTATAAAGATTGAGAATAAAACTTAACTCAAACTGTCAACACCAAGCCTAACCGCTTGGTGTTTTTTTTTGGTTGCGATAGCGTCAATAAGACTTTACAACGCTGGGTATTAACGCGACTATGAAGGTACGAAGAATTGCGTAGTTGTGATTTCTGATCGTCGCGCTGACACGATCAGACACAACATATAGAGGAAACAATGGCAGGAAACAGTATCGGACAGCACTTCACAGTGACCACGTTTGGGGAGAGCCATGGAATTGCACTGGGATGCATTATTGATGGTTGTCCTCCTGGACTTGAGCTTACCGAAGCGGATCTGCAAAAAGACTTAGATCGCCGCCGTCCAGGCACTTCGCGCTATACCACCCAACGCCGCGAACCTGATGAAGTCAAAATTCTGTCAGGTGTGTTTGAAGGTGTCACCACTGGAACCTCGATTGGTCTTTTGATTGAAAATACCGACCAGCGTTCGAAAGATTACTCTGAGATCAAAGATAAGTTTCGTCCCGGACACGCTGATTATACTTACCACCAAAAATATGGTGTGAGAGATTATCGTGGAGGTGGCCGTTCGTCTGCTCGTGAAACGGCGATGCGCGTTGCAGCTGGTGCCGTTGCCAAGAAATATTTACAGCAAGAGTTTGGCGTGGAAATTCGAGCATACCTCTCGCAAATGGGCGAGGTATCTATCGATAAGGTTGATTGGCAAGAAATCGAAAATAACCCGTTCTTTTGCCCGGATGTCGATAAGGTCGAGCAATTTGATCAACTGATTCGAGATCTAAAAAAGCAAGGTGACTCGATCGGCGCTAAATTGCAGGTGGTTGCCACCAAGGTGCCTGTTGGTTTAGGTGAACCTGTATTTGATCGATTAGATGCCGATATCGCTCATGCGTTGATGAGCATCAATGCGGTGAAAGGCGTTGAAATAGGAGATGGTTTTGATGTTGTTGGCCAAAAGGGCAGCCAGCATCGTGACCCTCTAACGCCAGAAGGATTTGCCAGCAACCACGCAGGTGGCATTTTAGGTGGCATTTCAACGGGGCAAGACATTGTCGCGAGTATTGCGCTTAAGCCGACTTCAAGTATTACTGTACCCGGTGACACTATCACCAAAGAAGGTGAAGCGACTCAGTTAGTAACGAAAGGTCGCCACGATCCATGTGTGGGTATTCGCGCGGTGCCAATTGCAGAAGCCATGCTTGCGATTGTGCTGCTTGATCACCTGCTGCGTCATCGTGGTCAGAACCATGCAGTGCAAACGGATACACCGAAAATCTAATTAATGGTGTACTGATAAGATAAAAATAACGCCCTCGATTTGAGGGCGTTATTTTTGGAAGAGATATTTTTCTACAAGTATTCTCTAATGGGGGAATACAATTGGCTTAGTGAATTGAGCCTTCACTCTCCTCTACATGGAAAGAAGGTAAGCGCCACTGATATTTCACAGCCGACATGCGCAATACGTAGCCTGTCACTATGGTGATCATGCTAGCGGCAAAGTCTGCCACGCCAAAGTGAAGTAGTAACATATAGAGACCAGAAGAGAGAAACGCAACAGAGGCGTATAGCTCTTCATGTAAAACGAGTGGTGTTTGACGGCAGATCAAGTCACGCAACAAACCGCCAAATATTCCTGTCACTACAGCAGATACCATACAAATCAAAATGGTGTGATGAGTCGTCATTGCGACTTTAGTCCCGATAATGCTAAAAACAATCAGCCCAATCGCATCGAGGCGGATAAATAAGCCTTTTAGTTTGATAACCCACTTGGCTAATCCTGTCGTTACAATACCTGCAATGGAAGTAATGACTAAATATTCTGGATGCTGTACCCAAGACACTGGAAAGTGGCCGAGTAAAATATCACGTGCTGTGCCACCACCAATCGCAGTCGCGCTTGCCACAAGCATAACCCCAAACCAATCCATTTTCTTTTGACCCGCATTTAGCGCGCCTGTCATTGCTTCGGCTGTAATGCCTATGATGTACAAAATACTTAGCAGCATAGTGAAAAACTCAAGTAACCACCGATACGGTGAATTAGTAAAAAAGTGAGGCGTGAGTGTAGTCGCAAAATGAGGTGATGGCGAATGAGATTTTATATAGAAAAAGTGCTTTTTGGATTATAAAAACTAATCCAAGTTGCATGATTTTGATAGATTGCAGTTTACCTGAATCGTGAAAAAATGGACAATACAGCCTGATACTCACTTTTAATGCTAGTTATGACTCATCAGTACCAAGATCTGATTACGATTTTCAACCAGACTTTTTATAAAAAATACAACACTAAGCTAGAGCTCGGTGGCGATGAGCCTATTTATCTTCCTGTTGATGGATCAACGCTTTATCATCGGATTGTTTTTGCGCGCGGTTTTTATGCCTCGGCGCTACATGAGATCTCACACTGGTGTGTTGCGGGGCCTAAAAGGCGGTTGCTGGAAGATTTTGGTTATTGGTATGAACCAGATGGACGTGATGAGTTGACCCAGCAGAAGTTTGAGCAGGTTGAAGTTCGCCCGCAATCTTATGAATGGATTTTATCTCGTAGTGCCGGCTTTTCCTTTAATGTTAGTTGCGATAATTTGCATGGCTCTTTTGAGCCCGATCGTTTTACATTTCAGCGTAGAGTGCAAAACGAAGTATTGACCATCTTGGAAGTCGGTTTGCCCGAGCGAGTATTGAGATTATCGGAAGCACTGAGGCAGTTTTACTCGGTGCCAACATTACGCCCAGAACATTTTGCGTTACCTGAAGACGTCGCGTTAGAAGTGGCGTTAAATTAGACGATTTTTGAATTTAAGAAAGAAGAGATATTATGATTGTTGAATTTGAAGAAAAACTACTGAACTTGATCGATGTCCGTATCGATAATGCCTCTGATGATGAATTATTTGCTGGTGGCTACTTGCGTGGCCATATTTCGTTATCTGCGGCATCATGTGAAGAAGACGGGGTTAATGAAGTCGGTGAGCTTAAAGTACGTATTGGTCAAAGTTTGAAAAATGCTCGTAGTGAATTGTCGCCTTCCGATCAAGTGATAGTGCACGATCTTTGGTTAGAGCTTACCAATCAGATGTAAGCTACGTATACAGACAGATGTAAGTTACGTATACAGGTCTAGCAGCGCTGAGCATTAAAGTTGTTCGAAATTTTTGAACAACTCAATGCATGGACTACGATTGTCGCTTTCTCTCAGTTTGTTATTCTGTTATTCAACAACTGGAACGCAGGAATAACCTTATGAAAATTATCGCTTTTGGTGCTAGTACTAGCACAACTTCAATTAACCAACGTTTAGCAACATACACCGCTAATCTAGTTGAAGGCGCTGACGTGCAGGTATTGGATCTGAACGATTATGATGTACCGTTATTCTCTGAAGACGTTGAAAAGCAGATCGGCCAAGCCGAGGGTGCAAAACGTTTTTTAGCTGATGTAGCCAGCGCAGATGCTTTGGTTATTTCTTACGCTGAGCATAATGGTTATTATCCTGCCGCTTACAAAAACTTATTTGATTGGGCGACACGTATAGATCGTGACGTATTTAAAAAGATTCCAGCGGTCTATTTAGCGAGTTCACCGGGAGCGGGTGGTGCGCAGTCGGTACTTGCCGCAGCGACCAACTCAGCTGGGCATTTTGGCGGTAACGTTAAAGCGTCGATTTCAGTGCCGAGTTTTTACGACAACTTCGATGTAGAAGCGGGTGTTGTTACCAATCAAGACATTAAAGCCCAGCTTGAGCACGCAGTGCATTTGTTAGCCTAGTTTCGGTTTTAAAAGCCATGTTTGTGGGATTAGCCTACAAACATGGCTTTTTATTTCACCTCAGTTACCTAACCTACTTACCAGCAAACTGTCGGTCTCTAACGGCTTATCTCCTGTACGTCTATTCGTCGCCTGTTGTCTATTTATCTTCTACTACGACTTAGGCTCGTTCGACGGCTGTGAACTTATTGGCCTACCTTTCAATAGTTTACGAACCCACATCTTGCTTGGATGAATACTGCTTAGTAAATCGGCGGGTAGTGGCATAGGATCACCGCATAGCTGTGACGCCAATACTTCGGCCATGAGCGGCGCAGAACTTAGCCCTCTAGAACCAAGGCCCACGAAGCAATATAGACTTGAATATTGTGGCAACGGTGGGATTTCTTCCGCAGGCTTATTACGCAAATCTTTGTAGCGGGTCAAAATCTGATCGACTTTGCCAACTTGACCAACGAAGGGCAGGTGATCACGGCTCACGCAGCGGATCCCTTGCCTTGATTGATTGGCCGACACATCGACTTCTGATGGCCAGCTTTGCTCAGGTAAGCAAGCCTTAAGCTTGTGGGCGTTGTCAGCATGGGCGTTAGCATCAAAATGATTATCGAGATTCACTTTGTCGTAGCTAGCGCCAATGCAATGGTATTGGTTTTTAGGATTCTGCGGGGTTAGGTATCCGTCGTAGCACAGCACGGTCTTGAGCTGCTGTAACGCTCCGCTAGTCGGAACATGACTGACTTGCCCTTTTACCTTGCCAAGAGGCAGAGCCTTGGTTTGTTCAAAAGTATCGAATTGATGACCATTGGCGATGACAACTACTTGATGAGAGAAAGTTTGATGAGAGGAAGTTTGCTCGGCGCTGGACAGCTGCCATTGCTGGCGTTGCTCATCATAATTCAGCTCGGTAATTGGCGTATTGAAGTGGGTCGTCATTAGTCCTTGCTGCTCAAGTTCCTTGATGAGGTTGGCAGTGAGCTGAGAGGGGCATAGCCAGCCGCCTAGAGAGTAATGAACGCTTTCTTTATCTACGGGTAAGCCAATAGTGTCATTAGTTTGTTGGCGATCGTGTTTGGTGAGTAGTTCCTTAGGTAGGCCACTTTGCAGTATTTTTTCTAGCTTGATGGTGGATTTGTCATCCCACATCAGCTGAGTTACACCACACCAATCATGATCGAATTCTATCGTATCGGCGCATTGCTCGAATAACTGACGCGCGAACAGCATACCGGGCGAAAAAACACGTGACACGCCGCTGTGGTCACGATTGATTAGTGGATAGACGGCTCCTTGCTTATTACCAGAGGCGCCTGTTGCGGGTTTATCGTCTGCGCAATAAAGTGTGGTTTTGATGCCGCGCCTTGCCAATACTTTGGCTAATGTAGCACTAGCAATGCCGCCACCAATGATAGCCACATCTTCAAGCTCTTCAACGGCTTGGCGTGCAAAGCATGTTGCAATGTTAGAGTAACCTTTAGGCTCTTGCATTACTCCGGCTAGCATTTCACGTTTGGTGCCAAACCCTTTCACTTTCTTCATATTAAAGCCTGCCTCAACTAGCCCACGCCGAACAAACCCAGCAGCGGTAAATGTGGCGCAGGAGCAATCTTTTTTAGATAAGTTCGCCATGTTGTTGAACAAGGTTTGATTCCACATTTCTGGGTTTTTGCTAGGTGCAAAGCCATCTAAAAACCATGCGTCGACTAAGCCCGATTGGGTGCTTGGCACCGTGGGCATACAGTCTTTGATATCGCCAAACCAAAGGTCCAGTGTTATTGCGCCATCAGCCAAGACAATTCGGTGGCATTCGGGTACCGGGATAGGGTAGTGCTTCGCAAGTTGATCAGCATAGTCTTTTAGTTCCGGCCACTTAGAGTGAGTGTGGCGTAAATCCTCTTTGGTTAAAGGGAATTTTTCGAAACTAATAAAGTGCAGTTCTTGCAATACGGCAGTAGGATTGTTCTGCCTAAATTGGTCGAACTCTTGCCAAGCTGCGAGAAAATTCAGTCCGGTGCCAAAGCCCGTTTCTGCAATCACAAAACGGCGGTGGTTGAATTGATGCCAACGCTCCGGTAATTGGTTCTGATGCAAGAACACGTAGCGGGATTCGGCGAAACCGTCGACATTAGAAAAATATACGTCGTCAAACTGATCGGAGACAGGGGTGCCGGAATCATTCCAGTCTAACTTGGCGTTGGTTATAGTAGTCATATTGAATTGAATTTTGTAAATTGGCTCGATATATAGCATGATTGTACGAATTATTAGGAAAGCTGACCACTTCTGTTGGCCTTCTTGGTTATCATCAAGCAGATTTTAGAATTATAGGATTGTCACATGAAACGTGTCGTAATCACCGGTATGGGTATTGTTTCGAGTATCGGTAACAACGTCGAAGAGGTGCTAGCATCTCTTAAAGCAGGTAAATCAGGTATTAACGCCTCTGAGCAGTTCAAAGAGAAAGGTCTGCGCTCACAAGTCTGGGGTAACCTTAAGATGAACCCTGCCGACCATATCGATCGCAAGAAAATGCGCTTCATGGGTGATGCGGCAGCCTACGCTTACCTTTCTATGGAACAAGCGATCGCTGATGCTGGTCTGACTGACGATCAAGTTTCCAACGATCGTGCAGGTATTGTGGCTGGCTCTGGTGGTGCTTCGTCTCTAAACCAAGTCAACGCGGTAGATATTCTGCGTGAGAAAGGCGTGAAGCGTGTTGGTCCGTATATGGTGCCACGTACCATGGCCTCAACAGTGTCAGCGTGTCTCGCGACACCATTTAAGATCCGTGGCGTGAACTACTCAATGAGTTCAGCGTGTGCAACTTCTGCACACTGTATTGGCCACGCAATGGAATTGATCCAGCTGGGCAAACAAGATGTAGTGTTCGCAGGTGGCGGTGAAGAGCTAGATTGGTCATTGACTATGATGTTCGACGCGATGGGTGCACTTTCAACAAAATACAACGATGATCCAAGCCAAGCTTCTCGTACTTACGATGCAGACCGTGACGGTTTTGTTATTTCTGGCGGTGGCGGTATGGTTGTCGTGGAAGAACTAGAGCACGCGCTAGCGCGTGGCGCGAAAATCTACGGTGAGATTGTTGGCTACGGTGCCACTTCTGACGGTTACGACATGGTTGCTCCTTCTGGTGAAGGCGCGGTTCGTTGTATGAAGATGGCGATGCAAAACGTTGACGGTGTTGACTACGTGAACACTCACGGTACTTCGACTCCTGTTGGCGACGTGAAAGAGTTAGGTGCTATCCAAGAGCTATTTGGTGACAACAGCCCTGCAATTTCTGCGACTAAAGCGATGACTGGTCACGCACTCGGCGCAGCTGGTGTACACGAAGCTATCTATTCAGCGCTTATGCTAGATAACAACTTCATCGCGCCAAGCATTAATATTGCTAACTTAGATGAAGCTGCTGATGGCCTAGATATCGTGACAGAAATGCGTGAGCAAGAGCTAAACACAGTTATGTCAAACAGCTTTGGTTTTGGCGGTACTAACGCCACGCTAGTTCTGAAAAAGTATCAGGGTTAATCCCGCTTTCGGCGGTTCGTATTTTGTAAACACCGCCCGATAAGATACTCCAATGCCCGACTTCGCTTGAAATCGGGCATTTTTGCCTTCATCTGTAATGAAAAATGAGTCGGGAGGCGAGTTATACTCGACACTGCCGCTGGTTTTTAGCAATATTGCATCTCTAATGACTACTGAGCACTAACATGAAGATTCTTATCGACGAAAATATGCCCTACGCAGAGCAGTTATTCAGTCAATTAGGTGAAGTGATATTGAAACCGGGGCGTTCACTAACGAGTGACGACTTGGTTGATATCGACGCCTTGATGATTCGTTCTGTCACTAAAGTGAATAGTGCCCTTTTGGCAAAAGCGAATAAACTTAAGTTTGTTGGTACCGCGACGGCAGGGATGGATCATGTTGACCAACAATTGCTACGTGAGAAAGGAATTTATTTCACGGCGGCACCTGGCTGCAACAAAGTCGGTGTGGCTGAGTATGTGCTGAGCGTCTTGATGGTGTTATCGCAACAGCATGGTTTTTCAATTTTTGATAAAACGGTGGGGATCGTTGGTGCGGGCCAAGTCGGTAGCTATTTACATAAATGCTTAACTGGGTTGGGTATTAAAGTCTTATTGAATGATCCGCTGAAGCAACAGCAAGGTGATGAACGATGCTTCACCGATTTAGATCAGTTGCTTGAGCAAGCGGACGTAGTGACGCTGCATACGCCAATAACCAAAGGTGGAGACTATCCGACCTATCATTTGATTGATGAACAACGACTTGCCCATTTACGGGGCGACCAAATTCTTATCAACGCCGCACGAGGGCCGATAGTGGATAACCTTGCGCTTAAAAACCGCTTGCTGAAGCAAGATGGTTTTATTGCAGCGTTAGATGTGTTCGAACATGAACCTCAAGTTGATATGGATCTGCTGCCATTGCTGTCTTTTGCTACTCCTCATGTTGCAGGATATGGCTTGGAAGGTAAGGCGCGTGGCACAACCATGATTTTCAACTACTTTTGTGAGTTTATCGGGCAAGAAACAAGGATTAGCGCGACGGATTTATTGCCAGTCGCGCCAATCCCGAAAATGCATTTAGCACAAGCTTGGGATGAATCTGCGTTGCGCAATTTAACCCAAGTTATTTATGATGTGCGCAAAGATGACGCATTATTCCGCCGAGAGATAGCGAAACCCGGTGCTTTTGACCAAATGCGTAAGGCATATTGGGATCGCCGAGAGTTTGGCGCGGTTACTATCAGCGGAACAGAAAGCTGCAATCTACAGCCACTACAACAACTGGGTTTCCAAATAGAGGTATTACAATGAGCCAGCAATTTAACATCGCCATTTTGGGTGCTACAGGCGCAGTAGGCGAAACAATTTTAGACGTGCTGAAAGATCGTGAGTTCCCAGTAGGTGATCTATACCTATTAGCCAGTGAGCGAAGTGAAGGCAAATCTTACCGCTTTAATGGTAAAACTATTGGTGTTCAGAACGTTGAGGATTTTGATTGGTCTCAAGTCCATATCGCTCTGTTCTCAGCTGGAGGTTCTCTATCTGAAAAGTGGGCACCGATTGCGGCTGATGAGGGCGTGGTTGTGATCGATAATACTTCTCAGTTTAGGTATGACTACGATATTCCATTAGTGGTACCAGAAGTAAACCCTGAAGCGATTGCTGAGTTTCGTAACCGCAACATCATCGCCAACCCAAACTGCTCAACTATTCAGATGCTAGTAGCACTAAAGCCGATCCATGATGCGGTAGGGATTGAGCGTATTAATGTGTCGACTTATCAGTCAGTTTCAGGTGCAGGTAAATCTGGTATTGATGAGCTTGCTGGTCAAACAGCGAAGTTATTGAATGGTACGCCAGCTGAGCCAGAAGCATTTCCTCAGCAAATTGCGTTTAACTGTGTGCCTCAAATCGACCAGTTTATGGATAATGGTTACACCAAAGAAGAAATGAAAATGGTGTGGGAAACGCAAAAAATCTTCAACGATTCGTCGATCATGGTAAATCCGACATGTGTTCGCGTACCGGTTTTTTATGGGCATGCTGAAGCCATTCACCTAGAAACGCGCGCGCCAATTGATGCAGAAGAAGTCACCCAGCTATTAGAAAATACTCAAGGTATTGAGGTGTTTCATGGGCAGGATTTCCCAACTCAAGTCCGTGACGCGGGCGGTAAAGACGACGTGCTTGTCGGGCGTATCCGTAACGACATCAGCCATCACAGTGGTGTGAACCTATGGGTTGTCGCGGATAACGTGCGTAAAGGGGCAGCAACCAACGCAGTACAAATTGCAGAAGTCTTAGTTAGAGACTATTTTTAATAATTAACTTGCTAAATTCCGCAATCTAAGCCTCGCAACTCCTCGCGGGGCTTTTTTGTAAAAGCGGCGGGTTAGTCCTAGGAATTGTGTGAGATTACCGAGGTTATTACCGCTGAGCCAGAATTTTTGCCATACTTCCTATAGTTTTACCGACTTTATCCGATATATTTAACAGATCAAGTTATTATTTCTCAAGAGCACATAGCTGAGCCTTATATGCGTCGACTTTTTAAGCATTTACTGTTACCACTTGTTGCATTCGCCGTGATTATTTCTTCTTTTGCTTATGCAGAAGGCATTCGTCTCACGGGACCAAATGGTACTGTTCAGTCAGCCCCACAGTTTTCAGGGCCTATTGTTAGAAACCTGCCGAGTAATGAACCTTCTCAATTTTATGGCCCGACAGGGGCCGCGGAAACGTTGTGGAGCATCGCCTCTCGCATTCGTCCAAACACTTCAGTCTCTGTCCAGCAAACTTTATTTGCGATTTATCGCCTGAACCCCAGTGCATTTGATAATCAAAATATTCACGAGTTGAAACCACGTAGTACCTTACGGGTGCCATCTTTAGCGCAAATCCGTTCAGCTTCTACTCAGCAAGCTGTGAATGTAATGCGCGCGCATCAAGCCCGCATTGATTCCGTAGGGACAGTGGTCCGACGCCAAGCTGAACCTATTTTACGCAATCAACCTACTTCGGTTCCTGTGAAATCTGTTCCTAAGGTGGCCGTAAAACCGACTACATCGGTGCCAGAGCGACCTACCGTACCGACTAAGGCAACCCCTCCTCCAGCCACAATCACTAAGGTTCGTCCTCCTGTGGTGAATCAGCTAGAAGAGCAGCTGGAACTTTCTGAAAGTGAGCTCCTCGCTTTAGAGCAGAAAAATCATAAGCTGCATTTAATGCTAACGGATGTTCAAACGGAAGTAGATTCACTGAAATCAGAGCTTGCAGATGAAGGGCGATTACGCTCAGAAGTTGAACGGTTGTTGACGGAAGAGCGCGAGAGGATGGCTCATGAACAAAAACTTGCTCCGACGTTAGCGGACAATTTGTTAGCCAGTGGCTGGTTTGTGGCGGCATTAGCCATCGTTCCTGGGGTGCTGATTTGTATCATTGTGATGCTGCTATTGCGCCGACGCTCAAATAAAGAGGAGCCAAAGAAAGAAGAAACACAAGAACAAACTTCGCCAACGGCTCCAGTCGATCAATTGGCAGATGACGATCTTCAGCTCGATGATGACTTGTTTGGTCCATCTGATGAGGATGACTCGCTATTCACCGACGATGATTCGCTCGGGGAAGAAGATCAACCAGAGCAAGAAGAGAATGACGTCTTCGCTGATCTTGATGATAAAGATCTGGATTTCAATCTTGAAAGTGACGATGGAGAAGACCCGTTCGCCAGCATTGGTGATGACGGCGATTTGTATGCCGGACTTGATGATAGCGAAAATAGTGCTAACCCAGATGATGAGGCATTGGGCCTCGATGATATGGAAAAAGCATTGGATGAAGTTGTCAACGGAGATAGCGACCTAGAAGGTGACTTTGACCTGAATGACGATGCTCCAATGTCAGCAGACGATATCGACTCTCTTCTATCTGAAGATGGAGACCTTGAGGATCTTGATTCAGGTGGGTTGGACCAATCCATGCTGGATGATTTGTTATCAGATACGGATGACGATGATGGCTTAGATTTAGATTCCTTACTCTCCGACGACGATGATGGCTTCGATCTCAGCGACTCTGAGCCTCAAGAAAGCGAGCCTGTAGAAGATGATGGCATGCTCGCATCCGACAGTGAGTTAGATGATTTGTTTGCTAGTGTCGAAGCTCAAGCCGACCTCGATACTTTGGAGGCCGAATCGCTTGATGAAGCTTCTCTATTGGATGAAATGCTCGATGCTGATGGCCCTTCTGTTGATGAATCGAGTACTGAATTATTAGATGAGTTACTTGATGAAGCAGAACCAGAACTACAACCAGAAGCTCTTGCGCTAGATGAGAACAGCATTGATACGTTTGATGAGCTACTTACTGAGGAAAATGATGGTTCGGTTAGTGAAGACAGTACTGATCTTTTAGACGAATTCCTCGATGAAGAGGAAAGCAAAGTCGGAGACGATCTGGAAACAGCGGACGCTTTTGATGAATTATTGACGGCAGAGGAAGGCGATCTGGCTGGTGATGAGAGCACTGAGCTTTTAGATGATGTGTTGGACAGCAGCGATGATGGAGAAGAATTTCCCGAAGATGAGCGCACCCTGAGTGAATTGTTGGGCGATGAAGACCTAGCGAAAGATGATGGAGAAAGTCTTGAGTCATTGGATGATTTGCTCGATATTGAACCAGAACCAGAACCAGAACCAGAACCAGACATAGACCTAGAGGATGAGCTCGTTGATGTCGACCTAGATGATATCGACCTAACATCTTCTGACGATTTTGTTGTCCCTGAAACCAGCGAAGAAGATACGCTCTCGTTACCTGATGATGAACTGGCGGATTTTGATGAAGACTTAACTGTCTTTGATCCCGAAGCGGAAGATCTCCTCAAAGATTTATCTCACCAAGACAGCGAAGCTGAACTAAGTGATGAAGATACCGCTCTGATCAATGAATTGTTGGATGTTGAAGAGCCAGAACCTCAGCCAGAGGAAGAAAGCACTGAATCGGATCCAACAGATGTTATCACTGAACCTGACGAGGATTTGGTGACGGAAGAGTCACCAACGAGTGAAAGCCCAGAACCAGAGCGATTCGACAGCAATGACTTTAGGGAAGACATGCTCAATGTCGCCCCAGACGCCGATCCCCTGCTGGAAACGGCAACAAAGTTCGATGATTTTAAAGACTCAGAGCGGTCATCAGCGCTTGACGAGAGCGACATCGATCTAAATGCTGAAGAGCCAGAGCCAGAGCCAGAGCCAGAGCCAGAGCCAGAGCCAGAGCCAGAGCCAGAGCCAGAGCCAGAGCCAGAAAATGAATTTGGCGTTCCTCAAGATGATGACTGGGAAACAGAGGAGAGTGAAAGTACGGCGCAAGTACATCCTGACGCTACCACTTCCACAAACAATGTTGTCTCTGAACGGCAGGCTGATATTACTGAAGGGACAGCAGAGGAAGAATTAAGCGCTGAGGAAGAGTCTGGCTTATCCACATTGAAGTCCGCCGATACTGATGATAAAGAATTTGAGTTTGGCGACCCAGAACAGCTTAAAGCGGATGATACAGGGGCAGAAAGCGAACCCGAAGAAGAAAGCTCAGCCAGTGAAAATGCACGGGTAGATGAAGAGCCTGTAGCTGATAGTGCGGGCGAAGCTGTCTCAACGGCCGACTCGGAAGAACAAGAGACTGATCTAGAAGATATTCTCCTGGAACCTGAACTTGCTGAGGCTGTAGCAGTCGCGGAAGAAGCAAGTGAAGCGGTCGAAGAGTCTAATGATGACGTACTTGAAGGTCCACCGGAAAGTGATCTAGGACTAGAGCCGGAAATGGTTTCTGATGAGATAACAGAAATCGAGGCTGAACTGGAAGAACCTGCGGCACCAGAAGAAATAGAGACTGTGGAAGAGCCAGCCTCTGAACTAGAAGATACTCCCTTAGAGCCTGAACTCGCTGAAGACACGGCTGTGTTGGAAGAACCAGTTGAAGAGATTTCCGATGAAGTGTCCGAGCTTGAAGGCCCATTGGAAGAAACAGCGGAAGAGACTCCTGATGAAGTGTTTGAACTTGATGCTTCGTTGGAAAGTGAGTTAGCGGTAGAACCTGAGGCTGTATCTGACGAGTCCGCGGAGATCGACGCTGAATTAGAAGAGGTAACGCCACAAAAAGAAGCTGGCATTACAGAGGATATTTTCTCAGCACCAGATGAAGAGTCTGAACTTGAAGCAGCACTAGAGAGCGAGCTAGCGCCAGAGCCGGAAGTGGTTTCTGACGAGCCAGCAGGCATCGGTGTAGAACTAGAAGATGTATTGTCACTAGAAGCAGTAGAATTTGCGGAAGAACCCGTCGCTGAATCAGAAGATCTTCTTCCTGAGTCAGAACCTTCTGAAGATACGCCAGTATTGGAAGAAGCAGGCGAAGCAGGCGAAGAGTTCCCCGATGAAGTACCTGAACTTGAAGCCGAGCCGGAAAGCGAATTGGAGTTAGAGCCGGAAGCCGTCTCTGACGAGTTAGTAGAACCCGATGCAGAACTAGAAGAAGCACAGTCATCAGAAGAAGTAGATTTTTCGGAAGAGCCAGTCGTTGAATCAGAAGATCTTCTTCCTGAGTCAGAACCTTCTGAAGATACAGCAGTATTGGAAGAAGCAGGTGAAGCAGCGGAAGAGTCTCCCGATGAAGTACCTGAACTTGAAGCTGAGCCGGAAAATGAATTGGAGCTAGAGCCGGAGGCCGTCTCTGACGAATCAATTGAACCTGATGTAGAACTAGAAGAAGCACAGTCACCAGAAGAAGTAGAGTTTTCGGAAGAACCAGTCGCTGAACCAGACGATCTTCTTCCGGAGCTAGAATTCTCTGAAGATACAGCAATAGTGGAAGAAGCAGGTGAAGCAGCGGAAGAGTCTCTCGATGAAGTACCTGAACTTGAAGCCGAGCCGGAAAGCGAATTGGAGTTAGAGCCGGAAGCCGTCTCTGACGAGTTAGTAGAACCCGATGCAGAACTAGAAGAAGCACAGTCATCAGAAGAAGTAGATTTTTCGGAAGAGCCAGTCGTTGAATCAGAAGATCTTCTTCCTGAGTCAGAACCTTCTGAAGATACAGCAGTATTGGAAGAAGCAGCGGAAGAGTCTCCCGATGAAGTACCTGAACTTGAAGCTGAGCCGGAAAGTGAATTGGAGCTAGAGCCGGAGGCCGTCTCTGACGAATCAATTGAACCTGATGTAGAACTAGAAGAAGCACAGTCACCAGAAGCAGTAGAGTTTTCGGAAGAAGCAGGTGAAGCAGCGGAAGAGTCTCTCGATGAAGTACCTGAACTTGAAGCCGAGCCGGAAAGCGAATTGGAGTTAGAGCCGGAGGCCGTCTCTGACGAGTTAGTAGAACCCGATGCAGAACTAGAAGAAGCACAGTCATCAGAAGAAGTAGATTTTTCGGAAGAACCAGTCGCTGAACCAGACGATCTTCTTCCTGAGCTAGAATCCTCTGAAGATACAGCAATAGTGGAAGAAGCAGGTGAAGCAGCGGAAGAGTCTCTCGATGAAGTACCTGAACTTGAAGCCGAGCCGGAAAGCGAATTGGAGTTAGAGCCGGAGGCCGTCTCTGACGAGTTAGTAGAACCCGATGCAGAACTAGAAGAAGCACAGTCATCAGAAGCAGTAGATTTTTCGGAAGAGCCAGTCGTTGAATCAGAAGATCTTCTTCCTGAGCCAGAACCCGCTGAAGATACAGCAATAGTGGAAGAAACAGGTGAAGCAGCGGAAGAATCTCCCGATGAAGTACCGGCACTTGAAGCCGAGCCGGAAAGCGAATTTGAGTTAGAGCCGGAGACCGTCTCTGACGAGTCAGTTGAACCAGACGTAGAACTAGAAGAAACCCTGTCACCAGAAGCAGTAGAATTGTCGGAAGAGCCAGTCGCTGAATCAGCAGATATTCTCCCGGAGCCAGAACCCGCTGAAGATACAGCAATAGTGGAAGAAACAGGTGAAGCAGCGGAAGAATCTCCCGATGAAGTACCTGCACTTGAAGCCGAGCCGGAAAGCGAATTTGAGTTAGAGCTGGAGACCGTCTCTGACGAGTCAGTTGAACCAGACGTAGAACTAGAAGAAACCCTGTCACCAGAAGCAGTGAAACTTGCGGAAGAGCCAGTCGCAGAATCAGAAGATATTTTCTCCGAGCTAGAACCTGTTGAAGATTCAACAGTATCAGAACAAGTGGTTGAAATAGAGGAAGAGTCTCCTGGTGAAGAATCTGAACTTGAAGTCGCACCGCAAAGTGAATTAGCACCAGATTCAGAGATTATCTCTGACGAGTCAGAAAAAATCGAGGCTGAGGCTGAACAAGAAGAGGTAGCGGAAGAGTCAATCGCGGAGCCAGAAGATATTTTCTCTGAGCCAGAACCCGCTGAAGATGCAGCCGTATCAGAAGTACTGGGGGAAACGGCAGAAGATGCTATTGATGAAGAGCCTGAACATGAAGTGCCAGAGACTCATTCCGATGAGCTTGAAGAGAGTGCGGCTGAACAAGGGGAGATAACCGCTCTAGAAGAATCGGAGGTTACAGCAGAACCCGATATCGCGGAAGAATCTTCTGTCGAAGATGTATTTGTTAACCTCGATAATATTGAAGTTGAAGAACACACGTCGCCGGAATTGGGAGATATTGACCGAATTTCCGAAAAAGATTCCAAATTAAGTTTAGGAGAGGCCGCAGAACAGGAGCCCCCTACCCATGACGCGTTTGCTGTTGATTTAGACGATATCGATGAAAACGAGTTTGCTCAGCCAAATATCGGTGAAATTGAAGAGGGTGAAGAGTTAGTTGCCCCAGAGCCAGAAGCGAGTGGAGAGAGTGAAGATTTATTCTCTCACTCGATTGGTGAAATAGAGGTTGAGGCGTCTGAACAACCTGAGTTAGGAAATATAGACGACGCGAGCGATGGCGTTCCGTTTGTAGGTGAGACTACAGCTGAGTTAGAGGTTGATGATAGTTCTATTCCTCCAGTAAGTATCGACGATACTGATTTGCCGGAGTATAACGAAGAAGATGCGCTTGAAGATGCATTTAGCGACCAGGCAGGAGACATTGACTCCAGTTTGGAATCAAGTTTGGATGAGCTTCCAGAGCCCGAAACAACGCCAATCGAGTTGGCTGAAAATGATTTGCCTGAATACAGTGAAGAAGATGCTTTAGCGGATTTGGATCTTGAAGAAATGTCTGACGACGAAGGCGATTTAGGCGAAGATTTCCATCTTGATGATATTGATTTACCAGACGTGGCAGAAGTCGAAGTGGCTGGTAATGAACATTTTACTTCCGATGAACAGCCAGCTTCCGATGATCGTGATGCTCAAGAACCAGAAGAGATGACGTTGGATGAAGCGCGTGAGTTTGATGAAGCAAGTTTACGCGAATTACTGACCGAACCAAGTGGTGACGATACGACGCCATACGTCGCAGACTCAGCAGATAATCCCGATTCTTTATACAACGCAGGCTTAGATATAGAGGCTATGCTGGAAGTCGGTGGTGAAGATTGGAATGGTTTTAGTTTATCTGAAGAGCAGCAAGCGAGCATTCCAGACGAAGTGCCGTCAGAAGAGCAATCTATTTGGAATGAAGATAATTTACCAGAGCAGGCCGAAGTTCAAGATGAAAACTGGGAGAACCAGCACCAGGTAAACGACCTATCGGATGATAGTTCTCAATATCGAACCATAGATGAACTGATGGCAGAAATTGATCAAGAAGAAACGGAGTCGAATGTTGAAGAAAGCAGCCCTGGCGTTGATTTGAATGTAGGCTTGAATGAATTTCCTGATGTGATTGGAGACATTGACGAAATAGATGTTGATTCTAATGCTGAGGCAGCGGGGAAATTGGACTTAGCTAAGATTTATATCGAAATGAATGACCCTCAAGGGGCTATAAGTCTGCTTGAAGAAGCGTTGGTTGATGGTGATGATGAGGTAAGGCAGGCTGCCAAAAACTTGATAGATTCCCTGAACAATCAACGCTAATCGGAAGTTACCCTTGTGACTTCATGTTACGAGGGTGCTTTAACGCATTAGATCGAGCTAGTTTATCCTCGCCCTTTGTATAATTTATCGCACTGAGATTGGCGGTGAACGCTGATTCTATAGCCATCAACTTCTCCTTTATGCTTTCCACTCAATGTTCAAAATTCGCATCACTTAGGTTTTGGGTATATACTTCACGCCCCGTTTTTAATGAGTATTTGAGATGAGAATAGCGTTGGGTATTGAGTATGACGGTGCTCGGTACTTTGGATGGCAGCGACAACGTGAAGTGAGAAGCGTGCAGCAAGAGCTGGAAAAAGCGTTATCGGTTGTTGCAAACGGCCCAATCGAAGTGCAGTGCGCAGGGCGAACTGACGCTGGCGTACACGGCACAGGACAAGTCGTGCACTTTGATACCGAAGCAAGTCGAAAGGTTGTTGCTTGGAGCATGGGAGCGAATGCCAACTTACCCAAGGACATTACGGTTCGTTGGGCCAAAGAAGTGGATGAGGAATTCCACGCTCGTTTCACGGCTACCGCACGTCGCTATCGTTACGTTATATTTAACAATGCGTTGCGTCCTGCTATTTTGGGGGCGGGTGTTAGCCATTACCACGGCGCATTAGATGCTGAAAAAATGCATCAAGCGGGGCAGCAACTACTGGGTGAAAATGACTTCAGCTCTTTTCGCGCCGCGCATTGTCAGTCTCGTAGCCCTTGGCGCAATATGATGCACCTTAATGTAAGCCGACATGGCAATTATGTCGTGATCGATATTAAGGCGAACGCCTTTGTTCATCATATGGTTCGCAATATCGTTGGTAGTTTGATAGTTGTAGGAAAAAATGAGCAGCCTCCAGAGTGGATTGGCTGGTTACTGCAGCAAAAGGATCGTAAACTGGCGGGTGCAACTGCTAAAGCAGAAGGCTTGTACTTGGTGGATGTTGATTACCCTGAAGTTTTCGAACTGCCGAGGGTAGCTATCGGTCCATTATTTTTGCCAGATAACCTGAACTAAATTCAGGTTTTAAGCTCTAACATAGGGCGGTTAGGAGCGCGAGTTATTAGCATTTGATATAGGTACAACCAGTTTTTTGTCTACAGTTGGCCTTATATATGCTTTAATCCACCGCGCGTAAATGTCGAATTTATTTCTTTCGCGATGGGGCGAAAGAATTTGATAGAAAAAGGTCTTCCATGAGTTGGCTTGAAAGAATTTTAGAAAAAAGCAACATTGTTAGTTCACGTAAAGCGTCTATCCCTGAGGGTGTATGGACTAAATGTGGTTCATGTGAACAAGTTCTATACCACGCTGAGTTAGAGCGTAACCTAGAAGTATGTCCTAAATGTGACCATCATATGAGAATGAAGGCGCGTCGTCGTCTGGATACATTCTTAGATGAAGCAAACCGCGTTGAGATCGCGGATGAGCTTGAACCACAAGATAAGTTACGTTTTAAAGATACTAAGCGTTATAAAGAGCGTTTAGCATCGGCACAGAAAAACACAGGCGAAAAAGATGCCTTGATCGTGATGAAAGGTGAGCTTTTAGGGCTTCCTATTGTTGCGTGTGCATTTGAGTTTTCTTTCATGGGTGGTTCCATGGGATCTGTTGTCGGCGCGCGTTTTGTTCGTGCGGTTGAAGCAGCAATGGAAAACAACTGCGGTTTGGTTTGTTTCTCTGCGAGTGGCGGAGCGCGTATGCAAGAAGCGCTGATGTCTCTGATGCAGATGGCGAAAACCAGTGCAGCCCTAGAACGTTTGTCTGCGAAAGGCTTGCCTTACATTTCAGTATTAACTGACCCAACCATGGGTGGTGTTTCTGCGAGTTTGGCGATGCTGGGTGATGTCAATATCGGTGAACCTAAAGCACTTATCGGCTTTGCTGGTCGTCGAGTGATTGAGCAAACCGTACGTGAAGATTTGCCTGAAGGCTTCCAACGCAGCGAGTTTTTGCTTGATCACGGTGCCATTGATATGATTGTTGATCGTCGTGAAATGCGTCAGCGTGTTGGTAGCTTAATAGCGAAAATGACTAATAAAAAGTCACCTCTAGTGGTTTCTATGGATGAAGCACCACAAGAGCCGTCTTATTCTGTACCAGAACCGCAAGAAAAAGAGTAAAGTAGACACTAACGTATAACCTTAAACATGTTGGTTAAAAGTTAGATGACGAATTCTCAAATACCCCAAGCCACATCGCCTCTATCGGTGTGGCTTGATTATCTCTCAAGTATCCACTCTTCTGCGATTGATCTCGGACTCGAACGAGTAGAGAAAGTCGCCTCCAAAACCCAATTGACTAAGCCTGCGCCGACTGTGATCACGGTCGCTGGAACTAATGGGAAAGGTTCAACTTGTGCCCTAATGGAAGCCATTTTGCTCGATGCAGGGTATTCCGTTGGTGTATACAGTTCACCTCACTTAATCCGTTACAATGAGCGGGTTCGAATCAATGGCCACGAGCTAGACGATGAGCGACATGCAGAGGCATTTGATTATATCGAAAAGCAGCGCGGCGATGTTACGCTGAGCTTCTTTGAGTATGCGACCTTAGCTGCATTACATATGTTTCAGTCCAATAAAGTTGAAGTTGTACTTCTTGAAGTTGGTTTGGGTGGTCGCCTAGATGCTACGAATATTGTCGATCACGATGTGTCGGTGATTACTAGCTTAGCTATCGATCATGTTGATTGGCTTGGAGACGATATCAACGTAATTGGTTATGAAAAAGCGGGTATTTACCGAGCGGGTAAACCTGCCATTTGTGGTCAGCCAAAACCGCCGGGGACCGTACCTGCTCACGCTGATGATATCGGCGCTGAATTCTACCAAGTCGGAATTCAATATGATTATCAAGTAATCTCTGAAACAAGCTGGAATTGGCGCAGTGGTTCATTTTTGATTGAGGATCTTCCTCTTCCAAGCTTACCTCTGCAAAATTCAGCGACGGCTTTGATGGCATTAGGCGCTTCAGAGCTTGCTCTTACCGACGTAAATATCGTGAACGGTTTAAAAGCTGCACGTCTACCTGGTCGAATGCAGCAGATCAGCCAAGCACCTGAAATCATACTTGATGTCGCGCATAACCCTCAATCCGCCGAATATTTGTCTCATGAGATCCAGCAACGTTACCCGAACAAAGCGGTTCACGTGGTGGTAGCGATGTTACACGACAAAGATATTCAAGCAACGCTGCAAGCATTAACGCCAGTCGCATCTTATTGGTATCCGGCATCACTAACGGGTGAAAGGGCGGCAACGGCTGAGCAATTGAACCAATATCTACCAACTAGTGTAGGAACATTTACTGATCCAATTAAGGCATTAGAAGCGGCAATCGAGCGAGCGCAATCGGATGAAGTGATTCTTGTCGTAGGTTCGTTCTTTACGGTGGGAATGGTGCTTGAGCATTGGGATAAAAAAGGAAAGTAGATGGCAAGCAAGTTTCAAAACCGTCTGGTTGGCACTATTATCCTGGTAGCGATAGGGGTAATAGTTTTGCCTGACTGGTTGGATGGAAAAAAAATTCATTACCAAGACAGCATTGCAAGCATACCGATTCAACCCGATCTCACGACCCAGCAAGACAATGTAAAAGTTGTGAAGCCCGAAGTTGATAACGCTTCACTTCCTGCTTCTCCAGTGCAAGCTGAAACAAAAGCTGAGGTAAACTCCATAGCGAAAAGTGAAGGGCATTTGTCTGCGGGCTCAGTAGCCGTGACGGTTAAGAGTGTACCGACAAAGGTAGCGTTTAAAGATAGTGCTTGGATCATTCAGTTGATGGCATTGAAAAATGCAAATAACGCGGAAAATTTGGTGAAAGACCTGAAAAAGCGTGGCTATCAAGCTCATACCAAAAAGGAAAATGGCTTTACGCGAGTTGTCATTGGACCAAATGTATCCAAAGATAAGTTAGAAAGGCAACTGGTTGAGTTAGAAAAGATCACTCGTTCAAAAGGTCGTTTGCTTAAATTTAATCCGTTAAATCCATAAGAAAACGTTTGCGCGGCGCATTTTTCTGTTAAAATGCGCGCCAACTTAAGATGAAGAATTCATGAATTGGTTAGATATTGTCATTTTAAGCGTGATCGGCTTGTCGGCTGTGATCAGTTTAGTTCGTGGCTTCGCAAAAGAAGCTTTGTCATTGATAACATGGTTTGGTGCTTTTTTTATTGCTAGCGAATATTACCAAAAGCTCGCAGTGTACTTTACCAATATCAAGGACGGCATATTTCGTGATGGCACGGCAATCGGTGTATTGTTTGTCGCAACTTTGATTGTCGGAGCAATTGTTAATTACGTCATCAGTCAATTGGTTCAGAAAACGGGCCTTTCTGGTACAGATAGATTGCTCGGTGCGGTTCTCGGTGCCTTACGCGGTGTATTAGTGGTGTCAGCGTTACTATTTTTTATGGAAGCGTTCACCAGTGCTGGAAGCATGCCTTGGTGGAAGGCCTCGACACTGGTTCCTGAGTTTAGCCGAATAATAGCGCCGTTTTTTGAGCACTTACAAGCAACTTCAAGTTTTTTATCTGGCGCTGTGTAGCGCCAGTCATTGCAGTAAATCGAGGGTTAGGACATGTGTGGTATTGTTGGAATCGTGGGTGCATCGCCTGTAAACCAGTCTATTTATGACGCATTAACGGTATTGCAGCATCGTGGCCAAGATGCTGCGGGTATTTGTACCATAGAAAGCAATCGTTTCCGTCTGCGTAAAGCGAACGGACTCGTGAAAGATGTATTTGAAGCTAAGCATATGCAACGTCTTCAAGGAAACGTAGGGGTTGGACATGTTCGTTATCCTACAGCGGGGAGCTCTAGTGCCTCTGAAGCTCAGCCATTCTACGTCAATTCCCCATTCGGTATCACGCTAGCGCATAACGGTAACCTCACTAACGCTCATGAAATTCGTGAAAAGTTATTTGAGAAAGACCGCCGCCATATCAACACGACATCAGATTCAGAAGTGTTGCTGAATGTTTTAGCGCATGAAATCGATACCATGAAAGGCAATATCGGAACGGATGATGTTTTCCGTGCCGTAACCAATGTACACCGTGCCATTCGCGGCGCTTACGCAGTGGTGGCCATGATTATTGGGCATGGTTTGGTGGCATTTCGTGACCCCCATGGTATCCGTCCTCTGTGCCTAGGTAAACGCGAAGAAAATGGCCGCACAGAATATATGGTGGCATCAGAATCAGTGGCACTTGATGCCGTTGGTTTTGACTTTATGCGTGATGTTGCGCCGGGTGAAGCCGTATATATCACCTTCGATGGTCAGCTATACACGCAGCAGTGTGCGGACAATCCAACGCTGAACCCATGTATCTTTGAATTTGTTTACTTCTCTCGTCCGGATTCGTTTATTGATAAAATTTCGGTGTACAGCGCTCGCGTTGAAATGGGCAAGAAATTAGGGCAGCGAATTCGCGAAGACTACGCTCACCTAGATATCGATGTGGTGATTCCAATTCCTGAAACCTCTTGCGATATTGCACTGCAAATCGCTCAGCTGATCGATAAACCTTACCGCCAAGGCTTTGTGAAAAACCGTTATGTTGGTCGCACATTTATTATGCCAGGGCAGCAACAGCGAGAGAAATCAGTGCGCCGGAAACTGAACGCAATCCGTTCTGAGTTTAAAGGCAAGAATGTTCTTTTGGTTGACGACTCAATTGTTCGCGGCACCACATCTGAGCAGATCATTGAGATGGCACGTGATTCAGGTGCGAAGAAAGTGTTCATGGTATCAGCGGCTCCAGAAATCCGTTTCCCGAATGTTTATGGCATTGATATGCCAACGGCCAACGAGCTTATTGCACACGGCAGAGACAACGACGCTATCTGCAAACAAATTGGTGCTGATGAGCTGATCTTCCAAACCTTGGACGATTTAGTGTCTGCAGTTGGTATGGGTAATACGGACATAGAAAAATTTGAAACGTCGGTGTTTAACGGCGAGTATGTGACTGGTGATATCGATCAGAAATATTTAGATTTCCTTGAGTCACTTCGCAGCGATGACGCTAAGATTCAACGAGAGATCCAGCAAGAGTTGGCAAACTTGGAATTGCATAACGAAGGCTCTTAAGCTGATCCGTTATTGAATTTGTTTAAATAAGGCCTCCTATACGGAGGCCTTTGTATTTCTAGCAAAGCGACTCTAACTCACTTCTTAGCCACGACAGCGCTTGTTGCTCTTCAGCAAAATATTGGATTATGATCGATGTGCCATTGACTGATTCTGTCGAATGTTTCGCTGCCATATTCTGCAGGCTCATTTTTGTAATCACCGCGAGTCGACACATTTTCTTGTCAGAGAACTGGATAAGACATTGATTGAAATATTCCATGACATCTGGAGGGCATAGGTCCCATCGCGTGATATCGTTCAGTATTGCCCACTGAGTCTCCGAGAGCCGCTCATCAATCACTATATTGATTTGACTAAACCAATCCTCAGCTGTTTGTATGTTCCACGATCCAGTCGCAACTTGTTTTATGATTCTTTCATTCAGATACAATAAATCAAATGTGAAGTTGCCATGTGCATTTTTGTTGAGTGTCATCATGTGCCTCTATTTTGAACCCTCTAATTATAGGTAGTGATCCAATTAAAGCCGTTGTGAACGGGTTAGAAAAGCGGGGTATGCCGGCCATAGGTTGCGTATGCGTAATTCACATGGATAGAGACTTAGTTCACTAATACCTATTTATAATTGATTTCTTTGATGTAAAACAAGACAACCCAGAGATAAAATGTATACTATTGCGCATGAAAATAATAACAATTCTCATTATCGGTTGGGTCGTATCTATGAAATTATCAGAGTTGCATCACGGGCAAAGTGCCACCATTCAAGATTTTAGCGAGTTATCGAATGATGTAAGAAAAAAGCTCATGATCATGGGGCTGCTGCCTCAAACCCCAATTACTCTGATTCGACGAGCACCCATGGGCGATCCCCTACAAGTTGAAGTGCGTGGTGTTACGCTAGCGCTTCGTGAGTCCATTGCCCAATCTATCGTCGTCAAGGAAGTAAAATGAATTACAAGATACTCACAGTTGGCAACCCAAATAGCGGAAAAACCACCTTATTTAATGGCTTAACAGGTGCTAAGCAGCAAGTGGGAAACTGGGCTGGGGTGACGGTAGAAAAGAAAACTGGGTATTATCAACATGCAGGTGATGACTTTAGCCTCACGGATTTACCCGGAATTTATGCGCTAGATAGCGGTAACGATAGCAACAGCGTTGATGAATCTATTGCTTCTCGCGCGGTACTGACTCTTGAAAGCGACGTGATCATCAATGTAGTGGACGTGACTTGCTTAGAGCGCAGTTTGTATATGACGTTACAGTTGCGTGAGCTTGGACGCCCTATGGTGGTGGTGCTAAACAAAATGGATGCACTAAAGCGAGAGCGTCAGTCGATTGATATTAAAAAATTGACCAAATCGCTGGGGTGTCCGGTATTTTCTTTATCCGCCAACAATCGCGATCAAGTGAGCAAGCTAAAGGCTCAATTGCATAAAACTTTATTGCAAGGCGTTGCCCTGCAAGATTTCTCCTTAAGCTATGGTGATGAGCTAGAAAGTGCGATTGACCAGTGCGCAGGGCTATTTCCCAATGATAGTAAAGTGTTGCCTCGAGCGCTGGCAATTCGCAGTCTTGAAAACGATCGTTTGGTTGTCAACGAGATGGCAGAAGTGACGCGCGATGTACTCAATGAAAAGCGTTCCGCCGTTACCGTAGATATCGACCTCCAAGTGGCCGACACTAAATATACTTTCTTGCACCAGCTATGTCACAAAGTACGTAAGTCAGAAGGAAAGCTCAGCCATAGCTTTACTCAGAAAGTGGATAACGTCATTCTCAATAAATGGGTTGGTGTGCCATTTTTCTTTTTCATCATGTATTTGATGTTCATGTTCTCTATTAATATTGGCAGCGCATTTATTGATTTTTTTGACATCAGTGTTGGAGCCTTGTTGGTGGATGGAGGTCACTATCTTCTCGATGGGTATTTACCTGTTTGGTTAGTGACTATCATTGCTGATGGCTTGGGTGGCGGTATCCAAACCGTAGCAACCTTTATTCCTGTGATCGCCTGTTTATATTTGTTCTTGGCAGGGTTGGAAAGCTCGGGATACATGTCACGAGCAGCGTTTGTATTAGATAAGGTGATGCAGAAGATTGGTTTGCCAGGTAAAGCGTTCGTTCCTCTAGTGCTTGGCTTTGGGTGTAATGTGCCGGCCATCATGGCGACTCGAACACTCGATCAAGAGCGGGAAAGAAAGCTCGCGGCATCCATGGCTCCGTTTATGTCTTGTGGTGCGCGTTTGCCTGTCTATGCTTTGTTTGCCGCCGCATTTTTTCCCGGTTTTGGTCAAAATGTGGTATTTGCTCTCTATCTATTAGGGATCGTGGCTGCAGTGTTAACTGGACTCATTTTGAAGAACACGCTTTACCCTGGTGCAAGCGATAGCTTGATCATGGAAATGCCTGACTACGAGCTGCCGACTCTGCAGAACGTAATGATTAAAACATGGCAAAAGCTGAAACGCTTTGTGCTTGGTGCGGGTAAAACCATAGTATTAGTGGTCACTATCTTGAGTTTTTTTAATTCGCTAGGTATGGATGGCAGCTTTGGAAATGAAGACAGCGACAACTCGGTATTGTCGAAGTTCTCTCAAGTGGTGACACCAGTGTTTGAACCTATAGGTATCAACAACGACAACTGGCAAGCGACGGTCGGAATCATTACAGGTATTTTCGCCAAAGAAGCCGTTGTCGGCACCTTGAACAACTTATATACCACATCAAATGATACCGGAAGTGAGTATGATTTACTGGGTAGCCTTAAAGAAGCACTGCAGTCTATCCCCAATAACTTGCTGGCATTGAACTATTCTGATCCATTGGGTATAGAAGTGGGCGATTTAGAGAAAACCTCTCAGGTGGCAGAGGAGCAAGAGGTCGATTCTTCGATCTTTGGAAACTTACAGGCGCATTTTGTTACTGGTCATGCTGCCTTTTCTTACCTTATTTTCATCTTGCTCTACACTCCTTGTGTTGCCGCGATGGGGGCCTATGTAAGAGAGTTTGGCTACCAATATGCCCGTTTTATCGCTGTGTGGACGATGGGGTTGGCATACGGCAGCTCTGCACTCTACTACCAAGCAAGCCGCTTAACGGTTGAGCCGGTAGAAAGCCTTTCGTGGATAATTGGTATTATTATTTTTTCCTATTTGGTCTATCAACGATTAAAAGCAACGGCTCGTCAGCAATCTTTACAGGAGCAATTTGCATGATTTTGGCGCAGCTACAGAGTTACATAAAAAAGCACGGGACAGCGTCCAGAAGCGAATTAGCTAAGCAGTTTGCGCTGAGTGAAGATGGCGTGGAAGCGATGATGCATATATGGGTAAAACGCGGCCAAGTGACGCGTCTTGTTGATACCAGCAAGTCTGAACGTGTTATCGGTGTTCGCTATTGCACCGGCAACGCTTCCTCTATTCCTCTAACGGTCATGCTATAGTTCAACCAATCGCCAAGCTGCTTACTGAAAGGGTGTGGTTTGGCGGTTTTCTACGATACGTATTAGGGTTCAATACCGCCCAAGGTAATAGGCGCCACCGAACGAAACGTCATCCTACTTATAGATAGCACGATGTTTTAAATGTACGGGTACAGTGAGGTTAAATTTTTCTAAATTTGTTTGATTTAAGTAAAACTGACCAGATCTTATCGTTTTGAATTTTTTAGGTTTTTCGCCATTCAATAGCATGTTCACCATATCCGCTGCTTCTTTTCCTTGATCGTATCCACGCAATACGAATGCTCCTACTGCCTTGTCTTTACTGACGGTGCGCGAAACAACCGAAAAAACAGGAAGTGGTGAGTGAGCCCCCGTCCAATCTAAAACAGCGCCTTCACGAATCACTTTATTGGATCTGTTATCTTTTAGCGTAAACCATGTGTCTAATATAATGGCGTCATACTGTTCAGTAGATGAGGTGACTTCTTTTTTCCAGTCATCAAAATGGCTAATGACTTTCCAGTTTAGCTTGGTTCCATCGACTAATAACTTCTTGTTTCCCTTTAATTCAACGTCAATTATAGATTTTGAAGTGTTGCTATCATCAAATAGGAGTAGGACTTTTTGATGTTTCATCGGCACGATGATATTGATGTGTCGTACTAGAGGAAGAAGAAGGTGGCGCTCTAATATGCCATAGACATTAGCTGGTAATCGCTCAGTTGCGAAGTAAACCCTGGGGTTGTTGTTTATCCCATAAAAAACAATCGGTATTTGATTGTCGCTAATTGTCTGGCCTAAAAAACTCAGTGCATTGTCATCTGCCAGCATAACTATGTCAGGCTTGATACTGTCTACCTGCCTGAGAGTCTTCTTTGCTATCTGTGGGTACTCTGATTGGGGCTTACGTTTTGTATCCATATATATAAAGTTGACATCATGCTGGGTGCCCAGTGTGTCTTTTACACCGTTAAGACAGTCTGCCGTCCAACTACTCTCTGGGTGGTAGCTGCTGATCACTAGTACGTTAGCAGCCAAAGCGGAAGGTGGAGTGAGTAATAAGAGCACTGCAATAGTCAATTTGAGTGACGCACTATTCATTTCGGCTGCCTTTTCAGCAATAAGTCTGTTTAATTATATGACATATTAAGGCGTATTTTAGAAAATACGCTTGTCTGATTTTATGCAGGAGCAACGCCTTAAATTTGCTCGAGTTTATTACTCTAATTTTAAAAAGAAAGGTGCAGGTTATTAGTTGGGTTCGCGTTCAGGCGGGCTTATAGATGAAGTGCTCATCAAGGAATAGAGCACTCAGAGGGGGGGGGGGAGCACTTCACATGTTACTTATTTAATCTTCAGCTCAGTTTGGTGAATAAAATAGGGTATGCAATTGCCATTATTCATTTAGCCTGACACAACGAAATTGTCATTCACTTCAAGCGCTTGCTTTATTTCACCTGCCAGCTTTTCTTGTTCTTGTTGTGAGCGGAACTGTCCTTTGGTATTCCCCCATATAGGCGCAGGCCACGCGATGTCGTGTTTGAATCTTGCAATGTGATGAATGTGGAGCTGCGGCACCATGTTACCTAGAGCGCCGAGATTCAATTTATCGGGCTGAAAGGTTTCTTCTAACATTTTGTTGATGGCTTGAGATTCAAGCAGAAACTGTTGCTGGTCTTGCATACTGAGTCGGTGAAGCTCAGCTGCTTGTGCGCATTTTGGTACGAGTATTAGCCAAGGGACGGCGGAGTCTTTATGTAATAACACCAGCGATAGAGGGAATTCGCCAATTTGAGTGGTATCGTTTGCCAGCTGAGGGTGCAGAGAGAAAGTCATGCGAGGCTTACCTAATAAGAAGTGTATGAGACGGACTAAAAGACTAACCGAATCCCTACGAGATTACAAAATCGCGATAGAATCAACTTAACCATTCGTTTAATCATTACCATTTTAATGGAATTATTAAATATTATAATACGTAAAAATTTATGTCAGGATAAGGTCAGGATTGGCGCCTTTTTCGTGACAGAAAGTTAATGATAAGTAGAATGATAACCGTTCTTATTGCCAAGTCTATTTAGAGCGGTAATGAGATATAGATAAACTGTGTGTTCGTTATACGACTTGGCCTCTGCTATCACTGGAATGTTTTAGAGCATTCGATGTCTTCTTCGCTAAGTTTGATTAACGGGTTAATGTTTCTGTTCGGATGTTGTTATGCAAACTTGTCATGCTGGTTCCAACTATAAAATTATCGGTTTTCAAAAAGATATTCAGTCTTCCTATCGACATAAGCTGATGACGATGGGAATGATCCCAGGGGCGACGTTCAAAGTCTGCCGTGTTGCGCCGATGGGCGATCCTCTTCTTATTGAAGTAAAACGCTTTCGATTGAGCATTCGTAAAGTCGAACTTGATGCGATTGCTTTTGAAAGTGCCTCTTAACGCGATTACTGACTACCAATCCATACTCTTTTAGGACTTATTTTTATGTCTTCTTTCACTATTGGTATTGCAGGCAATCCCAACTGCGGCAAAACCACGTTATTTAATTTGCTTACGGGATCTAACCAGAGAGTCGGTAACTGGTCTGGGGTAACGGTCGACAAGAAGGAAGGGCGGCTTAGTTATCAGCAGCATGATATTACTGTTGTTGACCTACCCGGAACTTATTCACTGAGCTCAGTTTCCAAAGAAAACTCGATTGATGAGCAGATAGCGTGTGAATATATTTTGTCACCGCAACATGATGTGATTGTGAATATCGTCGACGCAGCTAACCTAGAACGTAACTTGTATCTCACTATGCAGTTGCTGGAGATGAAAGTTCCTTGTGTCGTGGCGCTGAACATGGTCGATATTGCTAAAAAGCAGAATATTGAAGTTGATATTAAGGCATTGTCTGAGCATCTTGGTTGCCCCGTCGTGCCAATGACGACTACGAAGCGCGAAGGTATCAGTGAGTTAAAAACAGCCATTCTTGACGTCGCGCAGAGTAAAGCAATCTCATCAACAGAAATTCACTATCCAGACGAAATCATGAACGCATGCGGCGAAATTGTTGATACATTTGATGCCCGCTTTGAACATCCTTTCGCCACCGATCTGACTTTTGCATTACGCCTGTTAGAAGGGGATGTGCTGGCACATATGCGTGCGGCTGGCCAGCCTGAGACTCTGAAAGCAACGGACGCAGTGCGAGAGCGGCTTGCCGAGCAAGACATCATTGCAGAATTGACGATGGCGGATAGCCGCTATCAAATGGTGTCGGCTATTTTAGCCAGCTGCACCGATTATCGCTCTTATAAAAGTCATACGTTAACTGAGATGATTGATAGCGTGGCGCTGAATCGTTATTTAGGCGTGCCATTCTTTCTACTCGTCATGTATCTGATGTTTGTTTTGTCGATAAACATTGGTGGCGCTTTGCAGCCCATTTTTGATGAAGGCTCCGCCACCATCTTTATGAACGGAACCGGTTGGTTGCTAACACAGATGCATGCTCCAGCGTGGGTTATATCCTTATTAGCGACAGGTCTAGGCAGTGGTATCAACACGATTTTGCCGTTTATTCCACAGATTGGCTTAATGTTTTTGTTCTTATCGCTATTGGAAGACTCTGGCTACATGACTCGCGCTGCGTTTGTGATGGACAGGTTAATGCAATGGGTGGGCCTGCCAGGTAAATCGTTTGTCCCTATGATCATTGGCTTTGGCTGTAACACACCGGCGATCATGGCAACGCGTACTTTGTCTAGCCCTCGCGAGCGCTTGCTGACTATTGTGATGGTGCCGTTTATGTCATGCGGTGCGCGATTGGCTATTTTTGGTGTGTTTGCTTCGGCGTTCTTTGGCTCTTCTGGAGGCACAGTGATCTTCTTGCTCTACTTGACTGGGATCTGCGTAGCAATTCTTACTGGGTTGATATTTAGAAAAACGGTACTTAAAGGTGAAGCTGAACCTTTCGTCATGGAGCTGCCGGTTTATCACGCACCGAACTTGAAAACGATATTGATGCTGACGTGGCACCGTTTAAAAGGCTTCTTGCTGAAAGCGGGTCGTTACATCATCCCAATTTGTATCATCGTGAGTGGCTTGAACAGCATTACCCTTTCTGGAAAAAGTATCGACGGCACTGAAATTCAGCACTCTGCTTTGTCTGAGATAAGCCGTGTGATCACGCCCGTGTTCCACCCAATGGGTATTGAGCAAGATAACTGGCCAGCGACAGTGGGACTTATCACAGGTACTTTGGCGAAAGAAGTGGTCGTAGGTACGCTAAACACGCTTTACGCACCACCGACAACGGCAGCCAGTGAAGACGGTTTCGATTTTTGGGGCCAGATGGATCAAGCTTGGCAAGACACGGTCGATGGACTGAAAGATACCTTTAGCTTCAGTGCCTTAAGTAACCCATTTAAAGCCAGTGAAGCGGATGCTAACCTAGGGCATACAGCGATGGGCAATATGGTCGCGAAATTCGGTGGACCGATCAGCGCCTTTGCTTACTTGTTGTTTATTTTGCTGTATATGCCTTGTGTCTCGACATTTGGTGCGGGCGCTCGAGAAAGCTCTCTTGGCTGGGCAAGCTTGGCTGCTTTTTGGGGAACAGCGATTGCTTATTGTAGTGGCGTGGCCTTCTATCAGGTGGCGACGTTCAGTTCCCACCCAACCAGTAGTACATATTGGCTGCTCGGAATTGCTGCGTTCTTGATTGCTTTCTTTGGTTGGTTGAAGACCCAAGAGAAGAAAATGAACTCGCAATATATCCCGATCAAGATGGTGACATCAGATGGTACTTGTTGCTCTCCGAACCAAAAAAGCAGCTCATGCTGTGGTTAATTGGTAGCTAGTTAATAGCAAAGAAGAGTATTAAAAAGGTTGGCGCGAGTCAGCCTTTTTTGATCTAGCCTGACAATTATTGTCTACAGATAATTACGTCTGAGTAGTTACAAATTATTGGTTAACCTCTCAGCGGTTATGCTTTTAGTTGGAAACTGTTAAACCAGCAGCACTTCCTAACTTAATGATAAAAAAATAGCGAGAGGTCACTCTCGCTATTTGATTCAGGCTAGTAACTTAGATTACATGCGTTCTAGAGTTTCGATGCCTAGAAGCGACAAGCCAAGCTTGATGGTTTTCGCGGTTAGTGCAGCCATTTTCAAGCGGCTGTTTTTCACTTCTTCTTTCTCCGCAACCAAAATTGGGCAGGCTTCGTAGAAGCTAGAGAATTGACCGGCAAGCTCGAACAAGTAGTTACACATAATGTGTGGCTGGCCTTCACGAGCGACAGAGTGAACCGCTTCTTCGAATTGCAGTAATTTAGCAATCAGTGCTTTTTCTTTCGCATCACCAATGATGATGTCGCCAGACAGCTCATCCATTGAGATGTTTGCTTTAGCGAAAATAGACGCTACGCGAGTGTACGCGTATTGCATGTAAGGCGCGGTGTTGCCTTCAAACGCTAGCATGTTGTCCCAGTCAAACACGTAGTCAGTGGTACGGTGCTTAGATAAGTCGGCGTATTTCACTGCAGCAGTCGCTACAGTTTTCGCGATATTGGTTTTTTCTGCTTGGTCCAACTCAGGGTTTTTCGACTCAATCAGTTTACTTGCGCGCTCGTCAGCTTCATCAAGCAAATCAGCAAGGCGAACCGTACCGCCAGCGCGAGTCTTAAATGGGCGACCGTCTTTACCTAGCATCATGCCGAATGCATGGTGCTCTAGTGATACTTCTTCTGGCACGTAGCCAGCTTTTCGTACGATAGTCCACGCTTGCATTAGGTGCTGGTGCTGACGAGAGTCGATGAAGTAAAGCACGCGATCAGCGTTTAGCTGTTCGTAACGGTATTTCGCACACGCAATGTCTGTCGTGGTGTATAGGAAGCCACCGTCGCGTTTTTGGACGATCACGCCCATTGGCTCGCCGTCTTTGTTCTTGTACTCATCAAGGAAAACCACTTGAGCGCCATCGTCTTCTTTCGCTAGACCTTTGTCTTTAAGATCAGCCACGATGCCAGCAAGCATGTCGTTATACATGCTTTCGCCCATGATGTTGTCATTTGATAGAGAAACATTCAAACGGTCGTAGTTGCGTTGGTTTTGCACCATGGTCACTTCAACCAGCTTCTTCCACATGTCAACGCAGAACTCATCACCACTTTGTAGCTTCACTACGTAGTTACGTGCTGTTTTGGCAAACTCTTCGTCTTCATCGTAAAGGACTTTGGATTCACGGTAGAAGCCTTCAAGATCAGACAATTCCATTGAAATTTCGTTGCCATCTTTTTGCTTACGCTCAAGGTTTGCGATCAGCATGCCAAACTGAGTACCCCAGTCACCAATGTGGTTGGCACGGATAACGTTATGACCTAAGAACTCAAGTGTGCGAACCACTGCGTCACCGATGATGGTTGAACGAAGGTGGCCTACGTGCATTTCTTTGGCTACGTTAGGTGCAGAGTAATCAGCGACGATGTTTTGAGTTTGCTCGGCAGTCACACCTAAGCGTTCGTCTGCTAAAGCTTTTTCAGCTTGCTCAGCGATGAACTCTTCTTTCAAGAAGATATTGATAAAGCCAGGGCCAGCGATTTCTGTTTTGCTCGCGATGCCGTCAAGATCCAAGGCATCAATTACTTTTTGCGCAAATTCTCGAGGGTTAGTGCCAAGTCTTTTTGCCGCTCCCATCACGCCGTTAGCTTGGTAATCGCCAAATTGTGCTTTCGCCGACTGTCTTACGGCAGCTGGTGTGCCCGCTGGTGCACCTGCTGCTTCAAGAGCTTGAGACACTTTATCATTAATTAATGCTTGGATATTCACGCATTTCTCTCCCAATGCTTTGGAATGCTAAAATCAACGCTCTCAATAATGGATGAATAAGGGGCGCTGAATTTCTTATAAACTTTGGCTAATAATATCAACTTTATCGATTAGCTTGTAGGGAGATAATTAGTATTTTTCTGTTTTTACCAATAACTTTGTTACTATTACGTGAAAATCAATAAATTGGATAGTTCAAAATGTCAACATTACTTTGCGAAGCTGGTTTGATGCCTGATCAGATGCGTAATCGAGCCGATGAATTTATGGCAAAGATCAGTCTGCTTTGTCAGCAACTGCACTTAGATTTGAGTCAATTTCAAGCCGATCATATTGCCTTGCGAGTGAATGATGAAAAATTAGCGCAGTTGGCAGAAATTGAATGGAAAAAAGAAGCGCAAGTTATCTCAAAAGGGCAGGTTAACGGTCGGCCGATCGTCGTGCTAGAGTTTGACCAACCGTTTTCAGTAGGGCAATGGCAGGTGGAGTGTTTAGAGTTACCGTATCCTGCGCCGGGTAAAATCTATCCATCTCAGGATTGGGAACATGTTGAATTTGTCGTGCCTTCTCATGCCCAACTTTCTCATGTGCAACCTTCTCATGTACAATCGGCTGAGCAGTATTTGTCTGACCTTAAGCAGCAGTTTCCTGAATTCTCGAGTAATTTCGCTAGGTTGGGCGATCAAGGTATTCAGGTAAAGCTTTCTAGTCCGCAAGGGGAAAATGAACGTTTATCGAACCCGACGGTCGCGTTTAAATGGGATGGAGTCTGTATCAAACTTCATCCACACAGCCTGAAAGCGGTGGTGGAATCTGAGCGATAATTAGGGCTTAGAATTATTTTTCATACCCAAGCCCTATCGGTCACTTGGGTATATTAACCCACGTCATAATCTTTCGGCCGTAATTGAAAGGCCTCGATAGAGGCAATTTCGTTACCAAGATGCAAGTTTTCGTCTTCTAAATGCGATTTTCCTTTAGTGTGTAAGATCAATCGATTAGCTGTTCTCGGCTTGAGCTCAGTGACCACAAAGCGAATCATGTCACTTCGGCTCAGGTCTTTGAGCGCTTCTAGTACTTGTTCACGTTGGTCGAACTGTTCATCTTTATTACCAATTGAGACCCAAAGTCTTTGGGCGCGGGTTCGAAGTGTTTTGTCCGGCGTGGCGATCTGGTGCCAAAGCCCCTTTTTACTGCTGTGCCATTGGTAATCGTTGAGTTCGAGAAGAACCATATAAAAGGCATTGAGAAACTCATCAATCGAGCGAATTAAATCGGTGGGCGCGGCATTGGGTGATTGAACATAGAGCACAATGCCGGGATGACGGTTCAGGGGCATATTGCCTGTTCCGACCATATAGCCTAACTGTTGCTTGGTGCGAATTTCATGGAAAAAGGTCGCCGACATCAGCTGGTTAGCCAAAGAATATAGAGCGACACTACGCGGTTCTATGTCGTCACATTGGTAGTAGACTATGATGGCAGAGTCATCTTGGTTTGTGTCAACTTGGTGCTGAAAGGTGCCGTTTTCTCCAAGCATGACGAGCGGACGAAACGCTTCTTCATATTTTTGCTCTGGGACCCGCAGGGCATCTTTCAGTTCTTCGCCTAGTGCAAGTGCGCCTTGTTTGCTCCAGTCGCCATAGACAAACATTTCGATTTGTAATTCAGATAAGATTTCGTCAACGAAGCTTGGAAGTTCATCGGCTTCAATGGTGTGCAGCGCTTCAATGAGAGCGGCTTTGGGTGGATTATTGGGCTGTAAGATACCTGTCATGGCGTTGAACAGTTGCGATACAGGTCTGTCTTGTTGCGCGTTACCCCAATAGCGTAATAATTGCTGTTTAATCAGATCAAATCGCCGTGGTTGGAAATCTCGCTTACCAAAGCGTTGAATAATAAGGCGAAGCAATTCGGCCTGTTTTTGCGCGAAGCCGGAAATGGTTAAGGTCACTCCACCTTGATGGGTATATAAGTTGTACCCCATCCCTGCAATTTCTGCTTGATAGGTATCATCGTTGAGTGAATCTAAAAACATCTCGACACATAAGCGCGTTTTGACGATATTACGCGGATTTTGAACCGCGGCAGGGCTATCGATCGCGATGAATATCACGCCTTTAGGTACTTGGAATTGTCCATCTTGCAGGTGCCATAAACGAAAACCGGGTAAATCTTCAATAATGCTTGGTTTCGGGCTCTCTGATTGATCGTCACCGGAGTGAGGCATGGCAGGATCAAGTGAATAACACACATATGGGTTTTTCTCAGGTAACTCAAAGGGTAGGTTACTGGCTTTCAGAAAATGTGCTTTAGATTCGGCTGATATTGGCTGCACTGAATAAGGGGTGAAATACCACTTTGCTTCACGATCGTAGTGCTGATCTTGGGCAATGACAGTAATACGAAGGTTGTCGGGGGTAAAATGTTGAGCCGTATCGAGCAGCTGCTGCTCACGATATTCCTGCATCATGTAGTCGCCATAAACGACATCACGTGAGTCGTAATACTGCATACTCACCGATAACTGGCTCGCAAGATCAAGAGCTGGGATTGGTTCTTGGAAGCGAAATGCGGCTTCTAGAACGGCTTTCTTCTCTTGATAGCGCCATTCTTGCATTCCGTTTGATGTAATGAGACGTAAGTAATCGAATACGGCTTGGCATATGTTATCGATATTCTCTAGTCCTTCAGGCTCTAGTGAGCAGCTGATACTAAACTCGCGATAATTACTGCCGCTGGCCCCACGGCCAGCAGAAAGCGAGGTGATCCAGCCCTTGTCGTGCAGAGCATTCATTAAGCTGCCTTTTCCTTCATAGCCAACTAGATGTGCAAAATAGGACAAAGGTTTGGCTTGGTAACTGTCTTCTTGCTGTTCAAGGGGAAAGGTGAGGATCAGCTTTCGGATTTCTTTTATTGGCTCGATTTGGACAAAGGTCGCCACTTCTTGCGGAGTGACGTAAGGAGCCTCCACTTGTTTACCAGCTAGGTTCAGGTTTTTTATGATACTAAATTTTGTTTGAACCCATAGCTCCATTTCCTCCAATGAGTGTGCCCCGACCAATGTAAGAGTCATTAAATCGGCAGAATACTGTCGGTAGTAAAAGTCCATAATCTCGTCGCGAATCGTCCCTTGATCATTATCTGCAAGAGTCACGAGGTTACCGACGGAGAACTTAGCGTATGGATGGGTTGGATTAATGGTTTCTTTTTGAACTTGATAGAGACGACGTGTGTCGTCGTTGAGCTTGAGCCGATATTCGGATTCAATAGCCTGACGTTCTTTGTCGAGGGCTTCTGCATGAAAGAGTGGGGTTATGAAGAATTGGCTAAATCGGTCAAGGCCTTGTTCAAATGCGTTCGGTGCTATGTCGAAATAGAAGCTGGTGTGTTCTGTACCTGTCCATGCGTTGTTTGCGCCACCATGCTGGCTGGTATATTGTTGGAACTCACCCATCTGTGGGTATTTCTCAGTCCCTAAAAATAACATGTGCTCAACGTAGTGCGCTAACCCCTCGCGATCATTAGGGTCATCAAAGTGACCAACGTTAACTGTTAAGGCTGCCGCAGATTTTTGTGCCGAAGGATCGTGAACTAACACTACCCTTAGATTATTATCTAATACGAGGTCTTGGTATTTATTATTATCGTTAGGGCTTATGTGCACAATCTGACTCCGGCGGGATATTTATGTAAGTATGACGTTGACGGTATTCACTGCAACTCATCAAGCGGGGATCTGCGGTATATTTTTGATAAGTGGCGTTTATACTATTAGATTGTTAATAAACTTGGCTTGTTTGGCAAGGTAATTGATTGTTTTATGATTATTTTGGATTTAAAAATCAGGTCACGATAAGTGATTTTACTAGGTGATAGTAATTCGAATGAAATTAGGCATTAACAAGTTTTAGGGCTATAAAATGAAAATCTTTATTATGCGTCATGGTGAAGCGGAGAGCCGCGCACCATCAGATTCTCAACGCGCACTCACTAAACGTGGTCAGAGTGACTCTATTTCTGTGGTGGAAAGAGCATTGGAAAAAGGCTTTGGGCAGTTAGATAAAGTATTGGTCAGCCCATATGTTCGTGCTCAGCAGACGTGGCAGACTGTTTCTCATCTTGTGGATACGAAAAAACTGGATACGTGTGAGGATATTACTCCTTACGGAGACTCAAAAAATGTTTTTGATTATGTATCTGCTTTAGTCGAAGTTGAAAAGCTTGACCGACTGTTATTGGTTTCACATTTACCATTAGTCGGCTTTTTAACCGCTGAGTTTGTACCATCGATGGCACCGGTGATGTTTACTACTTCAGGACTTGCCTGTATTGAATACGACCCAATCAGTGGCAAGGGTGATCTACTGTGGCACTTGAACAATTAGCGACATGCTCTCCCCATAGATAATCCTTAAAAGCCTGTAGTGCTGCCCAGTTCAACAGGCTTTCACACTGTCATAAACTTGACGCATTGGCTGGACTAATTATTGCATTCTCACTCTAACCAATTAAAAGTTAAGAGTTTGCATTAACGCCTTTATGAAGTTCTCACTCCCATTTGCTGACAAACTGCCTTCTATACCTCAACGTGCCATGCCTGCGATTGGTGCGCCCATCATGGTCCTTGCGAGCTTGGCGATGGTGGTTTTACCCATCCCAGCAATTTTTCTCGATTTATTTTTTACTTTCAATATCGCGTTAGCCATGGTGATCCTTCTCGTCACCGTTTACACACGAAGACCGCTTGATTTTGCTGCATTTCCAACTGTTCTGCTTATTTCTACTTTGCTTCGCTTGGCCCTGAACGTTGCCTCCACGCGTGTCGTTCTATTGTACGGGCATGAAGGGCCGGGCGCGGCTGGTAAGGTGATTGAGTCTTTTGGTAGTGTGGTGATTGGTGGTAACTACGCTGTCGGTCTTGTCGTATTTATGATCTTAATGATCATTAACTTTATGGTTGTGACTAAAGGTGCAGGGCGTATTTCTGAAGTGAGTGCGCGTTTTACTCTTGATGCCTTGCCCGGTAAGCAAATGGCCATTGATGCTGATTTAAATGCCGGTCTCATCGATCAAGATCAGGCGAGACTCCGCCGCTCTGAAGTCACGCAAGAAGCAGACTTCTATGGTTCGATGGATGGTGCGTCAAAGTTTGTAAAAGGGGATGCAATCGCAGGGATATTGATACTGTTTATCAACATTATCGGTGGCCTTTCTATTGGTATGATTCAATATGGGTTGGGCTTTGGCGAAGCGGTACGTATCTACACCTTGCTGACAATCGGTGACGGCTTGGTCGCCCAGATCCCGTCGCTCTTGTTGTCGATCGGTGCGGCCATCATGGTTACAAGGCAGAACACGGATGCGGATATGGGTCAACAAGTTGTCTTTCAGATGTTTGACAACCCAAAAGCGCTCACGATTACTGCGTGTATCTTGGCAATTTTAGGGTTAGTACCTGGGATGCCTCACTTTGCGTTTCTGTTGCTTGCAATTATTGCAGGGGCAAGCGCCTATTGGTTGATTCGAAAGCAGAAAAAAGCACTAGAAGAACCAAAAGAGGCATTGCCTGCAGAGGCCGATGCTCCGAAACAAAAAGAGTTGTCTTGGGATGATGTGCAGCCTGTCGATATCATTGGGTTGGAAGTGGGCTACCGTTTAATTCCGCTGGTGGATAGAGATCAAGGTGGAGAGTTGCTGGAAAGAGTTAAAGGGGTGAGAAAAAAACTGTCGCAAGATTTTGGTTTTTTGATACCCGCAGTACATATTCGGGATAACCTGGAACTGACTCCCAACAGTTATCGCATCACCTTAATGGGTGTCGCTGTCGGTGAGGCAGAGATACGGCCAGATCAGGAACTCGCGATTAACCCAGGACAAGTGTACGGCATGATTGATGGTGAGCAAACCATGGACCCAGCGTTCGGGCTTGAAGCGGTCTGGATTCGCGAAGATCAACGTGAGCACGCTCAGGCGCTTGGTTACACCGTAGTCGACTCATCAACGGTATTGGCAACTCATCTAAGCCAACTTTTGACCAACAACGCGGCGCAGCTCTTGGGCCATGAAGAAGTACAAAATTTGCTGGAAATGTTGGGGCGCACCACACCAAAGTTGGTCGAAAACTTTGTTCCAGATCAGTTGTCGTTAGGCGTTGTGGTGAAAGTACTACAAAATTTGCTGCATGAAGCGATCCCTATCCGAGATATTCGTACCATTATCCAAACGCTCTCTGAGTACTCAAGTAAGAGTCAAGAACCTGACATACTTACCGCGGCATCTCGAATCGCATTGAAACGACTTATTGTTCAGGAAATCAATGGTATAGATCCTGAGCTTCCAGTGATTACGTTGATACCGGAGCTGGAACAAATATTGCATCAAACAATGCAAGCGGCGGGAGGTGAGTCAGCGGGGATTGAGCCGGGATTAGCAGAGCGGTTGCAGTCGTCACTGAGCCAAGCTACTCAAGAACAAGAGTTGAAAGGCGAACCGGCGGTCTTATTAACGTCGGGAGTGCTGCGCTCAACCTTAGCTAAATTCGTAAAAAATACGATTCCGTCGTTAAGGGTACTATCATATCAAGAGATTCCAGACGAAAAACAAATAAGAATAGTACAGGCCGTTGGCAACTAGTTCTTCACCTGGGTAAGCTCTTGAATAAAGCTACAGAAAACGGATATTTATTTTGAAGATTAAACGCTTTTTTGCCAAAGACATGCGTTCAGTTTTGCTCCAAGTGAAAGAGGAGTTGGGTTCTGACGCGGTTATTATGTCGAATAAAAAGGTCGCCGGTGGCGTGGAAATTGTCGCGGCGGTAGATGGCGATCAAGCAGCAAATATTTCAAAAGCATCTGCACCTCAAAAAGAAGACAGACATGTTCGCTCCCAAGCCCCTAATCATGCTCCTCATTCGCAAATGTCTGCTCCTCCAGTTAGAGCGTCAAGTCGTCAATTGGATGATGATCGGGTCAGTTTAAATGGCGCGAAATCTAGCAAATCGAAGAATGACAAGTTTGCTAACATGTTGCATCAATACGCGCAAAATGGTTTAGAGCAGACTGATAATGCAGGAGGCGAAGAAGACTCCTTATCTGCTTTGATGCACAGACAAACCCGCTCTCGTACAGAGAATCAGAACTCAAACAGTGGCTTGAAAATTCGTGAAGACTCTCCGTTGGCGAAACTGCTTGCCGAAGAGCGTGGTCCCCAATCAACAGCTTCTCGCTCGCCAAAACTTGACCCGACACGCTATGAAAGAAATAAGCTCGATGAGCCCGCTATGGGCAATGAAGAATTCGAGCAGATGCGTGAAGAAATGGTGTCGATCCGACGTTTGTTAGAGCATCAAGTCTCCGGGTTGATGTGGCAGGAAGTCGAACGCAGAGAGCCACTTCGCGCGATGTTAATCAAGCGGTTAGAACGAATGGGCGTCTCGCTTGATTTAGCTGATCAGTTAGCCTGTTATATCCCAGAAACGACCCCACCACCGAAAGCTTGGAAGGCTTTGCTCGGTTTAGTTTCAGACCAAATACCTATTTCCAAACAAGATGTCTTAAAACGTGGTGGTGTCGTGGCACTACTTGGCCCGACGGGCGTTGGAAAAACGACGACTATTGCAAAACTTGCGGCGAGAGCTGCAATGGAATATGGCGCAGATAACGTGGCTTTAGTTACTACAGATACTTATCGGATTGGCGCGCACGAGCAGTTATCTATTTACGGTCGCATTATGGGTTGCCCTGTCAAAGTAGCGAAAGATTCAAGAGAGTTAGCCGAGGTGATTTACCAGTTGCGTAATCGCCGTTTGGTTCTAGTGGATACGGCGGGAATGGGGCAAAGAGACGTTCGTTTGACTGAGCAACTCGATACTTTGATGCAAGATAGCGGCGAAGTGATCCACAGCTATTTGGTATTGCCGGCCACGGCTCAACGGAAAGTTTTACAAGAAACCATTGATCATTTTAGGCGGATTCCTTTATCTGGCTGCATCATGACGAAGTTGGATGAGTCATTGAGTTTAGGGGAATTTGTGAGCGTGGTTGTGCAAAACTCGCTTCCTGTCGCATACATAGCGAACGGTCAGCGGGTACCTGAAGATATTGTAATTGCCCAACCGAAATATATGGTAGCGAAAGCAAACGCGTTATTGGAAAAGTCGACAGAAAATGAACCTCATTACTGGAATAGTGAGGCAGAAGGGCTCTAAGCGGCATACAATTATGACAGATAATATGATACATGACCAAGCGAGCGGCTTGCGCCGCTTAACACAGCCATCACTCACCAAGGTCATTTCGGTTACTGGTGGCAAAGGCGGCGTGGGTAAATCAAACGTGACTTTAGGGCTGGCCATTTGCATGGCACGGCAAGGGAAAAGGGTCATGGTGCTTGACGCAGATTTGGGCTTAGCCAATATTGATATTATGCTCGGAATTCGGCCTAAACGTAATTTAGGGCACGTTTTGGCTGGGGAATGTGAGCTGCACGAGGCGATAGTGGAAGGCCCTCATGGCATCAAGATTATTCCAGCGACTTCAGGGACTAAGTCGATGACTGAGCTCAGTTCCGCGGAACATATTGGTTTGATTCGCGCCTTTGGCAGCTTAGAAGATGAAATGGACGTGCTGCTGATTGATACAGCGGCAGGCATATCCGACATGGTGGTGAGTTTTGCGCGCGCAGCGCAGGACGTACTGGTCGTGGTGTGTGATGAGCCGACATCAATTACTGACGCTTATGCCTTGATCAAATTATTGAGCAAAGAGCATCATGTGCAGCGATTTAAAATTGTCGCCAATATGGTTAGGAGCTATCGTGAAGGAAGGGAGCTATTTGCAAAATTGACTCTAGTCACCGAACGTTTTTTGAATGTGAGTATTGAGTTGGTTGCATGTATCCCGCTGGACGATAAAGTGCGGCAGGCAGTGAAAAAGCAAAAAATTGTTGTGGATGCTTTCCCGCGTTCACCTGCGGCCCTTGCACTGGGTTCACTGGCTAACAAGGCGTTAACTTGGCCAATCCCTAGTGCGCCGAGTGGACATTTAGAGTTCTTTGTAGAACGCTTAGTAAATGGAACTGAGACTTTAGAGGAACCTTTTGGTGAATAAAGCGCTAACTTACGACCAATATGCTAACCAAACGAACCAGCGTGCTTTCTTAGAAAAGTACTCGGTGTTGGTCAGGCGTATCGCGCATCACCTACTGGGTCGTTTGCCTCCGAGCGTGCAAGTCGAAGATTTAATTCAAGCAGGAATGATAGGCCTGCTTGAAGCGCAGAAAAATTATGATAGCCGTAAGGGAGCCAGTTTTGACACGTATGCAGGTATCCGGATTCGAGGTGCTATGCTTGATGATATTCGTCGGGGAGATTGGGTGCCAAGATCGGTACACAAAAACAATCGGGAAATAAATCAAGCTATCTCTATACTTGAAGGAGAACTTAACCGAGACCCGACTGATTCCGAGGTTGCAGCGCATATGGGACTTTCACTTGATCAGTATCACAGCGCAGTGAAGGATATCAGTAGTTCTAGATTAGTGGGTATAGAAGACTTAGGTATATCAGACGATGCGATATCTCCTGTTGATGAAGAAGAGCATGATTCTCCATTTAAAGGGGTTGCCGACGATTCGTTTAGAACATCATTGATCGAGGCAATAAAAACCTTGCCTGAGCGTGAAGCTTTAGTTCTTTCACTGTATTATGATGAAGAATTAAATTTAAAGGAAATTGGTGCGGTAATTGGAGTTAGCGAGTCTCGCGTTAGCCAAATACTAAGTCAATCCATGCAGCGTCTACGCACGAAGTTGAGTGCTTGGACGGAATATGAATAACATCACTGAACTCAAACTCAGTGGAGGCAATTTTGAATAAAAATATGAAGATCCTTATTGTTGATGATTTCTCAACAATGCGCCGTATCGTAAAAAACCTACTTCGAGATTTGGGATTTAATAATACCCAAGAAGCGGATGATGGGTTAACGGCATTGCCAATGCTTAAAAAGGGTGATTTCGAATTTGTTGTGACAGACTGGAATATGCCAGGTATGCAAGGGATCGATTTGCTCAAGAATATTCGTGCTGACGAAGAATTGAAACATTTGCCTGTATTGATGATTACAGCAGAAGCCAAGCGTGAGCAAATTATTGAAGCGGCTCAAGCTGGAGTAAATGGTTATATTGTTAAACCATTTACTGCTGCAACGCTTAAGGAAAAGCTTGATAAGATTTTTGAGCGTTTATAAAAAGTCTGATTGTTGGCTTGTACAATTCAATACGCGCAGAAAGGCCAGTTAGGGATGATTTCAATAGAGCAGGCGAAACAGCTAGTAGAGCTGTTAGAAAATGAAAAGCAACAAGAAGCAAATGAGCTTGTTGCGGAGATGGTTGAGCAAGTCGTCACTAATCCCATGTTAGCGGAAGTCGGCACTCTCACCCGAGATTTGCATGAGTCGCTAAAGCAGTTTGGTGACGACACAAGAATGAGCGAGATTGCCAAGGATGAAATTCCTGACGCTCGTGATCGTCTTCAGTATGTGATTGAGAAGACGGAGTTTGCTGCCAATAAAACGATGGATGCTGTTGATCGTTGTATGCCAATCGCTGACAACCTTCATGAAGGGCTTTTGGAAGTTCGCCCAAAATGGAATGAGCTGATGAAAGGGCGTATTGAGTTGGCAGAGTTTAAAGCATTGTGCCATCAGATTGATGAGTTGCTCGGAGAGGTAGAAGGAGATAGCTCCGAGTTAAGAGGGCAGTTAACAGAAATCCTTATGGCTCAAGATTTTCAGGACTTGACGGGGCAAATTATCAGCCGAGTGATCACCTTAGTAAATGAGGTAGAGGGTAGGTTGGTAGAAATATTGACCGTATTCGGGGTAAATCAGCTGGAAGAATCGGCAGAGAAGAAAGCATCATCGATAGAAGCAGAAGGACCTATTATGAATCCTCAAGAAAGAGCCGATGCAGTTTCATCACAAGACGAAGTCGATGACTTGCTGTCAAGTCTTGGTTTTTAGGGGAAGTGTATGAGCTACGAGTTAGACGAAGAGATTCTTCAAGACTTTTTGGTAGAAGCTGGTGAGATTCTAGAGCTTCTTTCCGAACAGTTGGTAGAGCTGGAAAACAATCCAGACGATAAAGAGTTGTTGAATGCTATTTTCAGAGGGTTTCACACCGTAAAAGGAGGCGCGGGGTTTTTAGCATTAACTGAGCTCGTTGACACCTGTCACGGTGCTGAGAATGTGTTTGATATCCTTCGTAATGGTCAACGTTCCGTCACTGCCAGCCTTATGGATACAATGCTGTCGGCATTGGATACGGTTAATGAGCAGTTTAAAGCCGTACAGGACTCAGAACCATTGGTACCGGCAGATCAGGCATTATTGGATGAGCTACATCGTCTTTGCAAGCCCGAATCGGAAGATGAAGAACCAGCGGCTGAGCCCGTAGCACAAGAACCTCCGCCGCCAGAACCCGCCGCCCCCCCCCCAGTTGAACCTGCTCCGGCGGAACCTGCAGCTAATGTCAATTCAGGCTCAATCGATGAAATTAGCCAAAGCGAATTTGATCAATTGCTGGACGAACTGCATGGTAAAGGTACGGCACCTAATGCCGGAACTGCGGCAAGTACACCTCCTGCAACACCACCGCCTTCGGCCCCAGCGCCGCCGCCAGCACCGGGCAGTGATATTACTGATGATGAATTTGAAAAGCTGCTTGATGAATTGCACGGTAGTGGGCAGAGCCCGACAGCTGGAGACTCAGCAGCTCCAGCAGCAGCGCCACCAGCAGCAGCAGCTCCGCCACCAAGCGCTCCTGCGCCATCAAGTGCCGCGGCATCTGATGAAGGCTTAATGACCGATGATGAATTTGAGAAATTGCTTGATGAACTGCATGGCAGTGACGGTGGTCCATCCGAAGCAGAACTAGCTGCGGCGACGAAACCTGCAGCTCCAGCAAGTGCACCTGCTCCTAAGGCGCCAGCCGCCGCGGCACCTAAGATAGAACCGCCAGCCCCAGCCCCAGCGCCTAAGAAAGCGCCGGCAGCTGCGGCAAAACCTGCGGTGAAGGAAGCTAAGAAAGAGCCTAAGCCCCCTGCTGAGTCCAGTCAGAGTAAGAAAGCACAAGCGGATGCAACCGTTCGGGTGGACACATCGACTCTCGATACCATTATGAATATGGTGGGTGAATTGGTATTGGTTCGTAACCGATTACTGAGTCTCGGCCTTAATAGTAATGACGAAGAAATGGCTAAGGCGGTATCTAACTTAGACGTAGTGACAGCTGACCTTCAGGGTGCGGTCATGAAGACTCGGATGCAGCCAATTAAGAAAGTGTTTGGCCGTTTTCCTCGAGTGGTTCGTGATTTAGCGAGAAGTTTGAAAAAAGACATCAACCTTGAAATGCGCGGCGAAGATACAGATTTAGATAAAAACTTAGTTGAGGCGCTTGCTGATCCACTAATTCACTTGGTGAGAAACTCGGTCGACCATGGAATAGAAATGCCTGATGATCGCTCTGCTGCTGGTAAGCCTCGCGGTGGTAAGGTCATCTTGTCTGCTTCGCAAGAAGGGGATCATATAGAACTGGCTATTGTCGATGATGGCGGTGGTATGGATCCTGATAAGCTGCGTGGGATTGCCGTGAAAAGAGGCATCATGGATGAAGACGCCGCGTCTCGTTTAACGAATAAAGAATGTTTTAACCTTATCTTTATGCCGGGCTTCTCTAGTAAAGATCAAATTTCCGATATTTCCGGCCGTGGTGTGGGCATGGACGTGGTGAAAACTGCGATCAATACCCTAAATGGTTCCATCGATATTGATTCCGAAATGGGCAAAGGGACCAAAATAACAATTAAGGTTCCACTCACACTAGCGATTCTGCCAACGTTAATGGTTGGTGTTGCGGGCAACCCGTTTGCGCTACCTTTAGCCAGCGTCAACGAGATTTTCCACCTCGATTTGAGCCGTACCAATATTGTTGACGGACAGTTGACGATTATTGTCAGAGAGAAATCGATTCCTCTGTTCTATTTACAAAACTGGCTGGTGCGTCAGGCAGGGCAAGTTGAATTGCGTAAAGGTCATGGACACGTGGTGATAGTTCAGCTTGGTAGTCAAAGAGTTGGATTTGTTGTGGATACGCTAATAGGTCAAGAAGAAGTGGTTATTAAACCGTTAGATGAGCTGTTACAAGGAACTCCTGGCATGGCAGGTGCAACCATAACTAGTGACGGCCATATTGCTCTGATATTGGACGTTCCTGATTTACTCAAACAGTATGCAGCAGCCTCTCGAGTCTAATTTAGCTGCGCATGGAAAAGGATACCTATGGCGATTAGAGTATTAGTTGTTGATGATTCAAGTTTCTTTCGTCGTCGTGTGAGTGAAATCATTAATTCTGAATCGCGTTTAGAAGTCATTGGTGTGGCGACAAATGGCAAAGAAGCGGTAGAGAAAGCGTTGGAGCTAAAACCTGACGTGATCACTATGGATATTGAAATGCCAGTGATGGACGGTATCACAGCCGTCAAACAAATCATGGCCAAAGAGCCTATCCCAATATTGATGTTTTCTTCTCTAACTCATGATGGTGCAAAAGCAACATTAGATGCGTTAGACGCTGGTGCATTGGATTTTTTACCTAAAAAGTTTGAAGATATTGCGCGTAATCGTGACGAAGCAGTCTCTTTACTGCAGCAACGTGTGGTTCAAATCGCAGCCAAAAAGCGCACCTTGCGTCGGCCAGTCTCAAGTGCTGATCGCACATCTAGCACTCAGCCCGTAGGCGGGGGCTCGGCGACAGCTAGCAAGCCAGTTCAGGGGCGTGTCCAGCCTGCAGCGCGATTCCGTCCGTCTGGAAAAAAATATCAGCTAACGGCGATAGGAACATCGACCGGAGGCCCGGTTGCGTTGCAAAAAATATTAACGCGACTGCCCGCTAATTATCCTCATCCAATTGTGCTTATTCAGCATATGCCTGCAACGTTCACTGAGGCTTTTGCTAGCCGATTGAATAGCCTATGTAAGATTCAAGTGAAAGAAGCGCAAGACGGTGATGCCTTACGTCCCGGTGTTGCGTATCTTGCGCCCGGCGGTAAGCAGATGATGGTAGAAGGCCGCCCCGGGTCAACGCGGCTGAAAATTATCGATGGCGGCGACAAAATGAATTACAAACCGTGTGTGGATGTGACGTTTGGCTCAGCCGCCAAAATCTACGCGGATAAAGTGTTATCTATGGTGCTCACGGGCATGGGAGCTGATGGCCGTGAAGGGGCGCGAATGTTGAAGTCAGCAGGAGCGACTATCTGGGCTCAAGATGAAGACAGTTGTGTCGTTTATGGCATGCCTCAAGCCGTTGCTAAGGCGGGAATTTCGACCGAGGATTTGCCGTTAGACCGTATAGCGGAGCGTATGCTGGTCGAAGTCGGCCTAGCATAAAGGTGCAGTCATGATTATATGGAGCGTTGCAAATCAAAAAGGAGGGGTAGGGAAAACCACCACTACTATCACTTTAGCTGGTTTGCTAAGCAAACAAGGAAAGCGGGTCTTATTGGTTGATACGGATCCTCACGGCTCATTGACGACCTATCTAGGCTTCGACCCAGATGGTATATCAACCAGCTTGTTTGACTTATTTCAGCTCAGAGAGTTTACGGCCCAGCAGATAAATCCGCTTATATTACGTACCCCAGTTGAGGGGATTGATATTATTCCCGCCCATATGTCGTTGGCCACTCTAGATAGGGTTATGGGCAACCGCAGTGGCATGGGGCTGACATTAACCCGAGCCTTGCAGTGTTTACGTGATTCTTACGACAATGTGTTAATAGATTGCCCACCTATTTTAGGGGTAATGATGGTGAACGCCTTGGCGGCGAGCGATAGGATTTTAATTCCAGTTCAAACTGAATTTCTTGCGATGAAAGGGTTGGAAAGAATGGTGCGCACATTGGCAATAATGCAAAAGTCGCGGCCCGATCCCTTTAAGGTCACTATAGTACCAACAATGTATGATAAACGCACGAATGCTTCTCTTCAGACGCTGACTCAGCTTAAGAAAAACTACCCTGATCAAGTGTGGACGTCAGCAGTTCCCATTGATACCAAGTTTCGTGATGCTAGCTTAAAGCATCTGCCAGTTTCACATTTTGCTGCCGGTAGTCGGGGTGTATTTGCTTATAAACAACTACTGATTTATTTAGAGAGGTCTGCGTTTGATGGGTAATGATTCTTGGGTTTCGAGTGAACAAGCTCTAGACGATTACTTCTCAGCGTTACTTGACGAGGATACATTTACGGTTGGCAAAGATTTAGTTGAGGCACTTCCTACCACGAGTGAAGAAGCGACCCAACCGCAACGCCAAGCAGTAGCTGAACAAGCTATAGGTGAAGAAGCGACTTCCGTAGTCACCCACGATGAACCAGAAATGCCTAATCTGGATGACGTGGAAAGGCTACTACGTCAGTTGGAATCGGAAAATCCGGTTGAATCACTCGATTTAGAAGAAGTTCTTGAACAGAATACTGATCAGATCAAACTTGAAAAAAACGAACAGCTAGCCGAATCTGAAGTTAGTGAAGTTAGTGAAGTTAGTGAAGTTAGTGAAGTTAGTGAAGTTAGTGAAGTTAGCGAAGTTAGTGAAGTTAGCGAAGTTAGCGAAGAATTCGTCGATGGCACCTCACTACAGACGGAGGTAGCAGAAGTTGCGCTAGAGCCAGTCGAAGTTGAAATCGAATACACAGAACCAGTAACTGAAACTGTCCATGAAATAGAAGCTGAAGTCAGCATAGATGATAGCGGTGAAAAAGAGTGGCATAGCACAATGCGAAGCGAGAGCTTTCAAGTGCTATATTTTGAAGTAAATGGTGTCACCTTTGCTGTTCCGCTTGATGAACTCGGTGGGATACACAAAATTGATGCAATGAATCAGCTTCTTGGCCGTCCAGATTGGTATCTAGGGCTGCAAACTAGTAAGGAATCCCAATTAGATGTTGTGGACACGGCGAAGTGGGTGATGGCAGAAAAACTGTGTGATGACAGTCATATTGAAGGCTACAAACATGTCGTGATGCTGGGGAGCAGTATGTGGGGGCTTGCCAGCACAGAGTTGAAAGGGACTGAAGTGCTCGAAATCGATAAAGTGCGATGGAGAGAGCAGGCAGGGAAAAGACCATGGCTTGCTGGAATGGTAAAAGAAAAAATGTGTGCGTTGATCCATGTTGAAGCAATGATAGCTATGCTTAAGGCAGGATTGGATGTTAAGGCACTCGATACATAGAGATATGTCGGTGACGACAAAAGAGGAAAGGGTATGTCTCAAACAAGTGAAGTAGAAGTAAGAAAAGATCAATCGAATGACGAAGTGCTTCAGTGGGTGACGTTCCAGCTAGAAGAAGAAACTTACGGCATTAATGTTATGCAGGTCCGTGAAGTCCTGCGTTACACCGAGATTGCTCCTGTGCCAGGTGCACCAGATTACGTACTCGGGATCATCAATCTACGTGGCAATGTGGTTACCGTGATTGATACCCGCTCTCGATTTGGCTTAATGGAAGGAGAGATCACCGATAATACGCGAATTATTGTGATTGAATCGGAGCGCCAAGTTATTGGTATCTTAGTCGATAGTGTCGCCGAAGTGGTTTACCTGCGCTCATCCGAAATCGATACAACACCAAGTGTCGGTACCGATGAAAGCTCGAAATTCATCCAAGGTGTCAGTAATCGCGAAGGAAAACTGCTCATATTGGTCGATCTAAATAAACTACTCTCAGAAGATGAGTGGGATGAGATGGAACATTTGTAATGAATATTGAGTTGTGGATGACCCCTTATTTTTTTATTGCCGGGGTTGGTGTTGTCACACTGATATTGATTGCAACATTGTTGAGTGTTAGAAAAAAGCTTTTTCGACTTACAGATCATCATCGCCAGCAATATCGTTTGCTGGAAAAAGAGGCGAAAAAATCGAATAAACAGCTGCTGGAAGTTCGTTCTATTGTGGTTGGTTTAGGGCAGAAAGTGAATGAGCAGCAAGAAATCCTCCACCACTTGAGTGAAAGGATTGTTGAATTAGAACAAGAAGACAGTGATGGGCGTTTGTACTCAAGAGCGACGAAAATGGCTCGGTTGGGCGCAGATGTAGAGGAGCTCATTGAACAATGCGAGCTCCCTAAAGCAGAAGCGGAACTGATGATGTCACTGCAGAAAAAGATCGCAGGTGAAGAGAAAATCCCTCCATTGGAAAATAGTCCCGAAGCGAGGACGAGATCTGGCCGACAATCGGTTGGCCGAAAGTAACAAACCACGCATTATTCGCGGTGAAATAAATGGCAGCTTGGCTGCCATTTAATCAATTGAATACATTTTCGTGACTTAGACGACACCGCTGACCTCTTGTCCTATCCACACTGTGTTACACTAAAAGTTCAAACATTATAAATAGTTAATTATGTTGGAAATTAACCAGCTTAGTGCTGCTCGCGAGGGGCGCACGTTATTTGAGTGTCTTTCTTTTAGATTAAACGCAGGAGAAGTGCTACAAATTGCGGGTCGTAATGGCTCTGGCAAAACCACCTTGCTGCGAATGGTCGCAGGGCTTGCCCGTCAAGACCAAGGTGAGGTCTATTGGAACCGCGAAAAAGTTAGCTCGAGTCGCGAGGCCTACCATTCCAACTTATTGTTTATTGGTCACCAAACCGGGATTAAGAAAGAGCTGACGGCATATGAAAACCTGCGATTTCTGCTTTCAGCACATGCAAATTACAATCATAGCAAGCAAGACCTTTACTTTGCATTAATGAAAGTCGGCTTAGTGGGAAGAGAGGATGTCGCGGTGGCTCATCTATCTGCCGGACAGCAAAGACGAGTTGCGCTAGCGCGTTTGTGGCTTAGTCGGCAACCGCTGTGGATTCTCGATGAACCTTTGACCGCTATTGATAAGCAAGGGGTGAAAGTGTTGGAGCAAGTGTTTCTACGACATGCGAGCGAGGGAGGGATGGTAATGCTAACCACTCACCAAGATATCTTTTTGAATCACGATAGCCTGCGCACCATCACTTTGGGGGATAAGCAGTAATGTTGGCCGCGATGACATCCCTTGTTCGCCGCGAACTCTTGATTGCTTACCGTAAATCGGTAGAGCTCCTTAATCCATTGTGGTTTTTTGTCATTGTATTGACGCTGTTTCCCCTCAGTATTGGCCCAGTACCGAAATTACTCGCCAAAATTGCGCCCGGTATTATCTGGGTCGCGGCACTGCTCGCGGCAATGATTTCATTTGAACGTTTGTTTCGCGATGATTTCCAAGACGGTTCGCTCGAGCAAATGATGCTCACACCCACGCCTTTATCTGCGGTGGTTGTTGCCAAAGTGTTTGCACACTGGCTGCTGACCGCGATTCCTTTAATTATTATCAGCCCCTTGTTGCTAATGCTCTTTTCTATGACATTACCAACATGGATTGCCACGGTATTGACCTTATTATTGGGCACGCCAGCATTAAGTTTCATTGGTGCGATAGGCGTTGCGTTAACTGTTGGTCTAAAAAAAGGGGGAGTGCTGCTTAGCCTGTTAATCCTGCCTCTATTTATACCGGTATTAATATTTGCCACCTCAGCGATTGAAGCGGCGTCACTCGGCATGAATTACAATGGGTTACTTGCAATTTTGGCGGCTATATCGGTCGCTAGTGTGACCTTATCTCCATTTGCTATAAGCGCAGCTTTAAGAATCAGCATTCAATCGTCGTGAAGATCACCAGATATAGAAGAGAGTTACAAAGATGTGGAAATGGTTACACCCCTACGCAAGACCTCAAGCGGCCTACCAATTGTGTGGGCGTTTTTTGCCTTGGTGCTTAAGCATCGCTTTGGTGTGTTTACTGGTGGGCAGCGTGTGGGGGCTACTTTTTGCACCTGCCGATTACCAACAGGGCGATAGCTTTAGGATTATTTATATTCACGTGCCCGCAGCGATTTGGTCGTTGGGTGTATATGTTTCTATGGCAATGGCGGCCTTCGTTGGCGTTGTCTGGCAGGTCAGGTTATCCGATTTAGCGGCGTCAGCGATGGCGCCTATTGGTGCAGTTTTCACATTCATTGCGTTGGTCACGGGCTCCATCTGGGGGAAACCCATGTGGGGGGCGTGGTGGGTCTGGGATGCGCGTTTAACTTCTGAGCTGATTCTATTGTTTTTATACTTGGGCGTTATTGCTTTGTATCACGCCTTTGACGATAGAAAGCTGGCGGCCAAAGCTGCAGGTATTTTAGCCATTGTCGGCGTCGTCAACGTGCCGATTATTCATTATTCCGTTGAATGGTGGAACACTTTGCATCAAGGTGCGAGCATTTCAAAATTTGCCAAACCTTCTATTGCTTCCGACATGTTGTGGCCGTTGTTGATTAACCTAGTGGGGTTTGCATTCTTTTTTGCCGCGGTGACGCTAATTCGGCTACGCAGCGAAATTATCATCAGCGAAGGCCATCGGCCTTGGGTCATTGAATTGGTGACCAACAAGCTTGCGAGTAACAACCTTGATGGGAGAACTCAGTGATGTATTTTCATTCGTGGGCGGATTTTATCAATATGGGCGGATACGCAGGGTACGTCTGGAGTGCGTTTTCGATCACTGCGATTGTGCTATTACTATTGATTTGGTTGAGCGTACGACGAGGTAAGCAAGCGATAAAGCAGATCCAGCAACACCTAGAGCGTCAAGCTCGCATTGAAGCGGCGAAAGGTTTGGAGGACACATTATGAATCCAAGACGAAAGAAGCGACTAACCATTGTGTTGGCGATTCTAGTTGGGATGGCCGTGACCATTGGATTAATTCTTTATGCGCTGAATCAAAATATTAACTTGTTCTATACCCCAACTGAGCTGGTGGATGGTAAGCCAGACGGCACTAAACCATATATTGGCCAGAGACTGAGAATCGGCGGTATGGTTGTCCCAGGGTCGGTGAAACGAGATCCTAATTCTCTTGAAGTGACCTTTAAGTTACGTGATGTGGGCCCAGAAGTAACGGTTACCTACACGGGTATTTTGCCGGACTTGTTCCGTGAAGGCCAAGGCATCGTTGCCCAAGGAACGCTGAAAAACCCCACCACGGTTGCCGCTTTTGAGGTTCTCGCCAAACATGACGAAAAATACATGCCGCCTGAGCTTGCTGAGGCGATGAAGAAAAAGCACCAAACTTATACGGGCACGGCCTTGGCGACAGGAGAACAATAGTGATAGCAGAACTTGGACACTTCGCTCTTATCGTTTCTTTGTCATTGGCGGTTTTATTAAGTGCGCTGCCCTTGATTGGCGCGATGAGACAAAACGAGTTGCTAATGCGTACTGCTCGCCCGTTATCTTGGGGGATGTTCACGTTAATCTGCCTCGCATTCGCGATTTTGCTGTGGGCGTTTTATAGCAATGATTTTACTATTCAATATGTTGCCAACAATTCCAATAGCCACTTGCCTTGGTATTATCGCCTCACGGCTATTTGGGGGGCTCATGAAGGCTCTTTGCTGCTTTGGGTTCTGATGCAAGCAGGTTGGACAGTTGCCGTTGCGAGCTTTAGTCGCGGTATGCCGTTAGAGTCAGTCGCGCGGGTGCTCTCTGTAATGGGCATGGTCAGTGTTGGCTTTCTTTTGTTTATTGTTGCGACTTCTAATCCCTTCCTCACCACCTTGCCATTTTTCCCCGTTGATGGCCGCGATTTGAATCCGTTGCTGCAAGACCCGGGTCTCATTATTCATCCGCCTCTTCTGTATATGGGTTATGTGGGGTTTTCGGTTGCGTTCGCATTTGCGATTGCATCGCTGATGACAGGGCGACTCGATACGGCTTGGGCTCGCTGGTCTCGGCCATGGACAACCGCCGCTTGGCTCTTCTTGACGCTAGGCATCGCGCTCGGCTCTTGGTGGGCGTATAACGAATTAGGCTGGGGCGGTTGGTGGTTCTGGGATCCGGTGGAAAACGCGTCATTCATGCCTTGGTTAGCGGGCACCGCTTTGATGCATTCGCTTGCCGTTACTGAGAAACGAGGTACCTTCAAGGCTTGGACAGTGCTACTGGCCATTTCCGCTTTCTCGCTTAGCTTGCTCGGAACATTTCTAGTCCGCTCAGGCATTTTGGTTTCTGTGCATGCTTTTGCCTCTGATCCTGCCCGCGGCATGTTTATTTTGGCCTTTATCGCGCTGGTGATTGGTGGATCTTTGCTCCTGTTTGCGCTAAAAGGTGGCTCGGTGAGCACGCGGGGGAACTTCTCTTTGGTGTCTCGTGAAAATGTGCTGCTGGGCAATAATGTCTTGCTTATTACTGCCTTGGTTGTGGTTCTGATTGGAACACTACTTCCCTTAGTGCATAAACAGTTGGGGCTTGGCTCTGTTTCTATTGGCGCGCCTTTCTTTGATAGCCTATTTGCTTGGCTCATGATTCCGCTGTCGTTTTTGCTCGGGATTGGTCCTTTGATTCGCTGGAAGCGAGATTCTTTGTCTCAGCTAAAACGGCCAATGCTAGTTTCAGGGCTAGGCGCGGCACTGTTGTCTTTTGCTTTTGTCTATGGATTATCTGGACGTTTTGAACTGATGGCGTATCTAGGCTGGGTAATGGCGCTTTGGATTATATTTATGCACGGGGTCGAGCTATATCAGCGGGCGACCCACAGGCACAGCTTTATTGTTGGCGTGGGTAAACTACAGCGCAGCCATTGGGCAATGATGCTGGCGCATGTTGGCCTTGCGATCACCGTTATCGGCATTGCCATGGTACAAAACTATAGCCAAGAGCATGATGTGCGTTTAGCACCCGGTGAACACACTCAAGTGGCTGGATATCAGTTACAGTTTGCCGCACTACGCACGGTGAATGGCCCCAACTATAACGCCTATGTGGCCGATTTTACCGTCAACAAATCCGGTAAGTACGTCAACACACTTCATGCCGAAAAACGTTTCTATCGAACGGCAAGCTCTGTGATGACGGAAGCTGCAATAGACAGAGGCTTTACTCGTGATTTGTACGTTGCGATTGGTGAACAGTTGAATGGCGGGCCAGCATGGTCTGTGCGAGTTTACTATAAGCCGTTTATTCGCTGGATTTGGGCAGGCGCTTTATTCATGGCACTAGGCGGCGCAGTGGCTATCAGTGACAAACGTTATCGGTTTAGGAAGAAAGTACGTGATGAGCGAGTCGCTCAGGCACAAGAGGCATAGTCGATGAATAAAAAGTTGTTATTTGTTCCATTCGCTGCGTTTCTTCTGTTGATTGTGGTGTTTTTCACCCAATTGGATCGCAACTCTAAAGGCGATGACCCAACGAAGCTAGAGTCTGTACTGATTGGAAAACCCGTCCCTGAATTCCATTTATCGAGTTTAGACAGTGAGTACAAGGTGTACGATCAAAGCCTCTTTCACGGCGAGCCTAAGCTACTTAACGTATGGGCGACATGGTGCCCAACTTGTTATGCTGAGCATCAATATCTCAATAAACTCGCCAGTCAGGGCGTGAATATTGTCGGTGTCGATTACAAAGATCAGCGTAACAAAGCAATTGATTGGCTAAACAAACTGGGTAATCCGTATCAGGTGACCTTGTATGATGGTGACGGTATGTTTGGTCTCAATTTAGGTGTGTACGGCGCGCCCGAGACTTTTCTTATTGATGCCAACGGAATCATTCGCTATCGCCATGTGGGCGATGTGAATCAGGAAAATTGGGAAAGCACCTTAGAGCCGATTTACAAAAAAATGCTCGCGGAGGCGAAATCATGACGCGGCTTTTTTATTTAGCACTGACCTTGATAGGCTTGCACACATCTTTCGCATACGCTGAGATAGACGTGTATAGCTTTGATACGCCGCAGCAAGAAAAGCAATTTCAAGATTTGAGTAACACCTTACGTTGCCCGAAATGCCAGAACAACACCATTGCTGATTCCAACGCCGCGCTGGCGCAGGATCTACGCAATAAGGTGTATCAGATGACCAAACAAGGTCAATCTAAGCAGCAGATAGTCGATTATATGGTGGCGCGCTACGGCAATTTTGTTACCTATGAGCCGCCTTTTAGCTGGTCAACTGCCATTCTTTGGCTTGGGCCACTTATGGTATTGGTGATCGGCTTCGGCAGTATTGTATGGCGAAGTCGCCGCGCGGCCTCCATTGAGGGAGGCGGCCAGTGGGATGAAGACAAACAGTCTCGATTAGATAGCCTGTTGAAAAAAACTGAACCCAACTCTACTCACACAGCTAATCACAAATCTGAGCATCAATCTCGGCAAAAACACGGAGAGGATAAATGAGCGTATTTTGGCTAGCGACGGTCGCCATCATTTTGTTTGCCACTTTTATTATTTTGTTTCCGCTGCTTAAACGCACGAATGTGGGTACGTCACAGCGTGATGAGTTGAACCAAGCTCTCTATACCCATCGTTTAACAGAATTGCAGCAAGAAGACGACGCAGGTTTAGTGGAAGACAAGCAGGCGATGATCGTCGATTTGCAGCATTCCCTCCTTGACGATATTCCAGAATCTGAGACGGATAAACGCACTTTTCTGATGTCTTCTAAGTTAGTGCTAATTGGTGCGGTGATTGTGATGATTGCCCTGTCTTATTCTTTGTATGTGCGATACGGGGCAGCGGAAAAGGTTGCTCATTGGCAAGCGGTGAGCGAGCGTTTACCTGAGCTTTCTCGATTGCTGATGTCTGAGAACCATAAGCCGATGACAGAGAGCCAGTTGCAAGATTTATCTTTGGCGCTGCGCACCCGATTATTTTATCAGCCAAATGATGCGATGGGTTGGTTGCTACTTGGCAAGGTGGCGATCGCTAACCAAGATGCTAATTCTGCGCAGGGTGCAATGGAAAAAGCCTATGCACTGAAACCTGAGAATCCAACCATTGCCCTTGGCTATGCACAGGCGCTGATGATGTCGCAAGATGAACCCGACCAGCAACAAGCGCGCGTGATACTGGAGGAATTAGTTAAGCGTGACTATGCTAATTTGCAAGTGCTGTCGCTTATCGCTTTTGATGCATATCGTAATCAAAATTACGCAAAAGCAATCACCTACTGGCAAGCGATGCAAAAGTTACTGCCTGAACAAGATAGCCGTCACGCTTTGCTAACACGCAGTATTCAGTCTGCAAGGGAAAGTGCTGCCAAAGAAATCTCCATTAAAGGAATCGCAGCCAAAGCAAATTCAGCTGAGGGGAAGGCCGTCAACGAAAGTGCCCAGGGTGGCACTAGGTATTCACAAAGCGTTGCCAAAGCTTCTGTACCAGTAGAAATAACGTTGGGCGCGAATGTTGCGATTGAGCCGGGTTCGGTGTTAGTGGTATCGGTGCATTCTGCGGATGGTTCACCGATGCCTATAGCGGCGGCGCGTTATCCAATAGAGCATTTCCCGCTGAAAGTTCGGCTTGATGATAGCAACAGTATGATACAGGGGCGGAAGATATCAGACTTTAGTACGTTTATGGTGAAAGCGCGTATTGATAAAGATGGCAACGTCTCGACCAAACAAGGGGATTGGTATGGGCAAAGTGATGTTGTAAAATCAGGCCAACTTGCTGAAATAGAGATAGATAAGCGATATTAATCGTTATACTCAGCGCTAAGTAAAGAGGCTGGCGACGACCAGCCTCAGTTTTATGGAAAGGTATCATGAAGAGTTATTACCCGAAACGGGTTTTGTCACTGTTATTAGTCTGTTTATTGTCAGCCTGCGCGAGCGCCCCAAAAGAAGAGGGTAATGTAGGCGCAGACTCGAAATCCTCCACTTCTCAACCGGGCGATCCTTTAGAAGGCTTCAACCGAGAAATGTGGAACTTAAACTACAATTATCTTGACCCTTATTTTGTTCGCCCTGTTTCTCTTGCTTATGTACACCATGTTCCGGTGCCTGTGCGAACTGGGATTGGCAATTTTCTCGCCAACTTAGATGAACCTGCCAGCATGCTCAATAACCTCTTGATGGGGAACGGGCAGGAGGCGGTGAATCACTTCAACCGCTTTTGGATAAACTCAACGATTGGTTTGCTGGGGCTGATTGATATTGCCTCGTATGCAGGGATCACTAATGACGACGATCGCACCTTTGGCGATGTGGCGGGTCACTATGGAGTGGGTAATGGCCCCTATGTGATGGTGCCGGGCTATGGCCCATGGACGGTGCGAGAATCGACCGACTATGTCGATGAATTATACGTGCCGCTTTCTCTGCTCAATATTTGGGCAACGCTAGGTAAGTGGGCGTTCCAAGGTATGGAAACTCGCGCAGCCTTGGTGTCTCAAGAGCCGATGGTGAATAATTCACCTGATCCATACGCGCTAACACGCGATGTGTATTTGCAACATCAAGACTTTAAAGCGGAAGTGAAACCGCCAGAGCAGCCAAAACAAACCGAAGATGATGATTTGATTGATCAGTATACGGATGGTAGTTACTAACGCGTAAACGTTTATTTAAACGCAAAAGAAAAGGGCTGATGATTCAGCCCTATCTTGTATCTATAACAGCAATAAGTTTATTTAGAAGCTGTAGCTGTATTGGACGCCCGTCACGACTGCGTCTGCATTGGTGACAGCTGTTATTTTTGGATACTCTGAAATTGTTTCAGATTCGCTGACATTGGTATCTTTGCCCATAACATAGGCAATGCCAAAGTCGATGGTATGGTGTTTGCTGAAGTGGTAACTCACGCCCGTCGTGAACCATTGGCGATCTGAATCTGGTACCGATATTGAGGTTAACTGATCTTGAGCAGAAGTATCATACATATAGCCAGCGCGTAAAGTCCATGCTTTACTTAAGTAGTAGGTGCCGCCAATGGCATAATGCCAGCTGTCCTTCCATTGGTATTCCTTAAGAGTGAAGTTAGTGCCATTAATACTACTGTCGTTTGCATTTAGCCTTTTAAATACGCTCCAATCGGTCCATTGAATGGAGTAATGGAGTGCAAATTTGCTATCTTGGAACTTATGATAGCCAGAAAACTCTGCAAAACTTGGAAGAGCTAGTTTGGTGTTGTCATAATGGTTAAATTCCAAAACGCTGACGGTACCCTTGGCCGTTATTTCTGGGCTATAGTGATAGTCTAATCCAAAGCGTGTATTTTTATCGACTTCATAAACCATGCCTGCATTCCAGCCAATGCCAGTACCTTTGGCATCAACATCGGTTAGTACCGTTGGTCCGTTGCCCGCATACCGGTGGAGTTTACCGTCGCCTTGGATGAAATCTAAACCAGCTCCAAAAGAAAAATGCTCGTTTAAGCGGTAGGATGTAGTGAGGGCATAATCAATACTTTTAACTTCAGTTTTACCACCAAATTGACTTGGCCCACTAGGGCTAGTTCTCCCCCAGTTGTCAGGAAAGTCATTTTTTATACCGAAGTTGGAGTAGACGCCAGCACCAAATGCCCAAGTATCATTTAGACGATACACATAATAGATATTAGGTACAGGAGTACCTTCACCGTTGTGGGCACTATCTACATTTTCCGAACTTCCTGCGGAAGGGTGAAATTGAACGTCCTTTATATGTATCGAGGTGTTAACTATGCTCACACCAGTAGAAAACTGAGATGACTTAAATAGTGCCATTGCCGCTGGGTTTTTCGCCATTACCGACGCATTGTCAGCAATAACGCCATCACCTGCAAAGGCGCGGCCTAGACCAGTGGCGGATTGGGCGTCCAGCTGGAAACCTGACGCCACAGCATGTTGGGAGGCAAGGGTTAGTGCCACTGCCAGTATCGATTTTTTATACAAACGAGAGTGTTCCATTGGAGCTTTTCCTTTTGTTAACTTTTCGCAAGCTCACCTCTAACGGGTGATTATTTAAACAAATGTTTGAAGGTGGAAAATCAGTATACTTATTAGAGCTCTGACCACTAGATCAGATCTTGCAAAATTTAACATTTTGTTAACTGAGTAGTTAAATGCTGTTAAATTAAACAGGCGTTTAGAGTTTTAGCTCTAAACGCCTGTTTTAATTCGAAGTCTGAGAAAGCGCGCTATCATATAGTATTCTGATAGTTAGCGCACTTATTTAGGCGGGGTGGATAATGTTGGCAATTTGTTGCGCGATGTGTTCGACGTTTTCTCCTTGTTGGCCAACAATAATTAAACTGCTGTTACCAATAGGTTTTACTACGCCAGACATACCTTGCTTGTTGAAATCGATGTTTTGCTTGCTCGCAACGTTGGTGACAAATAAGGTTACTTTGCCTTTTTTGCCTTGGAACACCATATGCAAGGCATTCGATTGGCCAAAGCCGCAGTGGTTCAGGTAATACACGTGATAAGGGAAAGGCTTATCAAATTGATAGGCGAACGGTGACAGCTTGGCATTGATTTGCTGGTTGGTGACTTTCTCATCAATTTTGTCGACAAACGGATATTCATCAATCACGTGCTGCATGGCCGTGTGCTCCAAGCTTGCTTGCGCAGGAGAAACCAATAGGTTCCCCCAATGAATTTGCCCAGCGACTAGGCCCACCACAAACGCAACCGACGCGGCCATCGCCATTGAGCGCCTTGCGAAATTTGGCTTCACAACTTTGCCTGTTTCTGCGGAACTTTGGTTAAACAAAATGCGATCGGCGAGATCGTCCGGCACCGACACATTCAGGGCGTTGGCAATTTGGCTGTCTAACTCCAATATGTCGTCGGTAAGCTTGGCGTTGGCCTCACTGCGTTCGATCGCCGCTTTAATGTCGTTGTTACGATGTTTTGGGTCCGACATAATTTGGCGGCGAAACTCTAGATCATCCATTTTTTTGCCCCCTGTTATCTTGTGAGTCCAGTCTGTCTTTCAACTGATTGCGCGCGCGAAAGAGTCTGGTCATCACAGTGTTTTTGTTTAACTCAAGGATCTTGCCGATCTCTTCGCCGCTAAAACCGCCCACCACCTGTAAAAACAGTGGCTCGCGATATTCGACGTCAAGTTTCATGATTTGCGCTTGCACCCATTCAGTTTGATGATGAGGATCATCGCTGACTTTAGCTTCATTGCCATGATCATCAATATCCACCAAATCGAACTGTTTGCGCTCAAAGCGCCGCGCATTTTCTCGCCGCAAAATGGTGATTAACCAAGATTTCGCGGCTTTTTCATCCAGCAAGCTGTCGAGAGATTTCCATGCCCTTAGGCAAGTTTCCTGCACCAAGTCTTCGGCGATGCTTTTGTCTTTACAGAGCCAAAAAGCATAGCGGAATAAATCTCGGTGATAGGCTCTGACGAGCGCTTCGTATTTTCTTTGTCTGTCCATATCTAAACTGACCGAGGTATTTGGTTTTTTATTTCCAAATAATTTTCCTATCGCCACTTGAGCCTCCAATTTGCTCTAAATTTACGCGTCGTTAATAGCCAGTATTATATACCCAGTTGCCTCAATGGATATATCCGATACAAAGTGAAAGGGGAGCAGAACTTCACACTAAAGTTGATCTAGTTCAAAAGCTTTTGATGAGTGAAGAGTATAGTGACTTTGTCATCTGGTTTACCGAGAGGTGAACTGTAAGCAGGGTGATGCTTCATTGGAAGGCTGACTTTACTTTCTTGAATCGGGATACTGATTTTTTGCGATATGATTGCGCATGATTCCAGCCACACGCTAGTTTAGCCGTGTGGCTTTTTTCTGTGCTGAAGGTAGTTCGGTAGAGTTTGAGTGGACGTCAATTACCAGCTTGGCGCACCATAGTGCACATCGGTCAGCAGTTTATTGATGTTCTTTACTTCGGCGATGGATTTCTTTTCCACCATCAGAGTATGTTTCCCACCTTGCAGGTAAGGCGCATCGTGACCGAAGGTAATGACTTCATCCTCGTTACCCGTCGCCATGGCAACATGGGCGAAGTATTTGGCTCCTTTCCCTTTTGCTGAGAAAAATACGATGTCTCCTCGATTGGGAGGGTTGGAGAAAAAACTCATTTTCGTGAGACCTTGATGCAACCAAGCGTCTGGCGTTCCATCATTCATGCCACTTTGCATTTGATTGATGATCAAATCTCCTGCCTCATCTTTGTCTAGTCGACCCGTTTCGATTCCGGCTGCGATGGGGAGATGGAAACAACACAATCCGCAAGTCATAAATTCTGGGCGCTGATTATTGGCACTTGAAGTCACCCAATGGTGGAATCCTCCCGTGCCTGCGGCAATCCACTTAAAACCAAAGTTTTCAAATTGCTCAAGTTTTCTTGTTACCACTTCACTCATTGTTGCTCTCCCTAGTTAACCAATGATTTTCTCGCTGTGCTCGTTTGGTTTGAATTCAGCTGATTTTAAACTGAGGTGTATTTTCAGTCTAAAGAGAGCAGAAGGTGAAACAAAATGTACATGTGTGAAAAAGTTAACTGGGTAGGGGTTTTATGCCAATCAAAGATCGCGAATGAGGGATAGAGTCATAGTTTTGCGTATGTCATCGCACGAGAAGGATTATCTTTGGATGGTGGCGTACAGTGGGGAAGTGCTTTTTCCTTGAGCTTTGCCTGTCTATGTCACGTTTGCTGACACCGTTATTTGAATGAGGTAACATTTTAATTACAATGCATTCAGGTCAGACCTCTTAATTTTGAAGGAGAAAAAATGGGCACGCAGGAATTAAAGACTCGTTCAGGGGAACGAGTAGCGATAGTGGCTGGATTAAGAACGCCATTTGCCCGGCAGAGCACTGAGTTTAGTCAGGTTCCCGCAGTCGATTTAGGGAAAATGGTCGTCAGTGAGATGTTGGCGCGTGTTGATGTCGATCCTGCTGTGATCGATCAACTAGTGTTTGGCCAAGTCATACAAATGCCAGAAGCACCGAATATCGCTCGTGAGATTGTGCTTGGAACAGGAATGAACATCCATACCGACGCCTACAGTGTGACTCGCGCTTGTGCGACAAGTTTTCAGTCGGCTGTGAATGTAGCAGAAAGCATTATGGCAGGCACCATCGATGTTGGGATTGCGGGAGGCGCTGATTCTTCTTCTGTGCTCCCTATAGGCGTATCGAAAAAGCTGGCTGCCAACCTATTGGCTCTGAGCAAAGCAAAATCGATGACGCAAAAGCTCAAGATTTTAAAAACACTGTCTTTTAAAGACTTGATGCCAGTGCCCCCCGCGGTAGCCGAATATTCCACAGGCCTATCGATGGGGCAAACCGCTGAACAAATGGCGAAGAGCCATAGTATTAGCCGTGAAGAACAAGATAGTTTGGCGCATCGCTCGCATACTTTAGCCGCTGAGGCGTGGAAAGATGGAAAAATTGCAGGCGAAGTGATGACTGCCTTTCCCGAACCGTATAAAAAATGGATCAGTCAAGACAACAATATTCGCTTAGACTCGACTTTGCAGAGCTATGCTAAGTTGCGCCCGGCTTTCGACCGCCGTTATGGCAGTGTCACTGCAGCGAATAGCACACCGCTAACCGATGGAGCCGCGGCGGTGCTTATGATGCGTGAAGGCCGAGCGAAAGAGCTTGGTCTGGAGATTCTTGGTTACATTCGCTCTTACGCGTTTTCGGCAATAGGCGTCGAGAAAGATATGTTAATGGGGCCGTCTTACGCAACGCCGCTCGCTTTAGAAAGAGCGGGCATTGGTTTATCGGATCTCGATCTGATTGATATGCATGAAGCCTTTGCAGCGCAGACACTCGCCAATGTAAAAATGTTTGCTAGCGAAAAATTCGCTCGGGAAAAATTAGGACGTTCACAAGCTATTGGCGAAATAGATATGGATAAATTTAACGTATTGGGTGGATCTCTTGCTTATGGTCACCCTTTTGCCGCAACCGGAGCGCGCATGATGACGCAGACTTTACGTGAGCTTAAGCGCAGAGGCGGAGGCTTAGCGCTTAATACAGCGTGTGCAGCAGGTGGTCTTGGCGCGGCAATGGTTTTGGAGGTGGAATAATGGATAAGCAACAAGCGTTTAGTTTAACAATCGATGATTCAAATCTTGCTTGGCTTGCTATCGATGTTCCCGGCGAAAAGATGAATACCTTACAGGCGGAGTTCGCCGAGCAAATGGAAGGTATCTTTCAGCAATTAAAAGACCATCGTGCGCAGGTAAAAGGGGTGATAGTCCATTCTCTGAAGCCAGACAACTTTGTAGCCGGCGCAGACGTGCGAATGCTGGACGCGTGTCAAAATGCGAGTGAGGCGGAAGGCTTAGCCAAGCAAGGGCAAAGGATGTTCCAAGAGCTGTCTGAGCTGCCTTATCCTGTGGTCGCAGCGATTCATGGACCGTGTTTGGGGGGCGGACTTGAATTGGCTCTAGCCTGTGATTATCGAGTGTGTACCGATTCTGATATCACGAAACTCGGTTTGCCGGAAGTTCAGCTGGGTTTGTTGCCGGGTTCAGGCGGTACACAGCGCCTGCCAAGGTTAATCGGCCTGTTGCCTTCCCTTGATATGATTCTAACGGGTAAGCAAGTTAGAGCGAAGAAAGCCCAAAAGCTTGGGATTGTTGATGAATGCGTTTCTGAGGATGTCTTACTCGATGTTGCTAAGGATATTGTCGAGAAGCGCAGTAAACATCGACATGGTAAAGGAAAGGGCTCGCTCAAAGAAAAGATGATTGCTGAGACTAACCTTGGCCGTAAATTTATATTTGAACAAGCGCAGAAAAAGACCCAAGCCAAGACGCGCGGCAATTATCCTGCGGCTAGCGCTATTTTAGATGTGATTCGCCTTGGTCTAGAAAAAGGGTTTGGTGAAGGGCAGAAATACGAAGCTGAACGATTTGGTCAGCTGGTGATGACGCCAGAATCAAAAGCGCTGCGCTCTATCTTTTTCGCGACCACGGAAATGAAAAAAGATAACGGCAGTGACGCCAAGCCCAAGTCAGTGAAAAGAGTCGGTGTGTTGGGTGGTGGCTTGATGGGCGCAGGCATTAGTCATGTTAGTGTCGCGAAAGCAAAAGTGCCAGTTCGGGTTAAAGATGTCTCGAACGATGGCGTGCTGAACGCACTTAACTACAACTTCAAGCTTTTTGAAAAGCAGCGTAAGCGTCGTATCTTGTCGAAAGCTCAGCTGCAAAAGAACATGTTAATGATGGCCGGAGGAACCGACTTTACGGGTTACCAACACACAGATTTAGTTATCGAAGCGGTATTTGAAGACTTATCTTTGAAGCAAGAAATGATTGCCGATATTGAAAGCAACGCTAATCCGCAGACCATTTTTGCAACGAATACGTCGTCGTTACCGATTAGTCAGATTGCCGAGCGCGCTGAGCGTCCGGAAAACGTGGTTGGTTTACACTATTTTAGCCCAGTTGACAAAATGCCTTTGGTTGAAGTGATTCCACATGAAGGCACGTCTGATGAGACTATTTCTACCGTGGTTGAGTTTGCTCGCAAGCAAGGTAAAACACCGATAGTTGTGAAAGATAGGGCAGGGTTTTATGTGAACCGTATTTTGGCCCCTTATTTGAGTCAGGCAGCGGCGTTGTTGATGGAAGGCGAACCTATTGACAGGCTAGATTCAGCGCTACTTAATTTTGGCTTCCCTGTTGGGCCAGTTACTTTGTTAGACGAGGTAGGCGTCGATGTTGCGGCTAAGATTAACCCAATCTTGGTGGCTGAATTAGGCGAGCGTTTTAAAGGACCTGATGTGTTCGATGTCTTGCTCAATGACGACCGAAAAGGCCGTAAAAGTGGTAAAGGCTTCTACAGTTATAAAGGCAAGAAAAAGCAAGTGGATAAATCCGTTTACAAACTGCTTAACTTAACTCCAGAGGCCAAATTAGCCGAGCAAGACATTGCGATGCGTTGTGTGCTGCCAATGCTCAACGAAGCAGTACGTTGTTTAGATGAACAGCTTATTGCCAGTGCACGAGATGGTGACATTGGAGCAATTTTTGGTATTGGTTTCCCACCATTCTTGGGTGGGCCGTTCCGCTATATGGATCAGATGGGCGTGAAAGCTCTAGTTGAAACGATGAATCAATACGCTCAGCAATATGGACCATTGTTTGCGCCTTGTGATGGGCTATTAACTCGCGCAGGGCTCGATAAGTCATTTTATTAGTTTTGTTGTGCTAGGGATGTTTGGCGAGCCGGTATAGGCTCGCCTTTTTTGTATGAGAGCGTAATACTTTTACTAGTTGCAACCAGCCATGGCCAAGTTCAAGTCGTAGGAATGATTAGATAGTTAATAGAATTGGTATTAATATAGCCGGCGAAAGTAAAGCATATATAACAATAGATAAGGAACTTAAATGGACGCATTAGACTTGTTGTTAAAGCGCCGTTCAATTGCCAAGTTAGCCGCGCCGGCGCCTGAAGGCATTGCTTTGGAAAACATCATTCAAGCGGGCCTACGTGCACCGGATCATGCTGGTTTAACGCCATGGAAATTTGTCATTTCTCAAGGTGAAGGTTTGCAAAAACTGGCTGACATTCTGGTGGATGCAGCGAAATCGGAAGGGGCGGAGCCAGCGGTCATTAAAAAGCTGAGTAATGCACCTTTTCGTGCGCCTATGGTGATTACTGTTATCGCTAAAGTGACCGATCACCCTAAAGTTCCAGCGATGGAGCAAGTTCTATCGGCAGGATGCGCGGTGCAGTCGATGCAAATGGCAGCCTGTGCACAAGGCTTTCAAGGTTTTTGGCGTTCAGGTGAATGGATGTTTCACCCAGAAGTACATCAAGCCTTTGGTTTGGAAGGGCAAGATGAAATTGTTGGCTTTCTTTACTTAGGGACGGCAGAATGTGAACCAATGAAAGTTCCGCAGCGCGACTTAAGCCAATTTGTCGAATATTTATAGTTATACATAGAGTTAAATATTCTTCATCTCGTTAGGTATACCCTATCATTTAAAAGGCCGACACTGAGTGTCGGCCTTTTCGGTAAATCTTATTTATGATGCCAGTGGAAACCTAAATTTTATAGGCAATGACAAAGTCGATAAATAGGCGTACTTTTTCAGGCAAGTGATCTTTGTGATTATAGAGCATATAAATGTCACGCGGGTTGGCACTCCATTCTTCTAATACTCGTACAAGATCGCCACTTTCAATATATTCCAGTAACATCACATCGGGCATCAAGGTGATACCTAGGCCTTGAGAACATGCTGTGCGAACCACATCCAAGGTGTTGGCTTGAAAGCGTCCTTTATCGTTATTGACGATAGATTCCCCTGAGCCATTGGTGAGTTGCCATTTAAGCAGTGGGTGGCCTTTTAACAAAGAATGATTGTGTAGGTCTTCCGCATGCTTCGGCACTGGGTTATTCGCTAAATAGTCTGGGCTAGCGACTAATATATCCTTTACTTCATTGATTTTTCGAGCAATTAAGCTGGAATCTCGCTGGGGGCCAACTCGGAAAATAACGTCCCATTCCGTTGGGTCAAGTTGATCAGCATGATTGCTGGTAGTCAGCTCGATGTTGATGTCGGGATAGTTTTTCATGAACTCATTGAACATCGGCATCATGGTGCGCTTGGTTAAGTTCGATGGCGCTGAAATTTTAATTTTACCGGCAGCCCCACGGCACTCATCTGTGAGTTCTTCTGCAGTGACGGATAGTCGCTGTAAGAGTGGGGAACACTCTTGGAAAAATCGCTCGCCAGCCTCTGTTAATGACAATTTGCGCGCGTGTCGGTTCAACAGGCGTAAATTGAGAGAATCCTCTAATGCTTGCACGCGTCGGGTAATGGTCGCGACCGGGATCATGGTTTTTCGAGATGTGGCGGTATAGCTTCCATTTTCTACAACTAGCCTAAATAAGTTGAGATCATCTAATTTCATTGTTCCAGACACATTTTATTGCAAATTGACGTAACCTATATGTATATCAGAACTTGCGCCGAGAGTCACATTAACTTGCTCTGAATGCTATCATTTCCATATATATAGTATGTCCAGTCGCCAAAAAGCCGCAGATTTGTATAAATTATGATTTCTGACTACTGTTAAAAGAGTGCTTGAAAAAAATAATAAAACGATAATTTACATTTAATGAGACGTAAGAGGCGAAAGCTTATGTATGGAACTCATAATACGGCTACTGTGGACTCGGTTAAAGTTTTGGAAAATCAAAAACTTATCATGTTGGTGGATGACGACCCAATTTTTCGTCGAGTGACAGGGGGCTATTTATCTGCTCAAGGTTACGAAGTAATGGAAGCAGAAAATGGCTTGGATGGACTCAAAAAACTGCGTAGTGCAGAACCAGATTTAGTTTTATGTGACTTGGCAATGCCTGTTTTAGATGGCATTGAGTTTGTTGAAGAAGTAAGCTTGGAATACCCTTCCTTGCCACTGATTGTGGTGTCAGCCACAGAAGACATGTCGGACGTGGCCAAAGCGCTTCGATACGGCATCAAAGACTTTTTGCCAAAACCGATTGGCAACCATGAAAACTTAACCTGCGCCATTGAAAATACTCTAGACGACACCTTTAATCACCTTGCGGACCAAAGAGACTTTTCTAGTCAATGGTTTAGGGTTGATGCTGGTGATATGCCTGAAGAGCAAGAGCTTCACTGGCACTTGGATTTTTTGCAGCAAAATCCTAACGCAGCAAGAGATTTGCTTCATGCACTTCTCCCTGAAAAAGACACCTCACAGGGTGCTTGGAAGTGTGGCTATCGCTTGCTCCAATCCGCAGACCTCATGCCACTCGTCTTTGATTATGCTTGGTTAATGAACGGTCAGTTTGCGTTTTATCTGGTGGATTCTGACTCCGAAGGCGGCAAAGGCGTCGCATCGACCTTGTTAGTGCGAGCGCTATTCCACGATTATTTGCGCAATCTAAAAAGCTTCAACGCCGATCTAAAAGATATGGCCGAGCTGTTGGAAAAAGGCATTGCTTGTTCAGATTGCGCCAGCCCTGTCAAAGGGTTATTTGGCATTGCGGACTTAGCAGAAGGTACCGTTTCGGTTTTACCGGCTGGTATTGATGCCCAGTGGTCTAATGGATACATCAACCAACATATATCGGCGGGATTAAGTTTAGGTGAGAATTGTGTTCGCAATTTTATGGTGATGGATTTACCAATCAATGAAGCGGGGCAATTGTCGCTAGGGCGGATCGGTTCAAGTAGCTTTAGCCTAGACATTCATAAACTGGTCACAGCCTAACAAACGTATGTCTTAGTGACAGAGCCTGTTTATGAGCTAGGTGATCGGGTTTGATCTATTTAGGCAGCAAAGACCCTAAAAGTGGCAGAGTAGATTTATTCGACTCAGCCGCTTTTTGGCGTTCATTTTGTGTAAGAGCGCATAAAGGTACCAAGCTGGTATCGTGGCCCTAGTTCAGGGTATGGTGTCATGATTCACTACCTTGAAGAAATGCAGTATCAACGGGTAAGGAAATATGGTTCGGCGAATACTATTGAACGTGTGTGGCATTCTCAGCTTAGTGCTGGGCATTATAGGTTCCTTCCTTCCTTTATTACCAACCACACCTTTTGTATTGCTAGCAAGTGCCTGTTTTATTAAAGCAAGCCCCCGCTTACATGCTTGGTTGCACACCCACCGCCTTTTTGGCCCTATTCTAGTCAATTGGCAACAACATAGAGCCGTCAGCCCTCAGGTAAAAAAAGAGGTGCCGTCTTTATAGTGGCCAGTTTTATGGTCTCTATTTGGTATGTGCCTCACCTCGGACTGAAAGTTGGGCTATTTTGCATGCTAGTCGTACTGCTTTACTGGTTTATACGGCTGCCAACACATTCGCTGGTTGCGGACAGAGAAGAAAATCACTAGCATTAGGCAGAGATATGCCCGCTCACAAGTGAAAGGTAAATTAAGCTCTGAGCGCAGGTGGCTGGCACAACCGTGTTAGCCAGAGATAACCCCTTATTGCTGAGCGAGTTCGCGCGCTAGACTCGCCCATTAAGAGCAGCCAACGGAAGTAACATAAATTATGACTACCGATACGATTTCTTTGATCCGAGAAAACATCAAGACTATTCCAGATTACCCGAAAGCTGGTATTTTGTTTCGTGATGTCACGAGCCTGTTGGAGAACGCTTCAGCATATCAAGCAACGATTCAGCTTCTAGTGGAAAAATATCAAGACCAAGGTATTACTAAAGTCGTGGGTACTGAAGCCCGAGGTTTTTTGTTCGGCGCGCCGTTGGCCCTGGAACTGGGTGTTGGGTTTGTTCCTGTACGTAAACCGGGCAAGTTGCCACGCCAAACTATTTCTCAGCCGTATGAACTTGAGTATGGTACCGATGTCTTGGAAATCCATACCGATGCGATTAACCAGGGCGACAAAGTATTATTGGTCGATGATCTTCTTGCAACTGGCGGCACCATTGAAGCCACCACTAAGCTAGTGCGTGAACTTGGTGGCGTGGTGGATGACGCTGCATTTGTTATTAATTTACCAGAGCTTAAAGGCGAGACTCGTTTGCAAGCAATGGGATTGGATGTTTACAGCATCTGTGAGTTTGACGGTCATTAATTTGATCTGGGGTTAGGAATTTTAATGAGTTACCTTGCATTAGCGCGGAAGTGGCGGCCAACGAAGTTTAACGAGGTTGTTGGCCAATCTCATGTTTTAACAGCGTTGGAAAATGCGTTAACACAAAATCGTTTGCATCATGCTTACCTTTTTAGTGGCACTCGAGGCGTTGGTAAAACGACGATCGGCCGGCTATTAGCAAAAGGGCTGAACTGTGAAACGGGGATCACGGCGTCACCGTGCGGAGAGTGTGGTACGTGTAAAGAAATCGACGAAGGTCGATTTGTTGATTTGTTGGAAATTGATGCGGCCTCCCGTACCAAGGTAGAAGATACCCGCGACTTGCTCGACAATGTTCAATATAAGCCAGCACGTGGACGCTTCAAGGTTTACTTGATTGATGAAGTGCACATGTTATCCCGGCATAGTTTCAACGCTTTGCTAAAAACATTGGAAGAGCCGCCAGAATACGTCAAATTTTTGTTGGCGACGACTGATCCACAAAAGCTACCAGTCACGATTTTATCTCGCTGTCTGCAATTTCATTTGAAACCGATCAGTGCCGATAATATTCACCAACAACTTGATGATATTTTAGGTAAAGAGCAAATTAGCTCTGAAGCTCGTGCATTGGGGTTAATTTCTCATGCTGCTGATGGCAGTATGCGCGATGCCTTAAGCCTCACCGATCAAGCCATTGCTCTTGGTAATGGTAATGTAGAGACAAAGCTTGTCTCTCATATGCTTGGAACTTTGGATACTGATCAAGCGATTCATCTCCTTGAATCGATCAGCAGTAAGCAGCCTCAGCAAGCGATGGCACAAATTCAAGCATTTGCCGAAAATGGTGTCGACTGGGATGGCTTACTTCAGCAGCTTGCTACTCAGTTACATCGACTTGCTATGTTTCAGGCACTGCCTGCTAGCCTAGATGGTGCATCGCCAGATGCGAGCAAAATAGAACTTTTAAGTCATGCTTTATCCCCGCAAGAGATACAGCTTTACTATCAGATTGCCTTAAAAGGTCGTGAAGATTTAGCCCTGTCACCGACAGGACGAATTGGCTTAGAAATGATCGTGCTACGCATGATGGCATTCCGCCCTGCATCGGCTGTTACTGCTAACGTGATTAGCACTGAGTCGCAATCAATTACCCCTACAGCGACCAGCGGCACTTCCTCGGAACCGGTAGTGTTAGCCTCGAATGCACAGCATTCAATCCCAGCAGCAACCGAGATTGCCAGCCCGCAATCGCCTAACCCAGCTCACTTGGCAACACCGATATCAGCGCCTAGCGCTTCGGGCGATATTCCTTATTCGTCACCTATGACAGAGCCTGTGCCCCAAGAACGCCTGTCTCAACAGAATATATCTCAAGATGTTGCGCCTGAAATTGTGCCAGAGAACGTTTTTTTTGAGCGTCCTGAGTCAGTATCTGAACCAGTTCAAGCATCGCCAAACATTGAAGAAATTCCACAGCCGCGTGTGACTTCAAGTGCTGTGGGCGGCTTACGCCATCAGCTACGCTCTAAGCGAAAAGGCTTAGTGTCAAATGACAACTCAAAAGGCGAAGACGGAAAAAAGTCTAGCGCGGCACCGACTAAGCACAGCAGTGTGCTGGATCGTGTCGCACAAAAACCGCGAGGAACTATTCCGCGATTTCAGCAGTCTGACTTGATGGTAGCCCCTGAATCGGAGCAATCAGAAGAAAAAGCCGACGAGCCTTATCAATGGAAACCGATTAATCCTGTTGAAATTGAACAAAAAGTGGAACTATCACCGAGTCAGCTTAAATCTGCGCTTGATCATGTTAAAACCCCAGAAATGGCGATTAAGTTAATCGATGAGGCCGCTGAGTTAGATCCTTGGTCTGCACTGGTCTCCCGCCTTAAAACCTCTAAGTTGGTGGAGCAACTGGCGTTAAATTCCTCATATCAAAAAGAGGCGTTAAACGTAACGCTCACATTGCGCCCAGCGCAGGCTCACTTAAATAGCGATAAAGCACGGCACGAGCTTCTCGCCGCTTTGAAAAGTGTTTTAAGTGAAGCGAGCCAATTACAGGTTAATATAGGTGAAGTTGGTACTTCACCACTAGAATTAAGAGAACAGCTCTACCAAAAAAAGCTACAGTCAGCTTTGCTTAGTTTGGAGAATGACAGTAATGTTCAGTTCCTCGCTAAGCGATTCTCGGCAGAGATAGAACCAGATAGTGTTAGACCTATCTAAAGTATGTATGGGGTTGAAAAGCACTGCTTTCTCCCCCATTTAGAAGTCAATAACCATTTAATCAGAGAGATAGACATGTTTGGTAAAGGTGGCATGGGCAACTTGATGAAGCAAGCCCAGCAAATGCAAGACAAAATGCAAAAGCTTCAAGAAGAAATCGCTAATATGGAAGTGACTGGTGAGTCTGGCGCGGGCCTAGTGAAAGTAACTATCACTGGTAGCCACAGCGTACGTCGTGTAGATATCGATGAAAGCTTGATGGAAGATGACAAAGAAATGCTAGAAGACTTGATTGCTGCAGCTTTCAATGATGCTGCACGTCGCGTAGAAGAAACTCAAAAAGAAAGAATGTCTTCAGTAACAGGTGGTATGCAGCTTCCACCTGGTATGAAGATGCCATTCTAAACCCTTAGCGGTATTTCAATGCGAACCAGTCATATGCTGGAGCAATTGATGGAGGCCTTACGTTGTTTGCCTGGGGTTGGCCCCAAGTCAGCACAGCGCATGGCCTTTCATTTATTGCAGAGAGACAGAAAAGGTGGGGTTCAGTTAGCGGATGCACTGCGCCAGGCCATGACAGACATTGGCCACTGTGCCGAGTGCCGGACTTTCACGGAACAAGACGTTTGTCATATATGTAATAATTCAAAACGCCAAGATAATGGCCAACTGTGTGTTGTTGAAAGCCCTGCGGATATTGCCGCAGTGGAAGCAACCGGACAGTATTCAGGCCGCTACTTTGTTTTGATGGGACATTTGTCGCCACTCGATGGCATTGGGCCTAGTGACATTGGCTTAGATACACTCGATTTTCGCCTTGGAAGAGGGGATATTAAAGAAGTGATCTTAGCAACTAACCCAACCGTGGAAGGCGAAGCGACGGCATACTACATTGCGGATTTGTGTAAAGCACATGAAGTGAACGCAACGCGAATTGCCCATGGTGTTCCCGTTGGCGGCGAACTTGAACTGGTGGATGGCACCACGCTATCGCATTCCTTATTAGGACGTCAGCGCTTATAATTGCTTATAACGTAGTTAAGCCTTAGCAAAAATAGAGATAAAGCCGCTCATTATTAGAGTGGCTTTTTATTTCTTCGAAATGAAGTCTTCAAAATTATACCTTTGAAAGAAAGGGCTTGATCGCTTGATGTTGGCGAATTTTTCTTTAGGTGAGCTGTTCCAATTCAATCAAATTATCTAGCGCTTGCTGGTTGCTGGTACTGCAAATATCTGGGCAAGGTTTAAATGCTAGGCACACTTTAGGCCGTTCTGGCTGTTCAAAAAGCTGACACAAGTTATCATCGTTAAGTTGGATGCAGCGCTCGCCAGCTTTTTTACCGTTGGGCATACCTGGTATTACAGATGAAATACTTGGGGCAATGCAGCAAGCCCCGCAGCCTAAACGACAATCCATAAATACCCACCAAACGAACTAAAATAAAAAGACGCGCGATGATAGCAAAAAATTGTGGCGACTTGCACTTTTTCATCTAGGCAGGTATAAACCCCACTCGATATCTACCAGCAATGAGAACTCACAATGAGCGCACCTTTTTGGCAAACCACACCACTTGAGCAAATGACCGAAGAGCAATGGGAATCCCTTTGTGATGGCTGTGGCCGATGCTGCTTACATAAGCTGATAGATGAAGACAGTGATGAGCTGTATTACACCAACGTGGCATGCAGCTGGTTAAATAGCAAAACGTGCTCATGTAAAGATTACCCAAATCGATTCCAATCTGGTGAAGAGTGCTTAAAGCTGACTCGTGAGTCTATCCCTGAATTTAATTGGCTGCCTGATACCTGCGCTTACCGTCTATTAGCCGACGGTCAATCACTTCCTGAATGGCACCCGTTAGTCACCGGTTCTAAATCAGCCATGCATGCCGCTGGTGCCAGTGTACGCAATCAAGTGGTGTATGAAGTCGATGTCGTTAACTGGGAAGATCATGTCCAAAACTTACCTAAGAAAGATAAATCTGTCTAGGCAATTCTGGCTAGGAAACACGCTACCCGATTTTTAGCCGTCTAACTCTCCGTTGAATTCAAGCTATTGTGCTCTACACTCAAGATATCCACCTAGGTGATACTTTACCTATTGAGATGAGGGCACAATGGAGCACTTTTCTACTATATACCACAGCAAAGTATGTAAGCTTAAACATCGCTCTTACCGGTTAGCGGCATTAAGTGTCCTTTTTTTTAGCTCGCTACTAGGCTCAACCACTCTGTATGCTCAAGGTATATACATGCCTATGATGCTTCGTCCTGAAAACCTTTATTTTGAAGTGGGAGTGGGGCAGGCGGAGCAAACGATCCCAACAATTGGTTTCAATAATGACGCATCTGATACACAAACATCGATTCGAATAGCGATTGGCCAAGAGGAGCCGACAGCACTCAACTGGATGACTGGGATTGATTTTGGTTACAGTCATTTTGGCACCGCGGACCTGCGTTTGGCGAGCGGCGATCAGATTCGAGCTAAAACATCTGCATTGGATCTTTCTTTGACGACGACTTATCGAATTGATCAAATTTGGTCAATATTTGGTAAGGGTGGACTTGGTTATATGATTTCAGATGTTGAACGTTCTAGTCTGGGGACAAAGGAGCGAGATAAGGCGTTGAAACCTCTATTAGGACTAGGGCTACGCTTACGTGTGGGGTATGCGGTGGATGTTAAAGCAACGGTAACGCATTATTTTGGCGATAAATCTGTGGAAAATACCGAGCAATATGTGCCTGTCGTGGATGAGTATTTACTTAGTTTCCATTTTCCTTTTTATTAAATTGGCCGAGATAGCTTAAATTGGGCCAGATAGTTTAAAGCAGGTAGCGAACTTGATTTTCATCAAAGGATAATTTATCCATTAGTTCAGTGGCTTTTTCTCGGCTCTCATCATCGAACTGCACACCATACTTCCAATATTGATTGCTGCGTTTCTTATTCTTCACCACGCCATGTAGGACCAGTGATTCATCCCCATCAGGGCTGTCGACAAACTGTATGTCGATCTTGTCGCCCAGCTTATAGTTGGTGTGCTTTTTATCGATGAAAATTTGACAGCCGTTGGCGGAGAAATCACGGATCTGGCAGGGGTGTTTGTGAGTCTCTGGGTCGAGAATGCCGGCGACGGATATCTCTAATCGAGCTTCAGATCGCAAGCCGTGTACGACATCAGCACTGGCGGGTAATCCTACAGCTATAACGCTTTTCCCCGTACCTTCCATTGGCATAATGAACTCTATCTGGCTACGAAAGTAAATTCTTGCACCTTCCCCACGTTGTGACAGGGCACATGCTTTGACGGGAGCCCCTTTTTGGAAATATAGCTGGAATTGCTCTTGGCTGAGCTCTGGTGTTTCAAATAAAACGAAATTGCTAGAGTGCAGTCCAATATACTTTGAACGGCATTTCAACGGTTTTCGACCAGTCGACGCAACATAGAAGGCGATTTCGTTAAGTGATGAGACTAGGGATAAGGCGTCTTCCCCTTTTAATATGGCACTTTCCCCCGCAGGAGACACTGAAGGATCAGTTGCAGGGCTTACGGGTTGATTATTGTGTTCGGTATCGCTAGCTATCTGAGTCATTGTCCTCACCCTATATTCATTCAGGCATCGTATAAAAGATATGACAAGATCCAGCTTTTTGTGAGATTAATTGCATAATTATGTGAGTGGCTTTCCGTTTACTTGTTCACAATCAGGCTCATTGCGCTACGTCGAGTACTCGGGATACATCATTGGTACGATTAATTCCCAAACATTGCGAGAAACTAAAACATCACGGCTGCCATACAGAAGTATTACGGCTTCCATAAATAGATAGCCAATGCGATTTTTCCACTAGGGCTAATCTCTATTCCCTCTTGTACTAAGAGTTTTTCCTGCAGTTCAGCAGCAGGGCCCTTCAAGGCTATTTTACCTTGGCTATTTACCACTCGATGCCAAGGTAGCTTGGTGTTGTCTGGCAGGTTTGATAGGGCTTTCCCTACTTGTCTAGCGTGGCTAGGGTATCCTGCCATGTGGGCAAGCGTACCGTAAGTTGTCACTTTTCCATGTGGAATTTGGTGAAGTACCGCAGTGATATGAACTAAAAATTGGTCCATAATAACAATGTCCTAATTCAATTGTTGCCAAGGATAGGTATAAGGAGAGGACATGGTATTTTCAATGTTTCAGTTTGTCATCACGACTTTATTGGCGGTGGTCTGTGCTAGAGCAATCAGTTTAGGAGAAGGCGAGGTCCCCGTACTCGCAATGCTGATTCCTGCACTCTGGATTGTTCCACAGCGTAAATTATCTGGCGTTGTTCTTATGCTGGGTATGACCGCTTATGGACTTTCCCTGCCGTATCAACCAGCATCTTTGTCCGTTTGTGTCTGGATGCTCATCCCTCTATTAATGGTCGCTTTTTCTAAGAGAAGCAGCATTGGCGTTGTTTGGACAACAGCACTGATTGCGGTCACTTTACTGATTGGTCTTATGGTCACACAAGCTGCGGATAAACTTGGCGGCAGTGCGATGATGACGGCGATTCAAACGTTAGCGATTGTGGCAATTTGGTGGGGAGCGAGCAGTTGGAAGCCTACCAATCAGCGGCGCTGGTGGTCGTTAGCACTTATCATTCCATTGTGGATTGCCGACCTTAATCATGCCGCGGTTGTTACCGTATGTATCTTGGGTATGATGGCCTCAATGGAAAGCTTCATCAAACCTAAATTCGATGGTTGGAATCAACTGTTGTGCTGGATACTGCCAACAATCGGTTTCGCATCGCTTGTCATCGCACCAGATATTGACGTTCCGAGTTCTGTCTTTGTCGTGTGGATGTGTTTGCTCGCGACAGCTTGGATGACCGATTACATACTGCGCTCTGAAGAAGAGAACGAAGAAATTTAATCTGGCTCATCAATTGATTGGGGAGATTATCGATTCATCGTGAGAAAATTGCACGCAAATTGTCTATTTTGAGCAATAGCTGAGCAAACAAACTCAAGTGCGGTGAACTTGGCTACTTTATGCTTGCAAAGATAAGGCAGATGCTTGATAATCCTTCCCACTTCTTCGGGAACATACAACGAAGAAAAACGAATCTATGGGGGCTCTGGTCCTCCCGCAACAATAGCTCGTGAACTCGGTCAGATCCGGAAGGAAGCAGCCGCAGCGTGTGACTTGTGTGCCGGGATGTGGCTGGGGCTTCCGCCCATTAGAAAAGCCGCTTATAAAGCGGCTTTTTGCTATTTGAAACCTGCAACTTATGCGAACATAAGTTGCAGGTTTTGTTGTATATGAGCGATAGACTTGCAGGGCTCATTGCGGGCGATCTTCTGCTTCAAACTACCGACAAACTATTTTACTCATATCAGGGAAATTGCCATAATCGCGCCAATTTAGCTTTCGGTGTGCCTCTGATGAATCATACATTTATCCAATTACTCGAGAAGAGCGTTCCATTAGATTTTGGAACGGCTTGTTGGGCTCATTCTTCCTATGCTCTTCCAAAATACCAGAAACAGTTGTTTTCTGCGTATCAGATAGATTTTCCAACTCAACTCAAACAAGCGGTTCCTAAGCGTTGCGCTGAGTTTCTTGCTGGGCGTTATGTTGCTCAACAAGCAGTGAAAGAGCTTACAACCCGAGTGCATCAAATTCCCGTTGCCAACGATAGGTCTCCAATCTGGCCAGAAGGTATCGTTGGTTCGATTAGCCATACTGACTCACAATCAATTGCGGCCGTAGCTTTTAAAGAGGACTGCCAACTCCTAGGGTTAGATCTTGAGAATTGGATTGAACCTGATTTGGCGTTGGAGCTTTCATCTCAGATCATCGATAGCACAGAAATCGATCTTTTGTCTGAAACGGAATTATCCTTTCATCAAGGTCTGACATTGATTTTTTCAGCGAAAGAAAGCCTTTATAAGGCGCTTTATCCAAAAGTTCAGACCTTTTTTGGTTTCGAGTCCGCTCGGATAACTAACATCGACCAAGGCAAAAGGCAATTTACCGTATCGCTCATACAAGCTCTGACCAAGGAATACTGTAGAGGCTGGCAAGTCACGGGGTGCTATTTTTCCACTGAGGATACCGTGTTGACAATTATCTATGATTAAAGAGATTTATCTTGTAAAGCAGTGAAGTACCTAGTTTTTTGTCTGCAGTTCATGGAAGAACGAGCGATATAAATTTAAAATCCTTTGTTTGTATATTTACTGAACACCCCCTTTGAAATCCTCCTAAAAAATATGTTGTCATTTTTTGATAATTGTCACAAAATTTACTTTTATTGTTGCTAGTTTTATTTATAATGCGCGGCCTTGGGCTTTGTTAGAATAAAAAATGTTTAAAAACTAAGCCCTGTGAGTGAGGAAAACTCAGACTTTATCGTGAAGAAAGTAAAAACCTCACAATATGATTACGTCTAAATCTTTCTATAGGGCAAATGACATGTTGAATGTTAATTCAGAAAATAAAGAATTCTATTCTTTGATATCACTCGATGGAGCGTTGGATATCAATACTCATGAGAGTTTTATTCAGAAATCACAAGAAATTTATTCACTATCAAACTCCCATATCGCTATGGATATTGATAACCTTCGCTACATCAGTAGTGTTGGCCTAAGAGCTTTTGTTTTGCTTTTTAAAAAGTTAGCGGCGAGCAACCATAAGCTTGTTCTCTATAGAGCTCAACCAATGGTAAAAGAAATTCTGGTTGTTTCTGGGTTTTCAAAATTAATGCCAATGTATGAAGACTTGAGTGAACTAGAATGTGCTCTTTCTGAGTAAATACACTAAGAAATAGTCTTCTCCCTACAGAGGGCTTGGATCTAAATAGGTCCATTTATCTATTACTGAATTAATACGCACATGTGTTGATTCTTTAAGTTGTGCTGAATACACTCAATCTCAGTTGCCATTTATATGGCGGCTTTTTTTGTGTGCCCGAAATATAGTGATATTAATTTTTCCAGTTCAGCATAGCGAATATCCAATATCGAAAAACTGAGGTTTTTAATGCAAATTGCAGCCAGTCATTACCTTAAAGGTATGTACCTTTCATATCAGAAATTAGATGATGAGGAAAAAGTTCGTTATCACCTTCCTTACCTATTGAAGCTTAAAGACGCATCACAAGTCGATTTGTCTCGGCTGCAACAGTGCTACGAAAATTTTATTCAGCAACATTACAACCTCAGAAGTCAGTTTTCTATTGATGCTAATGGCGAGTTGATCCAGCAGATTAACGAAAATGTTGAGGCTGTGATTACCTCGGATGAGTATGCAAGATACTCAGATTTGATCAAACAAGGTTTTGAGCTAGAAAATGCGCCTTTGTGTCGCCTTTATGTACTCAATGATCTGGGTGAAAGCTACTTGTTGTTCGTATTTCACCATATGGTTGTGGATGGTAATAGCGTCCATGATTTGGTGAAATCGCTTGTCGATAGCTACGAAGGTCACAACGCTGAATCAGTGGCAGTCGGTGTCGATGGTTTAAAGAAATACCTAGAATGTGAACAGAGTAAGATTCAGACAGCTCGTGATTATGAGAATAGCGCACTTGAATTGCATACAAATGAGCTAAGTCTTCCGTGGCAGCACGTTTCCGCAAAGTCATTCGAGGTTCTCGAACAAACAGGCTGTTTTGACCAAGACCTTTATAAAAAACTGATTGAGTTTTCTGAGAAAGAAAAGGTTTCAGTGTTCAACATCCTAAAAGCAAGCTATGGGGTTTTGGTTGCGCGTTACTCTCAAAGTGACGAGTTTATCATCGGTTACCCGTTCTATACTGCGAGAGGTCATGAAGTTGAAGGGTGCTTCGTGAATACAATTTTTGACACTTTTAAACTCAAGCAGAACTTCAAAGAACAAATTCATGCTCAGTCTATTGACGAGAATTTAAAAGTTTCCCGCTACCTTCCCGCGCCGGAAGCGCTGGACCGTGCGAAGTCGATTGATGCCTATCCGAGTATTAGCATGACCATGACAGATATTGGTCATGCTCCATCGGAACAATGGCAAGCCTCACCTGTCGCGGTAAACCTTGGTGACAGTGACCTTAACTTTGCCGTTCAATTGATTGACGATACTGTGAAGTATCAGTTTGTATACTCCAACAAGATTGAGTCCCCAATCTTACCTCGATTGAGTGTCCATTTTGTCAACTTGCTATCCAATTTACTTACCGATCCTCAGGCTGATTTAAAACGTATTGATTACCTTGGTCACGATGAAAAGGCGTTGATGCTGGAGCAATTTAATAACACGGATGCCATGTATCCGAAAGACAAACAATTTGTTGAGTTGTTTTCTGATGTAGTGAACAAATATCCGAACAGCAACGCGCTGGCATTTGATGGCGATGCCATGACTTACCAAGAGCTCGATGATGCATCAACGCGACTTGCGAATTATTTGGTGTCGCAGCACGGTGCAGGGCCTGAGAAGGTTGTTGGGCTCTTATTTGACCCATGTTTCGAGATGATCATCTCTATTTTAGCCGTCTTGAAATCCGGTGCGGCTTACGTGCCAATCGCGGTGGAGTACCCTCTAGAGCGTCGCCAATACATGCTCGAGAACAGCGAAAGTATTCTTCTACTGACTCACTCAGAATTACAGAGTGAGATGAACGCTGTCTTTAGTAATACCATTGCGCTTGATCAATTTAACTATAGTGCCCAAAGTGACCGCCTTGATAGCCGTGTATCACTGAGTCAAAACCTTGCTTATCTGATTTATACCTCAGGTACAACAGGCAACCCGAAAGGGGTGATGATTGAGCATGGAACATTGACCAATCTGTGTCATTGGTATGTTGATACTTATGAGCTAACTCACCCAGTAGCAACGACAAAATACGCAGGCTTTGGCTTTGATGCTAGTGTAGTTGAGATTTTTCCGTCTCTCATGTCCGGTTGCTGCTTACATATTATTCCTAAAGAGATGAGGCTAAATCTTCCTTCTCTTTATGACTATTTTAAAGAACATAAAATTGGAAGCGCATTTTTGCCAACCCAGTTTTCCGAAGTCTTTATGCAAAACCCTCTTGTTGATCTAAAACACGTCATGGTTGGCGGAGACAAGCTCAAGCAGGTGAACTTAGAGTCGCCAACGACTCTTCATAATGGCTATGGTCCAACAGAGGCTACCGTTATGACAACGGACTTCGTTGTGGATGCAGAATACACCAATATTCCAATTGGTAGACCGCTAGCAAACTACAAAGTGCATATTTTGGATGCGAATCTGAATCTATGTCCATTGGGTGTTCCGGGCGAATTGTGTATTGGAGGGCTTGGACTGGCTCGGGGGTATTTGAATCGACAAGATCTGACCGATGAGAAGTTTATCCAGCATCCAGAATTTGGCCGTATCTATCGTACTGGCGATCTGACTCGCTGGAAAGAAGATGGCAACATAGAATTTCTTGGTCGTCTTGATTTCCAAGTGAAAATTCGTGGATTCAGAATTGAATTGGGTGAAATTGAGTCACGTTTAACCGATATTGAGCAGATTAATGACTCTTTGGTGTTGGCTCTGGATGATGCGAATGGCAATAAATACCTCTGCGCTTACTATGTGAGCCAGCATCAAATTGATGAAGTTGAGTTGCAACGCGAACTCTCCAAGCATGTTCCAGAATACATGATCCCAGATGTCTTCGTTCATATGACGGAATTCCCGCTCACGCCTAACGGTAAAGTGGATAGACGAGGACTTCCGGAGCCAGATAAAAACCTTTTGACGCCAGAATATGTAGCTCCTCGTAATCAGACCGAATCTATTTTAGTCAACGAAGTTGCAACGCTACTTAACTACGAGCGCGTGGGTGTGGCTGACGACTTCTTCAAACTTGGTGGTAGCTCGATTAGTGCCGTTGCGCTTATTGGTAAGTTATCTAAGCTTGGGTACAGAGTGAATATCTCTGACATATTTAAAAACTCGAAAGTTGCAGATTTGGCCACAATTCTGGATTCAAGCACTAAGATTGAGGCCATTACCAAAGCTCCTGAGCTCGAATTTTATCCGGTCACGAGTGCGCAAAGAGGCATTTACTTAACGGAAAAACTGCAAGGGCCGGACACCACCTATAACCTCTACCTGAGCATCAATATTGAAGGTAGCCTAGATAAAGAAAAGCTCGGCCTTGCGATTGATCAACTTGTTGACCGCCACGAATCACTGAGAATGTGTTTCGATTATGTGGATGGTGAAGTTGTTCAGTATGTCTCTCCACAGGTCACTGTTTCTAAGAAGATAAAAAAGATATCGGAATCAGAGATTGAAAGTAACATTTATGATTTGGTTCAACCTTTCGATGTCGCCAATGGCCCACTAATCAGTGTTGGCTTGCTGGAGATCGAAAGAGATCGTCATGTATTAGTGCTCAATATGCACCATATTGTGGTAGATGGTCTTTCTGTTCAGCCTCTGATGGACGATCTTTTTGCGCTATATGACGATAAGATCAATGCACTTCCTGAGATAAGCTACAAAGATTATTCGTATTGGTATGCGCAACAGTACCTAGCATCTGATAGCTTCTCGGAAAATAAAGCATACTGGAAACATCAATTGGATGGTGCCAGCGCGCTTGAACTGCCATATGAAAGAGCGAAAACCGCGAGCAATGCGTTAGATCGCAATAATGAAACGGCTCGCGTAGATATTCCATCCGATCTTGCCAAGCGAGTGGAAGGCTTTTGTCAGCAGCATAGCCTGACTCCATATATGTTTTTTGTCGGTGTTTACGGCCTTGTTCTGTCCAAGTATGCACGTAACAACGATGTGGTATTCGGTGCCGCCGCATCTGGGCGTCTAGATAGTTCAGTAGAAAATATGGTGGGCATGTTTGTTAACACTTTGCCACTACGTTTGTCTGCTGAAAACGACAGTAGTTTCTCTCACTACTTTTCAAGTGTTAAAGAAAACTGTTTGGGCTTATTAAAGCACCAAGGCTATAACTTTGAACAGATTATTCAAGAGTTAGGCAGCGACTACAGCACTCTAGTTGATGTGTTCTTTAACTATTTTGAAAGTGAGCCTTCTCACCACACAGGTGGCTTGAAATATCAAGTTACGACGCCGGATCCGAAGGTTGCTAAGTTTGACCTCACTATGATGGTGAACAAAATTGCAGGCCGTTACGTACTGAGCGCCGATTATCGCTCAGCACTCTTCGGTCAAGATATGGTTATTCGTTTGATGAATCATTTCTTGCAAGCTGTTGACGTTGTAATAAATAGTGATTATGCCGAAGATCAGCTTAGCCGTATTTCACTGATCACTTCGCCTGAAAAGAAGCAGATCATTGAGGTATTCAATGATACCGCTCAAGCGTATCCAAACACTAAAACGCCAATTGCTCTCTTTGAAGAAAGTGTGCAGAAGAACCCTAACACCACCGCGGTTATTTTTGAGTCGGTGAAACTAACTTATGCAGAATTGGATAAAAAGGCGAACCAGTTAGCTCATTATCTAATTGAGGACGGTGGCGTCACTCCAGGAAGCAAAGTAGGGGTTTTGGTTGATCGCTCTGTAGAAATGATCGTGAGTATCTTGGCCATTTTGAAGGCAGGGAGCGCGTATATTCCACTGTCTAAGGAATACCCGCAAGACAGAATCGCTTATATTCTCGAAGACTCACAAAGCTCACACTTGATTGTATCAGATAACTTTGTTGATCAATTGGGTCCAGTGGCTACATCGAGTCAGCATCAGCTGGTGAATATTGATCAAATCAATTATCAGCATCACTCGACGAGCCCAACGGCAATCGTACCTAGTATCGATGACGTGATGTACGTGATTTATACTTCGGGAACCACAGGTAATCCTAAGGGTGTAGAGATAAACTCAGGAACGGTGACTAACTTAGCTTCAGGCCAGATTAATAAGTTTGGCGTAACTGATGACGAAGTTATTTTGCAGTTCTCAGAAATCTCATTCGATGCATCGGTCGAGCAGATTTGGATAGCGTTTGTCCGTGGCTGCTCGCTACTGCTTATTCGTAAAGACAAATTATTAGACGCAGCTGACTTTGAACAATACTTAGTTGAACATAAAGCGACCCATGTTCATGCAGTTCCGGCGTTTTTAAATAGCATTGACATGAACGAAAAATCGCATCTCAAGCGTGTGATTGCTGGTGGAGATGCTTGTACGGTTGAATTGGCGAAGAAGTTCGTCGGTAGCTGTGATTTCATTAATGAATACGGCCCGACAGAAACGACAGTAACTGCGATTCAGTATCATATCCCAAAGGGCACAGAACTCACGGCGATGAGCTCATTGCCGATCGGTAAGCCTCTGACGAATTACAAAGCGTATATTCTGGACGAAAACTTAAACCTTTGCCCGATTGGCGTACCGGGTGAGCTATGCATTGGGGGCGAATGTCTGGCCCGAGGTTACTTAAACCGCCCAGAATTGAACGCGGAAAAGTTCATTTATCATCCTGAACTCGGAGAATACATCTACCGTAGTGGTGATTTGGCTCGTTTGAAGTCGGATGGAAATATAGATTTCCTTGGAAGAATTGACTTTCAAGTTAAGGTTCGAGGTTTCCGGATTGAGCTGGGTGAAATTGAGTCCCGCATTATCGAATTTCCTAGTGTGACAGATGCTTTAGTGCTTGCTCTTGATGATGAGCAAGGGATGAAGTACTTGTGTGGTTACTATGTTTCATCTACCGAGTTTACAGATTCAGACCTGACAGGAGAGCTGAAAAAGCACCTGCCGGAATACATGATCCCAAGTGCATTTGTGCGTATGGACACTTTCCCTTTGACCCCAAATGGGAAAGTAAACAGAAAGGCAATGCCAAAGCCTGAAATCACCTTTGAAAGTGAGTTCATTGAGCCTCGCGATCTTGTTGAAGAGAAGCTATGCAAGCTGTGGGAGAAAACGCTCGGGCTTGCACGAGTTGGGATTTGTGATGACTTTTTCCGCATTGGTGGCAACTCAATCAAGGCGATTGGCTTTATTTCTGAGGCAAAAAAGCAGGGACTTAACTTAAAAATTAATGACCTGTTTAAGAATCCTACGATCAAGCAGATTTCTGAGAACGTTGATATTCAGGCATTTGATTTAAACAGTAACCTTGATCAGATTAAGCTGAATCTGACACGACCACCTAGTGATGAATTGAAGCGCCAAGTCGAACTTGAAAGCAATAAAGCTGTTGCTCGCTCTCAGACTTGGATGGACAAACTAGAAGAAAAAGATCTTGCGGAAAAAGTGAATGGTGATTGTGTTCTGGTGACAGGGGCAACGGGTCACTTAGGCGCGCATATCGTTTTTGACCTTCTTACGCAGGGTAAAGAAGTGATTGCGTTGGTTCGAGGTAAAAACGATTCACATGCACGTGAACGTTTGGAAGAAAAGCTTGAGTATTACTTTGGTGATGACTATAAAAAGTTCCAAAATAAGTTACAGGCGTTTTCCAGTGATCTTGAAGAAGCGGATCTTGGCTTAGGGCAAGATTGCTATCAGAGTTTAATCTCAAGGTTAGATGCAATCATTCACTCTGCGGCTAATGTGAGCCATTACGGTGAGTATGAAGTTTTCTATCGGACCAATGTATTGTCTACAGAAAACTTGATAGCGCTAGCCGAGAAAGGCTCTCAAGTTGGTCTCCACTATATATCGACTCGCTCCGTTTGTGAGGGAATCAATATCAAAGGCCGCGAGGTTGCGGCTTATGCTGAGTGTGACACTCCTAATGTGGAAGACAGTATCGATAATGTGTATCTCAAGACTAAGTTATTGGGAGAACACAGGGTCATCGATGCAAGAGAGCGTGGGTTACGTGCCAGCATTTATCGAGTTGGTAACTTGGCATTTAACTCACAAACGCTGACGCACCAATCAAACTTAGAGAGCAATGGCTTTTACAAGACATTGAAGAGCTTTTTCAATATGGGAATGATCTTTGATGGCTATCAGGTTGAAATGTCGTGTGTTGATAAAACCGCCGAAGCTATCTGTAAGATTTTTGACCGGAAAGCACTGCAAAGTGGTACTTACCACGTATATAACCCCAACAAGGTTAAATATGCTGAGATTTTCACAGCAGAAGATAACCCATTGGCTATTGACGTAGTTTCTGTCTCTGAATATATCGATTCGTTAAAAGAGCGTGCGGAAAGTGAATTATTCAAGGGCTATGTTGAGGATCAACTCTTGCACTTAGGGTGGAGCGAGAAACAATCCAAGGAAAGTACTCAACCGATTGTTATTCAGGGTATCACCAATAAGGCGTTGGCCATGCTTGGGTTTGATTGGGGACAATTAACAGCGGTCCATTTAGTTGACATGATGAAGAATGCCCTCAAATCAAGGATTGATTATCTTTCTAGCCATTCTCTGTTTGAGAAACTGGATGAGAAAATGCTGACAAGATTAGCATTAAAATCAACACTTTCCTCATACTCTGGTGATAAGCGCGCTGCTTTTGAAAGCGACAGCCGTGAACTAAGTGTTGTTTACTCTGGTTTTGCAAGCTTGTCATTGGCCTCCCCAGGTGGCTGGGAAGGGACGGTTCGTATCTTATCTGAAAGCAGCTTAGTTAATACCGGGTCATTGCTGACATCCACCATTAGTTCGAAGGGCCATCTAGACTCTCTTGTTGGTGAATTTGGGTTGTTAAAAATCGATCAGCAGTTAGTGAAAGATGTACTTGCTAAAGAACCAGAGTTTTTGATGTCGTTATTAGAATCAATATCAGATGAACGTGACGCATATAGAAAAATGCTTGTAATGACTCACTAATATTTTTATTAATCAAACATAACCAAAGTCTCCGGGTACTTCCGGAGACTTAACTTTTCAATTTAAGTAGAACCAGTTGCTATGAATGCTGTTAAAAAAAATAGTCCACTTGTGATCAATCTATTGATGATGACTATCATCATTGATGTTATGGGAGTTGGGCTGATCTTTCCCGTAATACCAGAAATAATAATGTCTAAGGCGAGTCCATTCTTTGCGCATACTGTTGCGCGCGAATCTCGCTATTTCTACTACGGACTTTCAATGGCGCTATGGCCACTAGGCGTATTTATAGGAAGTGCTCTAATAGGGAAGCTTTCTGACCTTTATGGCCGAAAAAAATTATTAATTATCACAATCTTAGGTATCGTTCTTTCCTATGCACTATCCATAGGTTCATTTTACTCTACCTCTTTGTTTGTATTTTTGTTTAGTCGATTTCTGTGCGGTTTTTTTGGCGGTAGCTTTAGCTTGGCGCAGGCATTTATCCTAGATATTTCATCAGACGATCGTCGAATGAGAAATTTAGGCTTAATCACCTTAGCAGCATCAATCGGCTTGGTCATCGGCCCTTTGGTGGCCACCGCCTTAAGCTATTTTGCGACTACACCTGAGCTTTCCTCTGTACTTCCATTTTGGTTTGGTGCTGTCTTAGCGTTAATTAACGTGTTGAATATCGTTATCTTTCTACCTAAGGTTCCAACCCCTTCAAACAATGAGAGTAAGCTCAATATACTTAAGTTGGTATTAAGCTTTTCAGTGATGTTTACTGATAAAAGGGTACGCTTATTAGCACTATGCTTCTTGTTTCTACAACTAGGTTGGGGATACTTTGCTCAATCGTTACCTTTGGCGTTAGAACAAATCTTCCACTTCGCCCCCGCGATTGTTGGTGTATTCTTTATTTTAATGAATGCTGGTTATTTATCTTCAACGCTTTGGATTCAAGACAGAATGCTGAAGAAGTTTGATGTTGCAACAGTTATGGTATTTATCGCAATATCAGTCGCCGCTTTACTCGCGCTAGCTGGAATTTATGTATCACCTTATGTGATGGGGTTTGTTGCGTTTTTTGCGTCGCTAATTGAGATCATTCTATACACTGCCGTGATGTCTGAAGTTGCAGCGCAAGTTAATCCTAGTGAGCAAGGTGAGTATATGGGAGGTGTGACATCGGTATTTGGTATCGCTTGGTTCCTCAATGCATTTAGTATGGGTCCTGTTATGACAGCTTCAATAACCGCGCCTTTTTTCCTAGCTTCTATCGGGTTATTAATGTGTGGTCTATTCGCCTACTTGTATAAAGTGAAGCAGACTAAGAGTGTATCCTTAGCAATAGCGGACGCTTAATAGAGGAAGGAACCGAAATTCTATACTAGATATATGGGTTGACATGGAAGGCATAGATCGAATCCTATGCCTCACTTATTTCTGAGACCTAGGGAGATTACTCGAGTCAGAGGGTTCACAATGAAACATAATATCAGATTGCTTGTGATAGATTACTTTTTGGATGTGTTATGGATATAAGAAAAGAATACCTAGATATTGCACTTTATGATCTCAAGGTTGAACTGGCCTCTTTTAAGGAAGATATACACCTTCACACTAGTAATGAGTTGGGAGGACAGGTTTTTAAAGTCGAACTAATTATAGAAGAGTTGATGACGAATTCATTCAATCATTTACTTCCTAGCGATTCTGCCATAAATGTGTCGTTTATTATTTCTAAAGATTTAACAGAGATTACCTATGCCGAGTATCCAGTATCTGACTTGAATGTGGAGGATGTAATTGATAATGCCAAAGAAAAAACTATGGAAAGTCCACTACAAGAGATTGGCGGGCTTGGGTTATTACTTGTTGAGTCTTTTAGTGAAAATATAGATTATCGATACGATTTAGATAATCGTCGTCGAACTTTTATATTGAAAATTTGATTTCGATACTAAATTAACTATACATTTCATAGTGAAAAGTTGGCCTATATGCTAGACCGAAACAAGAGCGTTTATCACAAGTTATATAAGACCAGTCGTTTATTAATAACGATAACCGTAATACTGTTATTTGTCGTCCTGTTTTATGTACTTACAAATTATTTGATAGATAAGAAACTAGATTTTGTCGATGACAAAATTGATCACTTACATGGGTTGTCTGATAGTATTGAAGGGAACATTACTGCTACCGCTGATATGTTTCAAGAAATCTACGCTAATCCTACTCGCTTGGAAACTAATATACTAAGCAGTATCGAGTTTTTTAAGCGAGTTGGTGATCGTAGCAACTATTTTTATGGAATAGGCTATGCCATTAATCCGAAATATAAGGATTATGGGGTTTATACCTACATGAATGATGATGACCACATTGTCGCTGATAGTATGGAACAAGTGTATAAAAAAACTGGCACTCATTATTATCAAAGGCCATGGTTTGTTCGTTCTCTAAAAGATAAAAAAAGTTTTTTTCTATCCCCTCAACCGAGCAAGTTTGGGAACCTTGACTATACAGTCACTTATTGTTTCCCATTTTTATATCATGATAACCTGTATGCCGTCGGTATCATCGACGTTTCTATGAATGCTTTTTTTAAGATTTTATCGGCTGAGGCAAACATGGATAATAATGTCCAAGTATTCTATGTTAGCCAAGAGTATGATGATCATCCTCGGCAGTTTATCAGTCTTGATAGCAAAAAAGAAAATGTACCGACGGAAAAGCTAAATTGGCTATATGGCAGTAATAAGCTCAAGTTTTCAAAGTGGACTTATTACGGAGGGTATCTTTATAATAAACCCACATTTATGGGGGGAGCCTTTAGCTTTATCATAAAAATATATATTATTCCTCTTATTGTAAAAATGCTAGGTACACTTCTCATCGTATTAGCATCGGTACTGGCTATATCGTACTATTTGAGGAGGTTTTCTAAAGAGTCGATAAAAACAGTGACACTACCCATAGAAAACCTTCTTAGCGAAGTCAACCGCATTGCTTCTGGTGATTTGGATAATAGGATATTGGCGACGACTGGAATTTATGAACTTGATAAACTCAGTTCTTCCGTTGACAGTATGCGTAGTGACATTTGCTCCCTGATAAAAAAAGAAAAGGACAGTGAGAGTCTTAAGTCTGGTATTGAACTGGCCTCTCGAATTCAAGCTGCTTTTTTATCTCAGTCAGATTTTGAAAGGAAAAACAAGTGTGACTCCTTAGATGTTTACTTCGCATATGAGAAGGGGAATATGATCAGTGGTGATATCTATTTGGTTAGTAAAATAGAAGATAGCTTATATATTTTGATCGGAGATGCGTCTGGAAAGGATGTTGCAGCTTCTATATTTTCGATATTTGTTCTAGCAAGGTTTAAGGTGTTATTGAGTCGCCAGTTAGCGCCTCAAGAGCTATTGACCGAGTTGAATGAATATTTATGTGAATTTAATAGCGAAACTATGTTTATAACAGCTACCTGCTGTAAAATAAACATGAAAACAATGGAGTGTATCGTCTCAAATGCTGGGCACTCCAGACCTCTTCTTTATTCTCTCTCGCAACCTGATGTTCAGGAAGTTGTATGTGACAGTAACTTGGTATTGGGTGTTCTTCCTGGTTATACATATACGGCCACTCGATTCATAATGAGGCAGGAGGAAGAACTGATTCTTTATACGGATGGAATTACCGAAGCTGCCAGTCATGAGGGATATTATGGCGAACAAGGGTTGGTTGAATTTATATCAACTTTAAATCGGAATAAAGTACGAGATCCAGCCAAAGATCTTATCTCTGATGTCGCACGCTATAACAGTGATGGGAAAGATAAAGACGATCGGACCGTGATATGGGTTAGAAATGTTAATAATTAAAATAGGTCGTGGATTATCACGACAACTTAAATTTATATTAGTTTATTGCTAATAGCAACTAATGTTGGTGATTTGCACGATTATATTTCGAGTCTTAATTCTATGCTTCATAGACTAAAAGTGTACCTGACACCTTAATAGAATAAAATGATTAGATTGTGTTCTTTTGTTTTATTCAGTTTTACGATTAATTTTTACGGTTTAAATTAAATGACTATTCAATTACAAGTTAATGAAAATATTATAAATAGTGGTATCTGTTTTCCTGAGGGATCAAGGTGGCGAGAAGGCAGCCTATATTTTACCGATATTGATGGCCAAGCTGTGTATTGTATCGGTTCAGATGGCATAAAAACCAAGTTATTCGACATGCCATATCCGTCAGGGCTCGGCTGGTTGCCATCGGGTGCTATGATTATTTCTTCTATGCGTGAGCAGAAACTATATCAGTGGCATGGCGGTGAATTAGCTGTCTACGCTGATTTATCTACAGTAGCTAAATCTTATCTCAATGATTTGGTCACAGATCCAAAGGGCAATGTCTACGTTGGCGATATCGGATTTTTATACGGTAAAGATCCGGAGCAACCTGGAAATGTTATTAAGGTGGATCAAGACAAAAATATTTCATCTGTTTGCGATCAATCCATGTTTGCAAATGGGATCTTGATTGATGAAGAAAATCAGAGATTGATATTGGCTGAATCTTGCGCGGAGAGAGTTGCTCAATATGATATGGATTCAGATGGCAACCTAACGAATAAGCGTGATTTATTCAAGATAGAGAAGATGACCCCTGATGGCATCGCACTTGATAGCGAAGGATCCTTGTGGGTTGCCGATCCGTTGGGTCGTCGGGCTGTGATTCGAGTTAATCAATCGGGGGAAGTGACACATGAGATCCCATTTTCTGGTGAACATTATCCGTTTGACTGTGTATTAGGTGGAGAAGATATGAAGAACTTATATATCATGAGTTCAACAGCCAATAATACTCAAGGCAGGGTGGATATGGTTCGCGTAACAACTGCTGGTAAGTTGATGTAATTTCATGATGGCGCTTACTGAGTGAGCGCCAATCTGCATTGCCCGAGTGCACTTAACTCTAATTAAGCTTTATGTAGGGTACGTTGCAGTCTGACTGGAAATAACTCAAACCTGACGAGATGCTATGACGGAGTTGTAGGTGGATGCGCTACGGAGATACCTGATTTCAAAAAAGAGGATTAGCTATCCACAAATGTCATTTCTTCATACTGAAAAGATAGAATTTCCTCATAAATCAATGTGTTGTTGCAATGTATTAGTACTATGCATACTGAAAGTATTGATTACGGTTGATATGAGGGAATGTAGAAGTATTGTATTAAGAGAGCAGGTTAAAAAGAAATATGAAATGTACCAATGAGTTGATTGGCGCTATTTAAAATATCACCTTGATGTTTCTTTTCACAATATGAGAATTCCATATCAGGGTCTCCCACATTGCCATTAACTCGAACATGACGTAATAGTACGTCACTATTTAATTGGTGTATGGATGATTGCCAAGAGATACCACCCTTTAGTATGTTGAAACTAACTTTCATTTGTTGACTTGCTTACTGCTCTTACTGCTCTTACTGCTCTTATTGCTTTTGCCACGGCATTGTTGAAACCAAAACCGTTTACGACCTAACGAACGAGACATAATTGCCCTATATAGTTATTTCTTAGCCCCACGCAATGGCAGCCCATTGAGATGGCGTAAGATATGTATTTTATTTATAGAGTATGAGAGAAAGACTAGGAAACGTAACAAATATGAGAGGAGGTGTTTGGAATGTTTAACTTTCGGAAATACGGTATAAATGTGCTGGGTTGATGAAGAAGAATTAGATGACGCAAATCATCTTAGAAGATATTTGCGTCATCTAAAAGAATTATAGTGCAGTTACGTTAGCTGCTTGAAGGCCTTTTTGACCTTGCTCTACTTCAAAAGATACTTTTTGGCCTTCAGTTAGAGTTCTGAAACCGTCAGCAGCGATTGCGTTGAAGTGTACGAATACGTCAGCGCCGCCGTTGTCTTGAGTAAGAAAACCAAAACCTTTAGTTTCGTTGAACCATTTAACTAGACCAGTTGTTTTATTAGACATGTTGTGTCCCTTATATATTTGAATTCATTAAATTATCGTGATATCACGGTGCACTGAAAGTCGAATTATTTAATTTACGATAAAGCAAGGGAAAAACTGAGAATAACAACAATAACGAAGAAATACTGAGGATTTAGCTTTTACTTAATGTTTCATTAATAACTCTTAACGACAGAGCGAGGACAATAATACATTGATTTAGATTATTGTAAAGACTTAATTTGAAATTAATTGCCCTCAGGGCGCAATCAGTTGAAATCACCCTGGGATTTTAGCCTTAGTGATTACCTCTAAGGGGATGTTGCTTAGGCTAGTAGAGGTCCGGAGGCTGATGCTGCGGGGGCTGATGGAGAGGTCGTCAATTTTACGTTGAAGCCAAGAGCTGAAGTAGGTGTGTCAGTGAGTATCGTTTGCAAAGCCCACAGTTACGTTAGTCTATGTATCGGTGGGCTTTGGCAGAAGCTTTGACTATAAAGAGGTGTTCTCTTGCTGGCCCAGCACTTCTTTTAAGGCGAACATGCCATTGAGCGCTGCCGGGAAGCCTGCGTAGACTGACATTTGTAAAATGATTTCTTTGATTTCTGTTGCTGTGCATCCCACGTTGAGGGCTGCGCTGAGGTGAACCTTGAGCTGTGGCTGACAATTACCTAGCGCGGTTAAGGCGGCAACGGTTGCGATCTCTCGCGACTTCACATCAAGGCCAGGGCGCGAATAAATATCGCCAAAATTTTCTACCGTTGCTTTCGCGAGATCGGGACAAATGTCTTGTAGGCTTTCGATTACCTTCTCTCCAGCACTGCCATCAACGTTTGTTAACTGCTCCAACCCGATATCAAATCTAGACTTTTCCATGTTGTTTCCTTTTCAGTTGTGTTCGAAGTAGGGCTAGTATGGCGCGGTTGTTCTCAGATTTTAATACTGCATAATGTTCATGGACTATGTAACTAAAGGTATATAATTGTGCGTAATGGTGAATACTCTGAACTCAAGGCGTTTCTCGCCGTCTCTGACAAAGGTAGCTTTTCTCAAGCGGCGAGTGCCCTGCAGGTTTCTCCTTCAGCGCTGAGTCAGATCGTTCGAAGGTTAGAACAAAGGGTAGGAGTACAGTTGTTTAGTCGTACGACACGAAGTGTCAAATTGACGGAGAGCGGCGTGCAATTTTATCATAGGGTTTCGCCTGCACTGCAAGAATTGGCTGCGGCAGTATCGGACATTCAACACAGCTCTGGCACTACCTCTGGTGTGGTGAAAATACACACGACATTAAGGGCTTCAGAAACGATATTGGCCCCTATTATTGGTGAGTTTTATCAGCGTTTTCCCGATATTTGTTTGGATATTATGGTCGAAGACGCATTGGTTGATATCACCCAGCAAGGTTTTGACATAGGGATATGCTTAGGAGAGTTTTTGCACAATGACATGATTGGTTATCCGTTAGGCGGCCCATTACGCATGGCCGCTGCCGCAGCGCCAAGTTATCTCTCGCAGCGAAAGGCTCCAGTGATTCCCAGTGATCTTCTTGACCATAACTGCCTCAATTGGCGCTATATGGCTGATAAAGATGTTTACCGTTGGGAGTTCTACCAAGACGAGCGCTGGGTGTCAGTTAACGTGAAAGGATCTCTAACAACCTCCAGTCGAGAACTCGCTTTATCGGCGGCGCTACAAGGAGTGGGCATTGTTTTTTGGACGGAAGACAAGCTAGAGCGATATGTTGAAGATGGCCGTTTAGTTCGGTTGCTAGAGCCGTATTGCCCCCCATTTGATGGCTGGCATCTGTATTATTATCGGCAGACACATATGTCTGCGGCTAGACGTGCCTTGATAGATTTTTTAAAGGAAAAATACCCTAGATAGGTGTTGGTACTGGAACGCCTTACTGGTATCAAGAGTGTGACTGCCCAGTAAGGCTCTAAACAAAACTAGTTCTTCGTCAGGTGAACGGGGCGACTGATCAATTTATCTATCATTGATTTGATCGCGACCATTTGCGGTGCATTTTTAGTGGAGTAGTTCTGCGACCAAGATAGCAGTGGTGACATTGATACGCTGTAGCCCCAAAAATCCCAGCAGCCTTTTGGGTTATACGGATAAGGGCCACTCGACTTTTTCACTTGAGGAAATAAAACGATAGTGTTGTTCGTGTCTGCGGCTTCAAGGTAGCCAGTGCCTTTGACGTAAATATCGCCGATCTCAGACATTCCTTGTTCGCAGCCGTGCATCGCGACATGAACTTTACACTGCTCGGTACGGCAACTCGTTGGGACGTAGACGAAAGCAGATTTATTCATACTAGCGAGTTCGTTGTTGAAAAAAGCACTTTGATCGAACTCAATTAATTCCCCTGTCCAAGTCGCCGCCGGTGGATTTTGCGAGCCATAAATGTGTTCAAAGATTTTTTGCGCTTGAGGGAGATCGCAGTTGTTGATGAAGGGCTCTTGGGTTTTTTTACACTGGGTATCTGCTTGGTTGGTTGTGATAAATGCGTGCCCCGCATCCACGGTTTTGTCGTATAAAATTTGGTCCCGTTTTAGCCCAAGGACTTGATAGAACTTTTCTGTGCTATCAACCACGCCAGTAGCAACGGTATGGTCATTTTTTCCCGAAAAAATATAGACTTTATCGCTTTTTAGATGCTCAGTACTGTCGATTCTTTCAGATTTAGCCGCTTGTTTTGCCAATGATGCGAGATAGTTACTGTTGGGGAACATCATTGTGGGGCAGAATGCTTCGTTGAGCTCACAAGGGTTCATACAAGTTGTCGTTGCGTTAACGATAGGTAGCGCATATGGGTTGTTCGCGGCGCAGTTCCACGGCCCTCCGGCAACTATACCCACCCCCATAAGATCTTTGGAATAAGCCACGTGAAATTGGGCTGCCATGAAAGCGCCGGACGATAAACCTGATATCGATGTTTTATCTGCGAGCGCATTCAGCGCAGGGAGCTCAGCGGTAGTCGCGATCGCGGCTCCGCTGTGAGCTATAGCCAATGCGATAATGGCTGGTTTGATTCCTTTCAACATAGTGCCTCCTGGCAATACTACTTTAATGAACTGACCACGAATAAACGGATTGCTAATGAATTGATGGTTCCACCTTATAATTAAGACAAACTTTTACTGAGAAACAGGTCAAATAAGTCGAGTTTTAGACGGAAATGCATAAAATTACTAACCAGCTGAAAAAATGAAATAAAAGCGCTGATTAATTCAACTTAGCTCTCTATTGGCGTGGAAGCCTTCGAGACTTTTTGATTAGGACAATGACACATTGAAACAACACCTAGAAAAGCCCTCAATCTCACCGTTTACACGCTTTATGGCGCTTGTCCTGCAAGGGATTTTATTTAGCGTTATTTATCAAGTGTCAAATGGGTACGCGGATTCAAACCAAGTTAACCAAGTGATGGCGACTCACTTAGACACTATGATCCCGTTGATCCCTTGGATGATTGTGCCTTACCTCAGCAGCGGTGCTTATTTTCTGCTTGCGTATTGGTTTATCGACAACCGCACAGACTTTCACTTTTTAAATCAATGCCTGTTATTGTCGACGGTTATCGCTGGATGGTCGTTTTATTTCTACCCACTGTTTTTTGGCGAGCTAGCCATTAATATCGCTTATCCATGGAAGTTAGGTTTTGACTTGATTGGCGCAGTGGATAAGCCCTTCAACCAGGCTCCTTCGCTGCACGTGATGTATGGCGTTGTACTTGGCGTGATATTCGTGAAGCGATTTACGGGTTGGCGGCGCGTGCTGATAGTCGGAGGTATCGCCTTGATGGTAGCCTCGACACTGTTTGTCCATCAGCATCATTTGGTTGATGTAGTGAGTGGGTTAGCCCTCGCAAGTATCATTTGTCTAGTGAGCCAAAAGGTAGCGATATCTGGATTAGCGCTGATCTATTTTACACTGGCTTCAAGTTGCATGCTTCTGGGGCTTGAGGTAGGCAGTGTTGTTCATATTATTTTCTATGGACTGTGTTATTTAGCGCTGGGCTTTGCTCTTATTTCGATCGCGTATCAAACCAACTGCGTGCGACTTTTAGGTAAAGGTTCTAGAGGTGAGCTGAAAACCCCAAGTAAGCTGTTGCTTGCGCCTTACCGTCTGGTGTATTGGTTGTTTTGGCGCTGGCAAGTCAGCAAAGATACGACGCCAGTCAACGCGTTTTTACCATGGTTGGGCGTTGGGCGGCGGTTAACAGGAAAAGAGCTGAGCGAGCAAAAGAGTTTGACTCACATTATTGATTTGGGGGCGGAGTTGCCAAGTGATTATCGATTAAAGAGTCAGTGGTACGGTGATTGCGTAAAACCTATCTATATCAGTCTGCCTGTGCTCGATCTTCAGCCGATTACATTCGATGACGCATTAGCACTTTGCTGCAAGTTGAATGAAATACATGAAAGTAGCGATGATGTTCAGGTTTATCTTCATTGCACAATGGGTTTGAGCAGAAGTTATGCCATGCTGGCGTGTTATTTGGCTTTTTCTGGGTTTGGTTCCGCAGTAGAGGTGAAAGAAAAGATATGGGATTTGAACCCTAACGCCGTAATACGGGCGAGCTACTTGAGCAATGACTTACTAGATCGACTCACACGGGGTGGCCTTTTAGCAAGAGTAACAGGCGCTCAAACAGGCACTTGAACAGGAAATCCAATAGGAAAATAATGATGGCAAGTGAATGGTTTATTGTGACTCTCATGCTGCTGATTACACTTGGCACTCTCATGACCCGGCGTAGCCACTCAGTGTCACGAGATTTTTATCTGCGAGTGCGCTCGTGGTGGTGGATGATTTTGCTGCTGACCGTTGTTACTTTTTCAGGAGAAAACGCGCGGCAAGTGCTATTGCTGTTTATTGGTTGGGTTAGCGTGTATGAAATATCGGTGGTGAGCAAATTAAAGCGACGAGTACAGGGAGCGGGCCACGCTGTTGTGTTGATGTTGGTGTTCATTGAGCATTACTTTGCTAATCCTATCGTGTTAACGGTTGCAGCAATTGGCATATCGCTTATCGTCTTTTTCTACGGCTTTCGTCGACCATGCGATATTGCGAGCCAGCGCGCGTTCAACATATTCATTGCGTTACTTATTATGATCACCGCTTGTTTATCACTTCGCTATTATCGTGACCCGGACACAGTTTTTGGATTGATGCTGTATTTAATTTTTGTCACTCAATCGTGCGATGTGTGCCAGTATTTCTGCGGTAAGGCATTCGGTAAGCGTAAACTCGCACCGAACCTAAGCCCGAACAAAACTTTAGAAGGAGCCGTTGGCGGGGCTTTGATTGCTGCGTTGCTCGCGACAGGCGTGTCGCAGTTAATTACGCCTTTACCACTGCTAAGTGCACTTTGGTTAAGTCTTGTTTTGGTGTCACTAGGAATAGCCGGAGATCTCTATGTTTCTTGGTTTAAAAGGCGCAGTGGTGTGAAAGATATGGGCCGCTTAATTCCCGGCCATGGCGGAATGATGGACAGGGTGGATAGCTTATTGTTTAGCGCGCCAATGTTAGCGGTTATCGCCGCCTATTTAATACCTGTGTGACCCAACCTAAAGGCAGCAAGTTTAGTGATTTTATGAGCCATTTCATTCTCATTGGGAACACCGCTAGTGATTTATTGCGGTCAATTGCCTGAATTATGTGTTGGACGGCGCGCTGCTCTGAAATTAAAAACGGTTTGCGTGAAGCATCCCCTCCATTCAGTGCTCTTAATTTTTCGGTATTGATGTAGCCGGGAGCAATCACAGTGACATTGACGCCATCGTGCTTTATTTGATTTCGGATTTCGCCCGCGTAAGTAATCATATGAGCTTTCTGATTGCCATATAAAGTGGGCTGTGCGCTGCGCACTAAGCCAGCAACAGATGCAATAGTGACTAGGTGCCCGTGTTTCTGCGCCTGCATCTTTTTCGCTCCCCAGTCAAAACAGGCTTTAAAGGCCGTGCTATTAACCGCGGTCAGCTGTTCGGTTTCTTGAGTATTTAGAGTTAGGCGGCGTTCGTTGAAATATTTTCCAGCGCAATAAATCAGGATATCGATCACTTGATCTTGCTGATCTAAAAAAAATGCCGATAGCTCACTTTGGATGGTGACATCCAGTTGGATTTGGTTCAGTTGGAGATAGGCAGAGGTTTCGGGAATTTTGGACAAGTCTCGGCCGCATACAGTTACTGTATGGCCAGTATCTAGATAGTGTTGAGCCAGTGAAAAGCCGATACCGCTGGTGCCGCCAATAATAATGATATTCATAAATTTCCTAAGTTTCACTATGCGCTATACGGGAGAAAGTGCGGCTAAGGCTTTTTGATATCCGTAATGCCATTGGGCTTCCATCATCGCCCGGTACTGGTCGTAATTATTGGGCATGACAAGCGCAATTTGTCGATTTCGCCACTCGATACGTTTATTGATTTGACGATGTTTCAATTGAGTTGCGGCGTCGGTCGTATTGATCCAAACGTCTTGCGCTCGGCGTGGAATTGCGTCGAGTTTTTGGTTTGGGTCGTATCCTAGTAGATGCTTAAATGCTGGTACAGCGGTGAAGCGCGCAAAGGGTGGCTTTTCTTCTAAAATCAGTGAATGGCAGCAATGTGCGGCTAATTCAAATGGAACTAGGTCCAGCATCCCACCCATATATTGATGCTGGTTGAGCCGATAGGGCGGTAAGTAGTAGATATCACTCAGGGAAATATGAATTGCGTCTTGGAATGACGTCTTGCTGTCTAGATGGAGTGTCGGTGCGATCATTGAGGATGGCGGCTGAAAGCCTGCCCCTTGCATCGCCTCGGAAATAGCGGGGTTGGAAAAAATGACTTGTTTGAACAAGGGCTCTTGGGCTCGGCGCTCGCCTATTTGATGAGGATCAAAGCACAGCTGTGAGCCCACAATGGCGACTTCTAAGGTTCTGGCAGACAAATTCTTTGAAGAATAGTCTACTTTGAAGGGAAATAGGATTCCTTCACCGCGAATGCGAAATAAAGCATCGGCTGACAAATCGGGAAAAGTGCGGCTGGGGCGAGATGATAGCACTCGGCACGCAGTGCTCGTCAGCGACTTGCGTAGCGATTGGTTTGGGTTCCACTCAAAGCGGCGCAGCATATCAAACATTTCTTCACTGAGCAGAGCTTGCTTTTGCTCATTGGTACTATCAAAGGCGCTGACTAAGCCCGCTGCAATTGCTCCGCCGCAGGTAGCGAAAATTACATCGGGTGCTTGCTCCATCTCAAGCGCTGCAGCGTAGATCCCTAAATAGTAGCCAAACCGAGAGCCACCACCCGACATCAGCATAGCGCGCTGGAAAGGTGGTGACGGGTTCATCGTTTTTTGGCAACAGAGACTGAGAATAGGCCGGATGGGTCAATCTGCATCTCGACTTTTTCAAAGCCAGCCTGTTTTACCAGTGCGTCCATTTCCGCCTGCGAGCGGCAGCGCATTAGCCAAGGTTGGCCTCTGTGGTTTGTTAAGGTTCTCGCGATGAACTCTTGCTGTGGGTGCCAAAGCTGGTTGGTATAGAGCACGTACCCATCGGCGTCTAGCTGTTGATGAATTCCCGCGAGCGCTGCCGTAATGAGTGCGTTATCGGAAAATAGTTCAAACAGTCCAGAGGCAATGGCCAATTGGTAGTTTTGTTCAGTGTTATACGATGTGGCAGAAAAAGCATCCGCTTGAATGGCATGAGCGCGGTCGCTAAGGTTTAACTGTTCGGCTTTTTTATTGATTATCTCGACATTCGATGATTCGAAATCACGCATCTGAGCGGTGATCGCTGGGTTATTTTGCAGTAATTCAAACAGGTAGTACCCGTTGCCGCTGGCGATATCCAATAGATTCATCGGCTGGTCTTGCGATGTATATTTCGTTAACAGCTCATTGATGATGGTTTTACGGGATCGAATGCCTTGCCAGCCAGGGCTATTGAGATAAATTTTATCGATCAGTTTACCAATCGGTGTTTTACCTTGGGGTTGGTTCTGGTAGACATAATCAAGAGAGCGGCCTGAGTCAAAGCCACTTTCTAAGCCAACTTTTATGCCTTGGCTCAATTTACCAATGCTACTAAAAGTTAATTTTGTTAGTGGATAAACTGGATTGAGGCTTGGCAGGTTACAGACATCCATTTTGTCTTTACTGCTGCCGTATTTGTGGCTATTCGTCGTATCAATATTCGCTACGGGAAGCTGGAAACATTCGTCAATAAACGTTGAACACCGCTCGAATACTGCAATTTGGTCGTCTTCATGGAAAAGAGCATGATAAGAATCAGGGTAGTAGGCCCATTCTTTTTTTGCGGATGAGAGACGCTGGTAAAACTTACGCTGAGTACGACGGCTAACAACCCAATCTTTCCCCGCACACATGACTAAAGTGGGCGTCTGGATACTTGGCGCATCGTCGAGTAGCCTCTGGCCAGTTTGGAAAGTGTCAATAAGTAGATCGGTTGAGATAGAGTTGGAAATCAGCGGGTCTTCATTATAGGTACGCTGCTGAGCGCGATCATGAGTCAATACTTTTGATTTAACGTAGCTGCTAACCTTAGGCATTAGCGCCAACTTTCGGGCGACTTTTAGCATGGGAATGGCAAAAGGGACATATAAACGAATGTTCAAAGCGGTGGTGGCTAAGATCATGCCGCGAATATTTGGTGCGTAGTCGTGTACCCAGCTACTGGCAATCACAGCGCCCATACTACTGGCGACTACCACAATATCTTGATAGTTAGCGTGAGTTTCGGTGAGAATTCTTTCGACAAATAGCTGCAAATCACGCACTAGAACTGAAAAGTGCTCGGCGTGGTCTCTTTCTCCTTCCGACAGGCCATTGCCGCGCGCGTCCCATGCATAGACAGAATAACCGTCGTTGGTGAAATGCTGCGCCATCGCTTCCATTCTACCGGAGTGTTCGTGCCCACGGTGGAGTAAAACCACAATACCTTTTTCCGTATTTTCGGCTCCCCAGCTGCGATAGACGATTTTTGTTTGGTCCCATGAAATAAAGTTGCTTTGCGTTGAGTTCATAATTGTCCTAAATGATGGTGCGTAATCGTCGGTAGCTGGTGACGAGAAGAGCCAAACAGGCGATTGCTATAACACCATCGCCCCACGCCGTGAGATCAACATTGAACCCGACTAAAATGGCGAGTATTGAAAATAATGTCGCGCGGTCACTTTTACCCAGTGGGCCATGGTTTGGCCTAGAATCGGTATGTTGTGCGGCTAGGATGGCAATGATTTCGCTTAGCCATGATAGCAACACGAAGATAAATAGCATGGTTGCGCTAAATCCAGAGATAGCAATAAAACTCAAATAGATGGCAGCATCAGCGATCAAATCTCCCAGCTCGTTTAACACGCCACCAAGCACGGATTGCATATGATGTTCACGTGCCAACATGCCATCGATGGCGTTGAGTGCCATGCGTACAAATAAGATGACAGGTAGCCAAAACCAATACGGGCTTTCACCCAGTGCAAATAGAGTAGCGGCGGCGGTTACGCTGATCAGGGCTGCAAATATTGTAACTTGATTGGCCGTGACGCCGAGGAAAGCCAGTAGCTTGACGCAAGGGCGTAAAAGAGTTTGGAAATAAGGTTTAAGTCGGTAAATACTCATTGGTCACGTGTTTGAATAATTTGTGAAAATTATCCATCTAATCAAATAAATAATTTCTGCAATTTAATCTCTAACGTGAGTCTAGTCAAGCTGGTGAAGTGCTGGATATCGTGGCGCTATAAGTGGGTTGGGGATAAGTCGTCGAGGACGTTAAGAGGTCATTAGCACCCCAGACGTCAAGAGCTGACGGGTGCTGGTCGGTATTTATTCAATAAGTGCTTCATTTGTTCGAGCTTGAATGGTTTGGACAGCACATCATCAAAGCCAACATCATAGTAATAGGCGATATCTTCACTAAAAGTATTGGCGGTGAGCGCCACTATGATTGTTGACGGGGCGAGATGGCGCGATTTTATCTGTTTGATCGCCGTAATGCCGTCCATCACTGGCATCTGAATATCCAGTAAAATAACTTGATAGTCATTTTCTTGGAGAGAGTCTAGGCACTCTTGTCCGTTATTAACCGTGTGATGAGTGGTATTGAGGCGATTGAGTGTTTGCTCAGCGATAAACTGATTGACCTTGATATCCTCAACAATAAGTACATTTAGAGTTAAAGCGTCGATTGGTCTATTGGAACCTTGTTGTGCAGTTGGAGCGGCAGAAGTCTCCAGCGCAGTCAAAGCCATTAATATGTCACGTGAGGTGTAGGGTTTGGCAAGGTAATGGATGTCATCTTGAGGTTCCATGCAGTTCTGCCAGTCAGAAATAACAAACTTTGGGCCTGAAAAACGTGATTTTAAATGCATTATTTCGTCGTTAAGGCTGTGAGTACTATGGTGAAAATACAGTGCCACGTCGCTGTGTTCATCATAGTAATCCATATGAGCTAAATCATCGATTATATAGTGATCGATGTGAGGTATGCTGGGGTAGATAGCCAATGAGGTTTTGTGTTCGTAGGGCGGAATAATATCAGCTTCTACAATGACTTTGATTGGAACCGTGACCGTAAATTTTGCGCCTTGTCCTACAGTACTTTCAACGGAAATATTGCCGCCGAGTAGCACACTGAGTCTTTGGCAAATGGATAGTCCCAATCCAGTGCCACCATATTTGCGGGAGATCGAGTCATCAGCTTGAGAAAACTCGCTGAAAATAGTGGCTAGTTGTTTGCTATCTATCCCTATCCCGCTATCAGATACCGTTACACAAAGTTGATCATTGGTTCGCTGCAATACTTGAATATCGACGATGATATGACCTTCTTCGGTGAACTTGAGGGCGTTGGAGCATAGGTTTGAGATAATTTGTGTAATTTTTATCGGGTCGGAGTTCAACGTATAGCGTTTATTGGGTGGTGTGATAAGTAGCACGTCGATTTGTTTCTGGTCCCCCATTTCGAAAAACATCATGCGGATTTTGTCTATGACTTCGTCGAGGTCAAAATCTTGCTGGTTAATATTAAGTTTACCAGCGTCGATTTTGCTAATGTCTAACACGTCATTGATTAAACCTAATAGGTGATCGCCGGAATTATTGATCATTTTTATTTTACGTTGAATGCTTTCCTCTGTGCTCTGGTAATACTCACTATCACTTAAGCCAATTATCGCGTTGAGAGGGGTTCGAATTTCATGAGACATATTGGCCAAAAACTTCGCTTTTGCTTCCGCACTCGCTTCTGCTTTTTTCTGCGCTTTTCTCATCTGAAGGCTTTGCAACTTTAAATTATCAAATAGCTTTATTTGGCTCATATACAAATAGGAAACAATGATGATGATGGCAAGGGATGTAATTAGGATAAAGGAGTAATAGATATATTGCTTCTTATAATACTCCTCTCGCGAATTTAATTGGTTGATTTGGTCGCGCTGGACTGAAGCAATAAACTCAGATAAATACTCATTAATGTAAACGTAAGTGCTGTCAATGTCCTCAATGATGTTGCGAGTTAGATCTAAGTTTTCTCTTTCTTGATCAACAGATTGAATCTTCTCTGCAAGCCGAGTTATTTGGTCGACAATACTGGTGAGCTCTTTATAGTTCCCATAGGCTTTATGTATGAGAATAGTTTTCTCACTGGATAGATCTTGTAATATGCTCGATTTATAGGCTCGGGACTTCAGCTTTAATGTAGTTAAATTTTTTTTGCTTGGGCTGTTCAAGTAAGTAAGGGCTTTCGCTTTGAGAAGAAGCACCTTAGTCTTTGCTCCTAGATTATTGTTCACGATCGCTACATAGGGCTGAGTTTGCAGATCCTCACTTTGACTGGAAGAATAAAAAATGTAGCTGATTGAGAACAGCAACCCAGTACACAGAGATAATATCACTGCGATGAAGGTTTTACCTTTAAGTGGCGATTTAGGAAACATCACGGTTACTTAACGATAATATCTCTTACTTGCCATACTGAAAGGTTGTAATACAAGTCATTTCTCAACTCCGCATATTGGCTAAACGGGAATACGACAAAGAACGGACCTTTGTCATCGAGTGTCATCCTAACGCCGTTTTCATGTGTCGCTAGCAAAACGCCGTACTTTTTAATCGTTTCGATAGGTATAGTGACCACGTAATCGTCCCAAGCTACAATTTTTACATCTGAACCACGGGCTCCCACTAAGCTCAATACACTCTCTAGTTTTGGCCCTTGGTAGTCGGCGACTTTTGATACCACGTGATTGTTTGTCGAAACAGTGTGATTGGTTAGTTTATCGACCATAGCTTGGTCTAGCTCGACGCCTTTATCACTGTTTGAATGCGCGATGTTGCCTGATACCCATAGAATTGGCTCGCCAGAGGGGGCCGGAAGCTGTTCGGCGGACACTGGCAAGGCGAGTATAAAACTGCTGATGAAGCATGCGAGTAGTTTAGTCATAGCCACGGCCCTCACGTAAGTTTTCACTAAGTATATATGCAAGTTCCGATAAAGGTGTATTTTGCCAAGGCTCCAAGGAGCCCTCTATTTTGTGAACGTAACTGAGGGGGTCGTGCCTTAGACGTTATCGGAAGTATGACGAGTGAGGTTTTACCTGAGCAGAACACATCTTCTGCTTCTTCCGTCACAATGCACGCCAAATCGCGGCGGTGTTGAGCTACTGTTATTTGAATGACGGTTAGTTGAATCACGGTTAGTTGAATTAATGTGAGTAGAGGGTCGCTGGTGTTCAATTGGATAGAAGTGAGAGTACGAATGTTTAAAAAGATAGGTTTAATTGTCATTGCTCTGCTGTTGAGTGCTTGTGCTTCGTCACCTCCCCATCAGTATTCAGTATCGCACCATCACAAGACCAATCATCATAGGGCTACCCCGCCTCTTAAGCATTACAATCAATCGCAAGTATTGCATCGTTTATACGCTCAATACTCTCACTGGAAAGGAGTGAGGTATCAATATGGTGGTTATTCGCATTCTGGGATCGATTGTTCAGGCTTTACTCGCACGACATTTCACAGTCAATTTGGTGTTCGGTTGAATAGAACGGCTGAAGAACAATCCGAACAGGGCTTCTCTGTGTCTAAGTCACATTTAAGGCCTGGGGATCTCGTGTTCTTTAAAACGGGGTTCTTTAGTCACCATGTGGGGATCTATCTTGATAGACATAGATTCTTACATGCCTCGACAAGTAAAGGTGTGATGATTTCCAGTTTAAACAATGTGTATTGGAAAGATCATTACTGGAAATCTCGCCGAGTATTGAAGTAGCGATAGTGCAGGATAAGGGGGGAATCTTTTTCTTGATTAACTGCTTAGTCCCGTTGAGAGCGAAGCTGACGAAAGTTCACTTTAAACTGAAGAGTGTTTTAGTTCTGGGTTAAAGCAGAGAAAAGAAGAAAGCTACCACGGCAAGACGGGTAGCTTTCGAACAGGTGCGTTATTTATCTTCGACTGATATTAGTCGCGAGATACTGGCTTGTTTGATGGACGACGAGGCCGACGAGAGGCTGGATTTTGGCTTGCTTTATCACCAGATGTGTTGTTCTGTCCGCTTGTTTGTTGAGGTTTACGCCTGGCTGGCTTACGTGTCGTTGAGCTTGCCTCGTTATTACCACTATTACTGCCGTTACTATTACCGCTAGTATTGTTGCCATTGTTGATGTGGCGACGGTTTTTACCGACTGGCTTGTGTCCACGGGCATTATCTGACGAGCGCTGACCATCTGCATGGTTGTGCTTTTTCGGTTTCTTCGCTTTTTTCGGCTTCATTGGGCGAGAGTCGAGTCTAGACTCAGGTAGAGTGTTAGTCACTGGGTAGCCTTCAAGTTCACGCCTGTCTAGCACTTGCTGAATTAACCTTTCGATCGCAAATAATTCAGCCGCTTCGTCGGCACACACTAATGAAAAGGCTTTACCTACTTCTCCAGCACGGCCGGTGCGCCCAATTCGGTGTACGTAGTCTTCTGCAACATTCGGCAAATCAAAGTTGACAACTTGAGGTAGTTGCGGAATATCGATACCACGAGCTGCGATGTCGGTAGCAACCAACACACGAATATCATTCGACTTAAACTCGGCTAATGCTCGGGTACGTGCCCCTTGGCTCTTGTTGCCATGGATTGCAGCCGCGGTAATATCTTGATCATTTAGGTATTGCGCCAAGCGGTTAGCGCCATGTTTCGTGCGGCAAAAAACCAGCACTTGGTGCCAATTGCCTTCTTGGATGAGTTTCGCCAGCATTGGTGCTTTTTTACGTTGGTCAGCTGGGTAAATACTTTGTTCAACGGTTTTTGCTGTCGAGTTCGTCGGGTTCACTGAAATCTCAACAGGGTTATTGACCAAGCCTTTGGCAAGCTCGACAATATCAGGAGAGAAAGTCGCCGAGAACAGTAGATTTTGTCGTTGGCGAGGAAGCAAATTGAGTATCTTGCGAATATCGCGAATGAAACCCATATCGAGCATGCGGTCGGCTTCATCTAGCACCAATATTTCTACTTGAGAAAATTTCACGGCATTTTGTTGATGCAAATCCATCAATCGGCCAGGCGTCGCCACTAAAATGTCGCTGCCTTTGCGCAGGTTCATCATCTGCGGGTTGATTTTTACACCACCGAAGACCACGTGTGACGTGAGTGGTAAATACTTGCTGTATTTAGCGACATTGTCTTGGATCTGTGCCGCTAATTCACGGGTCGGGGTGAGGATGAGCGCGCGCACATGGTTGCTCTTTGCTCTTTGCCCAGAACTGAGTTTTTCTAGTATCGGTAGCGTAAAGCCTGCTGTTTTGCCCGTACCTGTCTGCGCCGCAGCCATCACGTCTTGTCCCTCAATGACCGCAGGGATCGCACCCTCCTGAATCGGAGTTGGGGTGTCGTAGCCTTGCTCTGTCACGGCTTTTAAAATGGGAGCAGATAGCCCCAAGTGGGAAAAACTCATATTGATGACTCTCGGTTGGGTAATGTTGTATTCAACAGGCGGGAAAATAGTGGTGCCTATATCATAAGGCAGTATTCGCATCGCAAGCAAACAAAGGCGCGTATTCTGCCGCTTTTATGAGGTTAACTCAAGCAAGTAAACGGCGCATATATATTTTATGATTTTAATCTGTCCGATGGAGTGACACACGGAGAATCGAAATATCGTGATGGAAGCTATAGTTAAAATAGAGGATTGGCTTCAAATTAGATAAAGGAGGGGCGACAGATATGCTGAAAGGTTGTCAAAGCTTGCTTCTATTAAGTGTGGTTTTTAGCCTGTTGATCGATGACGCAAGTGCACGACCATTACGTTTAGTGACGTTAGAGTACCCCCCTTATGTGTATAGTAAAGGCGATCACGTGGAGGGAGTAGCGACTCGGGTTGTGAAAGAAGCCTTCACACGGATCAATCAGCCCATTACGATTGAGATATTACCTTGGGCGCGTGCCATCCGCTACGTAGAAACGGGTAATGCAGACGCAATCTACACTGTGTTTAAGACTCACGAACGAACTCAATTTGCCGATTATATTGATCAAGTTCTATTTGATCAGGCGGTGTCTTTTTTCATGAAGAAAGGGAACACGATTAAGTATCAAGGAGATATGGCGTCTCTTAAGCAATATTCGTTTTGCGTCGTTATCGACATCAGCTATGGGGCTAAGTTTGATAGGGCGGTTAAGGACAAAGTACTGACAAAAATATACCAAACTCGCTCAGCTCAGCAGTGTGTAAAGATGCTCCAGCAAGGAAGAGTGGATCTTTGGGTGAACAATTTGTTTGGTGCATTGTGGGTCGCTAAATCAATGGGTGTGTCTTCTAAGGTTGTTGCGCTGGAGCCAGCCATTCAGTCAACCCCGAGCTACATTGCTTTTTCGAAAAAAAACGGGCTCATTGATGTGAGGGATAAGTTTGATGGAGCGATTCAGGAAATGAAGCAAGACGGCACTTACCAAAGCATCGTTGAGGATTACTTTAGATGATAACCTCACTCCCCCCAGCGACACGTAATCCTATCACTTCGCAGTCATTATTTTAAAAAATGCCTGACAATCACCAGTGTGAGAATGATAAGAAATGAAGTCATGAGCACGGCCATGAGTGACTCAAAATCTTTCTGATAGCGAGAAAGTGTCGTATTTCTTTTTGCCTTCATTACTTGACATGACACGCTCGCAGGGCATAGGTTCTCGGTGTAATCGAATACATTACAGAGCCATTTATTTATTTTTTTGTCGTAGCCTAGTTTGACCGTGTCACCTTTTATGTAGATCTCGATATGTTGGTGAGTATCGATTAGCTTGTCTCGCAGGATAGAGTAGCGGGTTAAGTGATCGTAGTGCTGATCGAAATCCACTTTATTTTTGATTAACTCATCAATGTCGTCGCCATTGGATGCGCAATACAACTTCATACAGGTGAATAAATCTTGTTGGCAATCTTCTAAAAATGTTTCAAACGCCCGCATTTTTTTAGTTTGAGGGCGATTGAATTCGTGAAATCCGAAGCAAGGTTTAAGCTCACGGCCGATATTTTTGCTGACACCGAAGTACATATTTCACTCACGATTGACTGCGGAACTTAGTCATGAGTTTAGCGCAATTTATGTAGGCTTTTTTGCTAATAGTTGGTTCACTGCCAGTGCCGATAAGATGATCAATAACGCTGCCCAAGTCGTTGTGCGGATCACTTCATGATTAATGGCAGCCCCAATGATGACGCCAACCGCGGGCACAATGTAATTGGCCATTGAGGCGAAGACAGCCCCCGCATTTTTTAATAGCAACATATATAGATAATCGACCACGCCAGCGCATACAACGCCGAGGTAAAGTAATGATAAGCCTCCATCGGTTGATATGGTGTGCCAGTGAGGTGGCGCGCTAAGAATAGGGCTCACGACGATAAGTAACACACTTGATGCAATCAGCGAATTACGCGCCACGACGATCGGGTGTTCGGCTTTCACTCGGGAAAGTAGCAATAGAGCCAAAGCAAAGCAGGTGGCTGCAACAACAATCGCCAATGAGCTGAGGATGTCGATATCGCCGACACCTTGCGACAATTTCGGATAGAACAAGACCAATAGACCAACAAACCCAATCGTCACACTTAGCCACTGATTCGCCGCAATTCGAGCCCCTTTGATTAATATGGGGGCTAAGAGTGTTGCGTAGAAAGGCATGGTTCCCATCAATATAGCGGCGATGGAGCTGGCTAAATGCTGTTGGCCCCAAGGAATGAGCACGAATGGGATTGCGCCTTCTAATAAGCCGATTAAGGCAAAGAGCCGCCATTGACTCATGCTACCAGAGAGCTTTAGAGTGCGGCAGATGACCACTAATGATAGAGCGCCAATAATAGAGCGAATTGTCCCGACCCAAAGTGGTGAGAACTCGGCGAGTGCCGAGTGCATGACGATAAATTGTGATCCCCATATGAGGCCAACGGAAATTAAAGTAAGTACGTTTCTCAACATAGATGATTGCCAAATTGAATGAAAGAATATTGTGTGCTTGAATTCATAAGCGAAGCGCAGTATAAAAGTTGAAGTTAACTTTAAGTCAATGGCTTTATTGGAAGAGAAATTATGGTGGGGAAAGTATTTTTAACCATTGGTGAATTGGCTGTGAGAAGCGGCGTCGCCCAATCGGCGCTGCGCTTTTACGAGACCAAAAACCTAATAGCGTCTATTCGCACTCAAGGTAATCAGCGTCGCTACCACCCTTCAACGTTGAGACGAGTGGCTTTGATTCAGGTGGCTCAATCGGTGGGTTTTACGTTGGAAGAGATCATGCGAGAGCTAGAGGGTTTGCCAATGAATCGCAATGCAACGAAGCGAGACTGGCAAAGAGTCGCGAATAAGTGGCAAAAAGATCTGGATGCGCGAATAAGAAAAACTCAAGAGCTTAGAGACAATTTGACTGGCTGTATTGGTTGCGGCTGTTTAAGTATGAAATCGTGCCAGTTGTTTAACCCCGACGATAAATTGAGTGAAAACGGGCAGGGGCCGCAGCGCGCGTTTGTGAGTATCGATTAAATACACGCTGCGTCGGAGTATTCGAGCTCTGCTTGGCTGAAATTTACTTAGCTTGGTTTAATCTAGCTTAGCTTAGCTTAGCTTAGCTAAGTTTAATTTAACTTTGTTTAGCCTGTTGCAAAATCCACTGGTTGAATTGTGAACGCTCTGCATTTGATGCGCGGCTATACCAAAGTTTCAGTTGCAATACATTCTCAGTTTCACCCGTCACGGATTTCTTACCGGAGGCTTGCTCAACTTCTTTTTTTAGCTCGCGGATTTTTCCAGATTCAAACACTAAGCCATTTTTCTTGTTGTAGGCGGTGATGACGGCTAATACATTTTGATAGGGGAAAGCGCCTGCCGGTGCGGGTAAAACAAATTGTTTACTTAGAATCTCTTTACCTTGGCTGGTGAAGACAAACATTGGCTGATTGTTGTCAGAGAGTGATTTGATTTTTCCATATTGCTGAGAAATAGCGTTAACTTCAATTTCCTGCTGCCCTTCACTTCGAATCACCACCACGTAAGGCGCGGTGCTTAGATATTCGCGCTGAGCCCCTTTTTGTAATCGGGTGCCAAACTCCAGCACAAGTTGGTTATCACCCGGTTGAAGAAGCGCAGTCTTACTTGCCACTTTCTCACCGTTTAGTACCGCGATTTCAATACCTGAATTGGCTTTAAGGGTCGCCGCCGATGCAAACCCTGACATCAAGGCTAAGAGGCATGCCACAAATACACGCTTAAACGTCATACAGTTCTCCCAAACTAAAGTACAAGAAAAGCCAACGAATAAGTTGGCTTTGAATATAAACTAAATTATGGACAATTTAGAGTAATTAGAATGTGTAGTACGACCCAAGAATGACAGAATATGCGTCATAGTCGACAGTCTTTGTGAATCCAGACTCAGCAGTAGAAGTTTGATATTCGGCAAAGACAAGCAAGTTGTCAGAGATGGTGTAGTCAGTACCTAGCACCCAGTTGGACACATCGGCATCGTTTACGTCAGTTGTTGCGCTGGTAGTACTTGTCACAGCGGTTACTTTGTCGTTAGACATTACTGCATAAGTTGAATACAAGCGAACCTTATCAATAGTATAAGATGCTGCTAGGCCGTAAGAATTACCTTCGTAAAAATCAGCCCCAGTGACAGTAGGGGCTGTCCCTGCTGTAGCTGCGTCGAAGAAACCAAAGCCGTTAACGCCTTCGTAGGCCACATAGGTTGCTGCTGCGTAGAAACCACCAAATGTCGCTGAGGCAGAAATACCACCTTTGTAGTAGTCTGTCGCTGCATATGTACCAGTAACTCCAGTTATACCCGTCGCTTGATCACCAGCTTGGAAAGACGCACCGACGCTGTAGTTGCCCATTGTATAGTCTAAAGAGGTACCGTATGTTGGGTCGACGCCATCTGTTTGATCAGTCGTGATATCGGCAATATAAGTTAGGCCATCAATACCGTAGTATTTGTAGCTGATGCCATGGCCAGATGATTCAGTATGGTGGCCGCCAGCATTACCTAGGTAGTAACCTTCGTTGGTGATATCGTCTTTTTCTGTAGCATCCATTGAGTCGCCCCAATCGCCATGCTCACCGATTGCAACACCCCAAGTGTCTGTTTTTACACCAGCATAAAGGTCATCAAATACGGCATCGAAGTCACTGTCAGCTGTTAGATCGTAACCTGAGCTAGACTCGATTTCAAAAGAGCCAAATGCCGTAAACTTGTCATTCAATTGGTGCTCGGCGTCGATTTGGATCTTAGCCCACATGTCCACGTCTGGACTGCGTTTAGTATCGGCTGTTGCGCTGGTGTCTTGCTTAAAAGTCGATAAGTAAGAATCGATCTCACCCTTCATAGATACTTTAGATGTATCTGAACCATAGATCTGTGCTGCGTTTGCGCTACCTGCGGCCGCAAGTACTGCTAGTGCAATAAGCGTTCTTTTCATAATAATCCACTGCCTTTTCTTATTTTGGGAATTCCTTGTCCGGTTCCCTGTTATTTGATGAAAACTCACACTCTTGTCGGTTTGATGTCATCACCAGGTTAATTCGAAAGTCAGACTGCTCAATAAGTTTTACTCTGTCAAATGATGGCGAATAGGCTGTGCGGGTAAATATAGTTATTATGAATTATTGTTTATTTCAATTTAACATGTTGATTTTTAGTGGGTATTTATCTTATTTGTTTGTTTTGTCTGAAATGCAATAAAATTTAAATATAAAATATAAATATGCAATTTTAATCTACAGGAATGAATTGTTTTGGTGAATACCTCTGTCTGGTAAGGATTTGCAGGGATCATTATCTTTTCATTCTGTTAACCTTTACGGCACATAATTTTGCGACTCAGATCAATATATTGCGGTGATTGGCTCACTTTTACTCTACTTAATGTGGGCTTGTGCTGTACGAAAGGTGAGCCTTAATAAGGGGTTGGTGAAAAAATATGTATGCAATTAGTATCATTTGGATTGAATGGCGTGAGGTGATCCTGTTGTTATCGAAGTGATATCCAGGCAAAAATAGGGTTGCAAAAATCTAGATACATAATGATAATCGTTATCATTGTTATTTTGCTTATTGTTTGTAGTTCGATATGTCAGGAATAAAAAAATTAATCTCTGCGCGCATTTCTCTTGCCGCTTATGCTCTGCTTTCTCTTGTTGTCTTTTCTTCTTCAGCAATGGCTGACACGTATCCAGTTACGGTGACCGATGTTGCAGGGAGAACCATTACCTTAGAACATCAGCCGCAGAATATCGCTTTGTCGACTGGGCGGGTCTTTCCTCTTTTAGAAATTATGTATCAGAAGAAAGCGGCAGATCATTTGGTCGCGTGGCGCGATGATATGCGTGTCTCTGCGCCGAGCATGTATGCCAGCTACATAAAAGACTACCCACAGCTTAAGAATGTGCTGAAGATTGGTAAAATTAAATCGGGTGAATTTGACGCCGAGCGTTTTATCAATATGAAAAATAAGCCTGACTTGTTTGTTGTTGATCTTTCCAATATCAAGTTGGCGGAAGAAAAAGGTCTGCTGAAAAAGTTAGATGAAGCGGGCATCAAAGTGCTCGCGATCGACTTTCGTGAAAAGCCCGTCAAGAACACAGTAAAATCTGTAACCAGCTTAGCGACAGCGCTAGGGTATAAAGCTGAAGGACAGGCGTTCGCTAAGTATTATCAGCAACACGTGCAAATGATTAAGGATACGTTGGCAACTTTATCGACCAAAGAGCTGAATAAAAAAGTCTTTATTGAGCGTGCAGCAGGGTATGACGGTTCGTGCTGTAATACGTTTGCCTCTGGCAACATGGGCGCATACATCCCATTCTTGCATGCAACCAACATTGCGGAGAAGCCACTCAAAGGTGCAGTCACTGGAAAAATGTCACCTGAAAGCGTCATCATCGCGCAGCCTGATGTATACATCATGCAAACGACAGGCTGGATAGACAAAAAAGGCAATGCGACAGCAGGCATTCCTTTTGGGTATGCACCGCTTAATGATGCAGCTATTGCGAAGGCAACCAGTTCGTTAATGAACCGCCCGTGGTTGAAAGCCGTTAAAGGTTATCAAGATCATGACGTGTATTCGATTTATATGCCGTTTTATAACTCACCATATAACTTGGTCGCGATGGAATACTTTGCGAAATGGATTCATCCTGAGTTATTTAAATCTCTCAACCCAGAGAAGACCTTTGAAGAGATGAATAAGCGGTTCGCGGATCGCGATGCGTCGGGAATCTTCGGTCAAAATAACTTCAAGGCAATGCAGCTGTGAGTGATGCTCTTTACTTGCCAGAAGCCGCGACGGCAGCTTCGGTTTCAAACCCATCGGTTTCAAACCCATCGGTTTCAAACCCATCGGCTTCAAACACATCGATTTCCAATACATCGATAGCTGGACAAGAAATGATGCAGGCATTGAGCCTGCATCGAGCTCGAACACGGAAAAAAAAGGTCGCACTTGGGATCTTTTTTGTACTGAGTCTAGTGTTTGTTGTTGCGGATATTTTGATTGGCTCTCAAGGCTTAACGCTGTCACAGGTGTTAAATGGTATTTTCCATCCAAGTACCAGTGATGTGGCCAGCCGCATCATTATTTGGGATATTCGGATGCCGATGTCTCTAATGGCACCTTTAGTGGGCGGCGCATTGGCGCTGTCTGGCGCGCAAATGCAAACTACACTGAATAATCCATTGGCCGACCCATACACTTTCGGGGTGTCGGCAGCGGCTGGCTTCGGCGCTTCTTTGGTTATCACCAACATTGTTTCAGTTTCGTTTATTCCGGTGCAATACCAAGTGGCGGCAATGGCCTTTATTATGTGCTTGCTCACCACCTTTATGATTGCGGGCGTATCGGCGATTAAGCGCATTTCAATTGAAGGTGTCATGCTGTTTGGTGTCGCGATTATGTTTGCTTACGACAGCTTGCTAACGATGATGCAGTACATTGCGACCGAGACTCAATTGCAAACTTTAGTGTTTTGGCACATGGGTTCTCTTGATCGGGGAAGCTGGGATAAAATTGCAATATTAGCGATTTTGTTACCGATTGTACTAGCTATCATGATGAAAGATTCGTGGAAGTTATCATCGCTTAAGATTGGTCAAGAGCGTGCAGAGTCGATGGGGATCAATGTGAAACGTCTTCGAATCAAAACGTTGCTTTTGGTGTCGGTGATCACTTCTCTGTCGGTGGCCTTTGTTGGCGCGGTGGGTTTTGTTGGTTTAGTCGCGCCGCATATTGCTCGTATGATTCTTGGTGAAGATCAGCGCTTTTTCTTACCCGCCTCATTTTTGCTTGGCGCGGTATTACTAGAGCTCGCTTCAATCGCAAGTAAGTCCATTATGCCGGGTATTATTCTTCCTTTGACAGTTGTGATGTCGATGGTGGGGATCCCCTTCTTTATCTTCTTGATTGTGAAAAAAGGCGGGAGGTTCTGATGGCGTTGAAAATAAATAATTTGTCGGTGTCTTTTTCAGGACATCGGGTATTGGATGATTTATCTATCCCTGATATTCCTCCAGGAGAAATGGTTTCTCTGATCGGGAAAAATGGCGCAGGCAAATCAACGGTCCTCAAACAGATGACCAAGCTGATTCGTTTAGATCCTAATCTCATCACATTAGCAGGCCAGCCTCTTTCGCTAGATGATGTGGGTTATTTGCCGCAAGATCACCGCATTAGTGCCAGTATTACCGTCGTTGAACTGTTGATAACGACTATGCATGTGGGAGTGAGTTCGTTATTTACTCAAGCGAACAGCGCCGAAAAAGCATTATCTTTGCTCGATAGCATCGGAATTCTTCATCTTGCTAATAAAATATGTACTGAGCTATCTGGTGGAGAAAGCCAGATGGTTGGGTTAGCTCAAGCTGTTATCAATAAGCCTAAAGTATTAATTTTGGACGAACCAACAGCCGCGCTTGATATGAATAATCAGCTTAAGCTGTTGGAATACGTTAAAGCTTACACCAAGCGTCATTCCGCCTGCGCATTGATGGTTGTGCACGATCTCAACCTCGCGATTCAGTATTCTGATAAAGTGGCTGCTCTACATGATGGGCGTTTGTTTACTTATGGACAGCCGACACAAATTATTGATGAGCAATTGATCAAGCACTTGTTCAACGTGAACTCGCAGATCATACAGCTTGATGAATACCCGGTTGTCGTGACTCGCCCGTCTTAAAGAGACACAGGCTCAATCAGCGTTGGTCTGCTGGGGCATCGTGTTATTATGCCAATACAAATATGGATAGAGGGATTCACGTGTTCACAGGTATTATTCAGTCAGTTGCAAAAATAGAGAGCATTAAGGATGACTCGGGCATCCGCACGTTTGAGATTCAGTTTGACGAAGGCTTTTGTCAAGATCTCGAAATCGGCGCAAGTGTGGCGGTAGATGGTGTGTGTTTAACGGTTACTGAGCTAGTTTCATCGTCGCGAGTGACCTTTGATATTATGCTAAAGAGCCTAATGATCACAACGTTGAGTGAATATGAGCAAGGCTCCAGTATTAATGTTGAACGCGCTGCGAAAGATGGCGCAGAAATCGGAGGCCACCCTCTATCTGGCCACGTTGATTTTAAAACAGAATTAGTCGCGGTTAATCAGATTGACGACAATTACTGTATTCGTTTTTCTCTTACCGATGATTGGAAACGTTATGTGTTTTCGAAAGGATACATTGCTATCAATGGCGCGAGTCTAACCGTCGCAGATGTGAACAAAGAGCAAGGTTGGTTCGAGGTTTGGCTGATCCCTGAAACCCGCCGAATGACCACCTTTGAGCATAAAGTCGCAGGGGATAGCGTCAATATTGAGATTGAAAGGGGAACCCAAGTGGTGGTTGATACTGTGCGTGACACCATCAATGAAAGCCTTGGCCCTTTGCTGCCGCTATTTGAACAGTTTCTTAAAGATAACGGTGCAAGCTTAGATAGTCTCGCTCAAGGTACTCAACAGAACTTGCCAAAAAACCGCTAACTGCTCCGACCGAGCGGAGTTAACGCGCTATTCCTAAGTAATTTGCCTCATTGATGAGGCAAATTACTTAACTTCAATGATCGTTTTAATTTGCAAGTATGGCCGTGATGCTTACTGTGTCACGGATTCTTGTTGCTGCGCGTCTTGGCGTTTAATCACTTTGTGCCCATCTTCTGTGACGCCTTGTTTCCAGTAGCTACTGATATAGATGTTGTCTCTCGTCACTTCTTGCTCGTTACGGAAATATTGACGCAGCTGTCGCATATCATCAAATTCACACGCACACCAAACGGAGACCTCACCAGCCTGCCAAGGTAATGTTTTCACCTTGTCCGCTAATGGAGTATCGTCTGTCACCCAAATCACTTCCATATTCTTAGGCTGTTGTAGTAGTTGAATGTCTTCTTCGCTGAGCACTTTAATGACGGCGTAACCGCTCGCATCTTGCGGTAGTTTACGAATTTTGGCCGAAAGGGCGGGCAAGGATGTCATGTCTGCAGCCATAAAAAACCAATCAGCTTCGAGCTTCATGCTTACAATGTTACCTGGACCAGAGATATTAATTGTATCCCCCGTTTTTACTGAAGCTGCCCAACGTGCGGCGAATCCGCAGTGCTGGTCTTGCGTAATATGGCGTACGACATCAAGCTCTATTTGATTCTGCTGAGGCAGGAAGCGGCGAATCGTATAGGTACGCATCACTGGGCGCTCATTGTCTTGCAGTTGGCTAAGGTCGGTTTCTCCGGATTGGGAGAACAGCAGCTTAATATAGTTACCTTCGCAGTCTAAATCGAATTGTTTAAGTGATTCCGCTTCTAGGGTAATTCGCTGCATATTTGGTGTAATGGTTTCCGTATTAGTCACGACAACGGATTTAAAATTAACTTTGCTCATACTATTATATTCTTTTTTTGATAATCGTTCTCATTCGTGTTCATGCTATCAGCTTTCCTAAAATGAGGAAAGTGTCTTTAACTAAATTTACATTTGGAACGGAACGGTAGTTTGTTGATTCCTTTTCTTCTCATTGCTCACTCAAACGGTGTTGAATGGGCCACATATTCGTATGTCATGATTAAATGTGAATGGTTTGCATAGATATTCTATATTTTGGTTGGCGGTTTTATTGATCTAGACATGGGTTCTTGTGAGAAATGGTGTCTGTCATGGCTAGGTTAAGGATATAAATGCCTGTGATTTTGTGCGAGATATCTTACATGTCTGTAAGATTTAATGTTACCTTTGACGCTGTTTTTAGTGGTGTTAATATTTAACGCGTTGTTTTTAAATGATTTCATTGGTTTTTGTTTAGTTCGGCCATTAATTTATTTTTTGACTGTATTGAACAAAATGATGAAGTGGGTAATCTTAGAGGTGTCCACAGGAAGCGGACAAGGCGACGGATTAGCCACCTTCTATATGAAGGGTGAATTATTCAAAAGGATTGAATGGTTTTATGGATAGCTAGGACGATAAGCTGGAAGCTTAACACTAGGATGGTGACAAGTTGAGGCTGAAGGATAGCTCTAAGGATGAGCCGACGCCTATCAGGACGAAAATGGATAACATTTCAGGATGAAATGGAGATGTTAGTCAGGATGACTAACTTGCTATGGAAGCGAAGGACACCGCTAGGAAGGCGATGTAAGGATTGAGCTGAAGGAATCAGCCTACTATCAAGGATTAGATGCAGGGAGCACTTTAGTAGCAGGATAGCTGCAAGTAAGAAAAATACCCCATGGTCAGTTGCTGGCTGTGGGGTTTCTTCTATCTGAGGATCTGTGAATGGTAGGTTCACTGATAATTCAGTCATTTTGCCTAGTCATTCAGTGAGAATGCAACCAATATCTTATGCTACATTTGCCGCCATTGAAGGTAGCGAATTGAGCAGCAAGGGAAATGAATCACAATCAACAGGTCCACCAAAATATCCAGCGTATCCGTGACGAGGTTGACTCAGCGGAAACCCAACGAGATCTGACGAATATTTTGGTCAATATCGATTCACATAAAGGCAAATTGGATTATAAAACCCCACTATTGGGGAGCATTAAGTGGTCACTGCTCATGCTGGGGCTTGTGGCATTTGTATTGATCGTATTGCGCGATCGTACAGTAACGGCGAATACTCTAGCGCACTATGTCGTAGACGATTCGACATACTGGTTTCCGCTAGTCCTAGCAACGGTCATTTTATGCTTCAATTGGGAGCGCACAACGTCTAGATTGTTCTTTTGGTCCAGCCTCGCTGCGACTGCAACGTTGCTTGCTATATGCTTCTTAAACTCATCAACATGGAATGTGTTTTATTGGACATTATTCCTTTGCCTGAGTAAATTGATAAGTTTCATTATAGTGATAATCCTTGCACAGGGTTCTCATCAAGACGATTCTTACCATCATTCTTACCATCATTCTTACCATCATTCTTACCATCATTCTTACCATCATTCCCATGTAGATACCCCCATTTCCTTTGGAGCCTTTGATTTTGGATCACAATTTGCATTTTCTATAACGCTTTTAGTCAGTGGGGGCATTTTGTGGCTCGTTCTGAAATCTAAAAATAATTGGCGATCTAAAATTTCGGCCCAAATGTTTTTCTTAAGTACTATTTTTCAAAATGGTTTACAAAAGATGGCAACGCCAGTATGGGAGCTATCTGAATTCTACAAAAATAATTTCATGGAATTTAGTTGTGGCGATAATGAGAGGAAAATCAAGCCATTATATAAGGGGAAGTATTCAGAAGCTCAAAATAGCTTCGAGTATTTATTATATGAGTTCAGCTACAACAAGAAGCAGAAACGTGCTGAGAAAGATGATTATGGAAGAATGCGAACCAAAACGGTGACAGATAACCTCAAGCGGTATGGCATTGCTTTGGCATTCGCAAATCAACAGGAAATTTGCGTAGATGCAAGCGGAGAGCTTCTTCTGACTGATAGAATCTATCAGTCTAATTCCGAGAAATTTAATAATATCTATTCCGTCTCTGCATTTAACCAATCGTTTGCCGCTGAGCTACTTACTCCACAAGTGATGAGTGCGTTACAGGCACTAGACCACTTAGTCACAGGGGTAACGGTTGAATTACGGCAAGGCTATTTATGTATTGCATCGAGTAGCAACTTTTTAGGTATTAAAAGTAATAGCGATCTTAGACAGGCGAAGAAATTTTATAAGGAAATTGAGCGCCATAAAGAGCTGGACAGGTTGCAATCAGCCTTGGTTGTCGCAAATGAATTGATACTGGCGAATGGGAAAATTGTTTAGGAAGACGAAGAGCAAATCGGAGTGATTCTGCAGCTGAGTAAAATAAACATGACTTATTGTTGATTGAAGTATTTTTGTTCCCGCAACATATGTCTTATTTGTTTACAAATTTCACCAGTGTGAATAGAGAAAGAGATTGAATTAAGGCGATAGCCGATATAAATTCATTCAAGTCCTGTGAACACTTTGTTGGTGTTTCTGATTTTTTGCGGAGGAACGTCCATATTTCTCCGCATTATTTTTTTAAGTTATTCATTTCTCGTTTTCCCTCTTTTTTGTCCTCATCCACCTGCTAGCTATAATCGTGCGCTGCAGTGGTGATAAGCTGTCTGTTTATGTAGTTGTTGAGATCTAGGCTTGAGTCGTAATCATCCACTCGTTACTATAGCTTTTTATGGGTCCTATCATGCATTGATATGGGCTTCTGGCTTAGCTCTTAGCAATAGATTTTGGTAATCGCGTTATGTTCGTCAGTTCCGCAACATTATGGGTATTTATCCCGACATTTTTCTTCGTTTCTATCACTCCTGGAATGTGTATGACTTTATCGATGACTTTAGGGATGTCTATCGGTGTGCGCCGGACGCTTTGGATGATCATCGGTGAGTTATTGGGAGTCGGTTTGGTGGCTATCGCCGCTTTGTCGGGCGTGGCAGCGATTATGTTGTTGTATCCGATGATATTTACGGTGATTAAACTCGCTGGCGGCGCGTATTTGTTTTATTTGGGGATCCAGCTGTGGCGCTCTAAAGGAAAAATGGCGCTATCTTTAGATGACTCAGCGAGTATGAGTAAATCTCGGCTAGAATTAGCTCTGCAAGGATTTGTAACCGCGACAACTAACCCCAAAGGTTGGGCTTTTTTTATCGCTCTTTTACCTCCTTTTATCCATAGTAGCGAGCACATTGCTGCGCAGGCGGCGAGTTTGATTAGTATTATGCTATCACTAGAATTTGCTTGTTTGCTGATGTATGCCACGGGCGGGCGTTTTCTAAGCCAAAAGCTACAGCGCCAAGGTAATGTTTCTTTGGTGAACCGAATTGCAGGAAGCTTGATGATTGGCGTTGCGATTTGGCTAGCCGTTGGGTAACTTTGTTATGGGGAGGGGCATGCTCTCCCCTCAAACACGCTAAAATTTATCTCTCATTTATCTCTCATTTATCTCTCATTTATCTCTCATTTATCTCTCATTTATCTCTCATTTATCCCGACTTGAGTAATTATTTGTACCCGTCTGGCTATTGGTATTCTTATCAATTCTAGCTTGTTGATATGTACATCCTTGTCTATATCTTATTAGAACGCGTGAAAAGTTTTTGGATGCGCTAATAATGAGGCTGTTGTTATAACAAGGAAAATCAATATGTTACTAGGATTCTGTCGAAAACTCACACCAATAGGGCTTATTACTTTAGCGTTCAGTAGTAGTAACGCAATCGCCTACACTCCGTCGGATGTATTTACGCAGACAGAGCGGGCCATGGCTGAAGTCAATTTAATCCTAAAAAAGGAAGGGGCTGCAGCCACCACCAAAAAAGTAGGTGTGCAGAAGAAAAAGTCGCCCGCGCATGTGTTCGGTAAATGTATCGAGGTGGTTGAAAAGGTTACTCGATTGCAAGCAAAAGTTGGTGTTCCTGAAAGTACGATTCCAAGCCTTCCGTTTCAGAAAGTGACCCCCGATCAGGTTTATGGTTGCACAGAGACCGTTATTTCAGGTTTGGACGCTGTGAAAGTTAAACTTGGCATTGCCGATAAGATTGCCGAACCTACGCCAGCGGTTAAGAAAACCCCTTCTCACGTCTATCGCAATATGTGGCAGCTGTCTTACATGCTTGATCCCCTCGTTGGCCAACTGAGCCCTAGTGAAGTATTTAGAAACGTGAAAGCGATGGAAGAAGAGCTCGCGTTAATTGGCAAGAATAAATCGGTTAATTTCACTGGTTCAGCTGCCGCTGTTAGCGGTAAAAAACCAAGTGATGTATTGGTAAATTGTTTTAAAGGCTTAACTCTTTTGAAAAAAGTTCAGAGGAAATTGGATGTTCAAGCTCTGAAAGTGCCTAAAGTTCCAAGTGGTGATATCAAACCATCGGATGTATACGACTGTACAAATATGCAATTAACTGAGTTGCACTTTGTGAAAGTAAAATTGGGTATCCACGAGCCAAGAGCATCGATTGCTGAAATGTCAGGGAAAACACCTTCAGACGTATTTGCGCAAATGGATTTGTATCGAACACACTTGGAGCAATTGTTGGCTAAGCTTTAAACGTATTTAGGCTTTAAACGCATTTCAGCTTTGAACGTATTAAAAGCTCAACAAGGCTATTTTATATTAGGGAGGATGGGTGAATGAAACTAAGTGTGTGGTTAAACAGCTTGTCCTTAAAGGTGAAAATAGCCTTGATCCCAGTAGCGATCTTGTTATTGATGGTCGGGATCAATATCAACACCTTCTTTAATCTTTCTGAGGTAAAAAGCACCACCACATTGACGACAGAAGTGTATGCGAAAGAAGTGAAAATCGCCTCGGCCATTTTGCAAAATACCTTAGAGCGGCAGATATTGATCTATCAGTTTTTGCAGTCAGGTGAGCAAGCAGTGATTGATAGTTACAACACTCGCTTAACGGAGCTGAAATCTATCACTGATAGCATCGGCGAAATTACAGGTATTGCGAGATCTGACTTAGACAGTTTTGAGCAAGCCGCTTCTTTGAACCAGCAAGTTAATGATGTATTTATTGGTGAGCTGGTTCCAAATAAACAATCAATTATGGCGATCACGGCCAATCTTATTAACTATATTACCCCGTCAATTATCCAAGAAATTACGGATATTCAGGATCTCGCAGAGATTAATGAGTTGGATGAAATAAGAACCACCGCTAGCGAGATGTCCTTTGCGGTCATGAATGCGCGTTCTTTTATGCAAGTTTTTATTATGTCTCAGCAAGAAAAAGACTATGAGCGGTTTGAGTTTGAAATAGACTCCGCGCAAAGCCTCTATGAAGACTTGCAAGATGAGATTGAAGATTCTGAGTTCGATGGTCCGATGGATCACACAGGGAAGTTACTGAAAGAATTGAGTCAAGAGTTTGCCAGCGTGCGGGATAAGTTTCATCAAAATAAGAAAATAACCAAAGAGCGATTAGAGGTTGATATCACCAGTACTTTGAATGCGTTATTGGGCTTGCAAGACAATATTTGGCAAACCCTAGAAGAGAGCGGTGAGCAGTCGGTTGACAGCGTCGATAATGTCAACCAATCCAATATGATTTCAACTGTTATATTGGTGGTGTTGTCTGCTGTGACCATTAGTATTCTAGCGATTCAAATTACTAAGCCTCTTTCTGAAATGCTAAAAACCATGACGGATATGGCGTCTGGTGAGGGTGATATTCGAAGTCGGCTCGATGTTCAAGGTAAGGATGAAGTGGCGCAACTTGGCGGGCAATTCAACCTATTTTTGGAAAAACTGCAATCTATTATCGAGCAATTAGCCAGTACTACCGTTTCTTTGCACACATCATCCGAACGGGTATCAAGCGAGATGACTCAGTGTGAGCAAAGCGTGACTGTTCAGCAGCAAGAGACAGATCAAGCCGCCGTCGCAATCAATGAAATGGCCTCTACCAGCCAGGAGGTATCTAGCAATGCCGCGAATACGCTGAATACAGTGCGTGAGGCTGAACTGTCAGTGAAGTCCGGTGACGAAGCGGTGGCGTCGACGTTTGAAGACGTAAATAAACTGGCAGGCAATATTGGCTCGGCAACGGAAATGACTCGGTCTTTATCTGAGCAATCTAATCGAGTGGCAGGGATTTTAAGCGCGATTCACGCGATTACCGATCAAACGAATTTACTTGCTCTTAATGCTGCAATTGAAGCGGCGAGGGCGGGAGAGCACGGGCGAGGCTTTGCGGTGGTTGCCGATGCGGTTCGCGAACTAGCGACTAAAACGCACCAATCGACTGACGAAATACAAGATATCGTTGAAGGTTTGCAGAAGGCCGCGGAAAGCGCTGAAAAAATGATGGAAGACAGTAACGAGCAAGCCAAAGCATGTGTATTTGAAATGTCTCAAGTTGAAGAATCACTGGCAGCAATTAATAAAGCCTTCACTGATATCGATGGGCAGATGTGCTTGGTCGCTTCAGCAATGGAGCAGCAAGTGGCCACGGTGGAAGAAGTGAATCAGAATGTCGTGAAAATCAACGAGTCTTCTAGACAAAGCTTAACGAGTATTGCAGGTTCCCGCGAAGAAAGTGGTCAGCTGTTAAATCACGCGCAATCACTTAAAGCGATTGTTTCAGAGTTTAAGTTGGATGATTAGCCAATCGTGACATTTTAGTTTTAGTTATTAAAGCATATCAATCACTTGCCTCAGAAAGGCTTTTCTCTGAGGCAAATGTCTATAATATTACCAAACTTTAGAGTCTAATTTCCCGACTTACGACAATATTGGTGACATTCCGTAGGTTGGAATTTGTAGCAATAAGACCGCCATTAATACCAATACTATCCCACCTACGAACTGTAAGCCGATCGCACCAAATGATGTTGTATGTGACGTGTTCGCGCCAAGATATCGAGATACAATTTTTTTGCCCGAGAGGGTCATGAGTGCGATCGTTGATGTGGTTAAGGCGGTGCCAATTGACATCAAAAATGCGCTGACCACGCCAAGCCAGTAAGCACTGACGATATTCGCAAACAGTAAGGCCATAATCGCACCGGTGCAAGGGCGAATACCAATGCTAATAATAATCCCTAAGTATTCACGTAAGGTCGATGCTTGGTTGATAGCGTCTGCGCCAATTACGTGTTGATGTCCACAGCCACATTGGCCATCTTTGTCATGCTCATGCTCATGCTCATGCTCATGCTCATGCTCATGCTCATGCTCATGTGAACGATGGACAGTGACGGGTTTGGTTCGCATGTGCTGCCAAATTTGTCGCAGGCACCGAAATACAATGATAGCCCCGAGTATTCCCATTGCGTAAAAGCTCAAGCTAATGAAATGGTTTGCTTCACTGTTGACTTCTCGCATGGTGGAATTAAAAAATACCAGCAGGATACTGACCAACGCGATGGCCACTATGGCTTGGAGAAACGCTGATAATACAGTGAGCACCAAGCTGACTTTCACCTTGGTTGGGTGCGTAGCCAGATAGGTGGTGACAATCATTTTTCCATGTCCCGGCCCAACAGAATGTAATGCACCATAGATAAAGCTAAATCCGGCTAAATAAAGTCCTGCGGTGACGCTATGCGCTTTCGCTTGATACAAGAGATCCGTCAGCTGCATGTTGATCTCACGCTGCCATTTGATGCTGTTCAAAAGAATAAATGGCCAAGCTTGCCATAATATATAGCCCACGCCGCATAGGAAAATCAGCGCTGCGGCAGCGCTCGCGTAGCGGCGAAATTGATGACGCTGAATAGGTAAATTAGAGGTGTTCATGTTCAAGGTCCTACTTATTCGCTTTGGTTGAAGCTGGTTTTACATGGCAGTGGAACTCTACCGTCTGGGTAAATAATTGCCCGAGCGTGTTATCTGGATCAGCCTCAGCAGGCAAAGACATGGCGTAGCTGACTTCCTCGGGAGTTGGGTTGGCAGGAATTAATTTGGTCGAGCATGTTTTAGCAAGCTCTGGCGACAGAGTGATATCGCTGCTTTTATCCCACGTCATATCCATGTAATAAGTTGGCTCAAAGATGTGCAGTTTGATGGAGTCTTTGGTTACTTTCTTTGGATGAGCCAGTGGTAGCTCAAAGGTTAGCGTTGCTTTCGGTCCATTTTGGGTCAGCTTGCCCTTTCCAGCCACTAGGTATTTTATTGGCGTCGTTTTATCGTAGAAGTAAGTGTAGTAGTGGCTGTTGAGCAGGTTTTTCATCACCGAATCGGCCACTTTTTGCATGGTCGCTTTCTTATGTGAGGGTGACATGTCCTCCCCATCAAACATGTAGGCGGTTGTCATGGGGTCAAAAGTCCAAGACAGTTTGAACCCTGTGATGGTATCCGTTGTGCCCTGGACATAGGTTTTCATATCAACCCAAGAATGAGGGTGTGCTTGGCTGACGTTAGGAAATAGCAGAGCGAGTGCGGGCGCGCATAGGCAAAATAGTTGTGTTCGTACTTTGCGCTGCGGCCAGTGGGGCGGTCGGGATAAAAAGTTTCTCATGATTTTTCAGTCTGTATGAGGAAAGCGAAGAGTAAAGGTGAATATTATCAAAAATATGCTCGATTACGTTATTACATCCTTCGTTAATATAAAAGCAAAAAACACGTCAAATTCCTGTTTCTTACTGTGTTAGCAGCCTTATGATCGTGGCTTATTTTTAACCGAGATCCTTGCAGTCATTGGACGTGTGAGTGTAAAGGAAAGTAAATAAGAAAGATTTAAACTGTCAGCGTGCGATAATCCTTCGCCAGAATAGAGTGGGAATAAGCTCGTGTCTGCATTCCTTTTCAGCTTAACTTTCGGGATTTTATTATATGAGACATAAAAAACTTGCCTCTGTTACTGCGTTAGTACTGGTTTCAGCGATTGGCGTCGGCTATTTCAATTTGGAGCAAACACCACCCAAACGGGTGATGAGCCGTACCCAAGTTGAAACTCAGCCAGTGACGACGAAAAACTTAACCGATCAGGTGTCTGGATACGGCACGATAGAATCGAGCGATTACGTTGTGCTGAAAAGCTTGCAAACTAATAAAATCACGGCGATTAAGTTCAGTGGCGGAGAAACGGTCACATCCGGACAAACTTTGCTTGTGCAAGATAGCCGTACGGCGAGCGCTCAAGTTGAGCAAGATCAAGCACAGCTCACCCAAGCAAAAAATGAATGGCAAAGACAAGCGAATCTAATGAAGAAAGGGCTGGTTTCTCAAAGCGATTATGATGACGCTTACAGCGCGTACAAACAAGCGGTTGCTCTGCTGGCGCAAGATACCGCGCTGCTATCAGAGCTCACTATTAAAGCACCATTTTCAGGCGTGATCAGCACTACTGACTTCCATGTTGGTGATGTACTGGACTCTGGCAGCAATATTGCCACTTTATATAATCCGAATCAGCTAACTGTGACCTATCAATTGCCTTCTTCACAACGTTCTCACTACAGCGTTGGTCAAACCGTCATGGTTCAATCTGAAATGGAGCTTGCCTCTCAAGCGAGCGGCAAGGTGACCTATATATCTCCGAATTTAAGCAGTGGATTAATCACGCTAAAAGCGGACTTAGCGACAGGCGCGATGTTTACTCCGGGGCAAAACGTGAAAGTGGTGCAACAAACTCAGCAAATGAACAATCAAGTTGTCATCCCAACTGCTAGCCTATTGACTAGCCTCGAAGGCGCGCAAGCGTATGTTGTGGAAGAAGGTAAGGCGGTGATGCGTGATGTAACGGTTGGCAATTATTATGATGGTTACGTACAAATCTTATCTGGCTTAAAAACCGGTGATCAGTTGGTCACCAATGGCCAAAACTTCCTGCATTCTGATGAGCCTGTTGAAGTGAACAACAGTGCTAACAGGGCTAACGGTGCAAAGGATAGTCAGCATGTTCAGGCTTCAGGCCATAAGGGTGCACCTTCGAAACAAGGCAAAAGGCCACAGGAGGCGCAGGGATGAAGCTGACCGAACTTTGTGTGCGTAGGCCTGTTCTTTGCACCGTATTGTGGTTGATACCTGTGCTGATTGGAGTCATTGTCAGCCAGAAGCTGCAGCTCAGATACACTCCTCAAATCGCCCAATCCAAAATCCAAATTTCCGCCAAAGATTCTTCGTTGGCGGCGCAGAATATGATGACCGAAGTGCTGATTCCGATCCAAGATGCCATTGCTGGCACGGAAGGCATCGCCCATATGACTGCTCAAGCTCGCAGCGGTAAAGGTTCGATTACGATTGATGTCGCCGATGGCGTTGATGACGCTGGTGTGGATACACTGGTTAGTGAAATTAACAACGATATTTCGACGATTCAAAGCAAGCTACCTGATGATTTAGATCCTACAGTCAGCAAGTCAGATGACGAAGGTATGCCCGCGATGCTGATAGGCTTAAAGCCTGGCCCGAATCAAGCGGAATATGAGTTCCGTCAATATGGCATTAATACTCTGCTACCGAGATTGGAGCAGTTGCCTTCCGCGGGTTCGGTGAGTGTGGCGCCTGATGCAAGCCAATCGGTTCTTATTTCTCTAAACCCTGACAAGATTCAGCATTACGGTCTTGATCTCAATAGCGTGATTAATAAAGTCAGCGATGAAGATGACATTACCGCGATCAGTGGCAGCACTGCGGGTTCACATAGTCAGTATGAGATGATCTCAAATGGAGCTATCGATAGCTTAAACAGCATCAAAGATACGGTGATTGCCAATTATCAGTCGCAGCCTGTCCGCTTATCTGATGTTGCAGATGTCACCATAGGCTCACCGGGGAATACGCCTGATGTGAAGCCCTTAATCGATTTCTCCGATAAAAACGCCATGCTGTTCGTGCTTAACCCTCAGTATACCGCGACGGCAAATGCCCTTGTGTTGTCTGAACAAGTGCATTCACTTTTGGATACTATTCAGTTACCAAGCGGTATGACAGCGTCTGTTTTACTGGATAAAGCGAACTTTATTTCTAGCTCTCTCTATGATGTGTATTTAGCGATTGGTTTGGCGGTCTTGCTGGTTGCGGGTGTGATTTGGTTGTTCCTTGGCAGCTTGCGCATTGCGTTAATTCCTGTGGTTACCATTCCTGTCTGCTTGGCGTGTTCTTTTATTATTATGCAGGTAGCGGGGTTTAGTATTAACTCGTTGACCTTGCTGGCGATGTTGCTCGCCGTCGGGCTGGTGGTGGATGATGCAATCGTCGTTACCGAAAACGTGCACCGTTTGTTGCAGCATCATTCGTCAGTGCGCAAAGCGACCGTAATTGCTTGTCGCCAGATTGGATTTGCCATCATTGCCACAACGCTCACACTGGCAGCCGTGTATATTCCGGTTGGTCTCGTTGATGGCATCACTGGGCAATTGTTCAAACAATTTGCCTTCACCTTGGCAGGAACCGTGATTGTCTCGGGTATCGTTGCGCTGACGCTATCACCGATGATGAGCAGCCGTATGATGAACCACAAACCTGCGGGTCGGTTCGAAAGTTGGATCAACGATCGCTTAGATGGTCTAGCGAATGTTTATCATCGCGTACTGTCGGCAACGATTGATTACCGTAAAACCACTTTGCTGGTACTCGTGGTGGTATTTGCTACAAGCTACTGGCCATTGACCCAAACGCCTTCAGAGTTAATTCCAGCGGAAGACTCGGGTTCAATCTTTATGTTTCAACCGTTAACTGGCAGCAGTGATGACGCGACCCAACAAAAAATGATCGACAACATGAACGATAAACTGGGCAAAATCCCTGGCATCGCACATGTGGCTATCATGGCGAGCTCCGATTTTATTCGTGGCTTTGTTACGCTGAAACCGTGGGACGACCGTTCGCAAAGTGCTGAGCAAATTAGCCGAGAGATAGATACGGCGTTGAGGCAAGGCGGAAACTTTGTCTTTACTGGTGTGATTCCGGCAGTGGATACAGGCAGCGGTAGCAAGGGTAACAGTGGTGGTATTGATATCAATGTGACCAGCTCATCGAGCTATCCAGTGTTATCTAAGCAAATGACTAAGGTTGCGCAAGAGCTTGAGAAAAATCCGATGTTTTCTCATGTCAGAAATGCACTGACCTTTGATAGCAACCAGTTCAACATTAATATCAATCGCGTTACCGCCTCGCAGTACGGCGTGTCCTTAGGCGATATACAAGATGTATTGAAAGTGGCGCTGAGTGGCAAAAGTTTTGATAACGATATGAGTTATCAAGGCGTGAACTACTCTCTCTACGTGCAAATGAAGAAGAGTTTCATTTTAACGCCTGACTCAATCAAAGAGCTTAAGATAAAAAGCAATACAGGGCAGCTCATTCCTTTAAGCGAGCTCGTTACGCTGAAAAGCGAAGTCGGGCCTAGAACGATTGAGCAATACGACCGCGCGACATCAGCATCACTGTCGGTTCGCTTGGCTAATGGGGTAAGCATGGGGCAGGGCATAGAAGCCGTTAACCAGATGTTGCCAAATATCATGCCGTCAGGTGTTAATTATCATTATATAAATGACGCAGAGCAATACCTACAGAGTAACAACCAGATGGTGTTCGTGTTCGCCGCTGCTCTCATCTTCATTTATATGGTATTAAGCGCTCAATTTGAAAGTGTGGTGGATGCGTTTGTCGTGATGCTGTCTCTGCCTATCACGCTCTCTGCCGCGCTTTGGGTGCTGTACTTTAGTGATTACACCTTGAATGTGTATTCACAAATAGGCTTGGTGACGTTAATCGGGTTGATTTGTAAACATGGTATCTTGATCACCGAGTTTGCGAACGAATTGAAACGGGAAGGAAGAACCCCACGAGAGGCCATTTTATTGGCCACTAAAACACGTTTACGGCCAATACTTATGACCTCCTTAACCATGATTCTAGGCGCTGTCCCTTTGATGATTGAATCTGGTCCGGGCGCGGTGTCTATGGGCTCTCTAGGAATTATCATTATCTCTGGTATGGCGATAGGGATTGTCGATCCGTTATTTGTTGTCCCAAGTGTTTACTTGATGGTGCAAAAGTTAAAACGTCCAAGTAAGCAATCGGAAGACGAGGAAGTCGAATTTGATGAGATTATCCCGCCGAAAAGCTCTTGATAGAGTGAATAGTTAGCATTTTTTGCTGAATAAAGCCGTAGCATGTTTGCTGCGGCTTTTTTGTTACGTGATATTTTATCCATGTATTCATTCGCCTATATCCGATAGATGCCAGAGCGGCTTTTCTCTCATTGTGTTTTTGCTACCTTCCTACATGACTTCGTAACCACCTCCTTTCCTGTAGTCTCCACAGAGAATGAGCGATAAGAATAATTTTTCCATCTTTTTCAACATGTTCCACTGTCAGTTTTGGGTAAACTCCTTGTCATTACCAGATCAAAACCTGATCCAAGTCTAATTTATAGACGATGTTACTGGAGTTTTTATAATTAGTGGTTCTTTTGTCTTAAATGTTGCGCTTGTGTGGTTTTTTTAAATTATCTGCAACATTTCTATGGCAAATGTGCCGGATGATTGGTAACGTTTGCTGTCATCTTATGGGGTGTTTAGAGTTTTCTGCTTAATATTAATGCGAATTACACCTAAATCACTGGCAGCCGTTGTTAGTGCCCAAAAAGAGGAATTCACGGATGCAATACAGAAAGTTTGGAGTTTAGTTAATGTATAAAAATAAAATTATGAAAGCATTTTGGTTCAGCGCGGGGTTAGCTGTGGCCGCTACATCAACCTTGTCTTACGCAGCAAACGTTCCAACGGGGACTAAGCTTGCCAAAGTGCAGGAGTTAACTCGGAATAATGGCTCAGAAGTCGCCACTATTGACCCACAAAAAGTGGAAGGGGTTCCGGGCTCTAACGTTGTTCGTGACCTTTTTGAAGGCTTAGTGATTCAAGACGGAGATGGCAATATCATCCCAGGTATTGCAAAGAGCTGGGAGACCAAAGATAACAAAACTTATATCTTTCACCTTCGTGATGCTAAATGGTCGAATGGCGATCCAGTGACCGCAGAAGACTTCGCATACAGCTTCCGCCGTGCCGTCGATCCAAGCACTGCTTCTCCGTACGCATGGTACGTTGAGATGACCACCATGAAAAACGCTGCGGCAATTATCAGCGGTAAAAAAGATAAAAGCACATTGGGCGTAAAAGCCATTGATCCACATACGCTAGAAATTCAACTCGATAAGCCAATTCCGTATTTCGTTAAGATGATGTCACACACCACTATGGCGCCGGTGCACAAAGCGACGGTTGAAAAGTGGGGCGACGAGTGGACTAAGCCTGAGCACTTTGTGAGTGATGGCGCCTATGTGCTTAAAAAGTGGGTCGTGAACGAGCGTATGGTGCTCGAGCGTAACCCAGAATACTGGGATAACAAAGATACCGTTATCAACCAAGTCACTTATTTACCAGTTGAAAACCGAGTGGCTGCGATGAACCGATTCTTGGCTGGTGACATGCAGATCACATACGAGATGCCGATTGAGCAATATCGTCGCCTGAAGAAAGAACATCCAGAAGATATTAAGACTACGGGCTATTTGTGCTCTTACTACTACGGATTCAATACATCGCGTAAGCCGCTCAACGATGTCCGTGTGCGCGAAGCGTTATCTTATGCCATCGATCGTAACATTATCGCTAATGCTATTATGGGACAGGGGCAAAAACCTGCTTATGATTTCACGCCAGATATCGTCGCGGGCTTCACGCCGAAGCGCCCAGCGTATGCAAAACTGACTCAGAAAGAGCTCAACGAAAAAGCGGTGGGGTTGCTAAAAGAGGCGGGCTACGACAAATCTCACCCATTAAAGATTACGCTGCTTTACAACACGGCGGATAACCATAAGAAGATTGCCACCGCAGTTCAATCGATGTGGAAGAAAACATTGGGTGTGGATGTCACACTTGAAAACGAAGAGTGGAAAACTTTCCTTGAAACCCGTCGTGAAGGTAACTTCGATGTCACCCGTGCTGGCTGGTGTGGGGACTACAATGAAGCCTCGACTTTTTTGAATGTCTTGATGTCCAATAATGGCAACAATGACTCCAGATACTACAACAAAGATTACGATGCGATCATGAATAAAGCTATGGTGGTGACAACTGAAAAAGAGCGTAACAAGTTGTACAACCAAGCTGAAATGATGCTTGCTCGTGATATGCCAGTCGCGCCAATTTATCAGTATGTAAACTCTCGCCTTGTTTCACCGACCGTGGGTGGTTATCCAATGCATAACGCGCAAGGTAATATCTACGCTAAAGATCTGTATATCAAAGCGAAATAATATCGCTCGATATTCTAATAATAAATGAAATCACGACCTACATACCCCAGCTCTAGATGCTGCGGTGTATGTAGTGTCGTACCTAAATTTGCAATGTCACAGACCGAAAGAGTGAGCTCATGCTTAAATTCATAGCCAAACGATTACTCGAAGCGATACCGACTATGCTGGTATTGATCACCATATCGTTCTTTTTAATGCGTTTTGCGCCCGGAAATCCATTCTCTAGTGAACGTCCGCTACCACCGCAAGTAATGGCCAACATCAACGCCAAATACGGCCTAGATAAACCAGTTTCTCAACAATATTTTACTTACTTATCCAATGTCCTCCGTGGCGATTTCGGCCCGTCTTTTAAATACAAAGATTATACAGTGAACGAGCTGATCTCAGGGGCATTGCCTGTCTCCGCCAAGATTGGTTTTACTGCTTTTATTTTCACTGTGATCATGGGGGTATTTATCGGCACCATAGCCGCTTTGAAGCAAAATACTTGGTTTGATTACACCATAATGTCCACCTCCATGCTCGGGGTGGTGATGCCTTCCTTTGTGTTGGCTCCGGTACTCATATACGTTTTCTCGATACGGCTCGGTTGGTTCCCCGCCGGGGGCTGGATGGACGGATCGTTTAAATACATGGCGCTGCCGGTGCTCGGGATGTCACTGCTCTATATCGCGACCTTTGCGCGTATTACCCGTGGCTCGATGATTGAAACCCTGAATAGTAACTTTATCCGCACCGCCCGTGCGAAGGGGTTGAGTTATCCTTATATCGTGGTGAAGCACGCTCTTAGACCGGCTCTACTGCCAATCATTTCTTATATGGGACCAGCGTTCGTCGGCATTATCACGGGTTCGGTGGTGATCGAAACCATTTTTGGCCTGCCGGGCATCGGTAAGCTGTTCGTTAACGCAGCCTTTAACCGAGATTACTCCTTGGTGATGGGGGTGACTATCTTGATCGGTCTCTTGTTTATTTTATTCAACGCCATCGTCGACGTGTTATTGGCCTACGTCGATCCGAAGATCCGCTATTAAGTTAAGGTGCCGTTATGTTAACCAAAAAAGAAAACTTACAAGCGATTGAAAATTTTTCGGAAAATCTCGAAATTGAAGGTCGCAGCTTGTGGCAAGATGCCCGCATTCGTTTTATGCGTAACAAAGCCGCTATGGTGAGCTTGTGCATTCTTGTATTGATAACCTTGGCCGTGATTTTTCTGCCAATGATTGCGCCGTATACTTACGACGATACTGACTGGTATTCGATGCATGCCGCGCCGTCTCTTCAGCACTATTTTGGTACTGATAGCTTAGGGCGTGACTTGTATGTTCGAACCTTAGTGGGTGGTCGAATCTCCATGATGGTCGGCGTATTAGGTGCGTTAGTGGCCGTGGTGATTGGTACCCTTTATGGAGCCGCTTCTGGCTTTATCGGTGGTCGTACTGACCGCGTGATGATGCGTATCCTAGAAATCTTATACGCTATCCCATTCATGTTCTTGGTGATTGTTTTAGTTACCTTCTTTGGCCGCGATATTATCCTGATTTTCGTCGCCATTGGTGCGATTGCTTGGCTAGATATGGCGCGAATTGTTCGCGGACAAACGCTGAGCCTAAGAAATAAAGAGTTCATTGAAGCGGCGCAGGTCTCCGGTGTGAGTAATTGGAGAATCATTACGCGTCACATCGTGCCAAACGTATTGGGCATTGTGGCGGTGTATTCAACGTTACTTGTGCCAAACATGATTTTGACTGAATCTTTCTTATCTTTCCTTGGCCTTGGTGTGCAAGAGCCGATGACCAGTTGGGGCGCATTGCTTCAAGAAGGCGCCAGCACCATGCAAGTGGCGATTTGGCAGTTGGCTTTCCCTGCCGCCTTTATGATGGTTACGCTATTTTGCTTCAACTATGTTGGCGATGGTCTGCGCGACGCGCTTGATCCAAAAGACAGATAAAGAATAAGGAAAGAATGATGAGCTTATTAGATGTCAAAGATCTGCGCGTAGAGTTTACTACTCATGATGGTATTGTCACCGCAGTAAATGATTTGAACTTCTCCTTAAAGCAAGGAGAGACATTGGGAATTGTCGGCGAGTCAGGCTCGGGCAAATCTCAAACGGTATTTGCCCTGATGGGACTGCTGGCTAAAAACGGTATTATCTCGGGAAGCGCCAAATTTGAAGGCAATGAGATCTTAAACTTGCCTGAGAAAGCACTGAACAAAGTGCGCGCTGAACAAATAGCAATGATTTTCCAAGATCCAATGACTTCGCTTAACCCTTATATGAAGGTAAGCGATCAGCTGACGGAAGTCCTGATCCTACACAAAGGGATGAGTAAGTCACAAGCGTTTGAAGAATCAGTACGTATGCTGGAAGCGGTAAAAATTCCAGAAGCTCGTAAGCGTATCAACATGTATCCCCATGAATTTTCAGGGGGGATGCGCCAGCGAGTGATGATTGCAATGGCGCTGTTATGTAAACCCAAGCTTCTGATTGCCGATGAGCCAACCACCGCGTTAGATGTGACCATACAAGCGCAGATCATGGATTTGCTAAATGAGCTGAAGCAAGAGTTTAATACCGCAATCATTATGATCACGCACGATCTCGGTGTTGTTGCTGGGTCGTGTGACAAAGTATTGGTGATGTACGCAGGGCGAACCATGGAATATGGCACGGTGGATGAGATTTTCTACCAACCGACTCACCCCTATGCAGAAGGCTTGCTGAAAGCTATTCCTCGCTTGGATACCGAAGGAGAGATCCTACCAACGATTCCAGGTAATCCACCTAACTTATTGCATTTACCACCGGGGTGTCCTTATCAAGACCGTTGTCACCGAGTTGGTGACCGTTGTAAAACTGAATCACCAATCCTGACCCCATTTGCAGATGGGCGTAAACGTGCATGTTTTTCTGATTGGGAGTCTTGGGGCAAATGATGGCAGATAAACAATTATTACTCGATGTAAAACAGCTTAAAGTCCACTTCAGTATTGCGTCTAAATCCGCTTGGCCGTGGGCTAAGCCTTCAAACCTGAAAGCCGTTGATGGTGTTAACGTGCAACTATATGAAGGTGAAACTCTTGGTGTGGTAGGTGAATCTGGTTGTGGGAAATCGACCTTTGCTCGCGCAATCATCGGTTTAGTGGAGGCAACGGAAGGCGAAGTTGTCTGGCTTGGGCAAGACTTGACCAAAATGAAGGACGTTCAGCGCCGTGAAACGCGTAAAGACATTCAGATGATTTTCCAAGATCCTTTGGCGTCTCTTAACCCACGTATGACCGTCGGCGACATCATTGCAGAGCCTTTGCAAACGTTTTATCCAAAGCTCAGCAAAGATGAAGTGAAAGCGCAAGTTAAGGAAATGATGACTAAGGTTGGCTTGCTGCCCAACGTAATCAACCGTTATCCTCATGAATTTTCGGGTGGACAGTGTCAACGTATCGGTATTGCTCGTGCCTTGATTCTCAAGCCGAAAATGATCATTTGTGATGAACCAGTGTCCGCTCTTGATGTATCGATTCAGGCTCAGGTAGTCAACCTGTTAAAAGAGCTGCAAAAAGAGCTGGGTTTAAGTTTGGTGTTCATTGCGCATGATTTATCGGTCGTGAAACATATATCTGATCGTGTGTTGGTTATGTATCTGGGTAATGCGGTTGAACTTGGTGAAGCTGACTCTTTGTTCGCTGATCCTAAACATCCTTATACTCGTGCTTTGATGTCTGCGGTGCCGATTCCGGATCCAAAACTTGAGCGCGCAAAACAGATAGAGATGTTAGAAGGGGACTTACCATCTCCTATCAGCCCGCCATCAGGTTGCGTGTTCCGTACCCGTTGCCCACAAGCAACGGCGGAGTGCTCGAAAACTAAACCTATGATGGAAGGATCTAGCGTGCATGCGGTGTCTTGTCTGCATTCACACATCTAACAGCAAGTTCAGCCTGTGACAGGCGTCAGCGCGGCCGCGATATCGGGCCGCGCTTTTTTATGCGCTAATATTTTTATGCGCGAATATAGTGCAGGGATATGTTTCTATTTTGGTGCATTCTATCGACTCCCCCCGATAGTTATATTTTCTCTGTCTGCTGAGAAATAAGACTCACCTTTAATCACGATCAAAATAAAATTAAAGGTTAGATTCTCTATCGACGCACTGTTGGTTGAATTTTGTTCGTTTTTGCATGTGGCATATAGTATATCGTATGAATTATTTGTATATTAATCACTATTTATAATATTTGGTGTTTTTTATATGTTAAATGCCCATAAATTATATTTCGCAATAATGGGTTAGCGTTCGGTAAATAATGTGGATGAGTTAAAGTATATCTGGCGTGTAAATTGCTATGTTACAAAATGTAAGTGATAAAGTTATTTTCAATACATAAAAATAAATGAAATTAATAACTCTTACTGAAAAACAATCAAATTACTTAAGCGCAGAGATGGGAAGCTTTCAAATGTCACATTATGCAGCCGCGTTACGCCATAGAGTTTACGTAATAGAGTTGCTCTAGATGCCGTTCTAGATAGGTGACGTTGAGCATGAGCATTGAGCGGAAAATAAATACTTGGAGTAAATAATGTACAAAAACAGAATAACCAAAACTATTCTAATTGGCGCAGGGCTGTCTCTAGCGACGCTGACGACTGCCTCTTTTGCCGCGGTAGTGCCAGCAGGGACACATCTAGCAAAAGAGCAACAGTTGGTGCGAGGCAATAGAGCAGAGCCTGCAACGCTGGATCCGGGGTTAGTTGAAGGGATTCCCGGTACCAACGTTGACAACGATCTGTTTGAAGGATTGGTTACTCAAGATGCTGACGGTAACACTATCCCGGGGGTAGCGAAGAGCTGGGATACTAAAGATAACAAGACCTACATATTCCATTTACGCAAGGACGCTAAATGGTCAAACGGCGAACCTGTCACCGCTGGTGATTTTGTGTTTGCACTAGAGCGAGCGGTCGATCCGGCAACGGGTTCTCCGTATTCTTGGTATATCGAAGAAAGTAATATCAAGAACGCATCGGCCATTATTGATGGCAAGAAAGGTAAGAACACACTTGGCGTAAAAGCAATTGATGCCCACACTTTGCAAATCACCCTTGAATCGCCACTGCCTTATTTTGTGAAAATGCTCGTGAACGGTGTGATGATGCCAGTTTATCCGCCTGCGATTAAGAAATGGGGCGATAAGTGGACACAGCCAAAACACATGGTCAGTAATGGCGCGTATGAATTGGAAACACGAGTAGTGGGTGGCCGTATCGTATTGAAACGCAACCCACACTACTGGGACAATGAACATACGGTGATCAATCAAGTTACGTTTTTGCCAGAAACCGATCAGGTCGCTTCAATGGACCGTTTTCTAGCGGGCGGTATGCAAATGACGTATGCGATGCCGTTAGAACAATATCACCTGATGAAAAAAGAACACCCACAAGAGGTGAAGACAACGGGTAATCTATCGATTTATTACTATGGTTTTAACACCACTAAGAAACCGTTTAACGATGTTCGCGTCCGAAAAGCGCTGTCTTATGCTATCGACCGTAATATCATCGCCAACGCTATTTTAGGACAGGGTCAGCTTCCGGCTTACAATTTAACGCCAGATATTATTTCAGGTTTCAAGCCGGGTGAACCAGCTTGGGAGAAAATGACGCAAAAAGAGCGCATCGCTAAAGCGCAGAAATTGCTAAAAGAAGCAGGCTACGACAAAGCTCATCCATTGTCTTTCTCTTTGTTGTACAACACGGACGCGCAAAACAAGAAAATTGGTGTTGCCATTCAAGCGATGCTGAATCAAGAGCTTGGCGTGAAAGTGACCTTGGAGAATCAAGAGTGGAAAACGTATCTGCAAACTCTACAAGAAGGCAACTTCCAAGTCGCTCGTCAATCGTGGACAGGGGATTACAATGAAGCGTCGACATTCTTAAACCTTATGACAACGGGTAATGCTGAGAATAATAGTAAGTACCACGACAAACAGTACGACTCGTTGATCAAGAAAGCGATGCAAGTAACAAGCACGAAAGAGCGTAATTCACTTTACCATCAAGCGGAAAATATACTTGCGAGGGATATGCCAGTCGCGCCTATTTATCAATATGTTACAGCGCGTTTGGTTTCTCCTACAGTGGGTGGTTATCCGATGAACAATGCTCAGGATAATATATACACTAAAAACCTTTATATGAAAGCGAAAAGTTAACCTTGCTCTCATAGTTGTTTGATTGAATGAAGATCAGCGCGGCCTCTTATTTTGAGGTCGCGTTTTTTATTGAGCGAAACATCTGAGGCAGCTCTCGGTTTAACATTTGTATACGGGATCAAGGTGTTGATTTGCGCTAACGTCGCTGGTTTTACAAGGGATTCCTATTTACGGTTGTTTATGTGTCTATAAATTGAACTGCATGGAGCTAGAGATGACGTTTTTAATGCCAGACGAAGCAACCACTCCCAATCAGAGCGGTATTCCTGAACTCATGTCGAATGGGATGAGTAATACGTGTTTGAAACAAGCGGTGGGTTTCCACCTGCACACTATCCGATATCCCGGAATTGATTCTTGTATCAGTATTACGATTGGTTTTGAGACCGGCATGGTTGGGTTGCATTTGTTTCGTATGACCATGGAAAATACTCTTGAAGAGGCGGTGGAGCAGCTAAAGAGTGAATCGAGTAAGTGCACAGGGCAGATCACTCAAATTTTAATCGCGGGTAATATTGAAAAGTGGATGAGTAAATGTCCGTTCCACAACTACAGTTTATCCGGTGATACCTCGAAAAATGTCCAAGCGTTACTAATGGAAAAGTTTGACGTTGCAGGCGGCTTGATCACCACCACGCAGATCAGAAGTGATGTTGAAGTCATGATGCAGAAAGGGCAACTCTCTGCGGCGAATTATGAGACGGATGACTAAGGCGTATCAGTCGCCGGTAAAATGATGATCAGATTATTTAAATGAAATAAGCGCTCAGTTTAAAATAAAACTGAGCGCTTTTGTTTTGAGCTAAGCCGCTAGCGTCTGATATTTCATATTGGAGACAAGTTGTCAGATGCTAACTGTGCACTGAGTTATGCACGTATTGCGGCTTCAATCTTGTCCCATTGATAGAAATCTTGCTTGTAACAAAGGCTGGCCCATAGCGCCATGGCATTGGCCGTCTCTACTTCAGCTGCTGGTACATTATACTCCGAGAGCGTGTGTCCTTTTGACTCATATTTGAACGTCATCGCTTCTCGTTCTGGCTGGAATACCACAGCGTGATGATCTTCATTTAGCCACAAAAAGCTTTGGTGGTATTGCATCACCGCGCGACGCTTATTTGAATCCACTTCCTTGGTGAAATCGTGCCCTGTCATTGGGTGATGGGCACTCACCCCAGCAAGAGAAAGCAAGGTTGGTGGCAAATCAATTTGGCTCGCCAGACGTGAATCTTCATAAGGCCCAACACCCCCACCAAATATCACCGCTGGAATATGGAAGTTGTCGATTGGCACTATTTGATCGCCCTCAACACGAGCGTCATGGTCGGCGACTACCACAAAAATGGTGTCTGCCCAGTAGGACGAATTCTTGGCTTTTTCTAAGAATTTTCCTAGCGCGTAATCCGAGTATTTCACGGCATTTTCACACGTTCCCGCGGGCTTATTATAGAGGTCGATCTTATCTTTCGGATATTCGAACGGAGAATGGTTGGTTGTCGTAAACACTAGACTAAAGAATGGCTTATCGGATTCTTCAGCAAACTGACTAAACTGTTCATGCGCTTTGTTATACAGATCTTCGTCACATACGCCCCAAGAGCCAACAAATTCAGGGTTGTCGAATTTGGTGATGTCTTGAATATTAACAAAGCCATTACCCAGCATAAAGCTCTTCATATTGTCGAAATGGCTTTCTCCGCCATAAACAAACTGAGTTTGGTAGCCTTCTGTCTTCAAGGTTTGCGCCAGTGAATAGAAGTTGTTTTGGCTTTTTGGCAGTTTAACGACGGCATTGGCCGGGGTTGGCAAAAAGCTGGTGGTGACCGCCTCGATACCACGAATAGAGCGAGTGCCCGTGGCGTACATACGGGTAAAGTTCCAGCTTTCTTTCATTAGCTTATCGAGGTTTGGTGTTAATGGCATACCGCCTAAACCGCCGACAAAACGTGCACCCAAACTTTCTTGCAACAGGATCACAATATTTTTAGGCTTACCTGTTTGGGTGGCCTCTCGGTAGGCGAGTGTCGGAAGTTCTGGATGTTTGAATTCATGGGCCGGCAGCTGGCTATTGTTTTGCATTGATTTAACGACAGCAGCGTCGGACATTTCTGGGTAGAAGTTGGCAGCATCAATCACTCTGCGCATTAACTTGATAGCGTAGAGCAGTGAATAGGTTGAGTTGAGTACTAAGTCATTCATCAGGTTATCGGTAGAAAACGCAACCGATGATGGGTTGACGCCTCGGTGACCGAGTGAAGAACGCGCGCCCAATACACAAAGCGCCACGGTGCCAAGTGCTAAAACAGGTCGCCAATACCAAGCTGGGGAGTGTAGCCCTTCTAGTAAGTAGCCAGTGTATTGCCAGCCAAAGTACAGCGTTGCGATTGAAATCGCGGCAGCCATCGCCAGCGCCAATTTGTAACCAGTCCAAAGCATAGAAAATACTTCTTTCGGGTAGATCAGATATTCTACAAAGAAGCGGTTTGGTCGCACATTATATTCTTCGATAAACATAGGAGTTGCAACTTCCATGTACACAATCAGCCACAAGCCAATCGTAAACCAAACGCGCAAAAACATTTCCATTGCTGGGCCAATATATGGCACGCCGATGAATAAGGGGGCAAGCAAACACGGTAAAATAATCACATAGCAGGCACTCACCACATCCATCCGCAACCCAGAAACGAAAATAGGTTTCCAGCCTTTAGCATTGGTAACGCGTTCTTTTTTCCATAGGCAGAGCGCAAGCCGAGATAAAGTAAAAATAAGTATACCAGTGACAAAAATCATCGCCATAGGGAACACAACCCCAAGCGATTGCTTAACTGGCAATAAAAAAGCGGAAACGGACATTCTTTGAGCATCTCTAGGTTTTAATTTTAACTATGCAATCTATATGCTCAAGCCTTGATATAAAAGGGCTGAGAGGACATCAAGAGTTAAAGTGAGAGGTTGATCGGGTTATGGTAGGAGAGGGGCTTGATGATTCTGAAAATGGGGTGTCTTGCAGAAAGGTGATTTTATTTATATTAGTAATAAGAGGGGGCTAATATCCCCCCTCTCGCATTCATATAATTTATAAATTGCTTACAAACTTTTCTACATACTGTGTGCCAAAGAGGTCATCGCTTACGATCCCTGAATAGAGTCCTGAGTCTGAAAGTGTAAGACCGCTTCCAGAAGAATGATGTGCATTGCCCATTATATCGAGATAGTTTATCGGAAGGTGCTGTCCATTATCTGTTGGATGAATAAGTGTTGAATAACCGATTACCTTTCCTGTTGAGCTTACTACCCCCACAAAATGATCGTCTGTGTCAATTGGGTAATAGTTGGTTTTACCTGGTATCCCGAAAGTCCACATAGTATTCTTGAAATAATTTACGGTATCTTGATCGATCGGAGTGATGTTGGACTCGATATTTGCGGCGGTTGCCACACAGTTTGTAGGATCGGAATAGCACTGAATTGCACCATCATTAGGGCTGTTGATCATTGCTAAGTTATTGTCAAGAGCATGGGCGATGGACTCTAGTTTATTTTGTGCATCTGGCAATAGATATGGGCTGACAACAGAGTGCAGGTAATGGGTGACAAAATCTAAATTCTCTTCCGTTTTATACAGTAGCTCCCCTAATTTATTGCGCGCGGCAACGATCTCTGGGCTCGTAACTGGTTTTCCCGCGTCAACGCCAAAAGTGGTGTAATTTTCATAATGAAAATCAACTGGGTAAGCGCTGCCTTCCACCTTGCCATCTTTAACGCTTAACTGATTAGGGAAGTCATTTTTCGCATAGTCAATAAAACCATCAATGGCACTGGTACAGGCATCTAAATTGTCTAGTGAACAGGTGGTAATGTAATAGTGGCCCTTAGTGTCTAGTTTAAAAATATTAGCCAGCCGAGTTGGATCGCCGCCTTCCTGATAGGCGAGGACGGATATCGTGCCTTGAATATGTTTTTCTTTCACTGTTTTTTGAATGCTGGATGATGCGCTATTTATACCTAAACCGCCGCTAACACTGCTAGAGAAAACCTGCTTATCTGTCGTGGTTTTAAAGTCGAGTTTAAGGGTTACTAGCAGGTTAGCTCCGGGAACGATACCTTGAATAAACTGGTTGCCACACATTTCAGAAAAAGCTTCTGGGCTTTTTTGCAAATTCGAGAGCGCTAGTGGGCTCAAAGCTAAGTTGCCGTAGCTTGATGGGGTAAAATACTCCATTGGAAAGGTGATGGCATCTTTATAGTAAAAAGATTGGGAATAGCGCGTATCACGAGTATCCCGCAGATAGTCAGCCGATGCGCTACCGGAAAACGCACCGATCATGCCATGGGCCGAGATATTGGTGTGGAGCATATGTTCAATATCATCAAACGAAGTGCTATTGGATAGACCTAATATGGCTTTGCCGCCTTTGGCATAGTGAGCTTCACTTGGTATATAGCAAGGTAGGCGGGTAGTTTGCTTGAGTGATGAGAACCCACTGCCAAGCATAACTGCGGCTGGAGCTTTAAGTGTTTCATTTTTGAGTGATTCGGCATTCACTCCCACGCTTATTATCGACATCAGTGACGCAATAAAAATTGTTTGTTTCATTAATATTTACCTACTGGAGATAGTTTATCTATACGAACTTTAGGATGATGTATACGGAATATGATTTTATAAAATGGCGTTATTTTTTGATCATAATTCGTTTATATGCATAGTTATATGCTGATACAGATCAGTACAACCAAAAAAGCATTGTTTGACTTTTCCGTAGTAATCTCCATTGGCAGTGAAACTCAGCCCCGGTTCATATGATGTATATGAAAGTACGCCAAGTGATTGGGTATTCATCGTTAGATGTGTCTTGCTTTCATCTAGGAGAATATGAGAGATTAATACAAATTCGCTATTATCAATAATTTGAGCGAAATGCCCTTTGAGATCGATAGGGAAATATTTCTCTTCGTCAGCGTTAACTTGCCACATGGTATTTTTAAAGTAATCAATAGTCTCCTGATCAACCGGAGATAGGCTAGCGTCGATATTGTTCTCAATATCAACACACTGTTCTGGATTGAGGTAGCATTGAATCGCTCCATCATACGGGCTATTTAATAACGCTAAGTTGTTATGCGATGCATGAGAAATAGACTCAAGTTTATCTTTGGCATCCACCGAGAAATAAGGTGCAACAATTGAGTTTAAATAACGATCCACAAAGTCGATATTATTTTCGGTTTGGTATAATAAATCGCCTAACTTGTTGCGCGCTGTAATAGTTTCTTCGTTTGCTGGCGTTTGAGCAATATCAACCTTATAGGTAGAGTAATTTTCGTGGTGAAAATCAATAGGATAAGCATTGCCCACCACTGTTCCGTCTTGATAGTTCAGCTGGTCAGGAAAGTTATTTTTCGCGTAATCGATAAAGCCATCAATGGTGCCTGTGCACGAGTTGAGATCATCGAGTGAGCAGGTAAGGGCGTAATAGTGTCCTTTAGCATCTTTGCGAGAGAATATTTTAGCTAATTGAGTTGGGTCACCTCCTTCCTGATAAGCCAACAGTGATAAACTGCCCTTTATATGCTTCTCGTTGACAATTTTTTGGATAGCGTCGGATGCGCCGTTTAGTCCCCAGCTACCGCTCACGCTGCTATTGAAGTTGCTTTTATCTGTCGTGGTTGCAAAGTCTAGTTTCAGGGTAAAGATTAGATTGGCTCCCGGCACTACCCCTTGAACAAACTGATCGCCGCATAGTGCAACAAACTTCTCTGGTCCGGCTGCTAGGGCAGCTTGTCCCATAGGTGTTAGGCCATCTTTACCTGTTTTTGTTGGCATAAAGGATTCCATCGGGAACGTGATGCCAGCCTTGTAGTAGAAAGATTGTGAATAACGGGTGTCGCGTGTGGTCCGCAAATAATCCGCAGAGCCTTTTCCAGAGAAGGGGCCAATACCGCCGTGGGCTTTTACGTTGATATGTAGCTGCTTTTGAATGTCATCATAAGTTGTGTTGTTCGATAACTCTAATACAGATTTAGCCCCCCCGGCAGTATAGACATTCGTGGGTTTGTAGCATGAGATACGGCTCATTTGCATTAAAGATGAATAACCGCTACCTAGCACGCTCGGTGCATCAGATTGTGTAAGGATAGTTGGCGTTGCACTTTCCGATGTGGAAGCGTGCGCGCCGAAACATGACATTGCCATTAGCGATGTCACTACAACTGCTTTCTTCATTAACCTTTTCCTTTTTGTTTAAGGCTTGTTATCAAATGGTTGTGGTTTTATTGGAGCAGGGACTCTAAGCAGTGGGGAGATATGCGTCAATGAAGTATGTAAGCATATGTTAATGGGATCATATAAAACAAGATTTATATCCACTTGTGGCGCAATGCTTGGCAATCAATAATTTCAAACATCTCCATCAAATCCATCCGCTTTTCATGAATATTCAATTCGCTAAGATTAAAGGAAATAATCTAGAGCGGGATTGAACAATGGGAAAGTTAGTTGAAGGTGTGTGGCATGATGTGTGGTACGACACTAAATCTAGTGATGGTAAGTTCGTGCGAGAAGAATCTGGGTTTCGAAATTGGATTGAAGACCAGCCGAATGCGCCGTTTTCTCCTGAATCTGGGCGTTATCACTTATATGTATCGTTGGCTTGCCCTTGGGCGCATCGCACTTTGGTTTTTAGAGAGTTAAAAGGCTTAACTGAGCATGTTGATGTGACGGTAGTCTGCCCTGATATGCTGTCAGAAGGTTGGCAAATGGGGCTGCCGGAGCCATTGTTTGGTCATACTCGGATGCATCAGATCTACACGCAAGCCAAGCCCGATTACACAGGGAGAGTGACGGTTCCTGTGCTGTGGGACAAAAAGACCAACACCATAGTGAGTAATGAATCGTCGGAAATTATCCGTATGTTTAACTCAGCGTTTAACTCGCTGACGGGCAACCATGATGACCATTACCCTGACGCATTGCGCGTAGAAGTGGATCGCTGGAATGATTATATTTATCCAAACATCAATAATGGTGTGTATCGCTGCGGCTTTGCGACGAATCAGCAGGCGTATCAAGAAGCCTATGATTCGTTATTTAACGCATTAGATAAGGTTGAAGCGCATTTATCGACCCATCGCTATTTGGCCGGGAATCAAGTTACTGAGGCCGATTGGCGTTTATTTACCACCTTGGTTCGCTTTGACGCCGTGTATGTCGGTCATTTCAAATGCAATAAAAAGCGCATTCAGGATTACCCTCACATGCAGGGTTATTTGAAAGAGCTTTACCAAGTGGAAGGCATCAAACAAACCACGGACTTTTATCACATTAAGCGCCATTATTACTTTAGCCACACGCAACTTAATCCAACTCAGATTGTGCCGGAAGGACCTGAGCTTGATTTAGATAGCGCGCATAATCGAGAAATGGTGGGCCGTTAAGCTAGTGTGTGAAGTTAAATCGTGAAGTTAAGTCGTTAAGATAGGTTGGTAGCAGGTCTGTAGTCGCGAATATTGGCAAAGTCCTCCCCAAAGAAAAGTCCTCGACCGGAGTCGAGGACTTTTTGCATTTTAGCTGAAGCTAACTAGCGAGGAGTGCTAAACACTATTCTGCTTGTGACGCCTGAATTGCGGTTAGCGCGATGGTGTAGACGATGTCGTCAACCAATGCGCCGCGCGATAGATCGTTCACTGGCTTACGCATGCCTTGCAGCATAGGACCGATAGAAACAAGATCCGCAGAACGTTGTACCGCTTTGTAGGTCGTGTTACCTGTATTCAAGTCTGGGAAGACGAACACGGTCGCTTTACCGGCAACTGGAGAGTTTGGCGCTTTTGAAGCAGCGACACTTTCCATGATTGCGGCATCGTATTGTAGAGGGCCGTCGATCACAAGATCAGGGCGTTTCTCTTTCGCGATGCGAGTCGCTTCACGTACTTTGTCTACATCTGCGCCAGAGCCTGACTCACCCGTAGAGTAAGAGATCATTGCAACGCGAGGGTCGATACCAAATGCGGCTGCTGAATCGGCAGAAGAAATTGCGATTTCGGCTAGCTGCTCAGCGTTTGGATCTGGGTTCACCGCACAGTCACCGTAGACCAATACTTGGTCAGGGAGCAGCATGAAGAACACAGAAGAGACGACTGATGCGCCCGGCGCTGTTTTAATGATCTGGAACGGAGGAACAATGGTGTTCGCCGTTGTGTGAACTGCGCCAGAAACTAGGCCGTCAACTTCGTCACGCTCTAGCATCATGGTGCCAAGGAATACTGAGTCTTGTAGTTTTTCACGTGCCACGACTTCGGTCATGCCTTTCTTCTCGCGAAGTTCTACTAGACGCGCAACATAGCTATCACGCACTTTGTCTGCGTCAATGATTTCGACTCCAGCACCCAGCTCGACACCTTGTTGCGCGGCAACGCGGCGGATTTCATCAGGGTTACCTAGAAGCACACATTGTGCAATTCCACGCTCAGCACAGATTGCAGCAGCCTTGATCGTGCGCGGCTCATCGCCTTCCGGCAAGATAACGCGCTTACCTGCTTTTCTCGCAAGCTCGGTCAATTGGTAACGGAATGCTGGTGGACTTAGGCGGCGGATGCCCTGTGTGCCTTCCGTTAGAGAATCAATCCAAGGGCCGTCGATGTGGCTAGCAACGTGATCGTTGATTAGCTCAATACGTTCTTTATCGTCAGCGGGTACTTCTAGGTTGAAGCTTTGCAGGTTCAGAGCAGTCTGCCAAGTGTTACCTCCAACTCGGAAAATTGGTAGACCAGTATCGATAGCAGGTTGGCACAAGTGCTGAATTTCTGCAGGGATATCGTAGCCGCCTGTAAGCAAAATTGCACCGATTTCCACACCGTTCATTGCAGCAAGTGCCGCGGCAACGATAACGTCAGGGCGGTCTGCAGAAGTAACGAGCAGAGAACCTGGTTTAAAGTGCTGGATCATGTGTGGTAGTGAGCGAGCACAGAAGGTAATGCTGCGGATACGACGAGACTGGATATCACCTTGGTTGATGATTTCAGCTTTAAGATGCCGTGAAATATCAATCGCGCGAGTTGCAATCAGATCGATGCTCCAAGGCACACAACCTAGCACGCGAATTGGGCTAGAGTTGAAGATTTGCATCACTTCAATATTCGTTTGCTTAGCGCCGTTTGCATCATCGAAGATTTCAGATAAGTCTGGGCGAGTGCGGCCTTCGCTATCAACTGGCGCGTTTAGCTTGTTGATGATAACGCCAGAGATGTTCTTGTTTTTAGTGCCACCGAAGTGAGAGCAGGCTACTTCAATGCGCTCTTTTAACTGAGTCGGGTTATCTGTGCCTGGGTTAGCAACAAACACAATTTCTGCGCCAAGAGTCGCGGCAATCTCAGCATTGATTTGGTTCGCAAATGGGTGCTTGCGAGTTGGTACAATCCCTTCGATTAGAGTCACTTCAGACCCTTTGTTGATGTGGTTGTAACGCTCAACGATGGTTTCTAGCAGCTCATCAATGTTATCGGTACCGATGAAGTGTTCTGCTTCAGACATTGAAGTCGGTTCACCAATCTTAATGTCACTGGTTGAAGCGAGGATCGATGAGCTTAAATCGGTGTAGTTTTCAGTGTCGACACGTGGCTGTGCGATAGGCTTGTAGAAAGAAACCTTAACGCCTTTGCGCTCCATGGCACGAAGTACCCCCATACAAACGCTAGTGAGGCCAACGCCTGCGCTGATAGGGATAAGCATGATAGTACGGGACATGATAGTACCTTAACTCGTTTTACTTTGAATGGTATGTACAACTTCTAGGGCGGGAAACGGTAGAAGTTGGCACCTAATACTGGCGAGCGTTTAGCTCGCCAGTTAGGACAAAATTATAGACTAGATAGACGCGCAGTATCTTCGGCGATCACTAGCTCTTCATTGGTTGAGATAACCATGGCTGGGATGCGGCTGCTGTCTGCAGTGATAGTGCCTTCTTTACCAAAGCGTGCTTTTAGGTTCGCTTCGCCATCGACTTCGATGCCAAATATGCCAAGACGTTTTAGAACTTCTTCACGGATTGGAGCTGAGTTTTCACCGATACCACCAGTAAACACGATAGCGTCTAGGCGGCCTTCAAGAGTTGCCGTGTAGCCAGCTATGTATTTCGCCAGGCGGTGACAGAATACGTCCATTGCGCGCTTAGCTTCTTCTTTTTCTGCGTAGTTGTCTTCAACGAAACGACAGTCAGAGCTGATTTCAGTTAGGCCTTGTAGGCCAGATTCTTTGGTTAGCATAGTGTTGATTTGATCAACTGAGTAACCTAGAGCGTCATGTAGGTGGAAGATGATAGCAGGATCAATATCGCCACAACGCGTGCCCATTACCAAACCTTCTAGTGGCGTTAGGCCCATAGAAGTGTCGACACTTTGGCCGTTTTTGATTGCACATACAGATGCGCCGTTACCAAGGTGGCAGTTAATGATGTTTACTTGGTTTTCTTCTTTGCCTAGAAGCTCGGCAGCGACGCGAGTGATGTATAGGTGAGAAGTACCGTGCATGCCGTAGCGGCGGATGCTGTTTTCTTTGTACAACTTGTATGGCAGAGCGTATAGGTACGCTTCTTGTGGCATAGTTTGGTGGAAAGCGGTGTCAAAAACAGCTGCCATTGGCAAGCTAGGGAAGGCTTTTTGAGCGGCTTTAATACCAGTGATTGCTGCTGGGTTATGCAATGGTGCTAGAGTTGCACAGTCTTCGATGCCTTTGACCACGTCATCGGTGATAACCGCAGACTTCGTGAACTGCTCGCCGCCGTGTACAACACGGTGACCAACTGCTTTTAGTTGTGCTGCAAGTTCAGGCTTAGATGCAAGGATAGTTTCAACAATAAAAGCTAACGCTTCATCATGCGCTGCACCTTCTCCAAGTTGCGCTTCGTGCTTACCGTCAAGCTTCCATTTAATACGCGCATCAGCAAGATGCAAACATTCAGCCAGACCTGTTAGGTATTCGTCGCCATTGACTGGATCAACGATCGCGAATTTGAGAGAAGAACTACCGCAGTTTAAAACTAAAACTAGCTTAGACATGAGTGACTACCTGTATTAATCGGTTGTAACAAAATATTAAACTTGAGAATAATGAGAGACTTTGTGACTCTAGGCCTATTCTCAGTCAAAAACCTTTAATCTCCGTATAACAACGAGTTACCTTAAAGGGGGTAGCACGTCGAGTCCTAAGTTACTAGCGCTGGAGTTGCTCATACTGACAAAATAAGCAACAATGAGATATAGAGCTAGCAAGGACGTGTCCGTAGAACACGTAATGATAGCAAAAAAACTTATAAATTATAAAAAAAAGTGTGATTTTTTACATTGTTTGTTGAGATGTTAAAATTTATTGTAGCCAGCTAAGTTGTTGGTAGGGGGATATATGCACGATAAAGTCGGTTTAGTAACCAGTTTGAAGAGCGGTCAGAAGTACATGGATGCATGGCCGATGCGTAAAGAACTCAACCTTCTTTTCCCTGAGCAGCGAATTATTAAAGCAACTCGATTTGGCATTAAAGTCATGCCAGCTATCGCGGCAATTAGTGTGTTAACACAAATGGTGTTTAGCAATGCTCAAGCCATGCCTCAAGCCGTTTTGATTAGTTTGTTTGCTATTAGCCTTCCTTTACAGGGAGTTTGGTGGCTCGGTAACCGTGCCAATACTCAACTGCCGCCCGCATTAGCCAATTGGTATCTAGAAATACATCAGAAAATTACCGATGCAGGGATCGCGCTTGAGCCCGCCAAAATGAAGCCGCGCTATAAAGAGCTAGCCAATATCCTCAATCGCGCTTTTCGTCAGCTAGATAAGTCGGCGCTGGAACGTTGGTTTTAATGGTGTAATTCTGCTATTTCGAATGAACAAGCTTTGAACGAAAAAACTCTCGCATCGTGCGAGAGTTTTTTTATTGGGTTTGACCAATCGATCAGCTTTATTTGTATGCAGAGTGATTGGTCAAGTGCAGCCAATGTTTGACTGGCTTAGTTGAACATTGAAATTGCTTTCTCAGCATCGACGTATTCTAGGTCGAAGCTTTCTGCTACTTCTTTGCAAGTTACTTTACCGTGGATAACGTTTAGGCCTTCTAGGAACCCTTTGTCTTCCAATAGCGCTTCACGGTAGCCTTTGCCTGCCAATTTAATGATGTATGGCAAAGTGGCGTTGTTAAGAGCGAATGTAGAAGTACGCGCAACAGCGCCAGGCATGTTAGCAACACAGTAGTGAACCACATCATCAACGATGTAAGTTGGTTCTGCGTGAGTGGTTGCGTGAGAAGTTTCGAAACAGCCGCCTTGGTCGATAGCCACGTCAACAACTGCAGCGCCAGGCTTCATGTTCTTGATGTGCTCTTTAGTGATCAACTTAGGAGCCGCAGCGCCTGGAATCAAGACTGCGCCGATGACGAGGTCTGCCGCTAGAACGTGCTTCTCAATTGCGTCTTCCGTAGAATAAACCACTTTTGCTTGGCCTTGGAATTCTTCGTCAAGCTTGCGCAGTGTATCTAGGTTGCGGTCGAGGATAGTAACGTCTGCGCGTAGGCCTACAGCCATGCGTGCAGCATTAGCGCCAACGACACCGCCGCCCACAATGACAACTTTTGCAGGTTCAACACCAGGTACGCCACCTAGCAGTAAACCGCGACCACCGTGAGACTTCTCTAAAGTTTGCGCGCCAGCTTGAATTGACATGCGGCCAGCCACTTCTGACATTGGTGCCAGCAGTGGTAATCTTCCCATATTATCTGTTACAGTCTCATAGGCTATACAGACAGCTTTGCTCTTGATCAGGTCTTCTGTTTGTGGGAAATCTGGTGCTAGGTGCAAATAAGTGAATAATATTTGCCCCTCTCTAAGCATCGCACGCTCTACAGCTTGAGGCTCTTTAACCTTCACAATCATATCTGCTTTGGCAAACACGTCAGCAGCTTTAGGAAGAATGGATGCACCTACGGAAATGTAATCGTCATCGGAAAAACCGATGCCTGTTCCCGCTTTGGTTTCTACAAATACTTGGTGGCCGAGTGATACAAGTTCTCTTACGCTCGCAGGGATCATTCCAACACGATATTCGTGGTTTTTAATTTCTTTTGGTACGCCAATGATCATCCTGACTCCTTATTGTTTTTTGGTTGGATTAACTATGCTTTCAGCACTTTCGTCGAGTTAATAACTAGTATAGTAGTAGAATAATAAAATTTGATACTGAATATTAAAAATATGTAGTATATTTTTTTGCAAGGAAGTTAAAAGGTGGAATAATAAATGGTAGATAACTACAAGAAACCGTCCAAGGACCTCGACCGTATCGATCGCAACATACTTAATGAGTTACAAAAAGACGGTCGAATTTCGAATGTTGAGCTATCTAAACGAGTAGGGTTGTCACCAACTCCTTGTTTGGAAAGGGTTCGACGTTTAGAACGGCAGGGGTACATTTTGGGGTATACTGCGCTTCTCAATCCGCAGTATTTGGACGCTTCGCTGTTAGTGTTTGTTGAAATTACGTTAAATCGCGGTGCGCCCGATGTGTTTGAGCAATTTAACACTGCGGTGCAAAAGCTTGATGACATTCAGGAGTGTCATTTGGTGTCAGGTGATTTCGATTACCTGCTTAAAACTCGAGTGTCTGACATGAGCGCATACCGTAAATTGCTAGGGGATACTCTACTGCGTTTACCGGGCGTCAATGACACAAGGACTTATGTGGTGATGGAAGAAGTGAAACAGACCAACCACTTAGTCATTAAAACTCGCTAGCCTCACCCAGTCATAACCTTTCCATATTCTTACGTTTGGCAATTGGGTTTTGCACTCCGATATGTTTAAATCTTTAAGAGCGGCGCTTTGCCGCTCTACTTGTATTTAATAGTGCCTATCTTTAATAGAGATAGTGTCAGCGGATGATTCAATAACTTATGTTCAAACAGAGCAAACAAAAGGTCGAAACGATTCTAAAAACGGGCGGAGATTCCCACTCCTTTCGCCTAGATGGTTCACAGCGCCTCAAAGAATGTGGGCTTATTTTAGCTGTGCTCATATCGATGCTTCTTTTCGTCGCCCTCCTCACATTTAGTCCTGCCGATCCATCTTGGTCTCAGACCGCGTGGGGAATGCATATCAATAATGCAGGCGGCTTCATTGGTGCATGCGTCGCCGATACCTTGTTTTTTACCTTTGGAGTGTTGGCGTACTTGGTACCGATTCTAATCGCCGCGACCGCTTGGGTGACGTTTCGTCGAGAAGGCAAACAACAAGAACTGGATTTCATGCTGTGGGGCACCCGCGTTCTGGGCTTTGTGATTCTTCTCCTCACTAGTTGCGGGTTGGCAGACATTAATGCTAACGATATTTGGTATTTTTCTTCTGGTGGTGTGATTGGTGACGTACTGACGAGTCTCGCACTGCCCACGCTCAACGTCTTGGGTTCGACGTTGGTGTTTCTATTTTTATGGGGTGCAGGGTTCACCTTACTGACCGGTATATCCTGGCTGAAAATTGTCGAATGGCTAGGAGATAAATCGACAACCGCCCTAACCGCGATGGTAAACCGTATGCGCGGTGAACAAGATGAGCTAATAGAGCCGCAATCGTATTCTGCTGATCGTTTACGTGCGAAAAACGACGTTGACACGAAAAATGGCTTCAATGCGAACGATAGCTTTAATGAAAACAATAGTTTTAACGCAAACAATCGCTCAGACACAACAATGATACAGCAACCCGACACTTCCGCTCCTTTATTAGACCCTCTTGACGTTGAGACCCAGAATGATAGTGCGGTGCGAGTGAATGAGGAAAGTGCTCAGCGCCGTTTCAATATCCATGTCCCTGAAAGGAACGAATCGGCGAGAGAGGAATCGGTACCTCAGTTTCTCAAAACGGGTACTAATGACGGTGTTAACACAAGCTTGGCTAGTTCGTCTGAGACGGTGGTGGAGACACATGTACATGATTTGCATGCGACGATTGAAGAATTGGAACAAAGCAGCGCAGAAAACCTTTCATCGCTTGTTGAGTTTAATGAACCAGAAATACTTCCTGAGCCTAAACCAGAATCCAAACCAGAGTTGATTGCGGTAGATTCAACGGGATCAGCACTGATGATGGGTGAGCCAGCTGTCGAATCTGTGATGACACCAAATTCAGTGGAGCCGGAAGAGTTTACGCTAGACGATAGTGAGCCGGTTTCGTTTGCAGCCATTCCAGAGTCAATAGAGATGGAAGAAGAGCGCCAGCAGCCGACGATTTCTTCTTTTGAGGTAGTAGAAGAAATTGAATCAGATTTGGTGGTAGAGCCTGAAGTTGAACCAACAGAAACAGTACTTGAGCCTGATCAAGATATTGAAGCGTTTCAGGAGTTGGTAACCAGCGCACAGACCAAAGCCAAAGAGAGTCGCAACCCATTTTTGGTTCAAAAAGATGTCGACTTACCTGTTCCGCAAGAGCCAATGCCGACGTTGGAAATTCTGTATCATCCTGAAAAGCGTGAGAACTTCATCGACAGAGACGCACTTGAAGATATTGCTCGTTTAGTCGAAGCTAAACTGGCCGATTATAAAATACAGGCGCAAGTGATTGATATCTTCCCTGGACCCGTGATTACACGCTTTGAACTAGACTTAGCGCCCGGCGTGAAAGTCAGCCGTATTTCTGGCTTATCGATGGACTTAGCGCGTTCGTTATCTGCTATAGCGGTTCGTGTGGTGGAGGTTATTCCGGGTAAGCCTTATGTAGGGCTTGAGTTGCCGAATATGAGTCGCCAAACGGTGTACTTTTCTGATGTAGTGGGCAGCCCTCAATTTGTCGATGCGTCCTCGCCAACAACCGTGGTACTCGGGCAAGATATTGCGGGCGATGCTGTCATCGCTGACTTGGCGAAAATGCCCCACGTGTTGGTTGCGGGTACTACGGGCTCTGGTAAGTCTGTTGGCGTCAATGTGATGATTTTGAGTATGTTGTATAAAGCGACGCCTGAAGAAGTCCGCTTTATTATGATTGACCCAAAAATGTTGGAGCTTTCGATTTATGAAGGTATTCCTCATCTACTCTCCGAAGTTGTGACTGATATGAAAGACGCCTCTAATGCGCTTCGTTGGTGTGTGGGAGAAATGGAGCGACGTTATAAACTGATGTCGGCGTTAGGCGTTCGTAACATCAAAGGCTTCAATGATAAATTGAAAATGGCGGCACAGGCTGGACATCCAATCCACGATCCACTGTGGCAAGCGGGTGACAGTATGGACCCAGAGGCGCCGCTGTTGGAGAACTTGCCGTATATCGTAGTGATCATCGACGAATTTGCTGATTTGATGATGGTGGTGGGTAAGAAAGTCGAGGAATTGATTGCTCGACTTGCTCAAAAAGCGCGCGCAGCAGGTATTCATTTGATCCTCGCGACTCAGCGCCCATCAGTGGACGTCATCACTGGTTTGATCAAAGCGAATATCCCAACTCGTGTTGCTTTTACCGTTTCAACCAAAACAGACTCTCGCACGATTCTCGATCAAGGCGGGGCGGAATCATTACTAGGAATGGGTGATATGTTGTACCTTCCGCCGGGCTCCAGCCATACCGTGCGAGTGCATGGCGCATTTGCATCAGATGATGATGTGCATGCGGTGGTGAATAACTGGAAAGCACGGGGTAAGCCGAACTATATCGATGACATTACCAGTGGCGATCAATCTCCAGAGACCTTACTTCCGGGTGAGAAAATGGATTCTGATGAAGAAGTTGACCCATTGTTTGACCAAGTCGTTGAGCATGTCGTGGAAACTCGTCGTGGTTCGGTATCGGGTGTGCAGCGCCGCTTTAAGATAGGTTATAACCGCGCAGCTCGAATTGTTGAGCAGCTTGAGATGCAAGGTGTCGTGAGTGCTCCTGGACATAACGGCAACCGTGAAGTGTTAGCGCCAGCGCCTGGTCGTGATATGAATTAGCTTGGTCTACTTAGACATGTCATCGTGTAAGAAAGCGTAAACGCTGTTGGCGGCTGTGTGGCTGACCAATGAGTAGAAACAACAACGCCGACACTTAGTGTGTCGGCGTTGTTGTTTCTACCTGAGCGCTTTTTATAGAGCGACTTGTGCGTCTATTTTGTTCATCAAAGAGACTTCCGTTGGTTCAGAAAGCCAACTCTCAAGTTTACTTGCCACTGATTTAGTATGTGTTTGTTCATGATGTGCGTCCAAGTATTTTCTATCTTGCCATTCTTCGTAAAGATACAAGTGTTTTTCAATTTCTGAGCTATGTAAATCAAACCAGATGCAGCCTTTTTCTTGCCTTGTTGCGTCCAGCATTCCTGCTAATGCGGATTTGGTGTCTGAATAGAATTCTGGTTTAGGGGTGATTTTCGCAAATACAAATACGTTATTGTCCATTATATAGATAGCTCCCTTGAATTGTGGGAAGGGAAGTTAACATAAAATCAACACGCTATCATCTTTTAGGCTCTTTCTTCTCTTCTTCTATATATTACCCGTAGGCAATATAGCCGATGTCATAGATGTTGCCTTCATCACCTTGGGAAAGATTATTTAGCCAACGAATGTCGAGTTGCTGCCACGTTTGATAATTGTAAGGAAGACCGCTTGTTGCTTGTGACGCAGCTTTCTCACCTTCTACAATGGATAGGCTGGCAAAGGCATGACTGGATTCTGGAATGGTTATCGGAGTGTCGATGAACCATGTTGTCACGTTTGGCCGGCCAAATTGCTCACACAGCGACTGAAAGCCGTCACTGCCGAGAAATCTCATCATCGCGTGATGGTTTTTCCAAACGTAAAACGGTGCGTAGCGGTTATTATCGGCTCGGCCATGGGGGGCATCTTTTCGGGAATATAGATAGGCCTTGAAGACGAGCCCAGGGAACTTATCGAGTAGGTGGCCTTTGTCTCGGATGCGCTGTTCGATTTTGTCCATTGGGTAGTCGTCCGCAAGTAAAATATTATAGTGCATTGCAATCATGGTGAATCTCCTGATATCTGTTTAAAACATAGTGACGTCGATGCACTTTGAAAAAAATCAATCGATTCAGGACGCTAGGTTTTGAATTTTGGCACGATTTACTTTAGATAACGCACTCAGAGGTTACTTGGGTATAATCCTTTTTCAGCCATATAGAACGAATAACGTAACAAGGATAATTATGGATATCAGTCAGTTGGACACGCCGGCGCTCATCGTTGACCTCGACGTGATGAAAAATAACATGAGAGTAATGCAAAGCCGCGTTGACGAGTTAGGTTTGGTACTTCGACCACACACAAAAGCGCACAAAATCCCGGCGATTGCGCAGATGCAGATCGATGCGGGTGCCATGGGAATTTGTACCGCTAAACTTGGTGAAGCGCAAGTGATGGCCGAGGGAGGAATTAAGGACATTCTGATTACGACGCCCATTGCGGGGCCAAAGAAAATTCAGCGTTTGATCGCCATGCATCAACAGCACCCAGAATGTCGCTTTATTCAGGTAATCGACCACAGCTATCACGTGATTGCGATTGGACAAGCTGCGAGAGCCGCTGGGTTAGTGGTTCAGTTAATGATTGAAGTGGAAAGTGGCCAACAGCGTTGTGGGGTTGAAGTCGGTGATGAGTTGGTTGAGCTAATTGAAGCCATTCAAGTAACAGACGGAGTCAACTACGCTGGTATTCAGGCATACAGCGGTCACTTACAGCATATCAGAGGGTATGAGCATCGAAATACTCAGGCGCGCAGCGCAGTGTTGAGCGTGTTTGACTTTATTGACAATGTACTTAAGCCTAAAGGGTTAGAGCCTTCCATCGTAAGTGGAGGCGGTACGGGCACTTACGCGGCCTATCAAGGGTTGGGCTTTACCGAGATTCAAGCTGGCTCCTACTTGTTTATGGATGCGGCTTATCAAGTTATCGGTGATGAGAACAGCGATACGAGTAATCATCAGTTTGGTGCTGCGTTGAAAGTGCTTAGTACGGTGATCAGCATGCCAAACGGGAAGAGGGCAGTGATTGATGCTGGAATGAAGTGTTTGTCGATTGATCTTGGTATGCCTAAGGTGGAGAAGAGCGATGCGATTCGTTATCAAACGGGAGGCGATGAACACGGTATTTTACATCTGGAAGAAGGTAACTCTTCACTTGAGCTGGGTCAGCAGATTATTCTTATCCCGAGCCATTGTGATACCACGTTAAATAATTTTGATACGTTATACGCAGTGCAAAACGGGCAGGTCGTGGAAACCTGGACTATTGAAGGACGCGGCCGCTCGGATTAATTTGATAAGCCGATGAGGCTATTCATCCTCCGATAATTGTGAGCACAAAGCCATGAACGGGAAGCTCCCGCTTATGGCTTGTAGTCTAATTTCTCGATTGAACACCAGAGAAAATTGAAGTTATTGGTGCGTCAAGGCGCACCTTTATCAGTATTGGGGAGTAGTAGCTTAACCTAGTAACTTAACCTAGTAACTTAACCTAGTAACTTTGCTGGCGTGCACGATTTGGGGCCAGCTGGCTAATGATTATTCCGGCTAATATGATGAGGTTTGCCGCAAAAACGATGACGAGCCACTGAGGCATGGTCAGAGACAGAAACGTCCACGATATATCGGAGCATTCACCTGAAGCTGCGAATACGGAAGGCAGCCAATCATTCAATGGTAGCCAAGCTGGAAATTCGGTAAATAAGCTACAAGTATCGAATGGGCTTGGATTGAGCTGAAAATTAACGTGTTGTATTGAGAGCATTAACCCTTGATAAGCGCTGCCCCCCCAAACAAGTAGTCCAAGCCAACGTATCACAGAGAGTGACGGCTTCAACAGGCCGATAAGAGCGGCAAACACAATGCCGAACATGGCGACGCGTTCATAGACGCACATCACGCAAGGGGCTAACCCTTTAACATGCTGAAAATACAGCGCACAGGCTTCAAAGCCGATCGAAATTAGCAATAACAGTGCCCAAGAGCGTCGTTGGGCTGAAAACAATTTAATAGAGTTCAACAATTTCACAAAGTGTCCCTTAGAGAGAAGTGCTCTGACCTATCAGAGCGTTTTATCGTTTATAGCGGTGAGAATCAAGCGCTAATGCCCATTCAACTCAATGATATTGGTGGCATGGTTGGTAACGTCCGTCAGCCAGCCTATATGGTAGAAATAGGCACTTAACGGTTCTAATGAAAACATAATACCCAGTAACCCAACCAGCGAAAGCACGATAGTGTAGGGCAATGCCATCCATACCATACGACCGTACGACAAGCGGATCATAGGCGCGAGTGTCGAAGTCAGCAGGAATAAGAAGGCTGCCTGGCCATTCGGTGTGGCGACGGAAGGTAAGTTAGTCCCCGTATTTATCGCTACAGCGAGTAAATCGAACTGTTCACGTGAAATAAGTCCACTTGCCAACGCGTCTTTAACTTCATGAATATAAACGGTGCCGACAAAGACATTGTCAGAAACCATGGAAAGCAAACCATTTGCCACATAGAAGAGCGCAAGTTGGGTGTTGCTATTTTGAATGTGCAGTACGGCATCAATGATTGGCGCGAATAAATGCTGATCTATGATGACGGCGACAATTGAGAAGAATACAGCTAAAAGTGCGGTGAAAGGCAGCGCCTCTTCAAAGGCCTTACCAATCTGATGTTCTTCTATGATGCCAGTTAAGGAAGTTGCGAGGATAATAACCGATAAGCCAATCAATCCAACGGTCGCAAGGTGTAGGGCAAGGCCAATGATTAACCATATTGCGACACCTCCTTGGATATACAGTTTGAGAGAATCTTGTCGTGTGCGAGATTGACTTTCAGCTTTGTCGTAGTCAACAAGAATACTGCGCACATTAGCGGGTAACTCAGAGCCGTAGCCAAAGACTTTAAATTTTTCGACCAATACACACGTTAGTATGCCGAGCAAGAAGACTGGCACCGTCACTGGTGACATGCGCAATATAAAATCGCCAAATTGCCAACCGGCTTGATGGGCGATAATAAGGTTTTGCGGCTCTCCAACCATGGTCATAACACCGCCGAGAGCAGTACCAACCCCAGCGTGCATTAGCAGAGAACGCAAAAAGGCACGGTAATGGTCTAAATCATCTCGAGTTAAATCACAAAGGTCTTCATCTTGAGTGAGGTCATGAGAAGACTGAGCCCCTTTACCTGATGCTACCTTGTGGTAAATCGCATAAAACCCGACCGCGACACTTATCACAACCGCAATGACTGTTAGAGCATCAAGGAAAGCCGACAAAAAAGCCGAGACAATACAAAAGGCCACGGAAATCCAAATTTTAGATCGGATGTTGAGCAGAATTTTGGTGAAGATAAACAGCAGCAGCTGTTTCATGAAATAGATACCAGCGACCATGAAGATCAATAACAGTAAAACTTCAATGTTGGAGACCAGTTCGTGTTTCACGTGCTCAGCCGTTGTCATTCCGATAGCAACCGCTTCAATGGCGAGTAAACCGCCGGGTTGTAGGGGATAACACTTTAATGCCATTGCTAGTGTGAAAATAAATTCCACGACTAGCAACCAGCCGGCCGCAAAGGCATTGATATGAAAAACAATGGGATTGATGATCAAAAAGCCAATAATGGCCCATTTATACCAGTTAGGTGAATTGCCAAGAAAGTTTTTACTTAACGCATGCGTGAACGACGTAGGCATAGTTGAATGCTCTTGATTATCGGGAAAAGCCGATTACAAACTCTACAGAGCGCGGTCAGTGAGTCAATATCTATTTATCTGAAATGGCTGTTTTTATTTATCTGGAATTGACATTGGCACGCCAAATCGAAAAAGAGAGATAGCGTATTGTCGGCGGTTAGGCGGCGAGATGAGTTCTAGCTGTCAGAAATTTAACAAAGCGGATTGACTAACTTTCTAAGCAATTTATTTTTCTAGTGTTAAACTAGTGGTATGATGAGTTGTATTAGACTCGAATAAACCTTGGAAAAGTAATTAATGGTTATCAAGGCAAAAAGTCCCGCTGGATTTGCAGAGAAATACATTATTGAGAGCATATGGAACGGCCGTTTTCCTCCTGGCTCCATTCTACCCGCTGAGCGTGAGTTGTCTGAACTGATTGGCGTCACACGTACGACTTTACGTGAGGTTCTGCAGAGGTTGGCGCGCGACGGGTGGCTCACAATCCGTCATGGCAAGCCCACCAAGGTTAACCAGTTCATGGAAACGTCGGGCTTGCACATTTTAGACACTTTAATGACGCTTGATGCTGATAACGCGACAAGCATAGTGGAAGATCTGTTGGCCGCGCGGACCAGTATTACCCCAATCTTCATGCGTTATGCCTTTAAGCTGAATAAAGAAAGCTCTGAGCGTACTCTCACGAATGTGATTGAGTCGTGTGAGACCTTACTCCAGACTGAATCTTGGGATGAGTTTATGGAGTCCTCTCCATACGCTGAGAAAATATCGCAAAGTATTAATGATGATGGTGAAAAAGACCCTGAAAAGCGTCAGGCCATTCTACTAGCTAAAACGTTCAATTTTTATGATTACATGCTGTTTCAACGTTTAGCCTTCCATTCTGGCAATCAGATCTATGGCCTAATTTTTAACGGTTTGAAAAAACTTTATGACCGTGTGGGTAGCTATTACTTTTCTGATCCAGCCGCTCGGGATTTGGCGATGAAATTTTATCGTGATTTACTTGAGCTTTGCCAGACAGGGCAGCGTGACAAGTTGTCAGGAGTGGTTAGGCAGTATGGCTTGGAAAGTGGTCAGATTTGGAACGAACTTAAGCTGACATTGCCAACTAGCTTTACGGAAGACGAAAGCTAATTCGTCTCATATATTACTAATAAACCCGCACTAGTGCGGGTTTATTTCGTTTATAGCTTTGGTGTTCCGTTGGTGATGTTTGTCACCAGATGACAGTATAGCTAGGCGTAGGTATGAGAGCCAGAGTGTTCGTGGCCACCTGCCGCCAAGAACCAATTGGTTAAATATTTCTCTAGATCTTTTAACTCTTCAGGCCCGATCAAGGCGAGGCCAAGATCTTCTGCGCGAGTAATATCGTTGTAACGCAGTGGGCGGAAACTAACTAGCATTGCTCTTGCTTGTAGCCCGCCGAGCAAATCGGTTAGCGATTCAAGTTTATACAAGGTGTCGTCACCGTCGTCTCGCATGCCTTTCGTTTTGCATTCGATGATATGGAGCTTGTTGTTGACGACGCAAGCCACGTCTAGTTCGTTCCGAACTTCTCGAGCACCGAGCTGGCGGTAAACTTGAACGTTAAGTGAGCGATCTTGAATCGTTGGCATATGTTTCTGGATGCGACGGACGGTACTATGGACTAAGTTTTCTAGCCACTCTCCGTTAGCGAATCGCCTTGCATCTTCGTCTGCAAAGCTCAATACACCGTTTTTATACGATGCAATCCCCATATCCACTAAATCACTAATCAACATGTTCAGCTCACGGTACCCCTGCTGCTTGGTCGATAGCTCGACATCAAGCTTTTGCTCTTTGCGACATGTAGTAGCAAGGTAGTTGAGCGTTGCTAGGCCAGGGCCTAGCTCCAATGCGTTACTTGCCCAGCGCTGGCCTAATTCACGTAAAGTTTGGTCCAGCTTTGGCGAAAGCTCGATTTCATTAAACTCTCCACGAGCACCAAAAACCGTTAAATAATCTGAGATAGTGATGTTGTCTTGAACTTGACCGTCGGCTTCGGTGTCGGGGTAGAGCCAGCAAAGCTGATCACTGTTTGGCTCAACCACAAAAATGGGCCATTCGTAGCTGCGAAAAACTTCGTAGACCGAAAGTAATCGATGCCTTAATCCGCAGCTGGCATTCATTACAATTTTCTTGCCGCGAGCTTTGAGTTCTGAGGCTAACGAATGAACGGATGCCTTGATCAGTGATGTGTTAGCATCGGGTGGAATCTCAAAGAATTCTGAATCTATACGATGGTGTTGCAAGACTTTGTTGAGCCTTAAAAACATGTCTTTCTGGCTATTATCCCCGATGAACACCATATGAGTATTGACCGCTCGACTGTCCAAAAGTGGTGTGATTAAACGGATGGGGTCTTGATCAATAATACCTACATGAATTGCCATAACTGTCCCTCTCGATTTGGCTTGCATCAGTCAGATAATGCGCGAGTGTTATTAACGATATAACGATGCTAACCGTCAAAAACAAGGCTACCGGGGGAATATTCTTCTGCAAGGACGTTTATTGACAGCAAATTTACACAGTTCAATAATTTGTAGGCTGATTACTGCATTTCGCTGACCTGTTTCAAGCCCTAGAAAACAGGAGATTTTAAGGTGGGCTCTAGCTTGATAGTTGAAATTATTGAGCTTTCTAGCGCCATCAAGCATACTGTGAGTGTATTTGACATTCACCTATACGTGCCGATTTGTATCGTGATTATGATTCACGCCAACGGCATGTTGTTAAGAGCATTGGAGCATGGCATGGCTGAAGAAACTATCTTTAGTAAAATCATTCGTAAAGAAATCCCAGCGGACGTTGTTTATCAAGACGACTTAGTCACAGCGTTTAGAGACATTAATCCACGCGCTCCAAGCCACGTATTGATCATTCCCAATAAATTGATAGCCACGGTAAATGATGTCACTGAAGACGATGAAGCGGCTATGGGGCGAATGTTTACCGTCGCGCGAAAAATTGCTCAGCAAGAGGGGATTGCCGAAGATGGTTACCGCCTGCTGGTGAATTGTAATGCGCATGGTGGTCAAGAGGTGTATCACATTCACATGCATCTCGTCGGTGGGAAACCTTTAGGCCCAATGTTACTGAGCTAACATTTTAATACTAAGGGCTTAAATTAAGTTTGCAAAGACGCGAATTAAAATCTTTTATTAGAAATGGATAGTAATGACGTTCTGACGGTCTAACCCTGCTCGGAACGTTCGTTCAAGAGCCACAAGTACTTGCTTACTACATTGATATCGATTCTTCACGTGGTGCAATTAAGGCTCAAATATCTACCTTGCGTTACCTGAAACTTGAACTCGTTCGCTGTAAAAAGCGCTCTTGAAGTTACATAGGCATGCATATCGATTTAATTACTTTTGTTGGAGTTTGAAGTGCGGAAACACGTTCGACTTATTACGTTGATTTCGGCAACCTTTTTTCTGTCGTCTTGTGCCAATATGTCCACAGGCAATTTATTTAGCCATTATAGCGCGCAAAATCGCCCTGTTTACCAAGCCGTGGACAAAGGGGATTACGCCGAAGCGGTTAAAGTGCTTCCGGATCATATTGCTGGCGATATTCTAGATAACATGGAACGCGGTCGAGTGTATTTCTTGGATGCAAAATATCCAAATAGTATGTCGAGCCTTGAGAAAAGTGATCAGGCCGTGAAAGCGTGGCAAAACCAACCCGTTGTGTCGCTTTCTGATACCGCCGTGGATATCGGTGCTTTGGCGGCGAATGACAACTTAGATCACTATGCACCCGCAGATTACGAATTAGGCTTTTTACATTTGTACTTGGGTTTAAACTACTTACGCAAGAACGATTTGTCTGGGGCGTTAGTGGAAATGCGCGTGGCTAACCAAGTGCAAATGAAGGCGAAGCAAGAGCGCGAAAGTGAACTTAAATCTGCGCAGAAAGACTTGGCAAGTAAAGGGGTTTCGCCCAATCTTGGTAGCGTGTTAGCCAATTACCCGTCAGCAGGCAAAGAGCTACAAGCGGTGCAAAATGGGTATTTGTTTTATTTATCGGCATTGTTGTATGAAACGTCAGGCGACCTTAATGATGCATATGTCGATTATCGACGCGCCTTAGCCGTAGCGCCAGATAACAAGCAAGTGATTGAAGGGACAATCCGCGTTGCTAGCATGCTAGGGATGAATCAAGATCTACAGCTACTTCTTAAAAAGTATGGTCAGCAGCCCTCGCTGAAAGATGGTCAAGCTCGCGTTATCGTGATTGATGAAGAGGGAGAAGTGGAAGCCCGCCAAGCTTGGAAACTGTCTCTTCCTCTTATGGACCATTATGGTAGCTCGATTTATTCGATGTCACTACCATACTACCCCAAGCAGGACGTACAGAAGTTTCTGCCAGTGAGGCTTAACGAGAAACAGCTTTCATCGACGAAATTAGCCAATGTGAACCTAATGGCAAAAACGGATTTATCGGAGCGTTTACCCACTATTATTTTGCGGCAAGCGATGCGTATTTACGCCAAAAACGAAATTCGCCGTCAAGCCGCGGAACATGGTGGGCAATTGAGTAATTTACTGCTCAACTTATGGAACACCTTCACGGAACAAGCGGACACACGAAGTTGGCAAACCTTGCCTGCCAATGTCTATACTTCAAGCCGCTATGTTAAAGCGGGTGAACAAACCGTTCGTGCGGGTGGGAAGGATTTCAGCTTTAATGTTAAGGCTGGACACACAGTATTAGTATGGATATCACGCCAAGGCAGTAAGGCGACATCTTGGCATACACAATTAGGAAGGCTGGAATGAAAAAATGGTTAGTTTTAACAGTGTTATCACTGTTTATGGCAGGTTGTGCCTATAATACTGCGGGTTTGCAGATTGATGGTTCATCGCAAAAGGTCTTGTTTGGCGATAAAGTGTTAGGCTCTCGATTGACAGTGAAAGATATCTCTACCGCCGAGGTTGATGGGCGAGCTCGTGGCGTTGTGCGTTTAGCGAGCCAATACAAAGGTAACTTGCATATTTTGTATCGATTCTCTTGGTACAATGCTGACGGCCTCGAAGTGAATTCAAGCGCAAGCTCGTGGCGTCAGGCGCTGATCTACGGTGACGAAACGATTTCGCTGTCGGAAGTGACGCTGAATCCGAATGGGACTCAGTTCCGTCTTCAGATTCGAGAAGCAAATAACTAAAGTCTGTTTGTGTTGGTGTGTTGTTAACTTGAAGTGATTGCTACTATCGGTTCGTGTGCTATCGATTAGTGTGCTTTGAGCTGCAGTAATACCAATGATTAAACTTTTATAATGAGATCGATGTATAGACTATAGGCATCTAATGATGCTTGGACTGTGACACATCATAATTTAGTAAATTAAGGAATCTCCAACATGAAAAAAAGTGCAATTGCATTGCTTGGTCTAGCTATTCTATTGGGCGGCTGTTCGAACCAAGTGACCTATGAAGATCCAAATGCGGTTGATACCACCTCGGTTGACTTCAATTCCACCGATTTACAAAAAATCGCCGGCAATATGGTCGATAGCATGATGATGTCACCATCCATTGCTGCGATCACTCGCAATAGCCGTCCTATCGTATTTGTTGATGGAATAAAGAATAAAACCAGTCAGCACATTGATACTGAATCCATTACCGATACTGTGAGCACTAAGATGCTCAACTCAGGTAAATTCCGTTTTGTCGACATGAGCCGAGTAAGCGACGTACGTAAACAGCTGAACTTCCAAAACCATGATGAATTGGTCGATCAAAATACTGCGATTAAGTTCGGTAATATGGTTGGCGCTCAATACATGCTGTACGGTAACTTGTCTAGCATTGTCCAGAGCTCAGGCCGTGACAAAGATGTATACTATAAAATGACGATGCGCTTGATGGACCTAAAAACAGGTTTGATCGAGTGGGCGGATGAAACTCAGATCCGTAAGCAAGAGAAAAAGGCGTTGATCGGTTTCTAACCATCAACCTTAGGAGTGATTTATGGCGAGAATGCTGTGGCAAGACGCCTGTCGTTTTGACCCTTCTTTAGCGTCACTGGATCACTTCTTTTCAAGTCCTCCAGATCACGCAGATATTTTGGCTGGAGGGCTAACGAACCGCTGTTGGAAAGTCACGTTAACTGACCAACAGCAGTTTGTCTGGCGGCCTCACAGTCATGTGATTCAAGCATTTGCTATTTCACGTTATCAGGAACACCGAGTTCTGACTGCGATTCAATCGCTAGGAGTCGGACCAAAGCCTTACGCGATTAATTCACACGGCTTATTGGTCGAATGGGTGGAGGGTGAGGCGTGCCAAGTAGGCGTTAGCTTTGACGCCGTACTAAAATTGCTGATCCAAACTCATCAGATCCTACCGAATACCATTCCAGTGTTGCCTTTTAATTATGCCGAACGCGTCCATCATTACTGGTCTCAGCTAGGAGAGGAAGTGTTGTCTGACAATGTGCGGCAGCTCTACCATCTCTGGCAATCGCCACCTTCTATTCCAGCAATCTCGTCTTGTCTATGCCATTTTGATTTGGCTGGCTACAACATGATTAAAACTTCAGCAGGATACCGAGCAATAGATTGGGAATATGCGTCCATCGCGGACCCTAGACTAGACTTAATGTTGAGCATTTCAGCATCAGGGGAAAAACTATTGGAGTCGGTTTACCGTTATTGTCAGCTTAGGGGAATAGAACAGGTGGGCGATTGGGTTGAAGGAGTGACAGCTTGGCAGCCTCGTACAGCGCTCTTGGCATTACTTTGGTATCTGCTCGCTTATCAATTGTGGGGCGATGAGATGTATTTAGACCAAGCTCACCATATCGAGAAAACCGCATTTGAACCTTGTGATAACTGATGCTCAGCACCTCAGAATCAGGCACGATTTTCGCGAACTTATTTTCCATAGATACATTACGCTATTCGGTATCTGGGGTGGAATATTGAGTTGCGTCACTAAATCAGCGCTATATAATGGCTGCTACTTATATAAGTATTGATAAACATCAACAAAATTAAGAGTAAGTTAGAACTTACCCGAATAAGAATAGACCTCTTTGGATCTGGCTTTAATCCAATATGCATTGTGTGAGTTCAGGCGGCTAAACGCGATTTCTGAGTAGTATTTTTTCGACACGAGAACTCGGGTCGATACAGGTTTTTACATTCTTAGAGGATTATTGTTGTGACACGAATTATCGTTGTAGGTGGAGGTGCGGGTGGTTTAGAACTCGCAACCAAGTTAGGCCGAACGCTGGGACGCAAGAACCGCGCTAGCATTACCTTGGTGGATCGCAAAGCGAGCCACCTTTGGAAGCCTCTATTACATGAAGTAGCGACTGGATCGTTAGATGAAGGTGTGGATGCTTTGAGCTATCGAGCACACGCGAGAAACCATTCATTTGATTTTCAAATGGGCAGCTTATCCGATATCGATCGTGAGCGAAAAGTGATTACTCTCGCCGAGATGCGTGATGAGCAAGACCAACTGCTAATGCCAAGCCGTGAGTTAGAATATGATGTATTAGTGTTAGCGATTGGATCGAAATCCAATGACTTCAACACACCGGGTGTTAGCGACCATTGCATTTTCCTTGATAGTCCAGAGCAGGCTCGTCGCTTCCGTAGTGAAATGAACAACGAGTTCTTGCGCCTACATGCCAAGCATGGCGAAGGCTTAGTGGATATTGCGATAGTAGGTGCAGGTGCCACAGGTGTCGAACTTTCTGCCGAGTTGCACAACGCGATTAATGAGCTGCAAAACTATGGCTTCAACGATCTTGACTCTAGTAAGCTAAATATAAACTTAGTTGAAGCGGGCGAGCGAATCCTTCCAGCTTTACCACCAAGAATTTCAGGCTCAGCACATAAAGAACTGGCTAAACTTGGCGTGACAGTTCGTACGTCGACTCGAGTAACATGTGCGGAAAAAGATGGGCTAGTGACGTCTGAGGGTGAGAAAATTCCAGCGCAAATCATGGTTTGGGCTGCGGGAATTAAAGCGCCAGATTACATGAAGGATATTGCAGGACTTGAGACTAACCGCATCAACCAGCTTGTTGTGACGGAAACTCTGCAAACGACACGTGATGACGATATCTTTGTTATCGGCGATCTTGCTCAATGCACCCAGCCAGATGGCTCATTTGTTCCGCCACGCGCGCAAGCGGCGCATCAAATGGCAAGCCGAGCTTACAGCAACATCGTTGCTAAGTTAAATGGCCGAGATCAGAAGCCGTATATCTACAAAGACAAAGGTTCCCTAATTTCGTTGAGCAAATTTACCACAGTCGGCAGCCTTATGGGCAACCTGACGAAGGGATCAATGATGATTGAAGGGCGCATTGCTCGAGTCGTCTATGTTTCTCTTTATCGCATGCACCAAATGGCATTGCACGGTATATTTAAAACGGCATTGATCATGTTGATGGGCCGTATCAACCGACTGTTGCGTCCACATCTCAAATTGCACTAATTTACATCTCGTTAATTTGTATTAAAAGGCTCGTGAAAACGGGCCTTTTTTGCATCTCAAATTCCTCTATCCGGGTAAGATAGAAAATACCATACCGGCTTTTGGAGCACCTTGGTGGACGTAGCGGTTTTCAGCTAAGACTTCGAATTTGGCGTTGCAAGCACAAGCAAGCTGTTGGCTGGCAACATTGTCCGGATCGCAGACGATTTCTAACCGAGTAACGGATAGGTTGTTAAAGCAGAAATCTACCAGCGCTTGCAGTGCTTCTTTGCCAAAGCCTTGGCGCTGGTATTGATCGCTAATCCAATAGCCGACACTGGCCATATTAAAGGTATGATAAAGCTCGTTGACCGATACCATGCCAAGTAAGGTATTACTACCGTTAAGGAAAACGCCAAAACCAAACGCTTTAGATTGGGTCCAATTTAAACGTGTCATCATGATAAAGTCTTCTGCGTCCCCAAGGCCAAAATCATCACAGCACCAGTCCATCCAAACCTGAAGAGACGGCGATTCTTGCACACACTGATACAAGAGTGATGCGTGCTGTATGGGGATAAGTTTTAGTGTCAGGCGCGTTGTTGTGATCTGAAAGTGCGGCGTCATCTCTCTATCCATGAACAAGTAACTACTCAAAGTATATACCGATTGAGGTAAAGACGTGGCGTTGCGGTAGATTGAGTGTGTATAAAATATGGGGTGCTTTAGGCTATATTGACTTACTCTTCTACGACTGAGAATGACCCGAACTCAAATACCATATTCTTATTTTGGAGGTCGCTCGACAAAAGTGCGTGTTTCATACGGGATTTCAAAAAAGAGATAGTCATGAGGCTAAATATTGACTATCGAGCACCCTAACTCAGGGTGCTCGATGTTACAGAGTTACTTCACTTTACGCACTTGGACAATCATACCCATCAGTGGATTATCAAAGTAGTAGGTGTGAGAGCTACGCATACGGCGTTTCTGCTTCATTCGGTACGATTTTAGGATGGTTTCCACTTTGGTCGGTGGAGTGATCTTCTCTAAATTGCCAATTTGGACTTCAGAGCTATCGTGATCGCTATCGCCATTTAAGCCGATTTCTGGATCGCTGATGATGGTGGTTTTCGTGCTTGGCTCTTTCAGATCTAGCGACGTATCGGCGTACAGGTAATGCTCGACATAGATTTGAAGCTTACCATCGAGCTCATACAGAGGCTTAGGTAGCGTAGTTTCAGTGACGCCATCCATTACTTGGGTGCCAACTACTTCTTTCTTTTCGCTACCATCTGGATTGAATTGTTCCGAGTAGTCTTTACCTGCTTGGATTTTAAATACCGGAGCAGAAAGGCGGCCTTTATCACCTTGTCGCCATGCAATGTGCTTTAATACTTGGAAACCAGCATGGTTTTGTAACGTTTGCACTTCTTTGTCGAGTTTGTATTGCGAAGGTGGCAGTATTTTCACCCCTTTTCGGGCGAGATAGGCTGCATTGCTAAAGCTACCTACGCCTTTCATATCGATAGGTGGCAAGTTTGTAGGCCAAGATTCGTTTACGCTTACAGGATTAACGTTGCGTTTGAAAATAATCACTTCTATGTCAAATTGTCTCTGAGCCAAAGCTGGAACCGAGATAAATAACAGCAGTAGTGGGAGCAGTTTTCTCATTGTAACTCCGTGGTATAGAGTAAAGTAAAAAGCCGTTTGGCATACTTGGGCATATTATGCCAGATTTGGTAGTAAGTTTTGGCCAAATTCTTCAAGCATATCAGCGACAAATCGGGTGCGTTTGCGTCTATCGACTAAAGGCACCGAGAATTTTAGCTTGGTCGGCCCTTCCATGGAAAATTGTTGCGGTTGAGATTGCAACAGTTTAACCAAGTAAGTCGGGTTTATGTCAGCATTTGGATAGAACTCTATATGACCACCTTTGTCGTGCGCTTCAATTTTTTTCACTTTTAGTGCGCCAGCCACCACTTTCAACTCCGAGACTAATAGTAAGTTTTTAGTCGCATCAGGAAGCAAGCCAAAGCGATCGATAAGCTCCACTTTCACCTCAGTAAGTTCATCAGTTGAACTTGCGCTGGCGATTTGTTTATACATAGATAGCCTTGAGTTGACGTCTGGAATGTAGTTATCGGGCAATAGTGCAGGCAAGCGCATCTCAATTTCGGTTTGCTCGCGCAGCAACTCATCCAGTGAGAGCTCTTTACCATTTTTCAGCGCTTCAACCGCTTGCTCTAGCATTTCCATGTAGAGAGTAAAGCCGACAGAGTGGATTTGGCCGCTTTGCTCATCGCCTAATAGCTCGCCCGCGCCGCGTATCTCTAGATCGTGCGTTGCCAGCGTGAATCCTGCCCCGAGGTCCTCTAACGAGGCTATCGCGTCTAATCGCTTGGCGGCATCCTTCGTCATCGATTTCGGATGTGGTGTGAGTAGGTATGCGTACGCTTGGTGGTGCGAACGACCAACTCGCCCTCTAAGTTGGTGTAGCTGAGCGAGGCCCAAGTTGTCGGCGCGGTTCATGATGATGGTGTTTGCGGTCGGGACATCAATACCCGTTTCAATGATGGTGGTACACACCAACAGGTTGAAACGTTGGTGATAGAAGTCGTTCATGATGCGTTCGAGCTCTCGTTCGCGCATTTGACCATGGGCCACGGTGACACGAGCTTCAGGAATTAACTTTTCTAGATCTTGTGCGACTTTTTCAATCGTTTCAACTTGGTTGTGTAAGAAATAGACTTGGCCCCCGCGCATGATTTCTCGCAGGGCTGCTTCACGAATAGCACTGTCGTCATATTGTCGAACAAAGGTTTTTATCGACAATCTGCGCGCTGGTGGGGTCGCGATAATAGACAAATCACGCATGCCGCTCATTGCCATATTTAGGGTTCTTGGGATAGGGGTCGCGGTGAGAGTTAAGATGTCGACATCGGCGCGCATTGCCTTAACTTTCTCTTTTTGTCGCACACCAAATCTATGTTCTTCATCAACGACGAGCAGGCCAAGATCGCTGAACTTAATATCGCTAGACAGCAGCTTATGAGTGCCGACAACAATATCAATTTTCCCTTCCGCTACTTCTTGTAAGATCTGCTTTTGCTCTTTGGCTGTTTTGAAGCGTGATAAAACTTCGACTCGAATCGGTAGGTTGGCAAATCGGTCGCGAAAGTTCTCAAAGTGCTGCTGGGCGAGTAAGGTGGTTGGTACTAAAACGGCGACTTGTTTACTATTGTCGGTACAAAGAAATGCCGCGCGCATGGCGACTTCAGTTTTACCAAAACCGACATCACCACAGACCAAACGATCCATCGCTTTTGCTTGGCACATGTCAGATAAGACCGCGTTGATCGCTGTTGATTGATCGTCGGTTTCTTCAAATGGGAATCCAGCTTTGAAGGTGGCGTATTGCTCGCGATCTAGGCTGAATTTGTAGCCGGGCTTAAGTTCTCGTTTTGCGTATACGTCTAACAGTTCAGCTGCTACGTCACGGACTTTTTCGGCGGCGCGTTTTTTGGCTTTTTCCCAGTTGTCGCTGCCGAGTTTGTTGATAGGCGCTGAATCTTCTGCGCCACCTGAATAACGGCTGATCAAATTCAGTGAAGCAACTGGGACGTACAATTTAGCCTGATTTTGGTATTCAAGCATCACGTATTCGGTGAGCATCCCACCGGCTTCTAGCGTCTCTAGGCCTAGGTAACGTCCGACACCATGATCAATATGCACAACAGGCTGACCTGATTTTAGCTCAGCGAGGTTGCGAATCACGGTTTCGCTATTGGTGGTTTTACGATTTTTACGCCGGTGTTGAATGACTCGATCACCCAGTAGGTCGCTCTCACAGATGACCGCAAGGCATTGACCGTCGTAGACAAAACCGTGCTCTGACGCGCCGATGATCAGGCTATATTTTGATTTGCGTTCAAGGGCGTCGCAAAAGCTATCGATAGCTTCTGGGCGCAGTTTAATACCCTCTAACAACTCCAGTAAGGCTTCACGCCGGCCTTCCGATTCAACCGAAAAGATCACTTGGCCTTGAAAAGATTCAGTGAATTGGCGCAGAGCGCTCAGCGGCTCTTTGTGTTGATGCTGCACTGCAAGCGTTGGTAAGGACTCGATTTTGAGGTTGGTTCGCCCGGCTTTGTTGCCTGTCGCTTCGCGTGTCAATACGGCTTGAGGGTAGGCTTTAAGATATGAATACAGTTCGTCCTTTTTTAGCCACAATTCTTCTGGCGCTAACAATGGACGGAGTGGATCAATCTTACGTTGCTCATACCTGTCGTGCACGTCAGCCAAGAAGGTGTCGATAGGAGTATCAATATCGCCCACGGTGATGATTTGACAACCATCAGGTAAGTAGTCAAATAATGTTTCGGTGGCTTCGAAAAATAGCGGCTGCCAGTATTCTATCCCAGCAGGCCAGACCCCTTTTGATACTTGGCTATAAATGGATTCAGGCTCTCGGCGAGCTTCAAACTTTTGTCGCCAACGTACTCGAAATGCTTCAATAGCTTCTTTATTGCTTGGAAACTCATGCGCGGGCAGCAGGTGAATTTGGGGGATTTCTTCGATTGAGCGCTGATTCTCGGGATCAAAGGTGCGAATGGTATCAATTTCGTCATCAAAAAAATCGATACGATAAGGCAGCAGGCTGCCCATTGGAAATAAATCTAATATTGAACCTCGGCTTGCATACTCTCCTGGCCCAAATACCTGATCGACGTGTCGGTAACCCGAATTTTCCAGCTTATCTCTAAGTTTATCGAGAGAGACCTGATCACCCGTCTCGACCATCAAAGTATGTTGTAGCATGAAGCTACGAGGAGATTGCCGCTGGACAAGTGTGCTCATCGGGACGATGGTAATGCCTGTCTTTAGAGTAGGCAGCTGGTATAAACGGGCAATTCGATCGGAAATTATCTCTTGATGCGGCGAGAAGCTGTCGTAAGGAAGGGTTTCCCAATCTGGGAAAACCGTGACGTCTTGTTTGATGAATTGCTCGATTTCATTCGCGAGCTTCAGAGCGGTCTGCGGATCGGGCACGGCAAGCAGAGTGTGGCTGGTGTGCTGCTCACTAAGCTCTGCAATGGCTAGAGCTAGACTCGCGCCGGGCAAATTGCCGACGTGTTTTTTGTCTCCGGTACCCGTTGGGTTAACCAGAGAGAGTAAAGACGGTGTAGTCATGGTTACAATTTTTATTCGCTTCGATTTAGGGTACGTTGACGCAACAGTTTTTGCTGTTGATACAATGCGGCTTTGATTAGCAGGTCTTGATCTGCATCTCTGAGGAGCTCATATTCGATGGTAATTAAGTATCCATCGTCTTCTTGCTCCACGCAATCAGACACTTGTGCATAGCAGTATATAGCAGCTGCTGGGTGTTCTAAAAATAATTTCACTCGAGTTTTGGTCTCTCGTTCAAGTGGGTTTGAAGATTGGTAGGAAAGTTGGCTGGCTCCAAAGCACACGGTACGGTGGCGGTAGGCCTCATTGTCTTGTTCGGATAGCATATAGGTAAGCACCAGGTTGAGCTTAGAGTTTTGGCTATCCAACAACTCGATAACGTATTTGAGATCGCTATGCTTGAGCTCAAGGCGAGCCCTATCGTTTAAATGGTCGAGCTGACTGAACTCACTTGCGACCAAAAAGGAATGTGGGATTTCTGCTTCGAACTGATCTGGAGTGGGAAAGTCAGTGTCTTTGTCAAGCGGCTCTATGTTTACGACCATGGAGTGAACTACGGTAAAATATTCTTGCCCTGCCATACTTGCTTTCCTTGTCTTTTGTTTATGATTATCACCAAACAAACCGAGTTACTCAAGAAATGTTGGCGATTATTCCACTAATTGACGATGACTTAGCAAATTAACACTACAACCGATGGGCGTTAATCGTTACAGTATCCCGACTTACATATTCTTGGTTTGATTTATGCTTTCATCCGTATCGGCTTTCATCGGATTACGTTACCTGAGGGGGCGTTCTGGTGATAGGTTTAGCCGCTTTGTTTCCTTTATTTCCACGGCGGGCATTGTTATTGGCGTCATGTCATTGGTCACTGTGTTGTCGGTGATGAATGGCTTCGAGTCTCAACTGAAAAGTCGAATCCTAGGGGTGTTGCCGCAAGCTGTGGTCTCACAGGCAAATGGTCATACCCCTATGACTGACATTCCTCCTGAGTTTTTGACTTCAATGTCGGATCAACAGCCTCCTCAACCCATTGTTCGCGGAGAAGCGATTGTGCAAAGTTCTAGCGAACTCACCGTCGGAATGATGGTTGGTGTTGAGCCCAATAAGCCGGATCCTATCGAAAACTATATGGTAATGGGCCGTCTTTCTGATCTGAAGTCAGGAGCGTATCGCGTTTTGATTGGCCAAACGCTCGCGAGAAATCTTGATGTGAGTGTCGGCGATAACCTTCGCTTAATGGTGACGAGTGCCAGCCAATTTACCCCGTTTGGGATCATTCCTCGCCAACGTATGTTCCGCATTGTTGGTATTTACAATACAGGCTCGGATGTAGACGGACAATTGGTTGTCACGGATATGCAAGACGCCGCCAGACTGATGCGTCTCAAACACGGAGAGATTACTGGCTGGCGACTGTTTTTCCATGATCCGTTTGTGGTGAGTGAATTGGCCAAACAGCCATTACCACAAGGCTGGCAATGGAGCGACTGGCGAGCTCAGCGCGGACAGCTGTTTCAGGCGGTGGGAATGGAAAAAAGTATGATGGGGCTAATGCTTGCCCTCATTGTTGCGGTTGCGGCTTTTAATATTGTCTCGGCGCTTATTATGGTGGTAATGGAGAAGCAACCTGAAATCGCTATTTTGAAAACTCAAGGGATGAGTAATCGACAAGTCTTAGCAATATTCATGATTCAAGGCGCTAGTAGTGGCACTATCGGTGCGATTGTAGGTGGTGGGCTAGGGGTATTGTTAGCGCTAAACCTAAACCACTTGCTTGAACTTCTTGGTGTCTCTTTATTCGCTATTGGCGGGCGGTTACCTATTGTTATTAACCCACTGCAAACCGTTGTCGTTATTTTTCTGGCGATTGGCTTGAGCTTATTAGCAACGCTTTATCCATCTTATCGAGCATCTTCAGTTAACCCAGCCGAGGCTTTGAGATATGAGTAATCTCTTAACGTGTGAACATATTTGTAAAACTTATCAAGAAGGTGCGCTGGATACCCAAGTACTAAAAGGGGTGAGCTTTGAACTTCAAAAGGGCGAGTTTGTCTCTCTAGTGGGCAGCTCAGGTTCAGGGAAAAGTACCTTACTGCATATTTTGGGCGCACTCGATGATCCTACACAGGGCAGTGTGAGCTTTTTAGGTAAAGATCTTGCGGATCTTAACCCAGACAAACAAGCGAAATTGCGTAACCAGCATTTAGGTTTTATTTATCAGTTTCATCATCTTCTGGCAGATTTTAACGCGGTGGAAAACGTTGCGATGCCATTATTAATTGGTGGCATGAGCAAGGCGAAAGCGAAAGCTCAGGCCGAACAGCTACTGGAAAAAGTAGGCTTAGGCCATCGGTTAAATCATCGTCCGTCAGAACTTTCAGGTGGTGAGCGTCAGCGTGTGGCGATTGCTCGGGCTCTAGTGAACAAGCCATCCTTAGTGCTCGCTGATGAGCCGACAGGCAACCTTGACCATAAAACGGCTTTGTCTATATACCAATTAATGCGCGAGCTAAACCAAGAATTTCAGACTGCGTTTTTAGTGGTTACGCATGACACTGAATTGGCAGGAAAAATGGACCGGCATTTATATATGAAAGATGGGCTTTTGGTCGGTGGGAAGGAAGAATAGATGCTGTCTTCATTGTCACTTTTTATAGGCCGGCGGTTTAGCCGTACTAAGCAACGCAACAAATTAGTGTCCTTTATTTCTCTCTCTTCGGTAATAGGCATCGCGGTTGGAGTGGCGGTGATTATTATTGGATTGTCCGCAATGAACGGTTTTCAACGCGAGTTGGATAACCGAGTATTGTCCGTTATCCCGCACGGTGAGTTTGCTGGCGTGAGAGGACCGATTCAAGATTGGCATTCACTGATACACCAAGTTCGTCAAAGCCCTCAAATCAAGGGAGCTGCGCCTTATGTTGGCTTTACAGCTTTAGCTGAGAGAGGGCTGAAGTTAAAAGCGATCGCGGTGCGAGGTATCGATCCAAAGCAAGAGCTGGCTGTTTCTAATATGGCTAAATATATAACTCCGAAAGCATGGCGGGAGTTTAAATCGGGCAAGCACCAGATTATTCTTGGTAAAGGCGTTGCAGACACGCTGCGCGTAAAAGTAGGCCAATATGTCACGTTATTGATACCAAAGAAAAACAGCACAGCTAGAGTGGAAGCTCCGAAGCGAGTGCGTTTGCAAGTTGTCGGGTTATTAAACTTGCAAGGGCAAATTGATCATTCACTCGCCTTGCTACCTCTAGAAGATGCCCAGCTTTATGCTGATATGGGCAGCGCTGTCACTGGCGTAGCAGTCAAAGTGTCTAACGTGCTTGACGCGACTCAAATCGTGCGAGAAGTCGGCAGTCATCTCAATACCTATGTGTATTTAAAAAGTTGGCAGCAGCAATATGGGTTCCTGTATAGAGATATTCAACTTGTACGCACTATTATGTATCTCGTGATGGTACTCGTGATTGGGGTTGCTTGTTTTAATATCGTATCGACACTGATGATGGCCGTAAAAGACCGGAGTGGTGACATCGCAATTTTACGGACAATGGGCGCTACAGACGCTTTAATTCGCCGAATATTTATTTGGCAAGGTGTGTTCTCGGGCATATTGGGCAGCATTGCAGGCAGCGTGTTTGGTGTGCTAATCGCGATGAATTTGACTGAGCTGATTGATGGGCTGCAAAGCATACTCGGTCACCGATTTTTATCCGGCAATATTTACTTTGTGAACTTTGTTCCGTCACAGGTGGAGTGGTCGAATGTGCTGTTGGTATCGGCGACTGCCGTTGTCTTGAGTTTGCTGGCTACATGGTACCCCGCTTCTAGAGCGAGTAAGCTAAAACCCGCTGCGGTGTTGAGTTCTAAATAAAACGCTTGAAATTAAAGTTATTGAAATAAAAAAGGGCGTATCGCCCTTTTTTTCATCCTTTCTCACAGCCCGTTTTCACCCTTTGTTAGAGAACGCTGCCAAATATTACTTGGCAGCGTTTCAAATTGTGTGACGCTAAATTACCTTGTTCTTAGGGGAAAATGTCTAGCGCAATTGTCGCTTTTGCCAACTTCTTACCACTGAATAGCGCCATAACCCTTTAATACCGAAATAGCCTATTAACGCAGAGGCCACTGCACAGATCATGCAGCCCAGCAAAAACGGTGGGCCAATGGTATGCATTTGCTCCATGATAAATTGCCACGAGAGTTCAAAATGAAACGCATGTGCGGGCGTGCCCAGAATTGCTGCGCCAATTTTGTAGGCGAAGTAGAACAGTACTGGCATGGTAATGGGGTTACTCACCCAGACCAAAGCAACGGAGAGAGGCAAATTAACACCGAACATAATCGCTAGCCCGGCTGACATAATCATTTGGCTTGGTAGGGGAACGAATGCCATGAAAAGGCCGACCGCAAATGCGCCAGACGCTGAACGGCGGTTCAGGCACCATAGGTTTGGGTTATATAGCAAGGTACCGAATACCTTCAACGCTTTCTGCCGTTTTATCGATTCGTGGTCGGGAGTAAAACGCTTAATAAACTTTTTTGGCATAGGGGAACATGACTCTCTTATCTACTTATTGGGCATTGATTTCATTCATTATTACGATTTTGAGTGCTCCGTATTGGCCGATGATGCCACACTGGCGTTGGATACTGCCTACTTTGGTTCTAGTTTCGCTCAGTGTTAAGTATAGGGGGTTAAACTGGCTTATCGGGTGCAGCGTGGCACTATTGGTGATCTTTTTCCATGCTAACACCTTGCTTGAGCAGTCACGATCCGTTTTTGAGTCTGGCCGAAATGTTACCATAACCGCAAGAGTCGACAGCTTTTTTAAGAAAATTAATTATGGTTATGAGGGGACGATTTCGATTCTAGCACTGAACGACACGCCTTTGCCGTACTTGAAGCAAGGTAAAGTTCGGCTAGTTTCTCCCGTTCCTTTGCTACCCAATCAAACTACGTCTGTTCAAGTGCGCTTGAATCACGTGAGTGGTTGGTTAAACGAGGCGGGTTTCGACAAGGAGCGTTATTATCTTAGCCAAGGTTGGGTAGCCAAAGCGGTCGCCCAAGCTGCTCCCCAAAAGATAGAAAGCGGATTTTCTGTTCGTAATTGGTTATACCAGCGCTCGAATGCGGCTATTTCTGCTTTAACTCATGCTGGTTTGATTAAAGCGCTGCTCTTTGGCCTACGTAATGACATTTCTGCATCTCTTTGGCAGCAATTGCGGGCAAGCGGCCTTAGCCATTTGGTGGCGATCTCTGGTTTACACGTTGGAATAGCGTTTGCAATTGGTTACGTGGTCGGTGCACTTGTACTCAGGGTTTCTTCGCGCCTTATATGGTTTCCTCTTGTTTTTGGTGTATTCAGTGCCGTGTTTTATGCTGGGCTCGCAGGCTTTACTATAAGTACGCAAAGAGCGTTAGTGATGTGCGTGTTTAATGTTTTTCTTCTTATTATGCGGGTTCGAGTTGGCCCTTTTGTGCGTTGGCTGATGACACTGGCCGTTGTATTAATGATCTATCCATTCTCTCCTTTATCGAGCGGCTTTTGGCTGTCTTTTATTGCGGTCGCAATATTATTTTATTTACTTGGACAGAGTCAGGAACGCTCTCTTTTTGGCAAGTTAGTGAAGTTCCAGCTAGCGTTTACCTTTTTGATGATGCCCATTAGTTTGTTGTTTTTCCAAGGGGTGAGTATTAGCTCCATCATATTCAACATAATATTCGTACCTTGGGTCAGTATCGTGGTTGTACCGAGTCTTTTTATCGCCCTTTTTCTGACGGTGATAGTAGGAGGTAGTTCAACATGGCTATGGCTCGGTGTTGATAAATTGCTGTCGCCGATAAGTTATGCGATATCTTTTTCCGAGAACACTTGGCTTGCTGTGCCCGACAAAGCATTCGGCTTTTTCCTTTGTTTGGCGTTGTGGCCAGTTCTTGCTCCCCTGTTAACTCGATCTGCAATGCTTTTAGTCATGGCGACGATTTTTAGCACAGTTGGGTTATCACCTTGGTTTAACAAGCAACCCGTATGGCGGCTTGATGTGTTAGATGTGGGTCATGGGCTCGCGGTTTTGTTGCAGCAGGCGGGAGAGGTGGTTATTTATGATACTGGGCCTGCATGGCTTGGAGGTAGCGTCGCGAAATCGCTTATAGAACCGATACTGCGTAAACGCGGAGTGGAAAAAGTTGAGGGGTTAATAGTCAGTCATCTTGATTCAGACCACGCCGGAGGTAAGGAATACATACACCAAGTATTCCATCCGAATTGGGTTCGCTCATCGTCACGAGAATCGAATGAACTTCCGTGTGTTCGAGGCCAACATTGGCGATGGAATTATCTTGAGTTCCGAGTATTGTGGCCACCGAATTCGGTTTCTCGTGCCTACAATCCGCACTCCTGTGTGATCCGAATACACGATACTCTCAGCAAGAGAAACGTATTGCTTACAGGTGATATAGAGGCGGCGCAAGAATGGATGATTACCCGCCAAAATAGCGATTTGAAAGCGGATATATTAATTGTTCCACATCATGGGAGCCGATCGTCCTCAAGTGCAAATTTTATCAATAAGGTTAGGCCTAATTTGGCACTTGCCTCTTTGAAATGGATGGGCCGCTGGAACTTACCGGACGCTGAAGTGACCCAAAGATATCAAGACGCAGGGGCAGCTTGGCTGGATACTGCAAATTCTGGGCAAATATCTATTGAGTTTTATGTAAAAAAGTATCAGCTGAGCCTACTGAGAGATGGTCTAAATCACACTTGGTATAGGCAGATGCTGCGGAAGCGAGTAGAATAGACAGAATTTTTGAAAACCCGATCAAGCATACACCTATGTCGATAAACACCGATGCGTCCACTTGGCAAACATTTAAACGCCTATGGGCCTACATCAGAAATTATAAAGCGGGCCTAACGGTAGCAGTAATTGCTCTCGTGATTAATGCCACCTCAGACACCTATATGGTTTCGCTCCTGAAACCACTACTTGACGAAGGGTTTGGTGACGCCAAATCAGACTTCTTACAAATTTTGCCATTTATCATCTTGGTGATGATTTTTATCCGCGGTGTCAGTGGTTTTGTGTCGACCTACTGTTTGAGCTGGGTTTCTAGCCATGTCGTGATGGGAATGCGCCGCAAATTGTTTGGCCAATTCATTCGTATGCCTGTGTCTTTTTTCGATCGAGAGTCTACGGGTGGCTTGTTGTCACGAATAACCTACGACTCAGAACAAGTCGCAGGTGCGACCAGCAGTGCGCTAGTGAGCATCGTCCGCGAAGGTGCCAGCATTATCGGTTTGCTGGTATTAATGTTCTGGAACAGCTGGCAGTTATCCCTTGTCTTGTTAGTCGTCGCCCCCGTTGTGGCTTGGGCGATTGGTATCGTTTCTAAACGTTTTAGAAAAATTTCTCGTAATATGCAAACGGCAATGGGTGATGTGACTGCATCGGCTGAGCAAATGCTTAAAGGACATAAAGTTGTATTAAGTTATGGCGGCCAAGCTGTCGAGCACTCGCGCTTTAAACAAGTGAGCAATCAAATGCGTCAGCAATCAATGAAGTTGGTTTCTGCTCAAGCGATTGCAAATCCCGTGGTGCAAATGATTGCGTCTGTAGCGCTAGTGACCATCCTCTTCCTCGCCAGTGTTGACTCGATTCGCGATCAACTGACTCCAGGTACGTTCACTGTTATTTTCTCGGCTATGTTTGGTTTGATGCGACCGCTGAAGTCTCTAACAGGCGTGACAGCTCAATTCCAACGTGGTATGGCTGCAAGCCAGACACTGTTTTCTTTGATGGATTTGGAGACGGAAGTCGATAATGGAAAATATGAAGTTGAGAAAGTGAAAGGGGACGTTTCCGTAAACAATGTTACTTTCACTTACCAAGGCAAAGACAAGCCAGCGTTAGATGACGTCAGCTTTAAAATTCCGAGCGGGAAAACAGTCGCTTTAGTTGGACGTTCTGGTTCAGGGAAAAGTACTATCGCTAACTTGTTCAATCGATTCTACGACGTAGACTCGGGGTCTATCTACCTTGATGCTCATGATGTTCGAGATTACACGTTAGCGAATTTGCGTTCCCATTTCGCGCTCGTATCGCAAAATGTCCATTTATTCAATGATACGATTGCGAATAACATCGCGTATGCGGCGCAGGACGATTATTCACGTGAGCAAATAGAACACGCTGCTAAGCTTGCTCATGCCATGGAATTTATCACCCCACTTGAAAATGGGTTGGATACCGTCATTGGTGAAAACGGAACGAGTTTATCTGGTGGTCAAAGACAGCGTATTGCGATTGCTCGTGCGTTGCTGAGAGATGCACCAGTACTCATTTTGGACGAAGCCACATCGGCACTGGATACTGAATCTGAAAAAGCAATTCAGTCTGCATTGGAAGAGCTACAAAAAGACAAGACTGTGCTGGTGATTGCGCACCGATTATCGACCATTGAGTCAGCAGACGAGATATTAGTGGTCGATGAAGGGAAAATCATTGAACGAGGTGCACACCGTGAATTGTTAGAGAAAGCTGGCGCATATGCTCAGCTTCATCGCACTCAATTTGGTGAGTGATACGCTTTGTGATTGAGAAAATTTGGTACCAAAACCATCCTCTTAGATTGATTTTGTGGCCTTTGTTATGGCCACTTAGTCGGTTATTCGCACTGCTATCGGGTAGGCGAAAGCAAGCTTATTTACGCGGGGAGAAGGCGAGCTATAAAGCGCCGATTCCAGTTATCGTCGTCGGCAATATAACGGTTGGCGGTAGCGGGAAAACGCCAACCGTTATTTGGTTAGTTGAGCTACTTAAGCGCCAGGGGTACAAACCTGGCGTTGTATCAAGAGGCTATGGAGCGAAGGCGCCTAGTTATCCCTTGGTATTAGAGCCAGAGACGCCTACAGAACATTGCGGGGACGAGCCGAAATTAATTTATCGCCGTACTCAAGTTCCGGTTTCGGTGTCACCTGTTCGCGCCGACGCAGTAAAAGTTTTGCTAGAGAAAAATGTTGATGTGATCGTGACCGATGATGGGCTGCAACACTATGCGCTTCAGCGCGATATAGAAATCGTCGTCGTTGATGGCCAACGTCGTTTTGGTAATGAAAGCTTGCTACCGCTTGGCCCGTTGCGAGAAGAAATAACGCGTCTTAAAAGCGTCGATTTTGTTATCAATAATGGCGGGCAGGCACAGGGAAATGAAATCGCGCTTAACTTAGCTCCTGATTTAGCGATAAATCTATACAGCGGGGAGCGAAAGTCAGTTGAACAGCTAGATAGCCTAGTCGCATTTGCCGGTATTGCCCATCCCCCAAGATTTTTTTCCACGTTAACGCAGCTTGGAGCAAACCTCCAAGTGACTAAAAGCTTTGCGGATCATAAAGATTTTGATCCCGCGGAATTACATGAGTTAGCTCGTCGTGGTGACAACGTTATAATGACCGAGAAAGATGCAGTTAAGTGCATGCAGTATGCCGAGAAAAATTGGTGGTACTTACCTGTGTCTGCGGTGATATCAGAATCACACGAGCAACAAATAGTGACCAGAATTAAAGAGGTAATGGAAGGCTATGGATCATCGTCTACTTGAAATCGTTGCATGCCCAGTGTGCAAAGGTAAATTATCATACGACAAAGAGCGTCAAGAATTGGTTTGCAAACTGGATCGCCTAGCTTACCCAATCAAAGAAGGTATTCCAGTATTACTCGAGCCAGAGGCACGAGAACTTCCGATGGATGAGGGGCGATAATGGCATTCACCATTGTAATTCCAGCTCGCTACCAATCGACGCGTTTACCGGGCAAGCCCCTTGCGGATATTAATGGTAAGCCAATGATTCAATGGGTATACGAGAGAGCTCTTCAATCCGGCGCGGAATCTGTGATTGTTGCCACGGATGATGAACGTGTTGCGAATGCAGTTAAAGGTTTTTCTGGACGTGTATGCATGACATCATCTTCTCATCAATCGGGTACTGAGCGATTGGCAGAAGTTGTGCGATTGGAGAATATCCCAGCCGATCATATTGTCGTCAATGTTCAGGGGGATGAACCTTTGATTCCGCCTGCTGTTATTGAGCAAGTAGCACAAAACTTAGCTGATAATGACGCCCCGATGGCGACGTTAGCGACGCACATATCAGACGAGCAAGAAGCGTTTGATCCGAGTGCCGTTAAAGTTGTGCTCGATAAAGATGGTTATGCGCTGTATTTCAGTCGAGCGTCGATTCCTTGGGATCGCGACAACTTCACTAAAGGCGATGTGAGTATTGAACAGCCGCTACTTCGTCACATTGGTATTTATGCTTATCGAGCTGGTTTCATTAATACTTATATTAATTGGGAACCGACGGCATTAGAAAAAATAGAATGTTTAGAGCAGCTAAGGGTGCTTTGGCATGGGGAAAGAATTCACGTTGCTCTTGCATGTGAAGCGCCTGCCCCTGGTGTCGATACACCAGAAGATTTGGCTGCAGTTCGTAAATTGCTGCTTGGCTAAAATTAGCATTTTCAGACAAAAAAAAGAGTGCATCTGCACTCTTTTTTTATTTGGTTATGTAATATTTATAAAAAGCATTGCTTTAATAGGTTGCGCTTTCGAGCCCAGTCTAAATGTCAGAGCTTAAAGTCTCTATTACATTTCTCTGATCAAGATTCTCCACCATTACGGGGTGGACAGGTTGCAAGAATTTCTCGGCGGCCACTTTCTTTGACTTCTTCGAGGATGACATCAAATCCCCATAAGCGATACATGTGCTTGAGTACTTCATCATGGCCCTCGTCTAGCGGAATCCGGTCGTGAGGAACATATTGTAAAGTCATCGATCTATCGCCACGTATATCGACATTAAACACCTGAATATTTGGCTCGAGGTTGCTTAAATTATACTGGGCGGCGATCTTCTCGCGGATTTTCCGGTAGCCTGACTGATCGTGAATCGCACTGACTTCGATGAAGTTTTTTCTATCGTCGTCAGTAACCGCAAATAGCTTGAAATCCCGGATCAACTTAGGAGACAGGTACTGGCTGATAAAGCTTTCATCTTTAAAATTACGCATTGCAAAGTGCAACGCATCCAACCAATCTGACCCAGCGAGATCTGGGAACCACTCTTTATCTTCATCAGTCGGCTCTTCACAGATTCTCTTGATGTCTCTAAACATTGCGAAGCCCAGCGCATAAGGGTTAATGCCACTGTAATATTGGCTGTTGTATGACGGCTGAGCGACGACGCTAGTGTGGCTGTGGAGGAACTCTAAGATGAATTTTTCTGAAACAATTCCCTCATCATACAAGTGGTTCAAGATAGTGTAGTGCCAGAACGTGGCCCAACCTTCGTTCATGACCTGAGTTTGCTTCTGAGGGTAGAAGTATTGGCTGACTTTTCGCACAATACGTACTATTTCACGTTGCCATGGTTCTAATAGGGGCGCGTGTTTTTCGATAAAATACAGGATATTTTCCTGTGGTTCAGACGGGAAACGAACCTTGATGTCTTCTTCTTTTGTCTTCGCTTTTGGCACGGTACGCCACAACTCGTTCACTTGAGATTGCAGGTACGTTTCACGTTCTTCTTGGCGTGCAGTTTCTTCTGCCATAGAAATTTTTTCTGGCCGCTTATAGCGGTCGACACCAAAGTTCATCAACGCATGGCAAGAGTCCAACAGCTCCTCAACCTCAGCGACACCATATTTTTGCTCACAATCGGAAATATATTTTTTTGCGAATAATAGGTAGTCGATAATTGAGCTGGCGTCTGTCCAAGTCTGGAAAAGGTAGTTGCCTTTAAAGAAAGAGTTGTGTCCATAACAGGCGTGTGCCATAACTAGCGCTTGCATAGTGACGGTATTTTCTTCCATTAAGTAGGAGATACAAGGATCTGAGTTGATCACTATCTCATACGCAAGGCCCATTTGCCCATGTTTGTAACCTTGCTCTGTTTGGATAAACTTTTTACCGAATGACCAGTGGTTGTAGTTGATGGGCATGCCAATACTGGAATAAGCGTCCATCATTTGCTCTGAAGTAATGACTTCAATCTGGTTCGGGTATGTGTCTAAGCGATAATGCTCTGCAACGCGTTTGATTTCTTGGTGGTAACGTTCCAGCAGATCAAAGGTCCAATCGGGCCCGTCTGGAAGCAACTTACTTTTCTTTTTTGAGCGTCGTTTAGTGTTCGCTGTCATAGGCGCCTTCCTAAGCTGTTTCCTTTTGGAACAACTCTCTAAATACTGGGAAAATATCATCGACGGTTCGAATGTTTTTCATCGCGAAGTTATCGAATGACTGTTCTAGCTTTTCGTACTCATGCCATAAGGTCTGGTGCGAGCGGCGCGTAATTTCGATATACGAATAATACTGGCAGTTAGGGAGTAGTTTGTTGACTAGGAGATCTTTACAACGAGGGGAATCGTCCGCCCAGTTGTCACCATCTGATGCTTGTGCCGCATAGATGTTCCATTCTCCAACAGGGTAACGGTCTTGTACAATCTCGTTCATTAGTTTCAAAGCGCTCGACACGATAGTGCCGCCGGTTTCTTGAGAGTAGAAAAACTCGTGCTCATCAACTTCTTTCGCTTGAGTGTGGTGACGGATGAAAACAACTTCAACATTTTCGTATGTTCGAGTAAGGAATAGATACAGCAGAACGTAGAAACGCTTAGCAATATCTTTGGTTGCCTGATCCATTGAGCCTGATACGTCCATCAAACAGAACATCACAGCCTGACTCGACGGCACAGGTCGGCGCTCGTAGTTTTTGAAGCGAAGATCGAAGGTATCGATAAAAGGGACACTTTCGATTTTTTTGCGCAGATCCTGAATCTGTTCTTTGATTTTTTGTTCTTCTAGCAGTTGGGCAGGTTCAGATTTTCTGATTTGTTCTAATTCGTTTTCCAACTCATTAAGTAGGCGTTTTTTCCCTGCGGTCATCGCTGTACGACGGGCTAAGGATTGTTGCAAAGAACGAACAACGGCGATATTGGATGGGATCCCAGCAGTTTGGTACCCCGAACGGTGTATTTTCCATTCTGTAATTTTGTTGATTTGGTTTTTTTCTAGGTTCGGGAGCTCAAGATCCTCAAATAAAATATCGAGATATTCATCTTTGGAAATTTGAAATACGAATTCATCTTGGCCTTCGCCATCTGGGCTAGCGTCACCCTCACCAGAACCACTACCTTGACCGCCACCTTTCGGACGCTCGATTTTATCACCGGTAATAAACTGATCATTGCCAGGGTGGACACGCTCTTTTACTCCGCCTTTTCCTTGATGGAATACTGGCTCTTTGATGTCACGGTGAGGAATGGAGATATCTTCACCGGATTCAGTGTTCGTAATGGAACGTCTATTCACTGCATCAGCGACAGACTCTTTGATTTGCTCTTTGTGACGACGTAGAAAACGTTGACGGTTAACCGCACTTTTATTTTTCCCATTTAGTCGTCGATCAATAAATTGCGCCATAAGTCACCCCTTATAAACGTCACATAAGCCGACTATCTGCCGCATGGGCGGCAGATAGTACTTTATTGCGGGCTTTTGTTAGTTGCAGTTAAGAAGATTTACGTACGCGTAAATACCACTCAGACAGCAATCTTACTTGCTTCTCTGTATAGCCCTTTTCCATCATACGAGCAACAAAGTCGTCGTGCTTCTTCTGATCTTCAGACGATGTCTTCGCATTAAAGGAAATAACAGGGAGCAACTCTTCTGTATTTGAGAACATTTTCTTCTCAATCACAGTGCGCAGTTTTTCATAACTGGTCCATACCGGGTTTAGACCGTTATTGTTGGCTTTCGCACGGAGTACGAAGTTGACAATTTCATTTCTGAAATCTTTCGGGTTACTAATACCAGCGGTTTTTTCAATTTTCTCAAGTTCACTGTTAAGAGAGCCGCGGTCAAATAACTGACCAGTTTCAGGATCGCGATATTCTTGATCTTGAATCCAGAAATCTGCGTAGGTGACGTAGCGGTCAAAAATATTCTGGCCGTATTCAGAGTAAGATTCCAAATATGCAGTTTGGATTTCTTTACCGATGAATTCGACGTAGCGCGGCACTAGGTAACCCTTCAAGAACTCTAGGTATTTTTCTGCTTGCTCTTGTGGGAACTGTTCACGTTCAACCTGCTGCTCAATGACGTAGAACAAGTGGACAGGGTTGGCTGCCACCTCGGTTTGATCAAAGTTGAAAACGCGCGACAGGATCTTAAAGGCAAAACGGGTGGATAGCCCAGACATACCTTCATCGACGCCGCCGTAGTCACGATACTCTTGATAGCTCTTCGCTTTTGGATCGGTATCTTTAAGCGTTTCGCCGTCATAGACACGCATCTTGGAAAATAATGACGAGTTTTCAGGCTCTTTTAAGCGAGAAAGAATGCTAAATTGAGCCAATAGATCTAGCGTGCTTGGAGAGCATGGCGCTTTGGATAACTCTGAGTGGTCTAATAGCTTCTGGTAAATCTTAACTTCTTCAGAAACGCGTAAGCAGTATGGCACTTTCACGATGTAAACACGGTCTAAGAAGGCTTCATTGTTTTTGTTGTTTCGGAATGTCTGCCACTCTGATTCGTTTGAGTGGGCTAAGATCATGCCGTCAAATGGAAGGGCAGAAAGGCCTTCAGTGCCATTAAAGTTACCTTCTTGCGTCGCGGTTAAAAGCGGGTGCAAGACTTTAATTGGTGCTTTGAACATCTCGACAAATTCCATCAAGCCTTGGTTGGCTTTACATAGAGCACCTGAGTAGCTGTAGGCATCAGGGTCGTCTTGTGAGAAATGTTCCAGTTTACGAATATCGACTTTACCAACCAGTGAGGAAATATCTTGGTTGTTTTCATCGCCCGGCTCAGTTTTCGCTATCGCAACTTGATCGAGAATAGAAGGACGAACTTTGACTACTTTAAATTTGGAGATGTCGCCACCAAAATCGTGCAGGCGCTTGGCTGCCCACGGGGACATGATGGAGCGGACGTAGCGTTTTTCAATGCCATATTCGTTTTTAAGCAGTTCACCATCTTCATTGATGTCAAACAAGCAGAATGGGTGGTCATTGACAGGGCTACGTTCACCGTTGGCTGACAAGACGTAGATTGGCACTAGTTGCATTAGAGCTTTAAGTTTTTCAGCGATTGAAGATTTACCGCCGCCGACAGGGCCCAGTAAATACAAAATCTGTTTGCGTTCTTCTAGTCCTTGAGCTGCGTGTTTAAGGTAGGAGACGATTTGTTCAATCGCGTCTTCCATTCCATAGAAGTCTTCAAATGTTTTATATCTAGAAATCACACGGTTAGAGAAAATGCGGCTTAGGGTAGGGTCTTGCGCTGTGTCTACAACCTCTGGTTCGCCGATAGCCATAAGCAAGCGTTCAGCTGCGTTTGCATATGCACTCTTATCGTCTTTACAAAGCTTCAAAAAATCTTGTAAAGAGATTTCTTCATCCTTGGCGGCTTCGTAGCGCGCTTGAAAATGGTCAAAAATACTCATAATGAAATCCCCTTTGAACCTGTCAAATTGACATACAACCCGTACTAAACGAAAAATCCTTTCTCACATAATCCTAGCCCTTCTTCGTACATTTTGCTTATCAATTATGTGTTTAATTACGAAAATGGTGATGGGAATCGCCTAATCGAAATTGTTCATTTTTTCTCTCAATATGTTTGAGTTACATTACGGAAAGCTAGGATTATGTCTGGTTGCACTAAGTTTTTGCCGTTAATTCATCAAAATGCATTAAATGCAGGGTTACATTTGTTACTAATATGGTTGCAGGATATACTGAGCGCCAAATAATCAAATGGACTAGATGGGACTAAGGTGAAAAGAAATTGTTTGTTGATGGCGGTAGCGAGTCTGTGCGCTATGCCAATGGTTGCAAACGCAGCAGAATTCTCGTTGGGCGCAGTCGCGTCTTACTCTCCCGAAGTATATAAAGATACGCCATCAAACAAAGCGGTCATCCCTATGATCGGTTATGAAGGTGAACATTTCTTTGCTCGTGGGTTAGGAATCGGTTACCGATTATTCCCGGCTAGGACTACCCAAAATATCGTTTTCAGATTGAAATATGATGCGCGTACCCTAAAACCTTCAGATTCTTCAGATCCACAAATGAAGCTATTGGATGAGCGTAAATCTAGCGTATTTGGCGGAGTTGGCTATCAGCTGATCACACCTGTCGGCCTTCTGGAAATCGCCGGAATGACCGACACTCTTGGTCGCAGTCATGGTTCATATGCGCAAGCTTCTTGGAAACTTCCTATCATGATGGACGGCTGGGGCATTATTCCAACGGCTGGTTACGTGGTTGATGATTCTAAGCTGAACAATTACCTGTATGGGGTTAGTGCGGAAGAATCGACGCGTTCAGGAATTTCGCAGTTTGATGCAGGTGCAGATGGTGCGTATTACCTTGGTGTAAGCAGCTATTTGAATGTGACCCAAAACCTTCGTTTGACTGCAAGCGTAACTTATCGAAACTTAGAAGGTGATATTGAGAAGAGTCCAATCATTGCAAGTGGTATCAATACCACCACCGCTGTTGGGGTTAACTATATCTTCTGATATACAAATTATCGAGTGTTAAAAAAGAGGCGATTACGCCTCTTTTTTATGTCTTACACTTTTTCAACTTAGATGGGCTAATAGATAACTTTGTGGTGATACTGAAGCAAAATAGACTGAATAGTATCCATTGTTTCTTTACTCGGTGCTTCCACACCCTCTAACGGGTAGTCAAAACCCAATGTTTGCCACTTATGAGCACCTAGCTTGTGATAAGGCAGTAGCTCTACCTTTTCGATATTCTCCATATCCCGAATGAACTCTCCAAGTTGGTGCGCAGAGCCTTCATCGTCGGTGTAGCCGGGAACAACCACATAGCGTAGCCAAGTTTTCTTGCCTATTTTCTTCAGGTAGCGAGCAAAATCTAAGGTACGTTTGTTGGAAACACCGATGAAATCATGGTGAACAAGATCGTCCATGTGCTTGATATCAAGTAAAACCAAGTCAGTAGCTTCTAAAACCTCATCGATGACATCACTGTACTTGCGGATAAACCCGTTGGTGTCTAAGCAAGTGTGGATGTTTTCCTGCTTCGCCGCTCTGAACAAATCACGCACAAACTCTGGTTGCAGCATAGCCTCCCCGCCTGAGCACGTGATGCCTCCGCCTGAAGCATTCATAAAGTGGCGATAAGATTTGGCCTCTTTGATGAGCTCGTCTACTGAGACTTCTTTGCCCCCATGTAGATCCCAAGTATCTCGGTTATGGCAATACATACAGCGCATTAGACAGCCTTGGACAAAGACGATAAAGCGAATGCCAGGCCCGTCAACAGTGCCACAGGACTCAAAAGAGTGGATACGACCAGTAGTAGACATCATAAAGCTCGAGTAAGTATTTATAAGTGCCTATTCTACTATAAATAGTAAGGTTAAACACTTCATTTACTAAGTAACGACAATGAAAGTAACAGGCGAATTGAGATATATCAGCAACCTGCCACTTTGGTCTTATAATTAATATTATCACCTACTCATCGTAGACACGGAAACAGTAACTAAAGGCAAAGGCAACTAAGTATCGTCGCTAAGGATTTGTAATGGACCGACTCTCTCTTTCGCAAAAACAAAAAATCACGTTGTTTTTGTGTTTTCTGTCACTGGGCTTTGCGTTGCTTGGAGCGTTTACGTCAGCTCGACTCTCGGATATGGAGCAGCAATATTCGAGTAGCAGTTGGGTAACCTCTGGTTCCATAGAGATGTATCAAACCGAGATCAAACTTTTGTCGTTGGCGAAAGAAATCGTCAGTTTGACGAGTCAACAAGTGGATCATGTGAAAACTGATATCGTAAAAATCACAGAAGAAGTGGCCAACAATGCTCAATTTCTTCAGCAAGTGGGTTTGCAAGCTGAAGCTTCGGCTCTTGTGGATAGCACGGCGCACTTTCAACAAGCTTTGCTACCTTGGCTAGAGTTGAGAGCAGAGCTTGGATTTACCGTTGATGATGGAAAGCTGGGGCAACTGAAGTTGCTTGCCAATACTATTGAAAAGAAAATTGCGGAAACAGGTATGGTGACGTTGAATTCTGACTTTCAAGCCATGATTAAAGCTCAGCAACAGTACTTACTGCAGCCTAGTGAGAAGAGTTTAAAGATGTTTAATCGAGCAATGTTCGGTTTCATTAACATGTCCAATACCTATGCAATGCTAGACCTATATGAAGATGAAATGGAGCAGTTCAAGCAAACGTTTACTCGTGTGAGTGAACTATCTCAGCAGTTAGAGGGACGCGAACAAGAGCTATTCGCCAGTGAAGAACAAGCAACTCGTGTGGTAAAAGAAGCCACGGTCAAGCTATCGGAAATAGATAGTCATTATTTAGAACAAGCTCAGTCGAGCGCAGCACAAGCAAAATGGTCTGTATTGATAGCGTGCCTCGTCTTAGCGCTGTTTGCGATTGCAATCTTAATCCGATTCGGTGTGTCGTTAAATCAAGCCTTGCAGCGCACTGGTGCGGTATTACTCAAGCTGTCTCAAGGTGATTTGTCGCAACGTATGTCACTCACTAATAATGACAAAGATGAATTCAATCAATTAGCGAAAACTATTAACCGAAGCTGTGAAAATTTAGGCGGGTTGGTGAGCACAGTGCAAAGTAATAGTGGGGAGTTGTCGAGTAATGCTGAAACATTAAACGTGGGGCTAGATTCCTTGGCAGGAAACATGTCTGATATGTTGGATCAAACTCAGTTATTGGCGTCTGCCACTGAGCAAGTGAGCGTTACGACACAAGAAGTATCCGGCTCACTTTCAGCTGTGGCTGAAATCAGCAATACCACAGTACAAGCTTCGGATGATGGCGGAAGAATTATCACCGCCGCAATTGGCTCTCTTGAGGAGATAGCAACTATTTTGACTTCTGCAACCGCCCACACTCAGCAGCTAGAAGAGGCCTCGCAAAAGATAGACTCGGTCATGGAAATCATCACAGGTATAGCTGAACAAACGAATTTACTGGCTTTGAATGCAGCGATTGAAGCGGCTAGGGCAGGAGATCAAGGCCGCGGGTTTGCTGTGGTGGCCGATGAGGTAAGAAACCTAGCAGTTAGAACGGTTGAAGCAGTGTCAGAAATATCCGATACGATAGAAACCATGAAGAAAGAAAGCTCAGAAGTCATCACCTATATCAGTCAGTCTGAAACGGCAGTACGAACCGGACAAGAGCAAGGTCGTAAGGCGATGGGTGCGTTGTCAAAAATAACAGAGAAAGCCGGACAGGCATCCGAGGAAACAGAACTGATCTCTAACTCGATTCGTGAACTAGCAGGAACCAGCCAATCGATGGCGAACAACATGACCAGTATTTCGACCGCGATGGCAGATTTAGAACAGAATAATGAGCAAATGAGAGTAACAAGCCAGCTGGTGGACGAAAAATCCAGTCAGCTAAACTCCGATTGCCAACGTTTTGTTATCTAGCATTTAGAAAAAAGCAAACAAGGTGATTCCACCAATTGCAGAGCGTGCATGCTCTGATTCTTTATAAGTTTTGGAATTACTGCTAAGAGACAAATTTACTCCGTAAAATGGAGTGTATGCGGCAAACCCAGCGACCGCGGTATTTTGGCCGTGCTCTAAGGTGACTTCATAAAGGGAGGTGGGCTCTGGAAGCTCGGAGCGATCGCCCTCAACGGTTAAGTCGTTAAACACATAGTTGGCTCGCACGCCAGTGTAGAGGAACCACCCGGAATTTGATGCGCCGAGCATTCCCGGATTAAATGGGTTTTCAGAGCTGATGTTAGCCGCTCCCAAACTATCTGCGAGATTCTCTCCCCACCTCAACATAAAGCCAGTTGCGGCATTACTGCGAAAATTTCCAGCGTTAACTTCAGAAGTATTAGACAGCTCCACATCGGAGTTTGCCACGGAAGGCGCACGGAAAATTTTGCTATTGGCAATATATCCCACACTGCCAGCCCATTGATTATCCACTTGATATTGCCAGCCCTGAGGTTCTATTGAACCGGTGATGCCATGAATAAATTTTTGGGAGTCTTCGGCTAAGGAGCGTTTTCCCGTGGTACCGACGGTGATGTTGAATTTTTGCGCGAAATTTGGATTGATACTGAGGTAGTTTGCTTCTGCGTACAAATAGCCAGCGTAAGGGTGCTGGTCGACTTGGGCTAACGACGATGAAATATTACTTGGGGTATATAATTTTTGCCCGAGAGTGAAGCCGACTTTATCAATAGAGTTCACCCCCCATAGCGACAAGCTCAGTGGTTTGGTCGATAGACTCGGTGTGATGGCCGCCGATGTATAGTTAATAAAGACGCCGCTGGTGTAATCTCGGTCGACGCCAAAAACGCCATCGTTATCCACCGCCAAGCTCAAAGTCGATTGCTCTGAAGCCCAAGCCGTAGCGGAAAGCAAGAATAGTGGGAAAACAAAAGTAAATCTCATAAATCAGCATCCGTACTGTAGGTGAAACTTTGTCATTGCGAGCGACTGGCTTGCAATGCCTCCTTACATGCGTGCGTAAAACGCTGGTGTCTAGATAGAGTATCTGCCTTTTCTTTTATCAATAGATCAATACTTTAACAGGGTTTTGAATCTGAATTGGATATTTAATCGGTGAAATGTGCACAGGCTCAGGGAGAGAGTCACTAAAGCGGATTTTTAGTAAACAATTGAGGAGGGACCTAAAAGTAAAAGCCCGCATCGTGAAGTGCGGGCCATGGTTAGAAATTAGAGGTTAGAGATTGAGGGTCACAATGATTCAGTAAATGTACGTGCGATAACGTCAGCTTGCTGCTCAGCAGTTAAAGAGTTAAATCTCACAGCGTAACCGGAAACACGAATCGTCAGCTGTGGGTAATCCTCAGGGTGCTTCACTGCATTTTCAAGCGTTTCACGGTTTAACACGTTGACATTTAAGTGTTGGCCACCTTCAGTTTCCCCATCATTGTGGAAATACCCATCCATCAGACCCGCTAAGTTGGATCTTTGGTTGCTGTCTTCTTTACCAAGCGCTTTGGGCACGATGGAGAAGGTATAAGAAATACCATCTTTTGCGTGTTCAAATGGCAATTTAGCGACGGAAGTAAGTGAAGCAACGGCACCTTTCTCATCACGGCCATGCATAGGGTTAGCACCTGGTGCGAATGGAGTGCCAGCGCGGCGTCCATCTGGAGTGTTACCGGTTTTCTTTCCGTAAACGACGTTAGAAGTGATAGTAAGCACTGATTGAGTTGGAACTGCATCGCGATACGTTTTCAATGAGCGGATCTTATTCATAAAACGCTCGACCAATTGGCAGGCGATATCATCGACGCGCTCGTCATTGTTACCAAATTTAGGGTAGTCGCCTTCAATGTCGAAGTCGATCGCCACGCCATCTTCATCTCGGATAGGCTTCACTTTGGCGTATTTGATGGCTGCAAGTGAGTCGGCGGCAACAGACAATCCGGCGATACCACAAGCCATTGTGCGCTCTACGTCACGATCATGCAGCGCCATCAATGCAGCTTCATAGCTGTATTTATCGTGAGAGTAGTGAATCGCATTTAGCGCTGTCACATAATGTTTAGCTAGCCAACCCATGAAATGGTCCATTTTGGCCCAAACATCATCATAATTCAGTATTTCGTCAGTGATCTTTGGCATTTCAGGGCCAACTTGGATTTTTAGTTTTTCATCCATGCCACCATTGATAACGTAGAGCAGCGTTTTGGCTAAGTTAGCGCGCGCGCCGAAGAATTGCATGTGCTTACCAATTACCATGGGTGATACACAGCAAGCAATCGCGTAGTCATCGGATTGGAAATCAGGGCGCATCAAATCATCATTTTCATATTGGATAGATGAAGTGTCGATGGAGACTTTCGCACAGAACTTTTTGAATCCTTCAGGCAACTGCTCAGACCAAAGTACCGTCATATTAGGCTCTGGAGAAGGCCCCATAGTATATAGGCTGTTTAAGAATCGGAAGTTTGAACGAGTCACTAACGTCCGTCCGTCGATACCCATGCCACCTAACGCTTCTGTTGCCCAAATTGGGTCGCCAGAAAACAGTTCATCGTACTCAGGTGTGCGTAGGAAACGAACCATACGGAGTTTCATCACGAAATGATCGATCAACTCTTGAGCTTGTGCTTCGGTCAGTTTTCCTTCCGCAATGTCGCGTTCGATGTAAATATCTAGGAAGGTTGAGGTGCGCCCCAACGACATGGCCGCGCCATTTTGTGACTTAACCGCAGCAAGGTAGCCGAAATATGTCCACTGAATGGCTTCTTGTGCGGACGTTGCTGGAGCGGAAATATCATAGCCATATTTGTTCGCCATGGTTTTCATGTCTTGCAATGCGCGGACTTGCTCAGCTAATTCTTCGCGCAGTTGCATGGTCATCTGCAAGTCTTCACCAGATTCAAGCTTCTCTTGCAGCGAAGCAACTTGTGCGCGCTTATCTTGAGTTAAGAAATCGATGCCGTATAAGGCGATGCGTCGATAGTCGCCAATAATACGCCCGCGACCATAGGCATCGGGAAGACCGGTTAACACTCCGGATTTGCGGCACTTTAAGATTTCTGGCGTATAAATATCAAATACGCCGCTGTTGTGGGTTCGACGATATTCATTGAATACTTTAGAAATTTGAGGATCGAGCTCTCTGCCATAGACTTTGCATGACCCTTCAACCATGCGAATGCCGCCATATGGCAAAATGGCGCGTTTGAGTGGCGCATCGGTTTGCAGGCCAACGATAGTTTCTAGTTCTTGCTCTATATAGCCCGCATCGTGGGATGTAATAGTGGAAACCACGGAAGTATCGAAATCAAGTGGCGCTTTAGTCCGGTTTTCTTCCTTGATCCCTTCCATTACTTTACCCCAAAGTGCCTGAGTCGCTTTGGTGCCTTCAGTTACGAGAAATGTTTCGTCGCCTTGGTAAGGGGTGTAATTTCGCTGGATAAAGTCGCGTACATTTACTTCATTTTGCCAAACACCAGATTCAAAATCTTGCCACGCGTTTTTATTCTGCTCGGTCATAACTTGCCTACCTTGATAAGGGTAAAAATAGAGTCTTCCCCATGGTTCCATCTTGGCTGAGTGAAGCCACTCCGGGGGTAGCCGAAAGGGGAAACCATGAATCAATAATGCTTTACCGACACGTTATGATAAATTTTTTCTGCAAACCTTAAACTAAATCAATAAAAGTTGAGAAAATAGCTTTTCCTAAGTTCTCTTAGAATCCATAGCTGAACCGGATGCTGTTTATCACAAAGATATTGAGTGCCACTGGAGAGGCGATACTTAGCAGAGTACGGGCTGTTGAATTTAAGGTTTATTACTGAAGCGTGGTGAATGTTCTATATTAACTCTAATAAGTTAATGATTTGTTGTTGATTTAACCTTGTGGTGATAGCTTTGTTTTTAAGTTATATGTTTTTGTAATGGTAGGGGCGTAAATCGATGGCGGAAATCCCAGCGCTAGATATTAAGGATCTGCACAAAACATTTGGGCAAAATGAGGTGCTAAAGGGGATCTCGTTGCAAGCGCATAAAGGAGATGTTGTCTCTATCATCGGCTCATCGGGATCAGGTAAAAGTACCTTTTTGCGTTGTATTAACTTGTTGGAAATTCCGACCTCAGGGGATATATGTGTCAATGGCGAATTGATCGCAATGAAGCGAACCAGAAATGATGCTATTCAGCCTGCTAATGAAAAGCAGGTTCAGCGAATTCGCTCGCGTTTAGCCATGGTATTTCAAAGCTTCAATTTATGGTCGCACATGACAGTTTTGGAAAACGTTATTGAAGCGCCCGTTCATGTGTTGGGTGTTGCAAAAAAAACAGCGATAGAGCAGGCAGAAAGCTTGCTCCACAAAGTGGGCTTGTACGAGCGCAAGGATTATTACCCAGGGCATTTGTCTGGTGGACAGCAGCAGAGAGCAGCGATTGCTCGTGCGTTGGCTGTTGATCCTGAAGTCTTGTTATTCGATGAGCCGACCTCTGCACTTGATCCCGAATTAGTGGGCGAAGTGCTGGGCGTGATGCAAGCGCTTGCTGAAGAAGGCCGAACGATGTTGGTGGTTACTCATGAAATGGCGTTTGCGCGTGACGTTTCCAGCCATGTCATGTTTTTGCACCAAGGCATAGTAGAAGAGCAAGGCCACCCAGACAAATTATTTACCCAGCCAGAATCAGAACGACTACAGCAGTTTATTTCATCGATCTATTAGGATGTTAGATGAAGGTGTTGTTGGATGACTAGGTTTCTGAAAATAGATCTTAAATCACAGGAGTATGGAAATGAAAAAGTGGTTATGTAGCTTGATACTCGCAACCTTGGTTTTTTCAGGGGTAGCACAAGCGAAACAATGGAAAGTTGTACGTTTTGGTATCGAAGGTGCTTATCCTCCGTTTAGTTGGACAGAAGCCGATGGATCGCTAAAAGGGTTTGATGTGGATATGGCAAATGCTTTGTGCCAACAAATGCAGGTCAAGTGTAAGTTGGTGGCTCAAGATTGGGATGGCATCATTCCTTCTTTGCTGGCGAGAAAATATGATGCCATCATCGCCGCAATGTCGATCACTGAAGATCGTAAGAAAAAAGTCGCCTTTACTCATAAATATGCCTTAATCCCAAATAAGTTCATCGCCAAAAAAGGCACCCAGCTCACCTTTACTAAAGAGGGCTTAAAAGGGGTGAAGATTGGTGTTCAGCGAGCCACAACTCACGATAAATATCTGACCGAAAACTTTGGCGACTCAGTAGAAATTGTACGCTACGGATCGTTTGATGAAGCCTACCTCGATTTAGCGAGTGGACGAATTATTGCTGTACTTGGTGACGCATCCGCTCTAGAAGAAGGCATGTTGAAAAAGCCAGGTGGAGATGCTTATGCGTTTATTGGTCCATCTTTGACTGATCCGAAATGGTTTGGTGATGGTTTTGGTATAGCCACTCGTAAGCAAGATAAAGATCTGGTTCAGAAACTTAATACGGCTATTGACGCCTTACGCCAGAACGGAAAATACAAAGAGATCCAAGATAAATATTTCACCTACGATGTATATGGCCAGTAAGCCATTTTGTGAACGGATTAGAGAGGGCTTGCCCTCTCTATTTACTTCTACAGGATATAGAAAGGCTTAAGTAGGGGGCAATATGTTTAACTTACATGGATATGAAGCGTCGATTTTAAAAGGTGCCGTGCTCACGATTGAAGTCGCTCTATTGTCTTTGGTATTAGCGATGCTGCTGGGTATGTTGGGTGCATTGGCCAAATTGTCGCCGTATCGTAGCGCGCGTTTTGTAGCGACGCTGTATACCACGGTCATTCGCGGCATTCCTGATTTGGTGCTCATGATGCTGATCTTTTTTGGAGGTCAGATTTTCCTCAACAACAGCTTGTACACGATCAATGAAACCTTGAATCAATGGTTTGCATCGGGACCAAATCAAGAATGGGTGGAATACGTGCCCGATTATGTAGACGTGAGCCCATTTATTGCAGGAACGATAACGATAGGCTTTATTTTTGGAGCCTATATGGCGGAGACATTTCGGGGTGCGATTATGGCAGTAGATAGAGGGGAGTTAGAAGCCGGGAAGGCTTATGGCATGAGCCCTTTTCTGGCTTTTCGACGGATCCTACTACCACAAATGATTCGTCATGCGCTGCCGGGGTTTGGCAACAACTGGTTAGTTCTACTAAAAACTACGGCGTTGGTTTCTATTATTGGCCTCGAAGATATGGTTCGCGTAAGCGCGTTGGCGGCAGGATCAACCAAAATGCCGTTTACTTTTTATATGACAGTGGCGGTGATTTTTTTGCTATTTACCAGTGTTTCGACTGGGCTTCTAAAGCTTGTTGAACGCAAATTTAGTATTCATACGAGGTAGATGATGGACTTTTCGGTAGTGGTTGAAAGCTTTCCTCTATACCTACAGGGGTTATGGACTACGGTATGGCTGGTGAGCTTGTCGTTGTTAATTGGGTTGGCGGTGGCCATCCCGGTTGCGATTGCGCGGAACAGTCATTACCACTTAGCGTATTTACCTAGCTGGGGATTCATTTATTTCTTCCGTGGAACGCCTCTTCTGGTACAAATGTATTTGATTTATTACGGAATGGATCAGTTTTTTCCAGTAAAAGACACGCCATGGGAGCACGCTTGGTTTTGCGCTCTGGTTGCCTTTGTATTGAATACTTCTGCTTACACCGCAGAGATCATACGTGGCGCTATCAACGGCCTCAATAAAGGAGAATTAGAAGCGGCAAAGGCCTTTGGTATGAGTCGTTCGAAGGCGTATCGGCGTATTATTTTGCCTAGCGCACTTCGTCGTGCTTTGCCTGCGTATAGTAATGAGGTGGTATTCATGCTCCATGGCAGCGCAGTGGCAGGGATTATTACGATTATGGATCTCACTGGCGCTGCGCGGTTGGTAAACGCTCGCTATTATGCCCCATTTGAGTCTTTCCTAACGGCGGGCTTATTTTATATGGCGTTAACCTTCATTATCTTATGGTGCTTCAAAAAAGCAGAAAAACGCTTTCTTGCGTATTTAAGGCCATTGAGTTGAATGGTGACTGTAGATTTGTGAGGTAGACCTATCCTTCAGATAACATCGCTTTTTGTTGGTTAGCTATATGAAATGTTGTGAGAGTTGAGAGTTGAGAGTTGAGAGTTGAGAGTTTAAGGCTGAATTCAGGAAGTAGTGATGATCCCCCACACCCTGTGGTGTGGGAGAAACTATTGATATTAGTTCGAGAATGTTGCCCAAATCGGAGCATGATCAGAAGGCTTTTCAATTCCACGTAATGGATAATCGACGTCTGATTCAGTACATTTTTCAGCTAACGATGGCGTGGCTAACACCACATCAATTCTTAGGCCACGGTTGTCGTTAAAGCCTTTCGAGCGGTAATCGAACCAAGAATACTTATCGCTAACGGTCGGGTGCAAGTCACGGAAGGTATCGACCAGTCCCCATTGAAGTAAATCGCTCAGCCATTGCCTTTCTTCTGGTTGGAAAGAGCATTTGCCGGTTTTTAACCAGCGTTTTTGATTTGGTTCACCAATGCCGATATCCAAGTCGATTGGGCTGATATTGATATCGCCCATTACGATCACTTGTTCGTCGCTCGTATGGTGTTCGGTCAGGTAGTTCATCAGATCTTTGTAGAACTGGCGTTTGTAAGGGAATTTCGTTTCATGGTCGATGTTTTCCCCTTGAGGGAAGTAGCCATTTAGTATCGTGACCTTTTCGCCATTTTTATCTAGGAACGACCCAATGATCATGCGCTTTTGATGTTCTTCGTTGTCAGTCGGAAAGCCTTTCTGCATTAAAATCGGTTCTTGTTTACACAGCATTGCCACGCCATAGTGGGCTTTTTGGCCGTGAAAATACACCTTGTAGCCCATGGCTTCAACGGCTTCAACGGGGAAGGCTTCATCGTGGACTTTGATTTCCTGCAAGCCAATCACATCAGGTTGATGTTTGTCGATCAGTGCTTGAAGCTGGTGTAGGCGGGCGCGTAGGCCATTAATATTAAAACTTACTACTTTCATTTGTATTTTTCTCCTAAAGACTCCACAAGATCACTTGGGGATAGAGCTGAGTCTAAAGATAACATTTTGCATGGCCGTCGCAAAATTTGGTACGGAGGTCTCTGAAGGTGTAATTGGCATTAAAGTTCTGCGTTTAAGGCCGATATTATTTCAGCAAACCCTCCACAAAGGTGCATAAAGTTGGCTATCTTTAACGATAAAACCGCCTTTTTGTTGTTGCCATTGGGGGATGCCACCACTGCCTACATCAATGAACAACCAGATTTTATAAGGAAATGTTATGCGGACCCTTTCTGTTCAGTGGAAAATTACGCTTTTGGCAGGATGCTGCTTATTGGTTACATCACTTTCACTGGTCGGCTTTTCTATTTACAACGCGGTGTCGAACCAGCAAATCATCAAAGAACAAAGCTCCGAATCAGTGACTCAAAAATCTCAGCAGCTGATTGAAACAAGGGCGCTTTTCAATTCAGCTTTGGTTGCGGATTTTCTCAATGAAGCTATTTATCGTTCTGAAATGTTGGCCTCGAATGCGTTGTTTTATAAGTCCAATAGCGAAGAAAACTTTGGCTCAAGTGAAGAATTGCGGACCGCGTTAACTGACATGGTGAAGAACGCCGTAGATTCCTACTCGTCGATTCAGGGGGCGTATTTAGTCTTCCAGCCCAACATGTTAGATGGAGAAGACGGCAATTATGTCAATGCTCACTATGTGGGTTCAAACGAGATTGGCCAGTTTGCTTCTTATTGGCAGCAAACTGATAGTGGCAGTGCTACACCCGGTGTCTTAAGCAAGAAGGACCTTACGGAATCGAGTAACAGCGAGCGTTTTTTCTGCCCAATATCGAGCGGGAGTGCATGTGTGTCGAGCCCTAGACTGGAAAAACGGGGTAATGCGGATGTGTTGGCGGCATCGATTTCGATGCCGATTAAAAAAGATGGCAAGGTGATTGGTTTCTTTGGCATTGATTTAAACTTGAATAAATTATCTCAAGTGGCTCAAGAGTCAGATAGCAGCTTGTTTGGCGGAGCGGGTGGAGTATTTATTATTAGCCTTGATGGTTCTCTCATTGCTTCAGATGATCCTAGTTTGGCTGTTGGTGCCCCCTTTAGCAGCAAACATGTTACAAGCGATACAATGACGGACTTTCTATTTGGTGGTGACGTGGCGACGAAATGGAGCCAAGACGGAGAGTGGTTAACCGTGTTTGCACCTATTATGGTCGCAAACCAAACATGGGGTGTTATCTTTGAAATGCCACGCAGTAGCGTATTGGCCGATGTCGATCAGTTGGATGCATTGATCAGCCACGAAGTTGAGTCAGGTGTGGTGGCTGAATTGGGCGCGGGCGTGATATTTGTTATCGCAGGTTTGGTGCTTATCGCTTTACTCGCTCGCAGCATAGTGAAACCTATCAAAGAAGTGGTGGTTCGCTTAGACGATATCGCTTCGGGGGAAGGGGACTTGACCCAACGTTTGGATGTGAAATCGAAAGATGAAATTGGCCAGCTCGCCAGTGGGTTTAATCAGTTTTTAGAAAAGTTGCAAACGATCATAAGCCAAGTGGTCGACACCACTCACAAAGTTGCCAACACCACTGAGCAAGCGAAAACGGCAGCAGCCCATACCCGCCATAGTAGCGAATCTCAGTTTAAAGAAGTGGATATGGTGGCAACCGCATGTGAAGAGATGACGCATACAGCCAGTTTGGTGGTGAGTAATGCCGAAGCTGCGGTGAAATCGGCCACTGAAGCCAATGCTGCCGCAGACACAGGCAAGCAAGTCATCGAGCAATCTGAAAGCGAGATGGTCAACTTGGTGGATAGGATGAATAGCGCAGTCCCTGTAGTGGAAGAGCTCGCCAAAAATAATGCTAACATTACCGAAATATTGGCTGTTATTGAGGGGATTTCAGAGCAAACGAACTTGCTTGCCTTGAATGCTGCCATTGAAGCTGCACGTGCAGGTGAACAAGGCAGAGGCTTTGCTGTGGTAGCAGATGAAGTGAGAAATCTAGCCAGCCGAACTCATGACTCCGTGGGTGAAATTCGTGATGTGATTACGCAGGTTCAACGGGGGACTCAAGATGTAGTGGATGTGATTCAGCAAGGGAATGACATGGCGAATCAATCGGCTTCACAAGTTAACAAAGCGGTGGCTGAGCTTAATCATATTGTTGAGGCCATCATGGCAATCAACGATATGAATACACAAATAGTGAAGGCTGCGGAAGAGCAGCAAACGGTATCAGGCGAAGTTAATCAGAGCGTGACCAACATCCGCGATTTAAGCGCACAAATCTTAGAACAAGCTGGAGAGTCGGAGTCGGTCGGTGAGCAAATTGGCAATTTATCATCGGAACAGCAAAAATTGGTCGATCAGTTTAAAGTTTAAGCGTTAGAACTTTTGTAGCTTGTAGCTTGTAGCTTGTAGCTTGTAGCTTGTAGCTTGTAGCTTGTAGCTTGTAGCTTGTAGCTTGTAGCTTGTAGCTTGTAGCTTGTAGCTTGTAGCTTGTAGCTTGTAGTTTTCAGATAGCAAAGAAAGGCTTCACAGGTATCGCTAGAAATAGGATAAGCCTGTGGAGCCTTCTTTAATTTCGGTTTTACAAAGACTTATTCTTCGACCATGCCCTCAAAGCTCACGTCGTTGAAGTACCAGTAGCCTTTTGCGACTAGCTTGCTCAACAGCTTCATTTGCGCAGAATCTGGTTTTAGTCCTTTGGCATCGAGATCGTCGGCACTAACCATTTCGTGATTGCACAATGCTGGAATCAAAGTGTCATCGGGCGTTTCAAGGAAAAACTCATCGCCATTGACGTATATCTTCTGTGTGTCACCAGAGTGATAGAAGGCGCGTAGACCTGCGAGTTTGTGCAGCACATCGCCAGATTCTAGGCACTCAGAGAGCTCTGCTGGGCTTTGAGGCTCATCTTCTTGGGAGACAATATCAAGTTGGTGGCGCGACTGGCTCAGCAAACTCGCCGTAAACTCTTTGAGCAGTTCGGTATCATTGAGGCTTTTTTCAATAATGTTGCGTAGCTGCTGAAAGGTGTCTTTGGATATTTCGCCTGAATGTTCTTGCAGAGTTAAATCGGCGCAGGAAACGTGGTTATCGCCTAGTTCACGGCCGAGATAAAAGTCCGCTAAGTGGCTCACCAATTCCTGCTCTTTTGGACTGCGAAAACCCAATGAATAGCTCATGCTCTCTTCCAGCGCGTAGCCTTCGTGAGGAAAGCCCGGTGGGATATACAGGATATCACCCGGCTCTAAAACGGTATCTATGATGGCATCAAAGCTTTCAATTTGGCGAAGTGCGCTCGCTTGAACCAGCTCGGTATATTGACCTTTATCTTCCGCGCCGACACGCCAGTGGCGTTTACCTTGTCCCTGTACGATGAAGACATCATATTGATCGATATGCGGGCCAACACCACCACCTTGAGTAGAGTAGCTGACCATAACATCATCAAACAGCCATTGCGGGATGGCTGAAAATGGTTGAACAAGCTCAGCGGTTTCAATATGCCAGTGGTTGGCAGCTTGAACAATTAATTGCCAGTGATCAGCTGGCAGATCAGCAAAAATGGATTCCTCAAAAGGCCCGTGCGACGCTGTCCATTTACCGTCGGTATTGGTGATCATTCTAGAGTCGATATCTTCTTCCAGCGCTAACCCTGCCAGTTCGTCGGGGCTAATTGGATCGATAAAGTTGGCAAAACCACCTTTAAGGACGGTTGGACGTTTTTGCCAAAAATCTTGCATAAACGTCGCTAAGTCGAACGTCAATTGATACATCATTTATTCTCTTGCTGCAGTTTATTTTCTAGGTCACTTCGAACGATATCGAGCGCTGCAAGTGCAGTACTCGGATCCACTTCGTTTGATTCAAATAAGTAGATAAGATCGACCGCGAGTTTCACTTCATCGGGTGCATTTTCCAATGAATGAGAAGGAGTTGGGTTGTCTGGCTTCATCTCTGTGGGTTCTTTTCTTTAAAGGCTATATATTTATCCAGCTTAGCTTGGGCATCTAGGCAGCGCTTTAGTCGCTGTTCGGCTTGCAGTAATGCTTGCTGGTGTTGTTTGTATTGGCTTGCGGGCGCTGAGTGCAGTTTCTGTTGATTTTCGGCGACTAGTTCGCGCAATCTTCTCGTCCATTCTTGGTGTTGAGAGCGCTCTTGATAGAGCTGTTTGATTGATTTGCCAGTATACATGGCGTGTTTCGGTTCTTGAGCGCGAATGGATTGGGTCGCTAACTCTCTTTGTATCGCTTCCAGTTGCGCGATTAGGGTGTCTGCGGCAGATTCGGCTTGTTCTGCGCTGAGCGCACAAGGGTCAGCATGTTGATATATATGTTCAAAACTGGCTTTTGCTTCGAGAACACACGGTAAAAGTTTTTTTGCTCGGCAATGAAACAATTGCTCATCAAAAAGCGGTTTATGATGCTCGCCTCGCTGAGTATCGAGTTGCTCTGCTTGTTTCGCGAGAGAATCTAGAGTAGTCGATATTTGTTTCAATGTGGTCATTGGGTTAGAACCAAGCCTGATAAGCGAGTTTGATGGCGAGTACACTCACCATAGTCACAAATACCGGGCGAATAAACTTTGCGCCAAACTTAATTGCAGAATGTGCGCCAACAAAAGCGCCCGCCATCAAGCAAACGCCCATCGTCAAGCCAAGCATCCAATTGACGTGACCAAGGTAGGCAAACGCAATCAGAGAGGTAAAATTGCTGGTGAAGTTCATGGCTTTGGCAAGCCCTGATGCGAGCAGAATGTTGAATCGGTACAGTGCCATTGAACTCACGGTCCAAAATGCGCCAGTGCCAGGCCCTGCGAGGCCATCGTAAAAACCAATGGCCAAGCCTTGAGTAGTTTGCTTTTTATGAAAATTAGGGTCTGAGACTGGCACCGCACTTTTTTGTGCATCGGGAGTTTTGTGCCAAATAGTGTAGACGGCAGCCACCAAAATAATCAGCGGTAGTGCTTTATCTAACCAAGCGGTGCTGATCTTATCGACTAAAAATGTCCCCATAATCGCACCGACAAAAGTCGCCGCAAAGCAACGTCCCCAGAATCTTGGTTTAAAGAGTCGCTTACGAAAATAAGTGAGGGCGGCAGTAGAAGAGGCGAACGATGCTGCAAGTTTATTGGTGCCTAAGGCAAGATGAGGTGGCAAACCTAACGAGAGTAATGTTGGGACAGTCAGCATTCCGCCTCCGCCAGCAACGGCGTCAATAAAGCCAGCGATAAAGGCGACAGACGCGATTAAAGCCAGAGTAGTGGGCTCGATATATTCCATTATTGTGTTCTTTCTTATTATTGTAGCTGTAGTGAGTATGGGTACATTCTAGCTGAGCTTAGCGCTCGATATTTATGCGAAACGGCGGCAAAGAGTCGATGAGTGCTTGGCCATAACGTTTGGTCACAATGCGCCGATCGAGGATGACGACTCTACCAGAATCTTGTTCTTTGCGCAGCAGGCGGCCAGCAGCCTGAATCAACTTTTTACTCGCCTCTGGCACAGCGATCTGCATAAACGGATTGCCCCCTTTATGCTCAACGTATTCGGCATGCGCTTGTTCGACGGGAGATGTTGGTACAGCAAATGGAATTTTAGTGATGACGAGGTTTTCAAGTAGCTCACCGGGCAAATCTAAGCCTTCTGAAAAACTGCCTGTACCAAATAAAATACTGGTTTTGCCGCACTGAACTAAGGTCTTGTGTTTGTTCAAAATTTTAGTTCGAGAAGCATCACCTTGCACTTGTAGCGCCCAGCCTTTTTTGATCCACGGCTTATTCAGTTTGTCCGCGACTCGGTTCATCTGCCAATAGGAAGCGAATAACACTAAATTGGCTTTACCATCGGCGATCATGTCTGGCAGCACTTCACATAAGTGATCTGTGTAGGGTTCAGCTTGCGGCTCAAATTTCATCTTAGGGATGTAAAGCTCGGCTTTATTTGGGTAGTCGAAAGGAGAGGCCAAAGACAAAAATCGGGTGCCATCTTGCGCATCTTCACTGATTCCCGCTTGGCGGCAGAAGAAGCTAAAGGAGTTGAGTGCACGCATTGTAGCAGACACCAACACGGCGCCAACGCAGCGGCTCCATAACTGTTGGTCTAGTTTCCAGCCTGCTTCAAGTGGCGACACATTGACGATAAAGTCGCCTTCGCTATCTGGATGTAGCTCTAGCCATCGTGCTAGCGGCGCGCCTTTTTCATGCTTTGGCTCAGCCATTAAACTCCACACTTGAGCGAGGTTTTCCATACGTTGGATATAGAAGCCGAGCTCGGTGAGGGCAGGCTCTGCCAGTTTGCTGGAGATTTCCCCTTCTTTGACTCGTTCGGCAATCAAGTCAGCAATTTTGCTGAGGGATTGCAGCCCTTTGGATGAAATCTTTTTGAGCTCTTTGGCTTCGTTTTCCAGCCACTCAGGTAAATCACCATGCTCGAAGCGGTACACTTTTTCTTGGAAGTGATCTGGGTTGAACTGGCGCGCTAACTGAGTCAGTGCGGGAATGAGTTCTTGAGCAGAATTTTGCAGTTCGTTACGAAAGCGGCTTACCCGTTTTTCGTCGGCCAAACTAGAGAATTTGGTCGCTGATTGATTGAGTTTTTCTAGCCAGCTGGCCGCACCTTTGAGGCTAGCGGCGGCAGATGAATGGTCGCGTGCCACTTTAGGCAGGTGATGCGCCTCATCGAACACATAAATTGTATCGTCTGGCTCAGGTAAAATGACACCGCCGCCAAGATCGGCATCGGCCATCACTAGGCTGTGATTGGCGATGATCACGTCTGCTTTATCTAGGTCTGAACGTGATTTTTGAAATGGGCAATCCCGATGTGCGGGCAGTCCGTTGTTGCAGCTGTGCTTGTCGCTAACGATGGTGCGCCACACGTCATCACGAATAGGGCTTGGCCAACTGTCTCTATCGCCGTCCCATTTACCTGTCGCAAGCTTTTGAGAGAGCTCTTTGAGCAGTTCAATGTCCGATGCTTTGGGCTTGGTTTCAAAGATAGCTAATTGTTCGCCGTCGGTATCACCGCTTGCGGCGAGCTTTTCCGCGCAGCAATAGCGCTGACGCCCTTTCACAAGCTGAAAGCTAAAATCTAGGTCGGTGATTCGTCTATATAAGGGTAAATCTTTATCTAGCAGCTGTTCTTGCAGAGCTACGGTAGCGGTGGAGATCACTACCTTTTTATTGTTTAACACGGCAAACGGAATCGCCGCCATCAGATAAGAAAGAGATTTACCAATCCCGGTGCCTGCTTCCGCCACAATGATTCGGTTGGCTTTGTGGTATTCCCCCGACAAAGTCTTAGCAATTTCTGCCACCAGATAATTTTGCGCTCGGCGTGGAACAAAATTGTCTAACTGCGCTTGTAGGTTGCGATAGCTGTCGCGGATCGCTGTTTGAATATTACTGGCTGGCATATAAAGACCTAGAAAAATCAGAGTGCAGATACTACCACAATTTTGCGCGATATTCGGTCTGCGGAAAGGGATTTCTTTCCTATATAAATTAGATCTTTGTCACACAATTTACGGCGCAACCGATTCCTTATGTGAATAAAATTAACGTAGTTGATAGTTCTTGTGAATCTATTTCTGATGGTTTTTTAATCTAAATTTATCCACATTTTGTATACAAAATAACCTTTTCATTTTAATTGTCTATTTTACTTACACTTTTCTCATCTGGCTGCTAATACTTAACTCAATAGTTAGAAATCAATAGCTTAATTGCAAGTTATTGTTTTATTTAGGATTTTGAATTAAAGGTGCGAAAGTGTAAGGCCTTCAGCTGATGGAAAGTGATTTAACAGGCTGATAGCGAATGAATTTAGTGATGACATCAAACCAGCAGAGTAAGAGTCGTGACTAATCACCAAAGGGAACCGGACAAGGATTTCCCAAACTAAGAAAAGGCAGTGGATGATGATGAGAAAAACGCTAATCGCAATGGCGGTGCTTGCGGCTGCAGGTACGGCAAACGCGGCTCAGATTTATGGGTCGGATACAGCGAAAGTTTCCTTGAAAGGGGAGATCGATACCTATATTTCTTCATGGGAGCGCGACGATACCGCGACAACCCAAACTAAAGGTGACCCTGATGTGAATATGTGGGCCAAAATTCAAATGGATGCCGAGCACCAAATCAATGGTACGTTCACCGCTTTTGGTTCCTTTGAAATGGAAAATGGCTCTTGGTGGAATGGGACTGTTAGTGCCATATCGACCGATGACTTATATGCTGGGGTAAAAACCTCTAGTTGGGGCGTAGTTGCTGGTGAACATGGCGACTGGGCAAACTCGATGAAGGCACTCGAAAAAGACGACATCGATAATGATGCTTATTATTTAGGCACAGCTGGTGGCCACCACAGAGAATCAACGGGGCACGGGATCGGCTTTAAGTTTTATGGGGTTGAGGGCTTAACGGTTGTCGCAGATGTCACAACCAACAGTGATGAAGATATCGACCCTACATGGGGCACGTCGGTCAATTATTCTCTAGAGAACTATAACCTTGCCGTAGCTTATCAAGTGGGTGAAACAGCATCAGGAGTAGCTAGCGCAACAGGGCAGTACAAAGCGACTGATTATCATAAAGGCGGGGTGTCGGCTTCGGCTACCTTTGGAGGACTTTATTTAGCCCTTACTTACGTCAACTATGAGGGTGTAGATACATTTGGTTTCTTTGGGCCCACTACCGCGAAGGGCAGTACTATTGCAGATGATACCTTCTATGAGGGTAATGCCTTTGGTGGTGCAGCATCCTTTACGGTGGATAAACTGCGTTTGTACACTACTTATAGTTTGATGTCGAACGATAAGGCTACCCTCGTTACAACTACAAGTAGTACAACATCAGACGTAAATGACGCTGACAATTCACTTTTGGTTGTCGGCGCGGATTACGGAGTGCTAGACAATCTAACTGTGTTTGTTGAATACCAAAACTCGACCGCAGAAGCAGGACTCAATACTTCAGCTGTCGATCTAGATGCCTATTCATTTGTGTTAGGTTCTTACTACTCCTTCTAAACGAAGAGATGATTTGTATACTTGAGATAAAGCCAGCGCAACGCGTTGGCTTTTTTCGTGAGCGCTATAAAAAGCATTCCTCGTTTTGCAAACCTTTTTCAATCGCCGAGATCAGCCTTTCAATATGTTCAGGCTGGCTAACAAACGGCGGCATCACATAAATTAATCGACCAAATGGCCTTATCCATACACCTTGCTCAACAAACAACGCTTGAATCACTTCCATATTCACTGGACGGTGAGTTTCCACCACGCCAATCGCGCCTAGCCAACGGGTGTCTTTCACCATGGAATACTGTTTCAACTTGGTTAACCCTTGCTCAAGCTGGTTTTCTATCGTTTGAACTTGTTGCTGCCATTGGTTTTTTGCCAATAGATCTAAACTGGCGCAGGCCACCGCGCACGCTAAAGGGTTACCCATAAAGGTTGGTCCGTGCATAAAACAACCCGCTTCGCCGCCGCAAACAGTTTCTGCCACACGCTTGCTGGCAAGGGTGGCTGAAAGTGTCATGTAGCCCCCAGTCAGTGCCTTACCGACACACAGAATATCTGGTTGGACATCGGCGTGCTCACAGGCGAACAGCTTTCCTGTGCGACCAAAGCCGGTGGCAATTTCATCTACAATCAGTAGCACCCCATATTGATCGCATAATTGGCGAACGCGGAGCAGAAACTCTGGATGGTAAATGCGCATTCCGCCCGCGCCTTGTACGATAGGTTCCAATATGACTGCGGCGATCTCATGGTGATTTTCAGCGATTTTGTGTTTAAAGTCTGCTATATCCTTCTCATTCCACTCTTGCCAGAACCCTACCTTGGGTGACTGGGCGAAAATGTGCTCAGGGAGAAAACCTTTGTATAGAGAATGCATCGAATTGTCTGGATCGGTCACCGACATAGCCGCAAACGTGTCGCCATGATAGCCATCTTTCAACGTGAGGAACTTGGCACGTGGATCGCCTTTGGCGTGCCAATATTGCAGCGCCATTTTTAGCGCGATTTCCACTGCCACTGAACCAGAATCGGCCAGAAAAACGTGCTCTAAGTTATTCGGCGCAATGGCGAGTAACCTTTTGCCAAGCTCGATTGCAGGCTGGTGAGTGATCCCGCCGAACATGATGTGAGACATCGTATCAATTTGCTTGTGTGCGGCTCGGTTTAATTCTGGATGATTGTAACCATGAGTGGCAGCCCACCACGAAGACATTCCATCGACAAGTTGTCGGCCATCTTCCAATTCAATATGCACCCCTCGCGCGCCCACAACGGGATAACAGGGCAGAGGGTTGGTGGTAGAGGTGTAAGGGTGCCAAAGGTGGTCGCGATCGAATTTTAAATCAATGCCAGATGTTCCTGTTTTATTATTAACCACATGTAAACCTGTTGATTTGTATAATGTTGACAGTTTATCTATTGTCAGTAGACTAGCCAACAAATAATTATTCTAATCAAAGGTGTTACCTGTGGAAATTCGTCACAACTGGACTGTGGAGCAAGTCAAAGAGTTACTAGACCGACCTTTTATGGATCTCATGTTTACTGCTCAGTCAGTGCATCGCCAGTATCAGGCGCATAACCAAGTTCAAGTGAGTACTTTACTATCGATTAAAACGGGTGCCTGCCCCGAAGATTGTAAATATTGCCCGCAAAGTGCTCACTATCGTACCGATATTGATAAAGAACGCTTAATGGAAGTCGATCGTGTGTTGGACGCAGCGCAAAAAGCGAAAGCGGCAGGCTCGACTCGTTTTTGTATGGGAGCTGCGTGGAAAAACCCGAAGCAGCGCGATATGCCACATCTCACTCAAATGATTAAAGGTGTGAAAGAGTTAGGCTTAGAAAGCTGCATGACTTTGGGAATGCTCAATGCCGATCAGGCCCAAGAGTTATCGAATGCGGGGCTTGATTATTACAACCACAACCTAGATACCTCTCCTGAGTATTACGGCAACATCATTACCACCCGAACCTATCAAGATAGGCTTGATACTCTGGCGCATGTGCGAGATGCAGGGATGAAGGTGTGTTCAGGCGGCATTATCGGCATGGGTGAAAGCGATCAAGACCGCGCAGGGCTCTTGGTGGAGCTGGCAAATTTACCGGTTCAACCGGAAAGTGTGCCAATCAATATGTTGGTGAAAGTAAAAGGCACACCACTTGAACAAGCGGAAGATGTGGAATCGTTCGACTTCATAAAATTGATTGCGGCTGCAAGGATAATGATGCCACACACGGCAGTACGTTTATCCGCTGGCCGAGAAGGAATGAATGAGCAAATGCAGGCGATGTGCTTTATGGCGGGCGCCAATTCAATTTTTTACGGCTGTAAACTATTAACGACGCCGAACCCTGATGAAGACAGCGATATGCAGTTGTTTAAAAAATTAGGTATTAATAGTCAGAGCGTGAGCCAAAAACCTGATCAGATTCAAGAAAGTGAACTACTCGATAAAGTGGTAGAGCGAGTGGCAGCGCGCCCAACTGCCGACGACCTTTTCTATAACGCTGATGTTTAATGCATGAGATGTTCAACGCAAACATACTTAACACAGACATCTTTAACGCCGATATGTTGACCACGCGAATCGATATGTTTACCAAACGAATAGAGGCGGCTCTTGATGAGCGAGCCTCGGCGAATTTATCTCGCCGCTTACGACCAGTGACGATAACGGGTGCGACACAGTTGCAGTATGCAGGGCGCGAGATGATTAACTTCTCCAGCAATGATTATTTAGGCTTAGCACAAGACCTAAATCTGGCGAAGGCGTGGCAACAAGGCATTGAACGCTATGGCTGCGGCAGCGGCGCTTCGCCCATGGTGACGGGCTTTAGTTCAGCGCACCAAAGGCTGGAAGAGGATTTGTGTGATTGGCAAGGTTACGACAGAGCCATTTTGTTTAGTTCAGGGTTTTCGGCCAATCAAGCTCTGCTGTTCACCTTATTAAAGAAAGGTGACTATTTGCTGCAAGATAAACTCAACCACGCTTCCTTGATGGAAGCGGGCAGTTTATCTCTGGCGACGATGAAGCGGTTTAAACATAACGATGTGGCGCACCTATTGGCTTTGCTTCCTAACGGAAAACCCAGTTTGGTCGTGACAGAAGGGGTGTTTAGCATGGATGGTGATCAAGCGGCTTTGGCTGACATCGAATCTGTGTTGCCAAGCCACTCTTGGCTAGTGGTGGACGATGCTCATGGTGTTGGAATTCTGGGGCAACAGGGGCGCGGCAGTTGTCACGCTCAGGGAGTGAAGCCCGATATTTTAGTCGTCACGTTCGGCAAAGCTTTTGGATTGTCCGGCGCTGCGATTTTGTGTAACGCTCAGACGGGCGACTTTTTCACTCAATTCGCACGCCATCATGTCTATTCCACTGCAATGCCACCCTCGCAGGCGCACGCATTAAGTCACGCACTCAAGATGATTCAACAGCAAGAGTGGCGCAGAGACAAATTACTCGAACTTCAGGCGGCTTATCACGATACCTTGATGGATGTCAGCGGTTATGTGCGCACAAATACACCAATCAAACCGTTCCTTTTAGGCTGCGCAGAAAAAGCAATTGAGTTGGAAGCGTCTTTACGCGAGCAAGGGTTCTGGGTGTCGGCGATTCGTCCGCCGACTGTACCTGTGGGGAAGGCACGCCTTCGAATAACACTCACAGCGAGCCATACAGTTGAGCAAGTCATTGCGATGGGCAGTGTTATACGTCGAGCTATGGAGGCGAATTATGACGTTCGCTGAAGCGGTCAACCTCCCCCCAATTACAGATAAGAAAGCGATCGCGGATGCGTTTGGCCGGGCGTCATCCACTTATGATTCTCATGCTGAATTTCAGCGCCAAGTCGGGCAGCAGCTGTTGGCGCGAATGCCTGCGGATTTGAGTAATAAAACTATCCTAGATTTAGGTTGTGGAACTGGGTATTTTTCTCAGAAGTTACGTGAGCGCGGCGCTAGGGTTATTTGCGTGGATATTGCACCCGAAATGCTGTGTGCTGCCCGCCAGCGATGTGGCAACAATGGGATGCAGTACCTGTGCGCCGACGCTGAAGACTTACCGATGGAAAACCATACTGTTGATTATGTTTTTTCTAGCTTAGCGTTACAGTGGTGCGCGGATCTGTCTATTCCTTTAAAGGAAATAAAACGAGTGACCAAACAATCGGGTAGAGCGTTCTTTAGTACCTTACTTGACGGTTCACTGAGTGAATTAAAACAAGCGTGGAGCGAGGTGGATAACTTTCAGCATGTGAATGATTTTGTGAACTCAAATCAGGTAAACATTGCGTTAGCTCAAGCCCGTTGCAACCAGCATGAGTTAAATTGTGTGCCAATGACCATTTGGTATGAATCAGCGTTTGCTCTCATGAGAGATTTAAAGGGCATTGGTGCTGGACATGTTGAAGGCCGTTCTCAAGCGCTGACGGGGCGAAAAGCGTTGGTAAAGGTTGAACATGCGTATCAGGTATTTCGAACCCGCCAAGGCTTTTTGCCTGCCAGCTATCAGGTATGTATAGGGGAAATTCATTTATGAAAGGTGCATTTTTTATTGCAGGGACAGACACGGATGTCGGGAAAACGGTCGCGTCAAAAGGTATTTTGAACGCATTGGCGGAGCAAGGGGTGTCGACTATCGGTTATAAACCGGTTGCGGCAGGTTGCGACGAAACTCCTGAAGGGAGGCGTAATTCAGACGCGCTTCACTTAATGGAGGCGGCGACGCAGAATACAGCCTATGAGGATGTAAACCCATACGCGCTTATGTTGCCCGCTTCACCACATATTGCCGCCAAACACGAAGCTGTGGTGATTGAAGAACAGGTATTGAGTGAAAAACTTGCCCAACACAAACAGGGATGCGATCTTGTGCTTGTTGAAGGTGCTGGTGGGTGGCGGGTACCGGTTTCTGATGATGATTACTTGTCGACTTGGGTAAAGAAAGAGCGATTACCTGTGGTGTTGGTGGTCGGGATCAAGCTGGGCTGCTTGAATCATGCCATTTTGACTGCAGAACAGATCCGAGCGGATGGGGTGGAATTAGTCGGTTGGGTTGCTAATCGCGTCAATCCGGGTACCGAGCATTATGCAGATATTATTAAGATGCTGGAAAGCAAAATGGCAGTGCCTAAGCTGGGTGAAATTCCATATTTGCCACAGGTGAAACGTGGCAACTTAGCAAAATATATCGATGTAAAACCGCTGATGGGTTTAATGGAAAAAACTGCGGAAGTGCAGTTAGCTGAATAGCAGGCAAAAAAAGGGGCTGTAAGAACAGCCCTTAAACTCATAAGAGAATTATCGTCAAAATCATTTATCTTCAGACATGCTTAATGCAAGTTGTCTTTGGCATTCAGAGATGGTCTTTTCTACATGTTGTTCTTTAGTAATGCCCAGTTCGCGCCTTGCTTCGTCTTCTGAAAGACCTAAGTGGCAGCAAAGTAAGTCAATCGCCATTTGGTAGCTGCTTGTATCCACTTTAGTCATAGTCTTGCCCTTGTGTATCTAGTCAATAAATCCTGTCCTTAAGCAGCAATCTACTGATTTATTTCTTTTCCTCAATACGACCAAAGTCTATAAAGTTATCTAGGTCATATTATTTCGACATGAAATGTTGCAATTTCACTGCTAGCCTTGATTTTTAACGGTTGGACAATATCTGTAAAAGGTATAACCTTGACGATGATCAGTGTCAGAAATCTTTAGGCACTTTCCATTAGGAGAAAATGAATGAAAAGAATAGCGCTCTTCCTCATAGTTAACATTGCCGTTATCTTTGTGTTGGGTATTGTACTGAATATTATTTTTGCAGCGACGGGAATCCAACCGAGCAGCATACCTGGTCTATTGATATTCGCGGCGTTGTTCGGTTTTGGTGGCTCGTTTATTTCTTTAATGATGTCCAAAGGCATGGCGCTGCGTTCTGTTGGCGGCACGGTGATTGAAAACCCTCGCAATGAAACAGAGCATTGGCTGATGGAGACTGTTTCTCGCCAAGCGCAACAAGTGGGTGTGGGCATGCCAACGGTTGCGGTTTACGACTCGCCGGACATCAACGCATTTGCTACGGGTGCTAAGCGTGATGCGTCTTTAGTTGCAGTTTCCACTGGTTTACTGCACAACATGACTCGCGATGAAGCAGAAGCCGTCCTTGCGCATGAGATGAGTCACATTGCTAACGGCGATATGGTCACGATGACCTTGCTACAAGGTGTGGTGAACACTTTCGTTATTTTCTTATCTCGCTTTATTGCCAATATGGTGGCATCGAATGATGACGAAGAAGGCCAAGGCAGCAGCATGATGGTGTACTTTGCGGTTTCGATAGTGTTAGAACTAGTGTTTGGTTTCTTGGCGAGCTTTATCACAATGTGGTACAGCCGTCGTCGTGAGTTCTACGCAGATGCAGGCTCAGCGAATTTGGTTGGTAAACACAAAATGATCGCAGCTCTTGAACGTTTGAAAATGAGCCACGAGCCAGAGCTGGAAGGTTCAATGATGGCTTTCGGTATTAATGGTAAGAAAAGTATCACTGAGCTTCTTATGAGCCACCCGCCACTCGATAAACGTATTGAAGCACTACGCAACTTGTAGTATTCAGCGAAATAGACAAAGGCTTGGTGTAATAACCAAGCTTTTTTATTGCCTACTGTAGCCTAACTCCAAAAGCGTAGATTTAAGCATTAAAAAAGCCCGCGAGTGCGGGCTTTAAACAATGTGCAAATATCGTTGAAGATACTATTACAGCTTGTCGGTTAGCTCGATTGCTTGGCCGATGTAGTTAGCTGGCGTCATTTCTTTCAGGCGAGCTTTTTCTGCTTCAGGAAGCTCTAGGCCATCGATGAAGTTGCGCATAGCTTCACCGTCAACTCGTTTACCACGAGTGAGCTCTTTTAGCTTCTCGTATGGCTTTTCAATGCCGTAGCGACGCATTACGGTTTGTACTGGCTCAGCCAATACTTCCCAGTTTTTGTCCAGTTCAGCTAGCAGGGCTTCACGGTTAACTTCAAGTTTGCTGATACCTTTCAGCGTTGAAGTGTAAGCAATCACTGCATAGCCAACACCCACACCTAGGTTACGTAGAACCGTAGAGTCAGTCAGGTCACGTTGCCATCTTGAAATAGGTAGCTTTTGAGCTAAGTGGCCAAATACTGCGTTAGCTAGACCCAAGTTGCCTTCTGAGTTTTCGAAGTCAATCGGGTTAACTTTATGCGGCATGGTTGAAGAACCGATTTCGCCAGCGATCGTTCTTTGCTTGAAGTGGCCTAGCGCGATATAGCCCCAAACGTCACGATCGAAATCGATTAGGATAGTGTTGAAACGGGCAATGGCATCGAACAATTCAGCAATGTAATCGTGCGGCTCAATCTGAGTTGTGTACGGGTTCCAAGTTACGCCGAGTGACTCAGTGACAAACTCTTCGCTGAATCTGTGCCAATCTAGCTCTGGGTAAGCAGAAAGGTGTGCGTTATAGTTGCCGACTGCACCGTTGATTTTCGCTAAAATCTCAACGTTCGCGATTTGCTTGTATTGACGTTCCATACGGTATGCAACGTTCGCCATCTCTTTACCCATAGTGGAAGGAGAGGCTGGTTGACCGTGGGTACGTGAAAGTAGCGGGATGTCACGGTACTCTACAGAAAGCTTAGTAATCGCGTCAATGATGTTGCGGATTTCAGGAAGAATCACAGTTTCACGCGCTTCTTTAAGCATTAGAGCGTGAGACGTGTTGTTGATATCTTCAGAAGTACACGCGAAGTGGATGAACTCGTTTACAGCATCAAGTTCAGGCATCGCAGCTACTTTTTCTTTTAAAAAGTATTCAACAGCTTTTACGTCGTGGTTGGTTGTACGTTCAATCTCTTTGATACGTGCCGCATCGCTTTCGCTGAAGTTGGCTGCGATATCATCTAGGTACTGGTTTGCTTCAGCGCTGAAAGCAGGGACTTCTTTCACGCCTTCAGTCGATGAGAGCTTCTGTAACCAACGGACTTCAACGATAGTGCGGTACTTTAGGAGGCCATACTCACTAAAGATATCTCTTAACGCAATCGTTTTACTACCGTATCGACCGTCTACCGGTGAAACAGCAGTCAAGGCTGACAGTTCCATGTTGTTCTCCTGAATATTAAATGAAATTGAGAATAAATCTTGGGGTTAGGAATATCGGCTCAGCAGGTTAGTGGCCTGCTCAAGCAATGCTTTTCGATTAAATACTAGGTGGCGACGTTTGCCACCAACTTGTCGCCACAAGACCGCGCTGCGGATACCAGATAGCAGTAATGCGCGTACCTTGTGTTGATTGCTGGTTTGTTGCAGAACGTCTGGTGTGCCAGTAATTTGGATGCGTGGGCCGATTGGGCTGATCACATCTAGGTATACGCTGGCGAGGTTGCTGACCATTTGATCTTCGAGTAGCTCGTAGTGAAGAGACTGGCGCTCAAGCATGCTAATTCGATCTCCCAGTTGCGACATCGCATCACGGCGGCTATTAAGCTTGCGTTCTAAAGCAAGGAGGCCAAGGATATATCGAGTGATGTCGCTGCTAGAGGGAGTGCTGTTGAGCAATTGGATCGATGTTTCGAGGCCAACCTTAAGATCGGCCTCAGTGCCATACACAGCGAGGGTGCTGCTTGGGTTAGTATTTAATATTGCTTTGAGTGAAGTTTCTAACGCATGCGAATCACAGTGACCATTCTTGGCGACTTCTTGCACCAGTGCGACTGCTTGGCATAGGCCAGCAAAGGCAACAGTACGGTCATAAGTTGTGTTAGCCACGTATTCATACTCCTCTATTCGATCATGTTAGATACGTTGTTCTATGATACCGCCGCCGAGGCAAACCTCGCCTTGGTAAAAGACCGCGGATTGTCCTGGTGTCACAGCGACTTGTGGTTCATTGAACATCACTTTTATTGTCTTATCATCAACTGGCGTGATGGTGCATTCGATATCTTGCTGGCGGTAGCGGGTCTTAACTGTGCATTTAACGGGCTCAGTTAACGTTTCACGTGATACCCAATGCAACTGAGAGGCTATTAGGCCGCTTGATTTGAGTAGTGGATGCTCACCACCTTGTACCGCGATTAACACGTTTCGTTCGAGATCTTTCTCAGCAACATACCAAGGTTCTTCAAGGCCACCGCCGCCTTTTTGTCCACCGATGTGTAAGCCCTTACGCTGACCAAGCGTATGGTACATCAATCCTTGGTGCTCACCAATGATATTACCTTCAGGCGTTTCAATTTTACCGGGTTGAGCGGGTAAATAGCGCGACAAAAATTCGGTAAACTTGCGTTCGCCAATAAAGCAAATACCGGTTGAATCTTTTTTCTTCGCTGTAATCAAGCCTTGCTCTTCTGCGATGGAGCGAACTTCTGATTTTTCCAGTTCGCCCACAGGGAAAAGGCTGCGAGCAACTTGATCGTGGCTTAAAGTATAGAGGAAATAACTTTGGTCTTTATTACTATCTTTACCGCGCAGCATTTGCGCAGGTTGGCCTTGCTCAGTAAATGTTCTGCGAACATAGTGGCCCATAGCAATATAGTCTGCGTCAAGGATTTCGTCAGCAAACTCAAGGAATGCTTTAAATTTGATTTCTTTGTTGCACAAGATATCTGGATTTGGTGTGCGGCCAGCTTTGTATTCCTCAAGGAAATATTCGAATACATTGTCCCAATACTCAGCGGCGAAGTTCACTGTGTGTAATTCGATGCCAAGTTTGTCGCAGACGGCTTGCGCATCGGCTAAGTCTTCTGCCGCAGTGCAATACTCTTCGCCATCATCTTCTTCCCAGTTTTTCATAAACAAGCCTTCCACTTGATAGCCTTGTTGCTGGAGAAGATAAGCTGATACAGAGGAGTCGACCCCCCCTGACATTCCGACGATGACTTTCTTTTGACTGTTATCCGACATCACACAAATACCACGAAAATAAACTGGACGCAGATTCTAACAGAAAGCCTTGCAAGGGGACAGATCCCAGATTTAAATCACGGTGATTATTTCTTATCGATAGGTGAGGCGGTGAGGTGAGCAATGCAGCTTAATAGGATCGGTTTTATATGAGTGTTCTGTTTTATATGATCTTTGTTGCGATTTACAAATAATTGCCCCTAGTAAGGTTTAATCGATTGCTGACTGAAGGATGTCGCGGTAGAATCGCCGTCCTTTTTCACCGCCACTTAGAATTGAATATTAGGTTATGAAGTTTCCTGGTCAACGTAAATCCAAGCATTATTTCCCCGTCGATGCACGCGATCCTTTAGTTACGCAAGCGCAAGACAATAAACATATGTCTCATACGCATATTATCGGTATTGATCAGACTTTGGTCGATATTGAAGCCCAAGTAACAACAGAATTAATTGATAAGTATCAATTAAGTAAAGGTCACTCGTTAGTTATCGATGATAAAACTGCGGAAGCGCTTTACAATGAATTGACAGAGCGAGACTTGATCACAAATGAGTTTGCTGGTGGGACTATCGGTAATACACTGCACAATTACTCTGTACTGGCTGATGATAAATCAACTTTGCTAGGAGTGATGAGCCAAGATATTAAAATTGGCAGCTATGGTTATCGCTATTTGTGTAACACTTCAAGCCGCATGGATTTGAATTACCTTCAAGGGGTAGACGGTCCAATTGGACGTTGTTTTACCCTAATCACAGAAGACGGTGAAAGAACCTTTGCTATTAGTGAAGGGAAAATGAATCAGCTTGCACCAGAGAGCATTCAAGAATCTATATTTGAAACTGCTTCTGCTTTGGTATTAAGTGCCTATCTTGTGCGTTGTAAAGATGGCGACCCGATGCCTGATGCCACGATGAAGGCAATCGAATTTGCGAAGAAATACGATGTTCCTGTGGTATTAACTTTGGGAACCAAATTCGTTATTCAAAATGACCCTCAGTACTGGCAAAAGTTTTTGCATGACCATGTCACTGTCGTGGCGATGAACGAAGAAGAAGCGCAAGCTCTAACGGGGGAATCGGATCCATTAGCGGGTGCAAATAAAACCTTAGATTGGGTTGATTTAGTATTGTGCACAGCGGGCCCGATAGGCCTGTTTATGGCTGGTTATACCGATGAGGCAGCGAAGCGTCAAACATCGTTGCCTTTATTGCCAGGTGCGGTGCCAGAATTTAATCGTTTTGAATTTAGTCGCCCAGCTTTGCGTGCGTTATGTGATGAGCCTATCCGAGTTTATTCACACATTGCTCCATACATGGGTGGGCCAGAGAAAATTAAGAATACGAATGGTGCGGGTGACGCGGCGTTATCGGCCGTTTTGCATGACATCTCAGCTAACCGTTATCATAAAGATAATGTGCCAAATTCGAGCAAGCATAATTACCCATTCTTGACCTACTCTTCATTTTCTCAAGTGTGTAAATATGCAAACCGAGCAAGTTATGAAGTATTAGCTCAGCACTCTCCACGTTTATCTCGTGGTTTGCCTGAGAGAGAAGATAGCTTGGAAGAAGCATACTGGGAACGTTAATGTTTATACTAGAGTTAATGATTTTCATTGACTCCAGTATAGCTTAAATAAAAAAAGCTCCTTTACGGAGCTTTTTTTATTGGAGAAGATTCATTAAATAGCGAAATCTTCTAATTTTTTACCAGCGTCAAGTTGCTCTTGAATCGCTGAAGGCGTGCGGCCTTGACCAGTCCATGTTTTTTCTTCACCAGAAGTGTCAACATATTTATATTTTGCTGGACGAGGAGCACGCTTGCTCTTAGTTTTGCTTTTTGTTTTGCTTTCACCAGATAGCGCATCGATTAACGCTTGAACGTCGATGCCATCTTGTGCAATTTGACTAGCGATAGCAGCTAACTTTTGATCTTGTTCTGCTTGGGCTGCGCGCTCTTCGGCTTCCGCTGCTTGACGCTCTTCAACTACGAGCATTAGCTTTTCTAGTGCTTCTTCAAGTTGCTCTAGAGTTAATTCGCGAGAGAATGCACGTAGGCTGCGAATATTTAATAGGGTTTTGGTTAATTCTGACATTATGGTTCCTATGAATTAAATCAAGACAATTTTAATAATACTAAACCCCAAATAGCCGGAAGACAATAATATAGTTAAAAATAATTACTATTTTTTAAAATTATCGCTATATATTCTTTAAAGTTAATCTTAGTGTCTGAATAGTAGGCAGCTATATGATAATCAATAGGAACACTGGTGCTTAGTCTACCGCTTGATTTGGCATGGTGTCGTAACAGTCGTAACAGTCGTAACAGTCGTAACAGTCGTAACAGTCGTAACAAAAGTGAGAGGGCCGTTTTTATTGTGATTCTGTCACACATAAATTTACAAATACAAGGAGAGTGGGTGATGGTTCCTTTCTAACTTCAATTCTCTATAGTCACGCATCTACCTTCAATTAGTTCGAATTGGTCGTTCTCTACTTATATCTTGAATTTTGTGCAAGCTTGACTATATTTGCATCGCTAAATGTCCGGTTAAGCAGATTCACGCTGTGGTTTATTCGGTTTTTGTCATTTTCATCACTTTTACTAATCTCTAAAATGCCGACTAAGCTCGCCAACTTGGTTTCTATTTCAAATATTTAACATTAATCATAATAAATATTAATAATAAACATGGATGCGGCTTGTTGGCATTTCCTTATCGTGCGGTTTACAAGGCGGAATGTGCGTATACGAGAGCGTACGTCATTCACGCCTGATTTCAGATAATAACTGTGACAGGCAATACTAAGGAGCGACAACACTTCAAATATTTCCGTGTTTCTAAGTCTTGGCTCGTATGCTAAAAGAATCACTTTAAGCACAATTGAGCAGAGTTTATATACTCTCTAATTTTTTTCAGGAAACGGTTGCAATCTCACACGGCCTTAGGTTAGTGTCTAAGTGTATCAGCGAACTAACACAGATAAATAACTATGCGCTCTATCAATATGAACATTCATCACCATCATCTTCTCTAGTCTTTCGGGAAGGCGAGCGCGTACCCGGGAGACCAAACTCCCGGCGGTGAATTCAGTAAATCGATTCGAACCCTCGGGAGCTAAAGCTTCCGAGGGTTTTTTGTTTATGTAGTCTGCTCAATCGTCATTATGGAAATTTATAATTAGGAATATAGTCATGACAGCACAACGTTTAAGAATTGCGGTACAAAAAAAAGGACGTCTGAGCCAAGACAGTATTGAGTTACTAAAAAAGTGTGGCGTGAAATTCAACATAATGGGCGAGCGCTTGGTCGTTCATTCTTTGAATATGCCGATTGATTTATTATTGGTTCGTGATGACGATATTCCCGGATTAATTATGGATGGTGTCGTCGATCTCGGGTTTATTGGCGAGAATGAGCTCGAAGAAGTTCGACTAGAACGCTGCGCGATGAGCGAGCCTAATGAGTTTGTCACCTTAAGGCGGATGGATTACGGTACTTGCAGACTATCGTTGGCGGTCAATAAAGACGAACAATACAGCGGCCCTGACGATCTTGCTGGGAAACGGATAGCAACGACGTACCCACGTTTAGTTAAGTCTTATATGGATAAACGTGGCATTGAATACAGCACCTGTATGTTAACAGGGTCTGTGGAAGTGGCTCCGCGAGCTGGGCTTTCTGATGCAATTGCTGATCTTGTCTCTACTGGCGCGACGCTGGAAGCCAATGGATTAAAGGAAGCCGAAGTCATTTTTGAATCGAAAGCGACGCTTATTCAACGTATTGGCGAGTTTGAGCCAGAGAAAAGTGCTCTCATTGATAAGCTTCTCACTCGAATGCAAGGTGTCCAGCAAGCAAAAGAATCGAAATACATAATGTTGCACGCGCCTGCCGAAGTACTCGACCAAGTAACGGCATTGCTTCCCGGAGCGGAAGATCCGACCGTGTTACCTTTGGCCTCCGATCAAGGCAAAGTTGCTGTACATCTTGTTAGCACAGAGAACTTGTTCTGGGAGACTATGGAGCAGCTAAAGGCACTTGGTGCTAGCTCTATTCTGGTTTTACCAATAGAAAAGATGATGGGATGACGATAATGCGAACGCAAAATTGGGCAGCATTATCTGCTGCGGAGCAACAACAAGTATTACAGCGTCCTGCCATATCATCGAGTGAAAGCATTGCCTCAGTAGTGGATGAGGTTGTACAAAGTGTTCGCGTGGACGGGGATAGCGCTCTTAAGGCATGGAGTGAAAAATTTGACTCGGTCACGTTAGACGCCTTTTTAGTCTCTACGCAAGATGTAGATGCTGCTGCCGAGAGATTGCCCGAGGATATACGAGCAGCATTGCAGCAAGCCTATGATAATATTTCTAAATTTCATCAAGCTCAGGAGGCTCCTACTATCCGCGTCGAAACCCAGCCGGGGGTGGTTTGCGAGCAAATCACTCGACCGATAAACAATGTCGGCTTTTATATCCCCGGAGGAAGCGCGCCTTTGCCTTCCACTGTGTTGATGCTGGGGGTTCCTGCTCAGGTAGCAGGATGCCGCCGAACTATTCTTTGCTCGCCGCCCCCTATCGCTGACGAGATTTTGTATGTCGCTAAGTTGTGTCAAATCGATGAGGTTTATCAAGTTGGCGGAGCGCAGGCGATTGCCGCAATGGCATTTGGCACGGAAAGTATCAGTAAAGTCGATAAAATCTATGGTCCGGGAAATGCCTATGTGACGGAGGCAAAGCGCCAAGCCAGCCAAGCAGTTAATGGCGCGGCTATTGATATGCCCGCTGGTCCGTCTGAAGTTTTAGTGATTGCTGATGACAAAGCCGATCCAGAATTTATTGCATCTGACTTGTTAAGCCAAGCAGAACATGGACCTGATTCACAAGTCATCTTAGTGACTCCCTCGGATAGTTTGGCCAGTCAGGTAGCCGCCGCGATTGATATTCAATTAAAAGACTTGCCACGTTCGGAAATTGCCGAACAAGCGTTGTCAGCCAGTACCACGATTTTAGTGGAATCTCTTGAGCAGGCCGTGCTCGTATCTAACCTCTATGCACCTGAGCACTTGATTGTTCAAACAGAGTGCCCTAGAGAATTATTGCCGCAATTAGAACATGCAGGCTCGATTTTTTTAGGGGCATGGTCACCAGAATCGGTTGGCGATTATGCGTCAGGTACCAATCATGTTTTGCCTACTTATGGGTATACTCGAACTTTCTCTAGTTTAGGCTTGGCGGATTTTTCGAAACGAATGACAGTACAAGAACTAACGCCTGAAGGGTTATTGAATCTCGCACCTACCGTGGAAAAAATTGCCCAAGCCGAAGGGCTAGAAGCGCATAAACGCGCGGTGACGATACGTGTTGAACAGTTGCAAAAGGATTAACTCAAGTGGAAAAACTAATCAGAAAGCAAATCCGAGATTTAGAACCTTACATGTCTGCTCGGCGCATTGGTGGTGATGGCGACGTGTGGCTAAATGCCAATGAGTCACCATTTGATAACGATTATAATATGACCTTTTCAGGGCTAAATCGGTACCCTGAATGCCAACCGGAAGAGCTCCTTGCGGCGTATGCCAATTATGCTGGGGTAACTAGCGATCAAGTGCTCACAATGAGAGGGGCTGATGAAGGTATTGAACTGCTTGTGCGAACGTTTTGCGAGCCAAATGTGGATGGCATTCTGTTCTGTCCGCCGACATATGGTATGTATCGCATCACTGCCGAAACGGCGGGCGTAAGCCGGACGGAAGTGCCGCTAACACCAGACTGGCAGCTTGATTTAAAGGCGATTGAAGCCAATTTAGCGGGAAATAAGCTTGTTTTTGTGTGCAGTCCAAACAACCCGACTGGGAACGTGATGGCTCGCCAAGATATTGAGAGTCTACTTAAGATGACCCAAGGCAGGGCGGTTGTGGTGATTGATGAAGCGTACATCGATTTCTGCCCAGAGGTTTCCTCCGTTGAGTTGCTTTCACGCTATGAAAACTTAGTTATTTTGCGCACATTGTCCAAAGCATTTGCTTTAGCAGGACTTCGCTGCGGTTTTGCGTTGGCCAATACCCCTTTAATTAAGGCGTTCAAGAAAGTGATCGCTCCGTATCCTGTTCCTCTACCAGTATGCAATATTGCGTTGCAGGCACTGTCTCCAGCTGGCTTGGCAAGGATGAAATACCAAATTTTGGATCTCAATGCGAATCGAGCGTACCTCCATGTTGGTTTAGCAATGATCCCGAATGTGAAAGTCCATGATGGCTGGGGCAATTATCTTCTGGCGCAGTTCCCTGACAGTGCAGCTTTGTTTCAAGCCTCGTGGGACAGCGGAGTGATTCTGCGTCAATCTCCCGTGGATGATGGAATACGAATCAGCGTCGGTAACCGACAAGAATGTGAAAGTGTATTGAGCTTTATTCGCGACTTTTATTGTTAACGCTTTTGTTTCAGCCGTAAGGAAACCGCCCGTGAACGAACAACAGAACATATTATTTATCGACCGAGATGGCACTTTGATTGTTGAGCCGCCGATTGATTTTCAAGTAGACCGACTGGACAAACTAGAGTTTGAACCGGATGTGATTCCTAGTTTGCTGACTCTGCAAGCTGCTGGATACAAATTAGTGATGGTCACAAACCAAGATGGATTGGGGACGGATAGCTACCCACAAGTCGATTTTGATGCACCTCACCAAATGATGATGGCAATTTTCGCCTCTCAAGGGGTTAAGTTTGATGAAGTGCTAATTTGCCCGCATTTCGAATCAGAACAGTGCAGTTGCCGTAAACCTAAATTGGGGCTTGTTCGTCAGTATTTGCACAATGGGTTAGTGAATTTTACAAACTCTGCTGTGATTGGCGATCGTACCACGGACTTACAACTTGCAGAGAACATGGCCATTCAAGGCATTCAGTATCACCCAGAGAAGATGAACTGGAAAACGATAGTGAAAGCTTTGACTACTGGCGGTCGTGTCGCTGAAGTGGTACGTCAGACCAAAGAAACGGACATTAAAGTGCGGGTTGATTTAGATACTACTGGGCAAAACAGCATAGCGACAGGTATCGGTTTTTTCGACCACATGTTGGACCAAATTGCGACTCATGGTGGCTTTGAACTATCACTGTCTGTCGATGGCGATCTGCATATCGATGACCACCATACAGTGGAAGATACCGCGCTCGCACTGGGTGAAGCGTTGAAGAAAGCACTCGGCAACAAACGCGGAATTGGCCGCTTCGGGTTTAGCTTACCGATGGATGAGTGCTTAGCACAATGTGCGCTGGATTTATCCGGCCGTCCTTATTTGAAGTTTTCGGCCGAGTTTCAGCGTCAAAGTGTGGGGGATTTTTCCACTGAAATGGTGGTGCACTTCTTCCGCTCGTTAAGTGATGCTTTAGCTTGCACCTTGCACTTATCCTCCTCAGGTAATAATGATCACCATATTATCGAGAGTTTATTCAAAGCATTTGGTCGGACTCTTCGCCAAGCGATAAAAGTGGAAGGTAATGAGTTACCAAGTAGTAAAGGGGTCTTGTAGTGCAACAGCAAAATGTGGTGATTATTGATACTGGGTGCGCAAATGTTTCTTCGGTTAAGTTCGCTATTGAACGACTAGGTTATCAGGTGACGATTTCTTGTGACCATGCGGTGGTACTTGCGGCGGATAAAGTCTTTTTACCGGGTGTTGGCACAGCGCAAGCGGCGATGGAAAATTTGGCGCAGCGCGGATTAGTTGACCTAATTAAACAAATTGAACAGCCTCTACTGGGGATTTGTTTGGGTATGCAACTACTCGGCACTTTATCACAAGAAACGGGCAGTCAAGGTGGGGAGCCAGTTCCATGTTTGGGGATCTGTGAATCACCGATTCAAGCGATGGAGGCGCAAGGGCTGCCTCTTCCTCATATGGGCTGGAATCAAGTGGTGGCGACTGAAGGGCACCCTCTTTTTCGTGGACTTGAGCAAGGCCAATATTTTTATTTTGTGCATAGTTTTGCCATGCCTGTTGGCACGAATACGATTGCTCAGTGCCAATATGGTTTGCCGTTCACTGCCGCTCTTCAGTGTGGCAACTACTATGGGGTTCAGTTTCACCCCGAGCGTTCTAGCAAGGCAGGCGCCAAATTGATTCAAAACTTCTTAGAGTTGTAGCGAGGTTAAGTGATGATAATTCCAGCATTGGACCTCATTGATGGTCAGGTAGTACGTTTGTTTCAAGGTGACTATGGGCAAGTAACCCCTTATCAGGTTAACCCAGTGGAACAATTTCAGCAGTATCAGCAAGCAGGGGCCGAGTGGCTGCATTTAGTGGATTTGACCGGCGCGAAAGATACCTCCGCGAGGCAGCTGGATGTGATTGCGAAGTTGTTATTGGCGACTTCCGCCCATGTGCAAATTGGCGGTGGTGTGCGAACAGAGCAAGATGTAGCAGATTTGCTCAATGCAGGCGCAAACCGCGTGGTGGTCGGCTCAACTGCGGTGCATGATCCAGAACTGGTTAAGCAGTGGATGACGAAGTACGGCGCAGAGTACATCGTGCTCGCCCTCGATATTAATATCGATGAAAAGGGTACACGTCATGTCGCCACCTCCGGTTGGCAAGAAACATCGACCTTGACCATAGAACAACTAATAGCAGATTTTCGCACCGTTGGCCTCAAGCATGTACTTTGCACCGATATTTCCCGTGATGGCACTTTGCAGGGATCCAATGTTGAATTGTATGCCGATTTATGTCGCCTCTACCCCGACGTTCACTTTCAGTCATCCGGCGGGATCGGCTGTCTGCAGGATATCCAAGATTTGCGCTCCACTGGAGTAAGCGGCGTCATTGTTGGTAAAGCTCTATTAGAAGGTAAGTTTAGTGCTGAGGAGGCGATGGCATGTTGGCAAAGCGAATAATTCCCTGTCTTGATGTGCGCGACGGTCAAGTGGTCAAAGGTGTCCAATTTCGCCAGCATGAAATTATTGGCGATATCGTACCGTTAGCACAGCGTTATGCACAAGAAGGCGCCGATGAACTGGTGTTTTATGATATTACGGCATCAAGTGATGGCCGAGTGGTGGATAAAAGCTGGGTCGAAAAAGTTGCTGAAGTAATTGATATTCCATTTTGCGTTGCAGGTGGGATTAAATCTTGCGCCGATGCTGGAGAAATACTGCAGTTTGGTGCTGATAAAGTATCGATTAACTCTCCCGCGTTAGCCAACCCAAGCTTGATTACCGAGTTAGCTGATAGGTTCGGTGTTCAATGTATTGTGGTGGGTGTTGATTCCTATTTTGACCAAGTGACTAGCCAATATCAGGTGTATCAGTTTACGGGTGATGAAAAGCGCACCAAAGCGACGCAATGGCAAACACGAGATTGGCTACAGAAGGTTCAGCAGTTAGGCGCGGGTGAGATCGTGCTCAACATGATGAACCAAGACGGCGTTCGTAAGGGTTATGATCTCACGCAACTTAAGACGATGCGAGAAGTGTGTAAGGTGCCACTAATCGCCTCTGGCGGTGCGGGAGAGATGTCTCACTTTAAGGCCGCTTTCAATGAAACCAACGTGGATGGGGCTCTTGCAGCCTCTGTGTTTCACAAGCAGATCATCAATATTGGTGAGCTTAAACAGTATTTATATAAAGACGGTGTTGAGGTACGGCTATGATGGATGCAGTAGACAGTAATACGCTCATTGAAAAGATTGATTGGGATAAAGTTGATGGGCTCGTTCCTGCCATTATTCAAGACTATCGTTCAAGCCAAGTACTGATGATGGGCTATTTAAACCAAGAGGCATTGGTGCAAACATGCCAAACTCAGCGCGTGACTTTTTTCTCTCGTAGCAAACAACGTCTATGGACTAAAGGAGAAACGTCGGGGAATTATCTTAACTTGAAGGGGATCTCCATCGATTGCGACAATGATACCTTACTGGTGCAAGTTGTGCCCAAAGGGCCGACTTGCCATATTGGCACTACGACTTGCTGGGGCGATTCGCTACAGCAGGAAAGCCAAATGGTGTGGTTAAGCCAGCTTGAAAGTTTGATTGCAGAGCGGAAAAACGCAGATCCGGAGTCCTCTTATACCGCGAGCTTGTACAGCAGTGGCACGAAAAGGATTGCTCAGAAAGTCGGCGAGGAGGGCGTTGAAGTGGCGCTTGCAGCCGCAACGGCAGACAAAGCGGAATTGGTTTGTGAATCAGCCGATCTGATTTATCACCTATTGGTTTTGTTGCAAGATCAGGGGCTATCTCTGAGCGAGGTGATTGATAAACTGAAGCAGCGACACCAATAGAGCGCTTTCAGTTTTAGGGGCCTTAACGTGGCCCTTTTTTGATCCTAACGTTTTGCTTTACTTGGGTCCTTTCTCATCCGGTCTAGTTTAACTTTCGGCAATGACTTCCTTTAGTTTTTCCTCAAAATGAGCAGGCGGATTGCACTCTGGATAATGCACCCTGAGGAGAGTTGGGTATATAATGTTGCATCGTTTATTCCAATAATAATAAGGACTCACATGGCTGGTCATAGTAAATGGGCGAACATTCGCCATCGAAAAGCAGCACAAGATGCCAAGCGCGGCAAAATCTTCACCAAACTTATCCGAGAGATTGTCGTATCTGCAAAAGAAGGGGGTGGTGAGCCTGAAAATAACCCTCGTTTGCGTGCCGCGATTGATAAGGCGCTATCAAACAACATGACCAGAGATACTGTGAACCGCGCCGTTAGCCGTGGCGCTGGAGGAGAAGGTGATGATGGTATGGAAACCGTCATTTATGAAGGTTACGGTCCAGCTGGAACCGCTGTGATGGTGGAATGTATGACAGATAATCGAAATCGTACGGTTTCGGGCGTTAGACATGCTTTTTCTAAATCTGGTGGCAATCTTGGCACAGATGGGAGCGTGAGCTATTTGTTCACTAAAAAAGGAGTGATTTCCTATGCTGCGGGTTTAGAAGAAGACGCAGTCATGGAAGTGGCGCTAGAATCGGGAGCGGATGATATTGAAACGGCGGAAGACGGTGCGATTGATGTATTTACGGAGCCACATGAGTTCGGCAGTGTTAAAGACGCGCTGGATGCAGCAGGTTTTGACGCCTCTCACGCTGAAGTTACCCTATTACCCTCAACGAAAGCCTTGCTAGATGTTGAAAGTGCGCCTAAGCTACTGCGCCTTATCGATGCGTTAGAAGATCTTGATGATGTACAAGAGGTCTATCATAACGGTGATATTTCTCAAGAAGTTGCTGACAGTTTATAACTGACAGTTTACAAAATAATGAAAAAAGATCGAATAGGAGTCAGTGAGTGTCGATAATCTTAGGGATAGACCCGGGCTCACGTATCACGGGGTATGGCGTTATACAGCAACAAGGTAGGCACTTACATTATTTGGGAAGTGGCTGTATCCGTATGTCCGAAAAGCAATTACCTGGTCGATTAAAGCAAATCTATGCCAGCGTAACCGAAATTATTACTCAATTTCAGCCGGATGTTTTTGCTATCGAACAGGTGTTTATGGCAAAAAATGCTGACTCTGCCTTAAAGCTTGGCCAAGCGAGAGGCAGCGCGATTGTGGCAGCGGTAAACGCTGATTTACCAGTTTACGAGTACGCAGCGCGATTGATAAAGCAAGCGGTTGTTGGCACCGGTGGTGCGGACAAAACGCAAGTTCAGCATATGGTGCAGCACATGCTTAAGTTACCGGGTAAACCGCAATCTGATGCCGCTGATGCGCTTGGAGTGGCCATATGTCATGCTAACACCAACAAAACGTTGGTGGCGCTGGCAGGAAAGGCCACAGGCTCTAAGCAAGGGCGATATCGATAACGGTTGGAATCGCGTGTTAAGCCAGTAGAGAAAACTGCCCTGATAACTGATGTGCTAGGTATTTGAACATGTTAAACGCTGCAGGGGTCTGTTTGGTTGGCATTCCCTGCGGGTCGAGAAAACATTCACCTTTGAATATCAGCACGTGATCGCGCTCTTCAACAGTGAATGCACGCATGCCTATTAGATAACTAGGGTGATCTTGGATCAACTGATTTGCAATCATAAGCAAGGAGCTAGGATCGATGGGCTGAGGATGGTTCATGTTAACTCCCATGTATTTATTTGATTCAGGCATGTGGTTTTTGACACAGACTAGTGTTTACTTACTGCACAACTGAGATTCAACCAAGGATAAAGATGTTTGGCTTTGTGATGAACAGCACGCTTTATTGCTCTATCTTAGTCAGGTAGAGTATAACAAGTCTACTCTTTTGCCGTTATTATCCTAACCCAGTTGTATAAGAACGGTGCCATTTTGACGTTTTATTGTTCGTTCAGTCCAGTCGGATTGAAATTAATTTTCTAAAAAGATATTGATCTTCTAGAATTCAGGCTCGATATTAAAAAAGAATTCATATTTTGGTACGTTGTGCGATAAATCATGCACAGTGATGAAAGGCGTTTAAATCTATTATGGGTAAATCACTCGTTATCGTGGAGTCTCCAGCGAAGGCAAAAACGATAAATAAATATCTTGGTAAAGACTACGTCGTAAAGTCCAGTGTTGGACATGTGCGCGATCTTCCAACTGCCGGCCAGTCTACTGGCAAAAAAGCTGCAGCGGTCTCGACAAAAGGCTTGAGCCCAGAAGAAAAAGCTCGCCTAAAGAAAGAAAAAGACCGTAAATCCCTAATTAAGAAAATGGGAATCGACCCATATAATGAGTGGGAAGCCAACTATCAAATTTTGCCCGGCAAAGAGAAAGTCGTAGCGGAGCTGCAAAAGCTCGCAGAGGACGCAGATTGCGTTTACCTCGCGACCGATTTGGACCGTGAGGGAGAAGCGATTGCATGGCACCTACGCGAAATCATTGGTACGGAAGGCACGGAATACAAACGCGTTGTGTTCAACGAAATCACCAAAAATGCGATTCAACAAGCTTTTGAATCACCCGGTGAGTTGAATATCGATGGAGTGAACGCGCAGCAAGCTCGTCGCTTCATGGATCGCGTTGTGGGCTTTATGGTCTCTCCGCTTCTGTGGAAAAAAGTCGCGCGTGGTTTGTCTGCTGGCCGAGTTCAATCCGTTGCTGTTAAGTTGCTGGTTGAGCGAGAGCGTGCCATTAATGCTTTTATTCCAGAAGAATTTTGGGATATTCATGCGGACACCACAACTCCAAATGACACGGCATTTCGTTTGCAGGTGTCGCAAAAAGATGGCGTTGCCTTCAAGCCAGTTAACGAAGCTCAGGCTACGCAATCTGTCGCGATACTAGAGAAAGCAAATTACGAAGTTTGCAAGCGAGAAGATCGTCCAACGTCCAGTAAGCCGTCAGCACCGTATATCACTTCTACCTTGCAACAAGCCGCCAGTACGCGTCTTGGTTATGGGGTGAAGAGAACGATGATGCTTGCACAGAGACTGTATGAAGCGGGCTACATCACTTATATGCGTACGGACTCAACCAACCTCAGCTCAGAGGCTGTAGACGCGGTACGTGAATTCATTAACAGTGAATTTGGCGGCGAGTATCTACCAGAAAAGCCAAAAGCCTATGGCAGCAAAGAGGGCGCTCAAGAGGCGCACGAGGCTATTCGCCCATCGAGCGTGGAAGTGAAAGCTGACGAGCTGCAAAACATGGAGGCAGACGCTCACAAGTTGTATGCCTTGATTTGGAACCAGTTCGTTGCTTGTCAAATGACAGCTGCGAAATACGATTCTACGACTGTAAGTGTGAAAGCGGCAGAGTATACCTTGAAAGCTAAGGGTCGCATCCTCAAGTTTGATGGTTGGACTCGTGTACAGCGCCCACTTGGTAAGAATGAAGATCAAATTTTGCCAGCAGTGCAAGTTGGCGACAAGCTAACCTTGTCTGAGCTCGATCCAAAGCAACACTTTACTAAACCGCCAGCGCGCTTCACTGAAGCGGCCTTGGTGAAAGAGTTAGAAAAGAAAGGCATTGGCCGCCCATCGACGTATGCATCGATCATTTCCACGATTCAAGATCGCGGTTATGTGCGTGTCGATCAGCGCCGTTTTTACGCTGAGAAGATGGGTGAAATTGTTACCGATCGTCTTGATGGCAGCTTCAACGATTTGATGAACTACGACTTTACTGCTCGTATGGAACAAAAGTTAGACCAAATTGCAGAAGGCGAAGCGAATTGGACAGGAGTGCTTGATAATTTCTTCGCCGATTTCACTGGTGACTTAACCAAAGCCGAAGAAGACGAAGATCAAGGCGGTATGAAGCCTAACCATATCGTGGAGACAGACATTGAATGTCCAACGTGTTCTCGACCAATGGGAATTCGTACCGCATCTACGGGGGTATTCTTAGGTTGTTCAGGCTATGCGTTGCCACCGAAAGAGCGCTGTAAAACTACGATTAACCTTGGTGATGAAGAAGGCATTATCAATGTTCTGGAAGAAGACGTTGAAACTGCCGCACTACGAGCGAAAAAGCGTTGTCCAATTTGTGAAACTGCAATGGATGCGTATTTGATAGACGAAAAACGCAAAATGCATGTCTGCGGTAATAACCCGAACTGCGAAGGCTATGTTGTCGAACATGGTGAATTCAAAGTGAAGGGCTATGATGGACCCGTAGTCGAATGCGACAAGTGTGGCTCTGACATGACGTTGAAAAATGGTCGTTTTGGTAAGTATATGGATTGCACCAATGATGACTGTAAGAACACTCGTAAGATCTTAAAAAATGGTGAAGTGGCACCGCCAAAAGAAGATCCTGTGCATTTCCCTGAATTGCCATGTGAGAAATCAGATGCGTACTTCGTTTTGCGAGATGGCGCATCGGGCCTGTTTATGGCTGCGAGCAACTTTCCAAAGTCGCGTGAAACTCGCGCACCGCTAGTGGGCGAACTGGCGCGCTTTAAGGAGCGTTTACCGGAGAAGTTCCAATACCTAGCAGATGCACCGACGGAAGACCCAGATGGTAAACCAACGGTCGTTAGGTTTAGCCGTAAATCGAAAGAGAACTACATTCGTTCAGAAGTCGATGGCAAACCGTCAGGTTGGACTGGGTTATACGTTGATGGTAAATGGGAAATTACCGATAAGCGTAAAAAGCCGAAAAAAGAATCTTAAAAAATTAGTTTTCGAAAGCCACCGTTATCGGTGGCTTTTTTTTTATATTTTTGTCACTTAGGGGAGCTAATATTGGTCTGCTGAGGTTTATTGATAATAAAATCGTCAAAGTGACTAGTTATTCATCATTCAGATGGCGTGATGAGTGGTGGATTAATATCTTTGATGTATCGGTAGTAAGCCTTTATTGATATATAACATTATGATTTCAAGAACTATATTTCCATTGTTGTTATCGAATTTTTTGCGAGACAAGTGCTTCATATAAAGGTATTGTATTCTTAGCATGTGACGGATCATGCATATTGTGCAGGATAATTATCTGCGATTTAGTCTGATCCGCACATCATCGCGACGTAATGCGCACAAAATGAACATTTAGTGGGCTGAAAGGATAAGAGTGCTTTTTGGTAATACTGGTAGCTGAAGGTGATCACGCCAGTGAAAAGAGCTCTTTAAACAATAAAAAGACATGGAGATAAGAAATAATGGCTGGTGTATTAGGTATGATTCTCGCTGGTGGAGAAGGTTCACGTTTAAGACCACTAACGCAGTCGCGAAGCAAGCCCTCAGTGCCATTCGGTGGTAGTTATAGGCTGATCGATTTTGCATTAAATAACTTTGTTAATGCCGGTTTAACTCGAATTTACGTTCTCACTCAATTTAAGTCCCAATCTTTGTTCCATCATTTAAAACAAGGTTGGAATATTAACGGCATCACAGATCAGTTTATCGACCCAATTCCAGCACAAATGCGCACTGGCAAGCGTTGGTATGAAGGGACGGCAGATGCGATATATCAAAACTTACGTTTTATGGAACTGGCTGAACCTGAGCATGTATGTATCTTTGGTTCGGATCATATCTATAAAATGGATATCGACCAATTTCTTGAGTTTCATAAGCAAAAGAAAGCCGCGCTAACCGTTTCAGCCCTGCGTGTGCCTTTGTCGGAAGCGACACAATTTGGTGTAATCGAAGTGGATCATGATGGACGCATGATTGGCTTTGAAGAAAAACCGGAGTCGCCAAAATCAATTCCGGGTGACCCAGAGCATGCGCTTGTTTCTATGGGCAATTATGTCTTTGAAGCCAACTCGCTATTTTCTGAGCTGATTGAAGACGCGGATAAAGAAGATTCTTCGCATGATTTTGGTAAAGACATTATCCCGAATATGTTACCGCGTGGCGACGTATTTGTTTATGATTTCAGCACAAACCGTATTACAGGTGAGAAAGAAGAAGTTTACTGGCGCGATGTTGGTAGCATCGATTCTTACTGGCAGGCTCACATGGATCTGTTAGAAAAAGATGCGCCTTTCTCTTTATACAACCGTAAATGGCCATTACACACATACTACCCGCCACTACCCCCTGCAACATTTAGCGATTCTGAAAATGGACGCGTTCAGCTTATCGATAGCCTTGTATGTAACGGCAGCTATGTACGTGCATCTCGTATTGAAAAGTCTGTATTAGGGTTCCGCAGTAATATCGCTTCTTGTTGTGATATTAGCGAAAGTATCTTGTTAGGCGATGTGAAAATCGGTGAAGACTGTGTATTACGCCGCGTTATCTTAGATAAAGACGTAGAAATCGCACCGGGAACCAAAATTGGCGTTCACTTAGAAGAAGACAAACAGCGCTACCATGTGTCTGATGAAGGCGTGGTTGTGATTCCAAAAGGAGCGAAAATTGGTTTCTAATAGTTTATCGGTACTTTTTGTTGCCTCAGAAGCTGAAGGCTTGATAAAAAGTGGCGGTTTGGCTGATGTTGCAAAAGCGCTTCCCGAAGCTCTACGACAATTAGACCAAGACGTGCGTTTAACCATCCCAGCTTATCGTAATGTAGCGCACGTCGAGAGTGCGGAGGTGGTACTCGATACACATTTGGATGTGTGGCCGCACACTAAATATAAGATTTTGTCGCTTGAGGTGGCAGGATTGCCGACATACCTTGTCGACTGCCCGCAATATTTTGATCGCCAAGAAATGTACGCGGAAAACAATCAAGCCTATAGCGATAATGGCGAGCGATTTGCCTTTTTCAGTGCGGCTTGCCTCGATATGTTGCCAAAACTTGCGTTCAGGCCAGATGTCATACATGCCAATGATTGGCATACGGGACTCGTCCCTTACTTGCTAAAAAATCGCTATCGTGACCATCACTTTTATACAGGTATTAAAAGCGTTCTTAGTATCCATAATGCGGTGTTTAAAGGTGTGTTCAGTTACGAAGAACTGCACTGTTTAGTTGAATTCCAGTCGCGATTTGTACCTGAGGCTGCGATCAGTTCAACCCATGTCACTATGTTGAAAGCTGGCGTAATGAGCGCTGACAAGATCAATGCAGTCAGTCCAAGTTATGCCGAAGAGCTAAAAACAGAACTCGGTGGGCATGGGATGCACCGCGAGTTTATTGATCGCCAGCGTGATTTGGTGGGGATCTTAAACGGCTGTGATTATTCATCTTGGAACCCGAAAACTGACGAATTCTTACCAATGGCATACTCTAGTGAAGAAGCGAGTATGGTCAAAGGCAAAGCAGCGTCGAAGCATGCGTTGCAGAAGGAGTTGGGCCTAGCGGAACGTGAGGTGGCAATGTATGGAATGGTTTGCCGTTTAACTTCGCAAAAAGGTTTGCATTACTTGCTGCCAATTTTGGATAAGTTTCTAAAGCATGATGTGCAGCTGGTTATTGTTGGCACGGGCGATCCAACGCTTGCTAGCCAATTACAAGAAATTTCTGCAACGCATCGTGATAAGTTTGTTTTTGTGGAAGCCTATAGCAACCGCTTAGCGCACTTAGTTGAAGCGGCTTCAGACTTTTTCTTAATGCCTTCTGAGTTTGAACCTTGCGGTTTGAACCAGATCTACAGCATGGCGTATGGCACATTACCTATTGTTCGTGGTGTCGGTGGGTTGAAGGACAGTGTGAAAGATTGTGATGAATATTCAAACGAAGCGACAGGTTTTGTTTTCTACCAGCCAGAACCCAATGACTTGCTGCTGACGTTGCAACGCTCTTTGCTTTTGTATGCACAATGCCCCCAAGATATACAAAAAATGCAGTCCTACGCGATGACACAAGATTTCTGTTGGAAAAAAGCCGCGGAGCAATATTTGTCTTTGTATTTGAGTGCTTAACTGCTATTTGAAATATTAAACTGAAAGGCGCCTCTGGCGCCTTTTTTTGGTTAGTGCTTCATCGTGTTGACGCTTCGTAGGAGAAAGCTACTGAGTGTTTTGGTATTGATGTATAAGCTTTTTGGTCGGGGGAGGGAGAGCGGTCGAACCATGATACTTCTTTATGATCTCTAAATAATGTCCGTTATTGATAATGACCTTCAAACCTTCCTTGAAAGTGTTTGCCAACTCTTTTTGATTCTTGTGTAGGATAATATCAGCGCTCGCCGTCTTTAGCGCTTGCTCCGAGATAGTGAATGCGCTTCGATCTTGGTCATTGAGTTCGCCGATGGCCTGCCAGCCAACAACCGCTGGAGCAACGAACATATCTATGCGCTCTCGTGTTAGCAGCTGTGCGGTTTGTTGAAAGCTTGAGACGAAGTAGGGGGTTATCTCAGCTTTAGTAAGCATGGGAGATAGTACGCCGCCAAGCACATATCCGATACGGTAACGTTTTAGTTCACCAAGACTGTCATAGTGGACGCCAGTAGGAAAATGCTTTTTGAGTGCGAATAGGTTCATCGTTGTGTAGTAAATTGGGATGAAAATGAGTTCTTGGTTTTGCTGTGAGTTCTGGAACCAATCAAATCCACCTTGAGCGATGCTCGATTTCTCTTTGTCCATTGCCCAGCTAATTCTGGCGATAGGGTAGGTGACATATTCTATTTGTATATTTTGACTATGAAATGCGGCTAGAACGATGTCGGATAAGATTGTATTGTGCGTTCCAACGAGAGGGGGGTGCTCAGTGGTGATGATTCTAACTAGTGGCTTGGCTGTTTGAGCGTATACATTCGGTGTGCATATAATCACGACCGACAATAAAATGCTATTGGCGCATTTTCTGGAAAAGTACTGTAGGGAACGTAAGCCTGACATAGTGTCCTCAATAACGATTAAGGTCTGCTGACCGTAAAGGCTTCAGACCCTAATAGTGTGGACCAAGTTTTATCAGACTGTCGTGAAAATTTAGGCGAATCCTAGCCAAACGTAGCTGGAAGTAGGTCTTCTCATCAAAGTCAGCTGGACTCGATTATCCGAGCTGTTTAACTAATAACTACTTGAACAATAACTAGTTAATCAAAAGCAACTAATCAAAAGCAATTAATCAAAAACTACTTAATCAAGAGCGACTCAATAAAGAGTCATTTCATCAGAATTAGGTAGCATGGCGCGGCTCAGAGCAATTCCAACATAACTCAAATTGTCCTTCGTTTTTTTCCTTGCAGCTATCGCATTGCCATTGTGTCTTTGATGACTGTTGATTGTGATATTCTGATACCAATGTTTGTGCTCTTTTTATCTGGTAAGGGTTGAGTAACCAAATATACGGGTCGGTATCATCGGAGCAGGGCAATTCCCCTTGTAAACCAAACAAGCTTTCTCCTCGCACTTCACACTCAATATTCTCAACTTGAAGATACGAGCAGAGAATATGAGCGTCCATCGGATTCGTGGCGATATACAGTTTCATCAAGCGTTTCCATTTTGGGCTTTCGGCTGGGTTCTGATCTTCGACATGATCCACTTGGCAATGATAGGGAAGAGACCTAGTAGTGCGAAAGAACCTAATACTGTTGGAGACACGATGCCGGATAAGCTATCAATCTGCGATAATTGAGTACCAGCGTTGAGGTAAACGGCGGTGCCGGGAAGCATGCCTAATTGGCTCACTAGGTAGAAACGTAGCGTGCTGATTGGGGTTAGCCCCATTAGCAAATTGATTAGGAAAAATGGGAACACTGGGATAAGTCGCAGCGAGAATAGGTAGAACGAACCATCGCGCTCCACGCCTTTGTTTATGGCAGAAAGTTTTGCGCCAAATTTGCTTTGTACCCAATCACGCAGCAAGTAACGGCTGCTTAAGAAAGCTAATGTCGCGCCAATGGTGCTGGCAAATGATGCAAGTAGCAAGCTGGTCCAAAAGCCAAATAAGGCGGCACCTAATAGGGTTACGACTGCTGCGCCAGGGATTGAAAAGGCCGTGATGGCAATATAAGCGAAGAAGTAGGTGAGCGCAGCAACCACAAAATGTTCGGCAATAAAGCCGTTGAGTAAAGCTTGCTGAGCTTTGGCATTTTCTATGGTGAGGTGTTGGCCAAAGTTAACACCGAGGAACACAATTAACGACACTAACACTATTCCGATCACTAGCTTCTTATTTATCATAACGACTCCATACAGCGATTGCTTGATGATTGTTGAACTTGTTTATTCAACTGCTCCCCAATGTAGACAGGTTGGTTGGTAAATAAATTTCACACGTTCGGATCAAATTGCGGAATCTGTACTGCGTTGAAGCGATAAATATGGTCGTCATAGAGTGAATTACCGATCTGATAAGCATTTGGCAGTATCTCCTTAAGCTCGAAACCACACTTTTTGAGGACACATTCCGAGGCGATATTGCCAGCCGTGACCACCGCTTGGTAGTGGGCGATGCGATGTTGTTGCGTTGCCCAATTAATAACGGCGCGAAGCGACTCTGTGCCAATGCCATTGCCATGGAATTCAGGTAACAACATGTAGCCCACTTCAGCCACGCCATTGTCGATAACGAAACCAGTGATGCCGCATTGTTCACCTGTCCTTTTATTCACGATAACGAGTGTGAGCCATTGAGAATCTTGCGCTTGCCAAGGCGATAGTCTTGAAATGAACTTTTCTCGTAGCTTGTCAGTATCAGGGGCGTCAAAGCAGAGCTCAATTATATCTTTTTCAGTCTGAAGGCGAAGGAATAGCGGCCAGTCCCCCTCGGTGATTTGAGTCATAATGAGATTCGGCGTGTCTATTTTCATCAATGGCGACCTTCAGCTATATAGTAAGTTAATCTCAATATAACAGAGCCTTATTGATAATAGATGACTTTTTCTTTGGTCCAATCATAGACACTATATCGTTGTAATATGCTTTAAAAATCGGCACTAAGTTTGAGTTTGGTCATCCAAGTACATAAATGGGCAAAACTTGGTGACAAATATGACGGGGTTTACAGGACTAGTTATCGCGGTAGGAGGATAAAGTAATATTGGAGCCAAGACGACGAGATGTCGACGTTTCATTATTCATCTCCGAGTAAGGGGGTGAAAAAGTTTTTCACCAGTATAGTCTACTGGCTAGATCCCCTAGGTAAATAGGTAGCAAGAATCTCATCATACTCACCACTGCTTTTAATTTTGTGCAGCCCTCGTTCGAATGTTTTAGCCAGAGCCGATTCACTTGGCGCGAACAGCAAATCAAGATTCGCGCGATACAAGACGTGGCTGTCGATGGCAAAACGTTCTATGTCTTTGGGGTAGTTCTTGCGAACCATTGCCCAGCCACTAAATTTGGTGACAACAACCATATCGATTCGATCGCGGAAAAGCTTTTTGATATTGAGCTCCGAATCTTTAGTCAGGTGGGGCTCGATTCCAGATCGCTTAAGTTTTGCCTCCAAAACGCCACCGTAAACATAGCCGACACGATACTTTTTGAGATCACTTAGCTGAGTGAAGTTGATTCCATTGGGAAAGCGATCTTTTAGATAAAACAGGTGTAACGTAGCTTGATATAGATTGACTGAGATGAAATTTGAAGACTGTTTTCTTTCTGTAAACCAGTTTTTTGATCCGATCACCGCATGACTTTTTTGCTCGTCTAATGCCCACTTTATTCGGGCCATTGGGTAAATATCAAAATGAACTTTGATATTTTCAGCGGCAAATGCCGCTATGGTCATTTTGTTTAATACAGACTCATCTGTTCCCATGAGTGGAGGATGGTATACAGTTCCAAGTTTGAGAAATTCTTGAGCTTGAGCCTTGAAGGGGAATAAAGCGAGAGACGCACATATCACCACAATAATCCCCCATGTTATAGCAGATGTAGAATCATGGAATCGTCGTTCTAGTACTTTCCTCATCGTTGCCTGTACCCGCTTCTAAGTTTGTTGCCATCTCTGAAGGATTATAGTTGATGATTGCGTCATTCAGGTCTTGTTATCCTGTGGGGAGGCGGGGAATATCGCTCTTTGGAGACGCTACTCGGCTGCGAGCGAAGGCGAAGCAAGAAAGCAACAGTAGGGAGACAACCACATAGCAAGTCGTCAGGCTGAGCATACTTTTCATCGCGACGTTGTTTAATATAATTAGAGCAAGTCCCGTAAACAGCATCTTAATCCCCCCTTGTACGGCACTAGCAACCCCTCTGTTCTCTTTTATTTCTTGCATACATAGCGATAGAGCCAGCGGCGCTGAAATTCCGCACGTTACAGAAAAAATCACGGTTGTGAGCCAAATAGTGATTATGTTAACGCCATATAAGTAGTTGACGGCTGATAATGTGACAGCGGCAATCAGAGCGAAAACGATGCACCCATGCAGTAGTTTTTCGCTATTGAGGCGATATAGGTGTTTGGCTAGCATCAGGGAGCCTAACACTAAGCTAGCCGCGTATAAGATGTAGAGTAAGGCATTATCTAACGGAGAGTAATGGTGATGGGCAAGTATAAACGGCATGTAGGAATAGAACGCAATGGTGATGGTGAACAGCAGTGCTGAGATAACGCTGAACCAAATAAAGCGGGTGATTTTAAGGATCAGCAGGTAGCTTGAAAGCTGCTGACGGATGTCCATCCTGGCTGCCGTTGGAGTATGTGTTTCTTTAAGTTTTCGGGCTAATACGAATATGGCGATCAGAGTGAATATCGATAAGCCCACAAAAACGGCGCGCCATGCAAACCCTTGGAGTATTACCGCGCCGATCAGCGGCGCCAGCGCAGGCGAGAGTTGGCTGGAAATGGAAAAGTAGGCAAACGCTTTCTTAATCGTATCTTGTCTATCACATACATCGGAAATAATCGCCCGAGCAATCACGGGAGCGCCCCCCGCCCCTAAGCCAGTGAGTAAACGACACGCATAAAGCTGCTCGATATTTTGTGCAAAGGCCGATAAGAGTGCCCCGGTATCGACAATCAAAAACGCGAGTAATATCGCTTTCTTCCTGCCATAGACATCAGAATAAGCACCATAAAAAAATTGTGATATTGCCGCACTCACCAAGTAGATGACAATGAGTTGTTTGGTTTGGTATTCACTTACCGACAGCGATTGCATGATATAGGGAAGGGCAGGATTGAGCATATCCATCCCCATGAGCCCAATCACCAATATGAAACAAGAGAATAGAATCGTGTGTTTTTGCGTTGTATTGAACATAATAATCGCGAGGAGTGAGTAGATAGCTGTGCGATATTATTAACGAGAAACAAGTTTTTTTCTGGTTGTGCTTCTCAGTATTGAATCGCACGTAGAATGGGGCGCATTTCTCAGGAAGATTTGGCGTGCCAGGTAGGATACAAAAATGCCCGACTAGATTAGCCGGGCATTCAGTTAAAGTATTTCAAACGTTTAACGGCACTTAGCGAATATCTTTTACCGTATTGCGCACGACTATCTCAGGCTGCATTTCGAAGACACGTTTTTCGTGTTTTTTATCCTTGATGCGTTCAAGTAGAATTTCGAATGCGTTTTTACCCACTCGGCGCTTAGGCTGGTGGATAGTGGTAAGCGGTGGTGAGAAATATTCCGCTAACTCAATATTGTCATAACCAATAACTGACATATCTTCAGGCACTTGTATGCCTTTTTGCTGCAAACGACTAATTAAGCCAAGTGCCATGGTATCGTTAAAGCAAAATACCGCTGTTGGCTTTTTATCCATGACTGCAATTTTATCTGCCGCGAGCACGGCCGTGTCGCATTCAAAATTGCCTTCTAAGATCCAGTCCTCGTTAACCTTAATGTCTTTCTCCGACAATGCGCGTTTGTAACCTCGAATGCGCTCTTGGCAGGCCGCTTTTTCTATTTGTCCGCTTAAACAAGCAATATCAGTGTGGCCGTTATCCATCAAGAATTTGGTCGCTAAATAGCCACCTTCTTCTGAGTTATCGATGATTTTGTCAGCTTGTGAGCTCTCAGGGCCCCAATCCATCACGACTTTTGGAATATCTTTGTGTTGGTCAAGCATCTCACGCAATTCTTCAGTTAGGTCAGAACACATCACCAACATACCGTCAACGCGTTTCTCAGCGAGCATGCGAATATAGTCGCGCTGCTTTTCGTAGATCCCACCAGTGTTACACAAAATCAAAGTGTAGCCTTGACGGTAACAGTAGCTTTCAACACCATCGATGACTTCAGAGAAAAACAGGTTCGTCGACTGAGTGACTAGCATCCCGATAGTGCGTGTCGTGTTGCATTTTAAACTGCGTGCGACCGCGCTTGGCGCGTAGTTGAGTTCTTTTACCGCCGCTTGAACTCTCTCTTGCGTGGTTTCAGCAACAAAACGAGTCTTATTGATTACGTGTGAAACTGTGGTGGTTGATACGCCAGCGAGGCGTGCAACGTCTTTAATGGTGGCCATTGTTCTGTCCTATTATTTCTGCCACATTTATTTGGACGGGCAGACAGTCCTACATACAGCAAAACCGCCAAACTACGGCGGTTTACATAATTTCATCATCTTTTTCTCGATTGCGTTGCCGATTTTAGTGTGCCTGTCTTATTACCGCAACAGAAAACCACGCTCTGACTTTGTTTATTGGCTTAATTTGCACGGTATTTTACAAACGCTGTTTAGTCGCGAGGTATTCACAATCCAGTTCAAGGAAGCAAACTAACAAGCGTGCGATCGATGCGTAGAAGCCAAAGCTGTCTTTGTGATTGAGTTGCTCTCTAAAGTCATATAACCAAGACAGCAAATAACGGCGGATAAACATCTCTTGTTCAGTGAGCGCTTCATTGAAGTGCGCCAGTTTTTCGAGCTCGTTGGAGCGAATAATTAAATTGCCAAGAAAGTCGAGCTCATTAGAGATGTGATCGGCAGGTTCTTTGTTGGATGGGTCGACAGTGACATAGTGGCTGGCCATCAAGGCCACAATCTCTTGGGTCGAAGTATGTAAAGAGGGGTTGGCCACGTTACGGTAATGAGATGCGCAGGTGGAAATGACGTTCTGATTCGAACTGAGGAATAGGTCGTTAAAGTCTGACGCTAGCACAATTTGCGCATCTTCCATTGTCCTCAACTGGTTGATGCAATGGAGTAAGTCGTCACTGGGTTCCGTAAGAATGGGAACCTCTCCAAGCCCTTCAACAAAAGTTTTAAGTTCGTCGCTTTGATACTGATCTAACTCAGTCTCAGACAGCTCCCGCACAAAAAGCCCCGAGATCCACCAATAGATCTCGGCTCGCTTTTCATTAAAGGCTTTTAACTCATCCATGGCGGCCACTTCTTGCTATCCATGCTTATATTTTAATCAATAAATGAAACTTTGCTGGAATGTCGGTGCATTCATGTCTGAGGTGGGAGATCAAACAGGGCAGCGATTAGACTGCCCATAAAGTATATTGCGAGATAATGGCTGGGCTTAAGTCGCCATTAAAGTGAGGTTTCCGGGTCTTTTGGGGTAGCTTCGGTATAGTCAGTTGCCACCCAATCCCTTAGAGATTGCCACATCAACCCCAGCTCTTCGTGCCAGTAAGTCTCTGTTTGTTCGAGGTATTTAGCTTGGGGTGTATATTTTATCCATGCCTGAGAAATATGCTTTTGCGCTAAATAGTTAGTGGGGGCAGGCAGAGGGTATAAACCAGCCGAGTGAAACTCATTCAGTGCACGAGTCATATGACTTGCAGAAGTTACTAGCACCATTTTTTTCTGCTTAACGAAAGCGGCGGCTTGCCTAGCTTCCTCCCAAGTATCCTGTGCAGTTTCAAGCAGAATGATATCCGTTTTTGGCACACCGAGTGATAGGGCGACTTTCGCCATCATTCGAGCATTGCTCACTTCTGAACCCGCCGCGTAGCCTGACAGAATCAATTTTGAGCCTGGGTACATACGCATAACGCGGATGCCCTCAGCTAAGCGCATCAAGCCTGTGCGACTTAACTCGGAGGTAGGTGGGATCTGGTCATCGACCACGTGACCGCTGCCCAAAACCATAATGTAATCGATGTGCTCGTCGACGGGAAAGAAAGCACTGTGTTGCCGTTCTAAGGGCATAAGCAAACGAGTCGAAACGGGTTGAAAGGAGATTAAAAAGATCCCTAATAAAGAAAATAGCACCACTAAACAGCCAGACTTTCGCCGAGTGGTAAACATGATTAGCATCAGCCCGAAAAAACCCAGTAATAGCATCGCGGGTAGGGGCATGAGTAAGGAAGAAATTATTTTTTTCAGCACAAACATACTTAAATAGTCCGAAAAATCACCAATTGAAAGGAAAAAGAAACAAACTTTCTTTATTCCTGCCGTTCATATGACAGAATAGCAGCACGATTCGCTATAATAACGTAACGCCTGTGACAGAAGACCGCAATTTCGACGATATTGCCCACAAATTTGCAAAAAACATCTATGGCTCTGACAAAGGAAAGATTCGCCAAGCTATTGTTTGGGAAGACTTTACTGACATACTTTCTGCTCTAAATTGCGAGAATGCAGCATTGCGAGTTCTGGATGCTGGCGGTGGGCTAGCCCAGATGTCGCAAAAACTGGCTAAACTCGGCCATAAGATTACACTGTGTGACTTATCAAGGGAAATGCTTCAGCTTGCTAAGCATGATATTGAAAAGCATGGTCTTATGGAACAATATCGTTTTATTCATGCGCCTGTTCAGTCGATTGCTGAACATTTAGACGATCCTGTCGATTTTGCCATGTTCCATGCTGTCATGGAGTGGCTTACCGATCCAAAACTTGCGCTTGATACCGTTTTACAACAAGTAAAGCGGGGCGGTGTTGCGTCTGTTATGTTCTACAACCATCATGGCTTAGTGTACAAAAACGTTATGTGCGGCAATATTCCTCATGTACTGCAAGGAATGCCACATCGTAAACGTTTTAAGCTTCAACCACAGCAAGGATTGTTGCCAGAAGATGTGTATCGATGGATTGAAGACGCAGGCTTTGAAATTTGTGGAAAATCGGGCATTCGTTCGTTTAGCGACTACATAGGGAATGTCGAGTACATGGGTGACTACACATTTGATGATGTGTTGGCTCTTGAAAAGCAACTATGTAGACAAGAACCTTATTTATCATTGGGCCGATACATTCATGTCTGGGCCCAAAAGAAGTAACTACAGGAAAAAGGATGAGCGAAGAGACTCAACGAGTCGCTGATCAGCCTATTGAAGAGTTGGTCGGCTGGATTAGACAGCACGATTTCTCCTTACACCTCTCAACAGAGCGCTTGGCATTTTTGATAGCCCTTGCGGTTCTGAGCAATGAAAGATTTGATGAAGAGTTGGGTGAAGGGGAGCTGCACGACGCATTTTTGTTTGTAACGCGCATGTTTGAAGATACGGGCGAAGCCTCGATCTTTAGAGCAAACAATGCCGTCAACGAAATGGTGTCGCAGCGTTTGCTAAGCCGTTTTACCAGCGAAGTGACGGAGGGGGCAAGTATTTATCGATTGTCTCCACTAGCCATTGGCATTACCGATTATTATGTTCGTCATCGCGAATTTTCTAAATTGAAACTCTCGATCCAGTTGTCGATCGTAGCGGATGAGATGTCGAAAGCGGTTCAAGCTGCACAGGAGGGCGGAACTGTCGAACATTGGCAGAAAAACGTCTATGGCGTGCTGAAATACTCAGTCAATGAAATTTTTGACCAAATCGATCTTAACCAGCGTGTGATGGATGAACAGCAACAATCTGTTAAAGAGCAAATTGCTGAGTTGCTGCACAAAGATTGGCGTGACGCGATCAACAATTGTGAATCGCTACTGACAGAAACTTCTCACACACTGAAAGAGTTGCAAGACACCCTGCAAGCCGCTGGGGATAACTTACAAACTCAATTGTTAGATGTGCAAGAAGTGATCTACGGCAACGCTGAATTAGAGTTCGTCTCTGAGTTGCTGTTTGGGTTGCAGATGAAGCTCGACCGTATTATCAACTGGGGTCAGCAGGCGATTGACTTGTGGATTGGCTACGATCGCCATGTGCACAAGTTTATCCGAACTGCGATTGATATGGATAAGAACCGTGCCTTTAGTGCGCGCTTGCGTCAATCCATTCAAGATTACTTTGATGAGCCTTGGTTCTTGACCTTTGCGGATGCAGATAAGCTGAGTGACTTGCGCGATGAAGCCCTGGTGCTACGCGACGATGAAGTGACTGGGCAAATGCCACCAGAAGTGGAATATCAGCAGCTCGAACAAGTAGATGATGAACTGTCTAAGCGCATTTCCGATATGTTGCAGGCTCATAAAGAGAAATCTGCCGCGATTGACTTGGGTTCAGTGCTTAAAGATTACTTGTCGACCCATCCTCATACTCATCACTTTGATCTAGCACGTATGGTGATAGATCACGCAGTTCGACTAGGTTATTCAGGCTCAGACTATCACGCTGTGCAACCTGACTGGCAATCGATAAACGAATTTGGTGCAAAGGTACAAGCCAATGTCATTGACCGATACTAATGAATACATGCCTGACAATCTTGTGAAGGCAATCTCCAACCCTCTTTTTCCTGCATTGGACAGCATGTTGCGCGCGGGGCGTCATGTGTCAACGGAAGATCTGGATAACCACGCACTACTGGCAGACTATGAAATAGAGCTTGCTCAGTTTTACAAACGCTACAACACGGAACTTGTTAAAGCGCCCGAAGGGTTCTTTTACTTGCGACCGCGTTCGACTTCTTTAATTGGTCGCAGTGTATTGTCTGAATTAGACATGCTGGTGGGCAAAGTGTTGTGTTTCCTCTATTTGAGCCCAGAGCGTCTGGCGCACGAAGGTATTTTTACCAATCAAGAGCTCTACGACGAATTGCTGCAATTGGCTGATGAAAACAAATTGATGCGCTTAGTGACTAACCGCGCGACAGGCTCTGATCTGGATAAAGAAAAGCTGTTTGACAAGGTAAGAACCTCACTGCGTCGCCTGCGCCGTTTGGGTATGACCATCAATATTGGTGAAACTGGCAAGTTCCGTATCAGTGAATCTGTGTTCCGATTCGGCGCTGATGTTCGCGTTGGTGATGATGTGCGTGAAGCTCAGTTGCGTTTGATTCGCGATGGTGAGGCCGTCGTGCATAGCAGCCAGCCCGATCAAGGTAGCTTGTTAGAAAATCAAGAAAGCATTCAAGAAAGTGATAGTGAAGATAACTCAGCGCGAGAAGGTGAATTATGATTGAACGAGGTAAGTATCAATCACTGACGATGGTCAACTGGAATGGCTTTTTCGCACGGACGTTTGATATCGACAATCTAGTGACCACCTTGTCCGGCGGTAATGGTGCGGGTAAATCGACCACAATGGCGGCCTTTATTACCGCCTTGATCCCCGATCAGAGCCTATTGCACTTTCGTAACACCACAGAAGCGGGCAGCTCTCAAGCTTCAAGAGATAAAGGCTTGTTTGGTAAGTTGCAGCCAGGTGCATGTTACGCTGCGTTAGAGGTAGTGAACTCTAAACAACAAAGAATTATTTTTGCCGTCAAGCTACAACAAGTAGCAGGGCGAGATAAAAAAGTTGATATCAAACCGTTTGTGATTCAAGGGCTTCCGAACAAGTATAAGCCGACGGATATACTGATTGAAAACGTGTCTGATACTCACGCACGAGTGCGACAGCTGACGGAGATTAAAGATTCAATAGCTGAACTTGACGGTGTGTATTTCAAAACCTTTACTTCGATTGTTGATTACCATAGCCAGATGTTTGAGCTAGGTGTGGTGCCAAAAAAACTGCGCAATAGCAGCGATCGCTCGAAGTTTTATCGCCTGATTGAAGCCTCATTATATGGCGGTATTTCAAGCGCTATTACCCGCTCTCTACGTGATTACTTGTTGCCACAAAATGGTGGCGTGAAGAAAGCCTTCCAAGATATGGAATCGGCACTTCGTGAAAATCGTATGACTTTAGCGGCGATCAAGACAACGCAGTCGGATCGCGATTTGTTTAAGCATTTGATCACTGAGTCGACCCATTACGTCTCAGCAGATTATATGCGCCATGCGAACGAGAGACGAAACAAGCTTGAGAAAACGTTATCGCTGAGAACAGAACTACAAGGGGCAAACACCACCTTAGTTGAGCAGACCACTTTGCTTAACCGTATTGGTCAAGACCTCAACTTGCTAGCGGAACAAGAACAATCGTTAGAGCAGGATTTACAAGCCTCCAGCGATCATTATCAGTTAGTGCAGACCGCGCTACGTCATCAAGAGAAAATTTCTCGCTATCAAGAAGATCTCTTCGAACTTAGTGAGCGTCTTGAAGAGCAAGCGATGGTGGTTGAAGAAGCGCAAGAGCGTGTATTGATGGCCGAAGAGCAATCGAGCTTCTCAGAAGAGGAAGTGGATAGCCTGAAAAGCCAATTGGCCGATTACCAACAAGCGCTCGATGTGCAACAAACTCGAGCCTTGCAGTATCAGCAAGCAGTTGAGGCGCTCAATAAAGCCCAGCAGAGCATCGATGACGATACGCTCAGCGTGGAGAATACGGCTGAACGCATTGCTGAAATGAAGCAGCAGGAAGAAAAGAAGACGGCGAACCTGCTGACGCTTAAACACAAGTTGGATATGTCTTCCGCGGCATCACAACAGTTTGAGCGAGCATTCTCTCTTGTTAAGCAAGTGGATAACAAAGTAGAGCGCCGAGAAGCGGCGCCTCACGCGAAAGCCATGATTGGTCAAGCAAGAGAAGCGAAGCTGCTAGCGCAAAACGAACAGCAATGGCGCGCTCAGTATCGAGAAGTCGATCGCTTAATTAAGCAAAAGCAACAAGCGGTACATTTCGTTAATGAGTATCAAAGTCAGCACAACAGCCGGTTAACCGATGAACTGAGCGTGGAAATGGAGCGTGAGCGCCATGCCGCTAGAATCGATGAGCTGGAAGTGTCGCAGGAAACACTACGTGACACGCGCAGTGAGCAACATCGCCTAGATACAGGGTATCAAGCTGAGATTACGCAACTAGAAATCAGAGCGCCAGCTTGGATCATCGCAAATGACGCGCTAACGCTGCTACGAGATCAAACAGGCAAAGAGCTTTGTGATAGCCAAGCCGTGTTAACTGAAATGCAGCACACTGCCGACAGAGAGCGCTCAGCATCGATTGAAAAAGACAAATTAGCGACTCGCCGTAGCGATATCGAACAGCAAATTGAAACCTTAGCTTCCCCAGGTGGTGCCAATGATCCGCGTTTGAAAGGGTTAGCAGATACCGTCGGCGGTGTTCTGCTGTCTGAGATCTACGATGATATCGCCTTAGAAGATGCTCCGTATTTCAGCGCTATGTATGGCCCAGCTCGTCGTGCCATCGTGGTTTCTGATTTGGCTGGCATTAAAGAGAAGCTGATCGATCTCGATGATTGCCCAGATGACTTGTATATCATCGAAGGTGACGTAGATGCATTCGATGACAGCAGTATGATGGCCGATGAATTGGACGGCGCGGTGTGTGTGCAAGTCAACGAGAGGCAGCTTCGTTACTCACGTTTCCCAAGCATTCCTTTGTTTGGCCGCGCGGCACGTGAGCAGAGATTAGAAAAACTCCGTGAAGAGCGCGAAGAACTCGTCGAGCAACATGCGAAAGCGGCGTTTGACAGCCAAAAACTTCAGCGTCTCTACCAAAGTTTTAGCCGTTTCGTTGCCAAATACATTCAAGTGGCGTTTCACCCTGATCCAGAGCAAGCATTGCAAAATGTGCGCGATAAACGCAACCAAGTGCTCCGCGTCTTGGCTGAGCTCGATGGCCAAGCCCAGCAGCAGCGCAGTCAGCTAACGGCGAGCAAACATGCGATCAGTTTGATTGATAAGCTTGCCCCTAGTATTGAACTTATCGCCGATGATACTTTGCCAGAGCGTCATGCCGATCTAGAAGATAAGTTGGCCAAGCTTGCTGAACAAAAAACATTTTTGGCCAATCATGCCAAAGCATTGCAAGAGCTTGAATCTTTGGTTAATGCGCTTGATGTGGACCCACAGCAGTTCGCCAGTATTGAGCAAGAATATCAGCAAGCAGACCGCGAGCTTAAACAGCTCAAGAGCCAGATGTTTTCGCTATCGGATTTAGCTGAAAGACGCCACCACTTTAGCTACTCAGACTCGGTTGCCATGCTCGATAAAAGCAGTGAACTGAGTGAGCAATTAAAACGTAAACTGGTGTCGGCTGAAAGTTCGCGAACCCGCAGTCGTGAAGAATTTAAACAAGCGCAGAGCCAGCTAAGTCAATATCATCAAGTGTTGGCCTCGCTAAAAAGTGCGCACCAAGCCAAGCAAGAAACGGTTCAAGAATTCCAATTGGAAGTGCGTGAACTGGGCGTGGTCGCGGCCGATGAAGCGACATTGCATCAGGCGGAGTTACGCCGCACTGAGCTGACTCAAAAATTATCTCAAGTGCGCACACGCCGCAGCGAATATGAGAAAACCACCACCTCTACCGAACTGGAAATGAAAGGTTTGCTCAAACGTGCCAAAGCGGCGAAAAAGGAATACATTGTTCTGCGCAAATTGGTCGTCGAATCTAAATCGGGCTGGTGCTCGGTGATGCGTTTGGCCCGTGACAGCGACGTAGAAAGCCGCTTGCACAAGCGAGAGCTGGCTTATATGTCGGCGGGTGAGCTGCGTTCGATGTCGGATAAATCTCTTGGTGCGCTGCGCCTTGCGGTTGCCGACAACGAGACGCTTCGCGATGCGCTACGTTTATCGGAAGACAACACTAAGCCAGAGCGAAAAGTCCTGTTTTATATTGCGGTGTATCAGCATTTAAAAGAGCGGATTCGTCACGACATCATTCAAACAGCAGATCCAGTTGAAGCGATTGAAGAGATGGAAGTGGAACTGGCTCGCTTAACAGAAGAGCTCACTCAGCGTGAAAACCGTTTGGCGATCAGCTCTGAGTCGGTGGCTACCATCATCACTAAGACCATTCAACGTGAGCAAAACCGCATTCGTATGCTCAACCAAGGCCTATCGAACATTTCGTTTGGTCAGGTGAAAGGCGTGCGTTTGAACGTGAAAACACGCGAGAGCCATGCAGTGCTCTTGAGTGGTCTTTCGGATCATCAAGCCCAGCATAAAGACCTATTTGAGAGTGCGCGCTTTACCTTCTCTGAAGCCATGGCGAAGCTGTTCCAACGCGTGAACCCGCATATCGATCTTGGCCAGCGTTCTCCGCAAATCTTGGGCGAAGAGTTGCTTGATTATCGTAACTATCTAGAGCTCAGCGTGGAAGTGAATCGCGGCACCGATGGTTGGTTACAAGCCGAGTCGGGCGCACTATCAACGGGTGAGGCGATCGGTACTGGTCAGTCTATCTTGCTCATGGTGGTGCAAAGCTGGGAAGAAGAATCCCGCAGGCTGCGCAGTAAAGATATCGTGCCATGTCGTCTTCTGTTCCTAGATGAAGCCGCACGCTTGGACGCTAAATCAATTTCAACCCTGTTTGAATTGTGTGAGCGTTTGGATATGCAGCTACTCATTGCAGCTCCTGAAAACATCAGCCCAGAAAAAGGTACTACCTACAAACTGGTGCGCAAAATCTTCAAAGATCACGAACACGTGCATGTCGTGGGGCTACGCGGCTTTGGCGAAAAACCCGCCGCCGAAAGCTCTCAAGAGTTACTTGAAGAGATATAAGCTCAATGAACAACGCCCTCATATAGTATGAGGGCGTTTTTTTAAGCGTTGGCGGGGTATAGAGGTTGGCGAAATTCGCATTCGCATTTGTCGTCGGATTTCGTCTAAAAACTTGCTGCCATCTCTACTTCCTTTTTTCTGTATATCTATACCGTTTATTAAGTTTGAATGTTATTTGAGTATGGAAAATGGCTTGTTTTGTCGGAATTGCTAGCTCGTTTTGTCTAAAGGTGAATTAGTAATCCTCTGTTAATCAATGGATTTATCTTGGAGATACTCAAGATAACGAGCCATGTTAAAAAAGATAACAGGCGGGCTCGTTTGCATGTAATGGTGAAATGAAAAACAAGGTAAATATGCTTTGTTTTTCATGGGGTTATGATAGGTTGGTTGAGATTTTGGCGGGCAACAAAACGAGCCAGCCTGTTATTAAGAATGTTATAACACTTGCATAATTCAGACTATCGCGCAATTTAAGGAGAATCAGTGAACGAAGTATTAGACGGAGAATTATTTTCTCAAGTAGAAGAGCATTTAAAGTGCTCTGAACAAAGCTGGCTGCTCGGTGCGGGCATAAGCTTTGATGTAAAACTTCCTTTAATGTATCCGCTGACCAATAAGGTTGTTAAAGACCTTGAAAAAGATAGTGCCGAATCGTACAAAAAAATCATATCTCCTCTAATTGATGAGTTACCAGATAATTGTCACATAGAGCATGTTTTAAGCCACCTTGGCGACTATGCGGCATTAGCTGGGCGTAACAAGGATAAAAAGATACAAATAAATGGCAGCAGCATAAACTTATCAGAGTTAGAAGATGCTCATGCAGATGTCCTGCTATCTATATCCAACACAATACGTTCAGGATATGTTGAAGATAAAGATGGAAAGATGGTCGAGCAGGGTACCCCGCACGAGCCAATAGTTTGTGTGAATTCACATATTAGTTTCGTGGATGTGTTATTTAACCATTCCCTGGCAGGGATATATGAACGAAGAAAACCCGTAAATATTTTTACAACTAACTACGACACCTTACTAGAAGACGCTCTCGCATTAAACAGAGTGCCATACTGGGATGGGTTTTCGGGTGGTGCCGTTGCCCATAGGACTCTGAGTTATGGTGATGAACTACCACAGAATGGCTACAGAGCAAATTTGATAAAGTTACATGGCTCTATTGACTGGTACCTCTGTGATAAAGGGAATGTTTGGCGAGTTAGAGATAATGACAATTATCCCGAGAAAAAAAAGCGCGTCTTAATTTATCCTCAAGCAACTAAATATGTTGCCACCCAACAAGATCCATTCTCAACTCAATTTGATCTTTTTCGGAAATCACTTAACTCAACTGACAGTAATCTTTTAGGAGTTTGTGGCTATAGTTTTGGTGATGACCATATTAATAATGAAATAGAATTTGCCTTATCCAAAGAAAGTAACAAAACAGTTTTAATCGCATTTCTAGAATGCCGTGATGAAATTCCTGAGTGTCTTGAACGGTGGCGTAATAGCAGCTTCGGAAAAAGAATAATGATTGCTTCTCTAAAGGGATTATTTGTTGGTAGCGAGGGGCCATTTTCTAGAAAAGAAGATGATGATTATTGGTGGACATTTGCCGGAATGACATCCATTCTGAAGAATGGATGTGAGGTATAAATATGTTTTTACCTGTCGATGAACTTAAAATAGGCCAAGTAGTAGAGGTTTCCGGTACAAATATCAAAGTTGAGGTATCTGATAGCATCTCAGAGTTGTCACGTACATATAACGGCCGTGTATATCCTATTGGGCAAATTGGAAGCATGGTGAAAATTCACTATGGAAGAAAATTGATATTTGGGCTGGTTACATTGCTTCGTATGCGCTCAGAAGAAATGATAGAGGCAGGGCAGCCGATTACTGCAGACTCAGATCAGCGTGTTATGGAGGTTCAATTATTGGCAGAGGGGAGCTGGGTAAACTCGGAAGAAAAGCTAACATTCAAGCGCGGTATTAAAACTTACCCATTACCTCAGCAAGGTGTATATCTATTAACTAACGACGAAGTCGCTAAATTATACCGATCAGCTGAAGGAGAGAGGAATGAAAAAGTTGATCCGTTGGTTCCATTTGCAGTTTATGGAGCCTCTGAATCTACAATTTGCCGAGCAAATATAAATAAAATGTTTGGCATGCACTGTGCGATATTAGGATCAACAGGGTCTGGAAAATCTGGGACTGTAGCTGCCATTATACATAGTGTTCTTTCTCACCAGCATGAAGGAAATAATCTATCACCTCAAATTATTGTGATTGATCCTCATGGAGAGTATGGCGCTGCGTTTAAAGAAAGAGCTATTTTGTATCGAGCTTACAACATTGCTGAGCAGGATAACGATCAGCTAGAAATAAAATTACCTTATTGGTTGATGTCGAGTGATGAATTTACGAGCTTAATAATAGGGAAGACTGAACGTAGTGCAACGAGCCAAAATAACGTTGTTCAGAAAGCATTAGCTCATGCTCGCATGGTAGCTGCTGGAATTGTTAAACCATGCCCTTCCGAGTTCGGCACTGTAGCATTGGGTCACCTAGATAACTTTGACGATCCTGATTTATGCGAAGGTCATGATAGCGCTGAGATCGTTGAGTTTGATAGAGATAGGCCACGTCCATTTTCATTGGAAGAGTTTGAAAATCATATAAGGTATATACAAGGCGGGAGGATTGACAAAGGAAAACATGCTACCGAAACACCTTCTAAGCTTTCTGGTTCCCCGATCCTTTCTGCTTTGGATAAATTAAAAGTCCTCAAACGTGATTCAAGATTGTCATTTTTAATGAAGAGCTGGACTAAAGAAGAACCTGGGCTGGATCTGTCTCAAATTCTAAATCAGTTAGTTGGTAGTCCTCAGCAAGCAGGTAAAGATATTAGAGTTATAGATATCTCTGGCTTACCTAATGAGGTTGCAGGCCCTTTGGCGGCGGTTATCGCCAGACTACTTTTTCAATATAAAGTATATCAAACACAAGCTGAAAAAGTTAAAGATCCAATTCTCCTAGTATGCGAAGAGGCGCATCGCTATGTTCCTGATCATGGGGAAGCACAATATGCTGCAGCCCAAAGTGCCATACGAAGAATTGCACGAGAAGGAAGGAAGTATGGAGTTGGATTAATGCTGGTTAGCCAAAGGCCAGCAGATGTTGATAGTACCGTAATTTCCCAATGTGGGACATGGGTGGTTTTACGCCTTACCAACTCTGCAGACCAGCAACATGTAGCAAGGTTTTTGCCAGATGGCTTGTCGGGAATGGTCGGTGCACTCCCTATACTTTCTCAACAGGAAGCAATATTTGTTGGTGAAGGAGCTGCTTTACCTTCAAGAGTAAAGGTAAGAGATCTGAAGCCAGAACAATTACCTAGGTCTAGTACAGTTCCATTTGCTGAGGGTTGGGCTGAAAATAGATTAACGATAGATGAACTTAAAGTAATCGCTGAAAGAATGTGCGATTAGAGAGGTTGCTACGCAGTTGATGGCGGCGTTATAGCTCAGGGATAACATGAAGTATAAGTTAATTAAATCAATGGCTCACAACTTTACTCACTCATTTGTTGGTGGGTGCAACTATGTTGATGACGCATTTGTATTCGAAGATTTATACACTTTAGCTCGCCTGAACAAAGGCAAGCCTGTTCAGGTTTCTTGGGTTCCAGTTCGTACTGAGGAGCTGTTTCGTCTTACACCGAGGATAAGGAAATCAATAGGTTATTACCGAGAGTGGCTTCCAAAACATGCAGCGAGTCACAATGTTTCCTTAGACTGCCTTAAAGAGTTTTATCTTCAAGTCTACATGGCTAAAAATCACCAGATATATGTGGAAGTAGTTACAGTTGATGACCGCGGTAAAAGAGTTGAGCAGCACGTTTATGCTTAAGCTATAAAAACTGTTTAAGAGTGATTCGCAACACGTGGCATTTTTACTGTGCGTTGCGTTTAGTGTTTAAGGTGGTGTGCGGGAGCTTCGGTATTGCGTTGCTCACACCTTAGCAGGGCGTAGAACTATTCAAGGAGATATCGTGTACGATGCACACTCATTAAGTGGAATAATAAAAAGGATTGGTTCTGATCTGCCTCGGCGCGTGGAATATTTGAAGAAGGAGCCTATTGTCACTATGGGCTATATGACTTCTTTAGATATGAATACTCCAACGCGATATCAAACTGTAAGAGTTCGAGAAGAGCGCAACTCTAAACTCGTTGGAATATTGCTAGCTCACCCAAAATCAGCAATATCTAAAAGTGAAATAGTTAGTCACCTGAACTACTTTCATCATCGCTCAGGCGAAGCCATTGATTTCTTTTGCGTGGGTTATGGTGCCTATTGGCCAGAGAACCATTATTCCGATCAAGACTCAACGGCAAGAATAGATGGGGTTGATTGGCTGTTTAGCGGAAAAGCATTTTCCGATGTAATTCATGAGATTGAATCCGAATCAAAATGGGAATATAGCGGAGAAACAGAGTTGTTGCTTATTTCTGCTAAGAGGGAGGAGGATGGAAAAACATCAATGGATTACTCCTCTGCAATCGTGTGCAATCTTGAAGCAATGCAGAAAGACCAAGCTTTCACTTCAGTACGTTCATTTTTTGAGGGTATATTCCGTTTCGCTAAAAAGAATAGCTGCTCGGATGAGACTTGGGGTCTTAGCGATCAGCAGGGTTTAAAGGTTGGCCAGTCCGCCATTAAAGACGCTGTACTTTCGTTGCTTCCCAAAAAACTTAAAGATTCATACAAAAAGGCAGAGCATTATGCAGTGCGAAATATCGCGTAGCTGTTCTAACAAGCGCATGTTGTCGGACTGGTTTTCCGCTGCGCTCCAAACCAGCCGAAAATGCGAGCGTTACGTTTCCATACTTAAGCGGAGTAGAGCCCTTAAGCTAATCCGTTGTTTTCTAAGTTAGCAAAGTCACTGACTCACTTTTGCCCAAAAATAGCTTAAAAACTAGATCAGTAGATCCCACATCATGGAAGTCGCCAAGATTAGTTTTGATGGGGGAGTCCCCCCGTCACTTGGTTTCTAGCTTACGTAAAAACCATTTTTACCTTCTCACATCAAATACCGCTGCATCCCCAAATCCGCATGCTGAATTTTAGGTACCCGTCCGCTCACGATATCTGCGAGCAATTGCCCTGAGCCGCAGGCCATGGTCCAGCCTAATGTTCCGTGGCCGGTGTTGGTGAACAGGTTTTTGATTGGCGTTTCGCCGACGACAGGGGTGCCGTCTGGGGTCATTGGTCTTAAACCTGTCCAATATTCGGCGCGTTCAAAATTACCAGCTTTTGGAAACAGCTCGTTTACCACGCGATTGATGGTGGCTTTTCTTTTCTGGGGAATCGATAAGTCAAAGTCGGTGAGCTCTGCGGTGCCTGCAATTCTTAGGCGGTCATCAAAGCGGGTGATCGCCACTTTATAGGCTTCATCCATCACGGTGGATTGCGGGGCATAGTCAGCGTTATCTATCGGTAGTGTCAGTGAGTAGCCTTTGACTGGGTAGGTGGGCAGTTGAACGCCTAGCGGAGCCAACAATTTGGCCGAATAGCTCCCACATGCGACGACATAACGATCGGCTTGTAGCGATCCTATGCTGGTTTCCACCGATGCGATGACGTTGTCTTTTAACGTTAATGAGTGAATATCCGTATTGAATTGGAAGGTGACGCCAGCTTGTTTGGCGAGCGCTGTAAGCTGCTGACAAAAAAGGAAGCAATCACCGGTTTCATCGTTGGGCAGGTGCAATCCGCCGACAATTTTATCTTGAACAGGTTTGAGCGCCGGTTCTTTCTCGATGCAGCCTGCCGTATCTAACAATGAGAACTGGGTGTCATTTTTCCGAAGAAGCGCCATGTCTCTTTCGATGGCGGCAAGCTGTTTAGCATTTCTAAACACCTGCAGTGTGCCCAACTGACGACCTTGATATTGGATGCCCGTGTTTAGCCTGAGTTCAGTCAGGCAAGTTCGGCTATAGTTCGCCAATCGCAGCATTCTCGATTTATTGACGTTGTAATGAGACGAGCGACAATTTGTGAGCATTTTACTTGCCCAAGCAATCATAGATGGCGAAAAGCTGGCCTTAATTTTTAACGGTGCGTGTTCTTGCATCAACCACAACATCGCTTTTCTCGGAATGCCGGGTGCGGCCCAAGGTGATGAGTAGCCATAAGATATTTGGCCCGCATTGGCAAAACTGGTTTCTTTGCCACATTCGGCTTGCCTATCGATAACGGTCACCTTGTGCCCCAAGCGAGAGAGATACCAAGCACTGGTTAGCCCTATAACGCCTCCTCCCATTACGATTACATTCATTTTGTTGCCCTCTTGCTAGTTAGCTCTATATTGTGTGTTTTACAAATCACCAACAATCGATAAGAATTGATAGCTGCGTATAGAATTTCTAAAGGCAAGGAATGCGGTATTTAAAAAGCAATATGGCCTCGGCGTTGATGACATTTGTCGAGGTCGGAAAGCAGGGCAGTTTGACTCGTGCAGCTAAAGCAAAGTGTTTAACAACGGGCGCGATAAGCCAGCAACTGCTTCAGCTTGAAAACAATCTTGGTGTGCAATTGCTAGAGCGACATTCACGCGGCGTGAGATTGACCCAAGCGGGGCAGCGGTTACACCAAACGGCGTCGGCTAGCTTTCAAGATATTGATAATGTGTTAGCCAGCCTACAGGAAACGTCTCTAACGCCTTCGGAGATCAAACTTAAACTTACCCCATCGTTTGCTTTGAAATGGTTAATCCCAAGGCTGGAAGACTTTCATCGTTTATACCCTGATATTCAAGTTCAATCCTATGCGGAAGGGGCGTTAGTGGATCATACGGCTCAAGACTTCGACCTTGCGATTGATTATGGGCCGATTCCTTATCGCGATCCCGAGGCGAAGTTGTTAATGGAAGAAAAGCTGATCCCAGTGATGAGTCCGCAGTACTGGGAAAAATACACACGGCTTAATACAAACGAAGCGCAGACTTGGCATGAGGTGACGTTATTGCATGATGCTAAACCTTGGTCGGGGGCCATAAGGTACTATGAATGGCAGTCATGGGCTCAAGAGAATGATGTCGATATATCACCTAATAGAGGGCATTTTTTTAATCGAACCGATATGGCAATGTCTGCGGCAGAAGCGGGAGTCGGTATTGCTTTAGCACGGCAAGCCTTGATTCAAGATGAGTTGGAGAGTGGCAGGTTGGTTGCACCGTTTGCGGAAATTGGTGCCGGCGCGGGCTATTTCCTTCTTGCCCATACTCACTCGCCAGCAGGACGATGCTTCACAAAATGGCTGCACTCTCAGGTTTTATCGACAACGTCGAGCAATGATTCCTAACCTAATTTTTGTTAAACACACCTTGGTCTAATATTTTCCGATAGCTGATGGCGCTTTCTTCATCTAACCAGATACTATAATTCTCTGAGTAAGTTTTACGAACTTCACCGGCCATTTGGTTAATTCGGTTGATGATTTCTTTCCCTTGTGCGCTTTTAGAACAGCCTACATAGCCAAGAGAGTAGGCTTGGATCTCTGCGATTGGGTAGAATAAGAACTCACGCTCATTAATGTTGCTTGAACCTCGTGATAGATATTTAGCTTCAACGGGGAAGCCAATCGTTAAATCGCCAACTCGGTTTCTTTTGATCATTTCTAGGATATTTTCAACTTGTCCGTCTCCTGAACGTTCAACAACGACGCCTTTTCCAAGATCACCGTGCAGCAAGGCATCGATTTTTTGCCCGAACCTTCTTCCTTTCGGGATATAAACAGTGAGCTCTCTGGAGGTCAGTAACGTCTTCAAGGAGACGCTGCCGTTGGGAGTTATATGGGGCTGAATTTTATGCTTCGACTTTTTTGGAATGATAATGCCGTTAGATAAAAAGACGTATAAGGGCTTAGAGAAAGCGGTAAATTCTGCTCTTTGTGGATTCTTTAATAGTGCAACGCTGCATGCATTTTCTTTCTTTTTGATCTCTTTAAGTATTCGCGAAAAGTTGGATGTTTTCGTGCTGTGCGTATACATGGGTAAGTGAGCAATGATAAATTTATTCACCGCGCCCATATGCCCTTGATCTTTAAACGGGCCTGATTTGATATACATGGGAGGAAAGTTGGTGTCGTACCATATGATTTGTTCTTTAGCGTACCCTTTGAACGTGACGACTAACGCCAATGGCAGAAAGAGTATGAACAGAAAGTGATTCGTCATCATCAAATACGTGCAGCCTATAACATGTATTCAGTATAGGAAGAAGCGACGATGTTGACGAGTTGGGCGAGGGGACGGTTACGATTGGCCACCCTTGGTTTTCTTGCTTATTTATAGAAAGACTACACTGTTTAATACAAACTCGTTGAATTAAGATTACGGACTAAAATGAAATCGGTTATCGTTGCAGTGTTGCTGGCTTTGCTTATACCACTTTCGGCTTATGCTGAAAAAAAGAAGCTGCGGATCTGTTATGAAAATGTGGAATATCCTCCTTTTACCTTTGGTTCTGACGATGTCCCTAATCGGCCCGGCTATATGGTGGATATGCTGAAGCTAGCAGCGAATGCATCTGGGGCCGAGGCGGTGTTGCATCGTCTTCCTTGGAAGCGTTGTATTCGCAGCATCAAGCGAGGTGAAATGGATGGCATGTTTGGTGCCATTTGGGCGAAAGAGAGAGAAGCTTGGTCGGTGTATCCTAAGAATGACGATCAATCGGCTAATACGAGCTTGCACCTGATAAAGATCATTTACCCTATCTATGTGAAAAAGGGTAGCAAGCTTCGCTGGGATGGCAAGGTGTTATCCGGTGTGAAAAATGGCGTTGCCGCCCCTCCTGGCTATGTCGCGCAAAAAACGCTGATGGGGATGGGGGTTTATCCTGATAAAAAAATCCACATTACAGATATGGAACGTGGTATACGGATGGTCTCGTTGAATCGGATTGATGGCTATGTCGTGAACCAAACAAGTGGCGATCAAGTGGTTGCGGATCTTGGCTTGCAGAGTGAAATAGAAACCTTACCTAAGCCCTTTACTCACGATTTTCTGTACTTGGCTTTTTCTCAGCACTTTTTCTACTCAAATAGAAAATGCGCAAAGGCGATATGGCATAAATTAGCGGAAGTACGCGATACTTATAGCGAAACCTTCCTTGAGAACTATAAGAAGGGCCAACATTCCGCTTTTAAAGCTCCCTCCAGTTTGTACGAAAACGACTGCTGATATCCGGGGAACCTAGCGACCAGCGCCTCAGTTAATCTCGTTTATGCTGTGTTAAACACTTTTTAAAAGAGCTACGCACAATATAGCGTCAAGAGATATGTATGGTGGCATCTAATCGCTTATAACTCAGACTTTGTCATGAATAGATTCCAGCGCCTTCACACGACGAAGTTGATTCGCGCTAAATGTCGTGCGTCTAAGTTCATTGATTGCTTGTACCTGTTCTTCAATCGTGGATGTTTTTTCTGAGCGAATAGACTGGCGCTGTTTAAAATAGTTATCTAGATCATGTTGAAACTCTGTTCGTTCGTCTTTAAGTGCGGCTAGCCTTATGGCAGCGCCTGCCCCAACGAGTTGTTCTTGCTTCAAATAACGTTGCTGGTCATCCAGTGAATCTGTGAGCTGTAGCTGGGATAGCAAGCTCGCGTTTCGATAACTTTCTTGCAGTTCTGGCGGTAGTTCATTCAGTTCTTGTTGCCAGAGTTGTTGGAAGTCGTCATTGCTATCGGCTTGCTGTTTTAGCTCTAAACGTTTGAGAGCCAGACTGCGTAATTGATTTTCTTCGGCGAAAAGCTGTTGTTGTTCCTGCGGTGAAAAGAACTTGAGCTGTAATTGAATCAGTTGTTCGTCAATTTGCTGCCAAGCGTGAACATCTAGCATGTCTAGGTGCTTGCTGTTGATACTCTGCAGAGCCGAGCGATAAGCGATGTATCGCTTGAATAGGTCGAGCTCATCTTGATTGTGCGCGTTGTGATTAAAAGTATCAAAGCGTTGCTTAATCGTATTGAGGTCGGCTTCCCCTAATTCGGTGAGAAAATATTCAAAGGTGTCTCGAACTGAGCTGGTATCTACGTGAGTGTCTTGTTGCGAATGGGCTTGGGTTAGCTTCGGCAAGCTTTGCTTTTCTGAGGTACTGTGCCGATAAAGAAGAGCCGCACCCGTAACTCCAATAATTAACAAGACAGATAATGCGGCTTTTCTCATTGCTTAAAGTCCTTGTAGTTGTAATCGATTAGCGTGCTGACGATATAGCGTGGTTGGCGCGGTTTCGAATAGATTGGTGATGCCGAGTAAGCCGTTGATCTCATCTAAGTGATTCATTTTGTAATCGTCTCGAATCACTTTTCCTAGATGCGCGCTGCAGTGGCCAACCAAACCATCATTGGGTTCATCAAACGCTAGGCCGAGAATCATGATGAAGGCATCACTTGGGTCTAGTGCGTTAGTGAAGTTGCTGCTGCCTGTCCACGAGTAGTAGTACACGCCATTATCGGCCACATAGTCGCCTTCACCACACGCGGTGGTCGGGACGCCCTCGGGATACTTTTTATTGAACTCTAACGATCCTTTGGTGGTGAGATCCGCTAATGCCGATAGCGGGTCTTGAGGGAGTCCACTGCCGCCAGACAACAAGTTAAGCAATGCTAAAAAGCCGTCGGTAATTTTTACCACGACTCCCTCAGGTAACGAGTCCTCAGGAATAGTGCCGCGTATCAAATCGGCGATTTTCGAGCCTTTATTCACCCCACCAATACTGGTTACCGATGCGACCAACTCTGGCGCAACTGAAGCGACATAACGGGCGGTTGGCCCTCCGTGACTGTGACCGATTAAGTTTACTTTTTTAGCCCCGGTGACAGCGAGCACTTCTTGAACTTGTTCCAATAGTTGCTCACCGCGTAGCTCCGTGCTGTTGGCCGCGGATATGTGTGCGACATAGACCGTAGCACCACTTTTCGTTAGCGCTTGTGGAATGCCATAAAAATAATCAACGCCCGCAAGCGTATCAAAACCAAACAGCCCATGGACGAGTACGATGGGGTATTTGGTCTCCGTGTAACCTTTTTGTTCAGATACGTCAGCCTTCGCATACGCTTGAGCGGTGATTAGAGCGAAACTGGCGACGATGAGTGAAATAAACGCTTTCAAAATTACTATCCTTGTCTGACCTCCGATGAGATAGCGATTCTACTACTGAATATGTATTTGTTTAAATGATATCTTGGTGACAGGTATCTATTTTTTGGTGGTAATTTAACAAGTTGCATACATCTTGCTTTTCTAGACAGAAGCCCTCTTCTATAGGGCTACAGTAGTACATCAGTAGTATTCATATTCACTGACACATATAGAAATATATAGAAACACACTGAAACATATAGACATGAACTTTAACATCTTCGGTTTGTTACAAATGTTACGCGTGTGTATAGTCGATTTTTTTTATGGGCGATAACATCGATTATCGGTGTTTCTTTAGGAAGAAGGTTGTACCTAATGATCTCAAATGATGCTGTTGTAATGGGCATATTAGCCGTCATTCTTGGCGGTGTTTTTATCACTGAAAATAGTCAAAATCCATTTTGGAAAAAGTTTTATACCTTCATTCCGGGGTTGTTACTTTGTTATTTCCTTCCTTCATTATTGAATAGTTTTGGCCTTATTAACCCAAATGAATCAAAACTTTACTTTGTTGCTAGCCGATACTTACTCCCCGCAGCACTCGTATTACTCATCATTTCTGCTGATCTGAAAAAGATCATTGGGCTTGGTCCGAAAGCACTTATTATGTTTTTCACTGGTACCATCGGCATTATTATCGGTGGACCAATCGCTATTTTGCTCATCGATCTATTTGACCCAAATTTGGTTGAAGGAGACGTGTGGCGAGGTTTGACAACGGTTGCTGGTTCTTGGATTGGTGGTGGTGCTAACCAAGCGGCGATGAAAGAAGTGTTTAACGTGAACAACGATCTATTCTCAGCGATGATCACGGTTGATGTTATCTGTGCCAACATCTGGATGGCAATTTTGCTTATTATGGCTGGTAGACACAAGAAAGTAGATAAGTGGCTAAAAGCAGATACTTCCGCAATCGAAGAGTTAAAGGTAACCGTCTCAAAATATGAGAAAGAGAATTCGCGCCCAATCTCTACCACAGATACGATCAAAATCATCGCAATTGGTTTTGGCTTAACTGGCTTAGCACACTTCTTTAGTGATTTGATTGCCCCTTGGATTGCGCACACAGCACCTGAACTTTCAAAATATAGTTTAACGTCTGGGTTCTTTTGGTTAATCGTATTGGTTACCACGTTTGCTTTGATAGCATCGTGCTTTAAACCTGCTAAAAAGTTAGAACATGCGGGAGCATCCAAAATAGGCTCGGCGTTTATTTATATCCTAGTTGCGACAATTGGTATGCAAATGGATATCACTGCCATCTTCGATAACCTCGGCTATTTCTTTATTGGTATTACATGGTTAACGATTCATGCTGTTCTCATGATCGTGGTTGCAAAACTTATTCGCGCGCCGTTATTTTTTCTGGCAGTGGGAAGCCAAGCTAACGTCGGCGGCGCAGCATCCGCTCCAGTCGTCGCGGCAGCCTTCCACCCCTCATTGGCTCCAGTTGGTATTTTGCTGGCGGTATTAGGGTATGCCCTGGGTACGTACGGCGCTTATATTAGTGGTCTATTGATGCAAGTCTCTGCAGGTTTTGTGAATTAACCGATATCCATCGATGATAAATAGCCTAGATAAAAGCAATAAAGCCCTATGTTTGTAGGGCTTTATTGCTTTTCTAGCCAGCGTCAATCGAAAGAAATCCTCTATCAATCCATCAGTCCATCAGTCCAACTGCGCACTGGCCAGTGCTGGCTTTATTCTAAAAGTCGAACTGCTTCAGCGTTGTATCGATCAGTTTATCGGCAATGTACTTGTGTGTTGCGGTCGTTGGGTGGGTAACGCCCCAAAATACATACTTGTCTGAGCCGTAGTACGCACATTCATCGGTCAAGCGGTGACTATACAGATAATCTAATGAAGAGCTGCGCTGTATATCGAGGCAGGCGTCTGAGGCGTTTTCAAAGCCGTTATCTTTAGGGTGAGTGGTGATTTCATTAAACAACGTGTTCGCATCGAAAAGTCCGATGTTCATGTCTTTTTTAGTATATAAGGCGGCTTGCGCTTTTATGAAAGCATTGAACGCCAAAATATTCGCTCTGACTTTGGCAATTTCTTCAGGTGTTGAATATTTAAACTGCGGCGCTTTGGTCGCATCGGGTAGGGTAAGCAGTATGAGGTTGTGTGCTCCTGCATCATGCAGTCTGCTCAAAGCGCTACTGAAATCTGCCTCGACTTGTTCTAGGCTACGGTCGTAGTTCATAAAGTCGTTTAGGCCAAACTCCAAGGTAAATAACGTTTGGGCTGGGTCATAGTGTTTAGCCATCTTCATGTAGGTTAGGTACGACGTGACTTGGTCATACACGCCCGTTAATGCCATGTATTGATTGGTTCCTGCCGCTCCGCCCACTGCCCAATTATATAATGGAATATTCTTATTCTTGGCCAAATACTCGGTCCACACTAACCCATTAGAAAAGTGGCCTAAGAACCAAGAGTTGGCATTAGGGAAGGTCCATTGAGATCCGTTAAACAGGTTGCCGGTATCAGACAAACTGTCGCCAAAGGCCACCATTTGGTTGATGTGCCCTTGCGGGTTGCTGTCATTGCTCCAAATGGTGTGATTATAGGAGAGACGATTGTCTGCCGCGTAAAACAAGATATCGGCGTTTTCGTGACTGATTCCTAAGGTCTCTTCGCAGCGATTTTGGATTGTGGCTTGTGATACATCAGTATAAAACATGTTTTTGAACGAGACGGAAGACCACCAATAGCCATTAATGCTGTAGTCGCTGCCATCTGGATTTTGTGCCCATTGCCATTGGGTTGCTGGGTCATTATGAGATTCGGAAGGGCGATACCAGCATCTTACGTAGGTATAGGTTTGTTTACTTTGTACAGCTTGCGCGTAGCTAGATGTTACCGCTTCAGGAGTTGCAGGTAGAGTGTTAGCAAGTAGTGGCTGGGCTATCAGACTTGATGCCAAGATAAATGCGTATTTCACAGTCGATCTCTCTTCAATATCGCCTTTCAGTAGATTATCTATATCTCACAAGAGTCTTTTTACAGTCAAACATCATTTCCTTTGATTGATTAAATGTCGGTGGGCGGTCACAAAATATCCACGAAAGCGGCATGATGTAGAGAAAAATCTTTCAAAGAAAGAGGGGAGAGGAGTAAGACTTTTCCAACCTTTAGTTCAGATTTACAGGCTTAGCTAAATATACGGAAGGTATAACAGCTAAGTTGCAGCTCGAAAGGTACTTTATGGATCATCACGAGTGTCATGACTTGGATTTTTCCTTGAACTATTAATACCTCGTCGTGATGGCCTCATGTTGGGATAAGAGGCCGTAACACCTTGGTCCATTTTTTAGATAGCGCTTATGTTAACGTTGGAAATTTTGAAATCTGACTCATTGGGCATGTGTTTTCCAATCGATTTTCCGGTTTTGGCGTAGTAGGCAATCCCTAGCAATTCACTCACTAATACTTTTTTGGTCAGAACAGGCTTGAGCAGGGTTGCGCCCAACAACCAGCCAAGTGGGCCTCCTTTGACCGTAAAGTCCATCGACATCGAAATATCTGAACGAGTTTCACTGACCCTTGTAACGCTAAACTCAGCTTCAATATGTTTCATCGGCATAGAGAATTCACTGAGTACGATTTTGAAACTTTGACCTTCTTGGTAATGAGTAATCTCTTCAACTACGCTTTTGCTATCATAAAAGTGGCATATGCGCTTGGTGCCGACACCAGACTTTACGCTGGAGAGAATAGGAGATCTTTCGACAGAATGGCTAGTTTTTTCAATGCTAGAGAAGTCGCTCAATACCTCCCAAATTTCGTCTGCTGAAACGTCGGCTCTAACTGTGTGTGTTATATGGTGCGTCATATTACTCTCCAAATCTATTTGATGGTTTTGTTAGGCATTGAGCGAACTACGGCGTAAGCCCTTTACTAATAATGTCCATATGTGTACATTAAGTGTAGCATAAACATAATGTTCACATGTGTACAGTAATTTTTTGGGGAGCAATATGGGTAGAGCCGCAAAGTTTGATCGCGATGAAGTACTCGACTGGGCTATGAATGAGGTTTGGTCAAAGGGGTTTTCGAGTTTATCGGTGAAAGCGATTTCTGAAAAAATGGGAATGACACGTTCCAGTTTTTACCATTCGTTCGAGAGTTTAGATGCGCTTTTTCTTGAAGTTATGGCGCGGTATTTTCAACTGAGCCCGTATATTAAGTTGCAAGGCGTTACGGCATGCCAAAGCCCTCTTGAGTTGTTGACTCAGGTATTTAAGGAGACCTGCCAAGCAAGAAGCGGCGATGAACGACATAGAGGTTGTATGATGGTTAACAGCGTAGCGGAGCTTTCTAGTAGCCACGATCATCTCGGTCCAATTTTGAAAGATCTGGTGCACGAGAGCATCCGCGGCTTTGAAAAGCTTCTGGAGCAAAGTGTAGAAAAAGACGAACTTGCCAATGACACAGATACCCAGCAGCTTGCTCTGGCGGTACAAAATACCTTAATCGGTTTGAACACCCTGTCTAAAGTGATCACAGACGAACAACAACTTTGGGGTGCGGTGAAAAGTATTTTAATCTCGCTCAAGGTTTACCGAGCAGAAGGTTCACTGCATTAAGATTGAGCTCTATGGAGCTAAACGGGATTAAATCAGAGATTATCTGAGAGGGCCATAGATTGAGGGGGAATTAGACGTTCTCAAATATCTTGTGACAACGCCCCCTGAGACCTTTTTCGATAATCACTTGGCGAACTACCATCCCATTGACGAAAGGCGTGTCTAAAATTGGCGCTATCAGAAAAACCGATTATGGCGGAGATCTCTTCTATGCTCATTTCGGTGGAGGAGAGGTAATGGTGAGCTAAGTGGAGCCTGACATGGTTAAGAATTGCTTGATAACTGGTATTTTCGGCTTTCAAATGGCGTCGGAGTGTTCGAGATGACATTCCTAGATCTTTGGCTAACGCGTCAATAGGGGGGTATTGTCCGGGACGTTCAATGAACATTTGAGTAATCTTTTCTTTTAATGTTGGCGCGCCGCTAACTTTAGCCAACATCTCATCACAAGAACTTAAACACATTTTCAGCGTCATAGCGTTTGCTGTCGGCAAAGGTTCAAACAGTTTTTTAGCGTCGAACTTCCATTCTAAGCGGTTACTATTGAATGTAATGGGACATTGAAATATGTCTTTATACAGTCCGCTGTATTTAGGTTCATTGTATGGGAAGTGGATTTCAACGGAAGGAAATGGCTGGCACATGACTTCTTCATACAAGCTTTTAATTGCGGTACACCAATATTCTGAGCAGAAGGGGAGTAGTCCTTTCAGGTCGGTGATCTGCTCGGCTTGGAAATAACCATAACCATCTTCAACCCACATCTTTTTTCTTAACAGCGGACCTACGAGCCTCAAGTATTTAAACCCCATGAACAAAGCATCGACCATAGTGTTACTACTCAGTATCGCGTAGCCGAGTACACCAAAATCACTGAATCTTGCGTGATTACCTACATGTAACCCCAATCCAACTTCTTTCGATTTTATCAGTGCGTTGTTAAATACAATGAGCTTTTGCGCCATTGTAATGTGTATCTTTGGTTCGAAAAGCTGCTGTAATCCTAAATTGCTACCATCAAGAAGCGATTCAATTGGTAAACGGTGCTCTAAGCATCGGTTAAGTAATTGTAAATCTAGAATACCGCATGATTGTGTATCGGGTTCATAAATTGCTTGGTATTCCATGTTCGCTCCTCGTCATCGTAACGGTAACTATATCTGGCTTCGATATCATTTACAGAGGCATTATTCGCATATTTGTCCGAATATCACCTCTATCTGTCTGTATTCAATCTTCCCTGAATAGTATTAACATGTTGAAATTAGCTGAGATAATCCATGGGAAGTGAATTATGACATATGCATTAAAGTCAACGTCTGACGTCTTATACGTAGCAAAATATGCTGATGAAGAGAAGCTGGAAGATCAATTTGATGCGTTAAACCTAGCCTATCAACAAGACCCTCAACCTAGCTTAATTGTACGGAAACAACGTCTAAAAGCATTGAAACGCCAGCTAACTCGTTACCAAGACTTACTGGCTGAGGCGATGGATGCAGACTTTGGGGGACGAAGTCATACCGAATCGATTATGGCAGACGTCTTAGCTCCCATCCTCGATATCAACCACGTACTTAATCATCTTGGCCGTTGGGTTCAGACGCGTCGCAGATCGACGGAATGGTTATTTAAAGGAAATCGACTGGAAGTAAGGTACCAGCCGAAAGGTGTTGTTGGGATTATATGCCCGTGGAATTTCCCAATTTACTTGTCTGTCGGCCCATTGATTACCGCGCTTGCGGCGGGTAATCGTTGCATGATAAAGATGCCACCGAATTGTCCTGAAACAACACAAGTGCTTAGCAAAATGCTGGGTGAAATTTATCCACCCAGTTTGGTTTGTGTGATTGATGGTCGTCATCCTCAAGCGATGGCGATATCACACCTTCCATTTGATCACCTCATTTTTACTGGTTCGCCAAGCAGTGGTAAAAAAATCATGGCAAACGCGGCACAAAACCTGACTTCTGTTACGTTAGAGCTTGGTGGGAAGTCTCCAGTTATTGTGTGTGACGACTATGACGTAACCAGTGCAGCAAAAAAAATCGCGCATGGTAAGGGGTTCAACTCCGGGCAAATTTGTATCGCACCTGATTATGCTTTTGTTCCGGAAGAAAAGCTTTGTGCGTTTGTTGATGCAATGAAAGAAAGTCACTCTTCAGTTTATCGCGACTTATCATCGAACCTCGATTACACATCCTTAGTCGATGAAGCTCAGTACCGCCGTTTTCATGAGTTATTAGATGATGCGAGAGAAAAAGGAGCTGAAATTATTCAGTGTCTAGATTATGGAGAAGGAAGAAAAACCCCGCTCTATATTGCAACAAAACTGCTCCCGAATATGCGTATTTGTCAGGAAGAGATTTTTGGTCCGCTACTTCCCGTTCATAGTTATCAATCTATCGATGAGGTGATTCGTTATATTGCAATAAGACCAAGGCCTTTGGCTTGCTACATATTTAGTCATAACAAGTCTCAACGGGAAAGGCTACTCAATGAAATACACAGCGGTGGGGTCACCATCAATGGTTGGGGCTGGCATGTACTTAATCATTCGGTTCCATTTGGTGGCATTGGAAACTCAGGAATGGGTAATTATCATGGTGAAGAAGGGTTCAGAGAGCTTAGTCATGCTAAGTCCGTACTGACAATGCGAGAGTGGTTCCCAATTCAATTATTTTCTCCACCATACGGCAGCATCGTTCAAAAACTGGCAATGAGGCTTTTTGTCGGTAAAGCGGACCCAACATTGAAAAACAATAAATAGAATAGGTAATAAAAGATAACTCAATCCATGTTTTTGGTGATTGCTAAGACCTAGGGATAATATTCTAAACGACTAACCCTGTAGCTAGAAATATAACGTTCGATTAATTTAATAATAGTGTCCATTTCTCCAAATAGTAATGGGCATGGAGCCCTATGCACATTTTTGAGAGTAATAAAAGAACCTTATTATTGATTTGTATTTTTATAATAACGTCAAGGCGAATAATTTAAGCCGAAAACTATTGAAGCGTGAAGTTTATATAGACAACGTTCTGGAGGAATAATGACAAGTTATGATTTTATTATTGTCGGCGGTGGCTCTGCTGGATGTGTATTAGCGGCAAGGCTTACAGAAGACCCAAATATTACTGTGTGCTTGCTAGAAGCCGGTGGCAAAGATACTAGCCCATTAATTCATACTCCGATCGGCTGCGCTGGCATGATTCCAACTAAAATTAATAACTGGGGTTTTGAAACTTCACCCCAATCAGGGCTGAACGGTCGGAAGGGGTATCAGCCACGAGGTAAAACTTTGGGTGGTTCTAGCTCTATTAACGCCATGATGTATTGTCGAGGCCACAGATACGACTATGACTTGTGGGCAGAGCTGGGTAATCAAGGTTGGAGTTACAAAGAGTGCCTACCTTATTTTAAAAAATCTGAACACAATGAAGTTCACGACAACCAATACCATGGACAAGGAGGACCATTGAATGTCGCTAACTTGCGCTCTCCAAGTGAATTGTTAGAACGCTATCTTACCGCTTGTGAGTCAATTGGAATCCCCCGTAATCCGGATATCAATGGCAAAAATCAGTTTGGTACTATGGTGACCCAAGTGACTCAACATAACGGCGAGCGTTGTAGTGCCGCAAAGGGATACCTCACTCCAAATTTAGCACGCGCTAACCTCACTGTAATCACGAAAGCGACCACACATAAGGTTTTGTTTGAAAACAAGAAAGCGATAGGTGTTGAATATGGAAAGAAGGATAAAAAACTCCATATTTATTGTACGAAAGAAGTCATTCTGTCCGCAGGCGCATTTGGCTCGCCACAAATATTATTATTGTCGGGCATCGGTGCAAGAAAAGATATTAGCCCTCACGGGATTGAGCATGTGCATGAGCTCAACGGTGTGGGAGAAAACCTCCAAGATCATATTGATCTTGTTCATAGTTTCAAAACCGACGCAAAAAAAGAAACGTTTGGCTTTTCGTTCAAAATGATGACAGAAATGGGAAAAGCTTGGCCTCAGTGGAGGCGTCACAGAAAAGGGAAGATGACCAGTAATTTTGCTGAAGGGATAGCTTTTTTAAGATCTTCTGATCGGGTACATGTCCCTGATCTTGAGCTTGTCTTTGTGGTCGCAGTGGTCGACAACCACGCTCGGAAAATACATGCTAACCATGGTTATAGTTCCCATGTCACTCTGTTGAGACCTAAAAGCACAGGTACCGTTAAGTTGATCAGTTCTAATCCTTATGACTCCCCACATATCGACCCTAAATTCTTTTCTCATTCTGAAGATATGAAGATCATGATTCGAGGGTGGAAGAAGCAACATCAGATGCTCAATAGCAAAGCCTTTGATGAAGTGCGTGGTGACGAACTCTATCCAGTTGACCCTAATGATGAATTAGCCATAGAACAAGACATACGCAATCGCGCCGATACTCAGTATCACCCGGTAGGGACATGTAAAATGGGGACACAGAATGACCCTTTTGCCGTCGTTGATAGTAGCGGTAGTGTACATGGAGTGACTCAACTGAGAGTGGTTGACGCTTCTATCATGCCAACGCTAGTAGGAGGTAATACCAATGCACCGACTATTATGATCGCAGAAAAAATCGCTGATGCGATCAAACAAACGTTACGTACTAAAAGTGAGGTTTAATAATGAAAGGGTATACCTGATTTCAGGTATCAGTGGCTGGCGACAGGCTGGTTACTTTCTGAGTAGTTTATGTTGGCATTCCTTTAATGCTTCATCGTAATTAAAAAATATTTGCATTGTACTCTCTGGGTCAATGCCTTGTTTGGCTGAAAACTCTTGAAGTTTATTTGCGTAGACGACGGCGAAAAAAATACAATTGTGCTCGCTACACCATTTTATTAGAACATTGTTTGCGTCCCACAGCTCTGCAGGTCCGATATTCCAACGGCGAGAGTCGACAAGAGCCACCCAAGGAACGGTGTCTTGGTCTGTTGAGTTGAGTAGCCGTTGTTTTAGTTCCTCAAACCAAGCCATACTCGTTTCCGTGTTCGTTGAGCCGATTACTTCTGAATGCAGAAACCGGTCATCGAAGCTCATTGTCCAGTTTCCATGTATGTTTTTATTGACCATACCACACTCTCCGTTTCTACCCGTTATGCGTGAGTATAGCGTGGAGGAAAAATTTCGGGTGTAGTCGTCGGGTTAAAATAGACAAATGAGAGGTGTTATGTTCGGTGTGGACAGAGTAAATCAGTAAAGATACGAGCAGCAGCTGAAGTGGTTTCAGCTGCTGCTCGTTGTGATAAGTGGATGGTTATTATGAATCGGTGGCTATTATTTATGGGGCGCTACTGTGCCAAATTGCTTAGCAGCATAAGCGACGCGTTCCGCGGGCTTAGGGTATTCTAAGCTGGCTCCGAGTGATTCGATATGATGTAAACGAGGGAGCAAGCCAGCGCCGTTGGCGATTTGGATAGCAAGGCCCGGGCGAGCATTTAGCTCTAATACCATTGGGCCTTCTTCTTTATCGAGCACCATATCGGTGCCCATGTAGCCAAGTCCTGTCATTTCCCATGCGCCGCAGGCGAGGGTAAGCAGTTTTTGCCAATGGGGAACTTCTAAGGTTAATAAGTCTTTATCAGTATCAGGGTGATGAGTAATCGGGCGGTCGTATTGCACCGCGCGAATGGCTTTGCCAGTAGCAATATCCAGCCCGACACCGACTGCACCTTGGTGCAAGTTCGCTTTGCCGTCTGAGGCGGCCGTTGAGCAGCGCATCATGGCCATCACAGGGTAGCCTTTAAAGACGATGATTCGGACATCGGGTACGCCTTCGTAGCTAAAGCCTTTGAAGCAGTCATCAAACTTAATCAAGTTTTCAACGATGGCCACATCGTTTCTTCCGCCAAGAGAAAATAGCCCAGCCAACGCGTTGGAGACGTGGCGCTCAACATCTTGTTTGTTGATCACCTCACCAGAGGGCTTGGTATATTGGCCGTCTTTGTGCGATAGGATGACTAGAATGCCTTTACCGCCACTGCCATGCGCGGGTTTAATCACAAAACCCGGCCAGCTTGAAACCATTTTGTGAACGGTTTTAACTTCGGCTTGGTGGCTAATTACCCCAATTAATGCCGGTACCGTACAGCCCGCCTGTTCGGCGAGCAGCTTGGTTTTGAGTTTGTCATCCACCATTGGAAACTTCGAGCGATCATTATATTGGCCAATATAATGATTGTTACGCTGGTTCATTCCTAAAATGCCTTTATGACGCAGCCTAGACGGAGAAGTAAATCGCGAAAACATGCGTTAATCCTCCGTTAGTGGTTTGAAGCGACGTAGCTCAGTTAGGCGGTAGCCAGTGTAGGTGCCAAGCATTAGGATGCCTGCCAGTACGATTAACTGGACTCCAATAAAGTTGAATGTTAGGTGCTGGATATATGGGTTAGTCATGGCAAGGTAAACCAATATCGCCGTGAGTAATGAGCCCCCACCTTGAACAAAGACTTCTTTAGTGCCTTCTTCTTCCCACAAGATAGACATGCGTTCGACCGTCCACGACAATATGATCATCGGGAAGAAGGTGATCGTCATACCTTCGGTGAGTCCAAGTTTAAACGCCAATACGGTGAACAAGGCGATAATCATTATGACGGCAATGATCACCGCTGATATTCGAGCCACGAGGAGCAAGTTAAGTTTGGATAAGTAACTTCGAATGATTAACCCAGTGCCAACAATCAAGAGGAAGCCGACAATACCGGTCAGTAATTGGGTTTGCACAAACGCAACCGCAATAAGTACTGGCATGAAAGTCCCCGAGGTTTTCAAACCAACAATCACTCGCAAAAAGACCACGATGAACGCGCCAATCGGAATGAGCATGATGGTTTTAAACATCGATTGCTCTTCAATCGGTAGTGTATGGATTGAAAGGTTTAATAGGCCATCGGCTTCCACTTTTTCTGTGGTCGCAGCTTGTGCTGTTACTTTTTGCTCGATCATCGAGAAGTGGACTTGGCTGTTTTGCCCGCCCACAACATCCAAGAGAGACACGTTAGACTCGTCCCAAACCAGAAGGTTAGGGTTAAGTTGCTGTTCCACCGAATTTGGGTTGAATAGTTGCCACTCACTGCCGTTCCACACTTCATTCATGTGCTGCAGTTTTTGGCGGCGGCGGCCATCTTCCAGTTGGATAACGCCCACGACTTTATTGGGGATTTGCGCGTAAGAAAGCAGTTTATGAACCGCTTGAACCTTGTTCATGTCATTAAGTAGTAGCGATGAATTTTGGCTTTCTGTGTCGTTGAGCGCTTTGATAAGTTCACGAGTAAAAGTCATGTCATCGGCGGACAACTTATTGGCTTGGCTGATTAGAGACATCGCCGCGGCTTCGGCAGGGCCGTCGAATGTTGGCTTTTGGATGTCACCTGAGGGTGGGGTTGTGTCTACTTTGGCGTGTGGGTCGACGAGAAACTGGGTTTTATAGTAAATAGTTTGCGGCCCTTTCGCGTGTCGTACGGTCCAGTCGGCTCGTTCACCAGAATCGGACTGTACATACGAAACACCGTAGCCCGGTGATGAGGAAGAACGGGCAACACGTGTATAGCCATGCTGAGTATCTGGGATCGCCAGGGAGATGGAAACAGGCTTATCTAAGGCTGAAAACTCAACACGTGCTTCCACATCCCACACCTGTCTGCTTTCTCCCGGTAGCCATGGCACACCATAATGTTGATGTCGGAATACGCTGAGTAAAATGCCCGCCCCCACCAATAGGAGTATTGACAGGTAAAATGGGATTCGTGATGTCATAAGCGTCCTTCTTATTTTTGCTTATTGTCTGTCTGGATAAATTGACGGCTGATATCAACGACGGCGATATCTCGCAGGAACTCACGACCCAACAAAATTGGATATTTCATCTGAGTTCTATCTGCTAAGTTGAATTGCACTTTTTCGTGGATTGAGCCCACTTTAATCCAAAGCTCAACCACTGGTCGTCGTTGTGGTTTTTCCATATTTGTCTGAATAATCTTAACATGCCTAAGAATTGGCGCTTCTATCCAATTCTTGTCTTCGGTGGCATTTTCATCATCAAAAAGGTGAAAGCGCACCCAGTGTTGGCTATTTCTTTCAAATTCTTGGATATCGGCGGCATTGAGTGAAGAGGTTGCAGCGCCAGTGTCGATTCGTGCAATGAATGACTGATTCACCGAATCGAAGGATACGCGCTCAAGCTCACCTAAGGTAATTTTCTTCGATGGTGTTTGCTCACCTGACATCGGCTTTTCCTTTGTCGTTTTGGCTGTCGCGGTTACAGGCGTAGCTGGGCGGTTCATCGCTTCGGTGTGGTAAGTGCTAAGCTGGGTTTTCAGCGCTTCAACGTTTAAGTTGAGCGATGCCAGCTGCTGATCTTGTTGGCTCAGCTGTAAACTCAGTTCATTCATCTTGTTATTAACGTTCTTTTCAGAAGTGTGAATTGCGTTGAGATTTTGCTGGTGGTATTGCGTGCCATTAACCAATGAGCATCCAGAAAGTAAACTGATCGCAGCAAGGGGAATCAATCTCTTAAACATTTATTTCCTTCGACATGGAGGGTAGCGACTTGTGCAGCAGAGTTTAGCCCAGAAAAAAGGATGCGTGAAGCATCCTATTTAGGGTATTCAGGGGTTAAATGATAATTCTTACTTAATATTTACACTAGAATAGCTTTACCCTTCTCAATGGCCAGTTAATCGCCACAGGTTAAGGTTTATTGGCAACCAAAATCGCTCTAAGCGGAGCAGGGTGGCCTTCTACGGTTTTGTTTGGATCGTTCGTATCTAGGTAGTTTGGTAGTGAGTTGTGCGTCATCCATTTTGTGGTGCGTTGTTCATCAGTTGAGGTGAGGTTTTCATCAACGATACGCACGTTAACAAAGCCGCACTTTTCTAGCCAAACTTTAAGCGCTTTTGCCGATGGGAAGAAGTAGACATTGCGCATTTGTGCGTAGCGGTCGACGGGCACCAGAACCGCATTCTCATCACCAGGGATCACTAGGGTCTCTAGGACCAGTTCCCCACCAGAGGCCAATTGGTCTTTGAGTTGCATGAGGTGATCGAGCGGTGAGCGGCGATGATAGAGGACGCCCATACTAAACACAGTATCAAATGCTTCGAGTTTTGGTAGTTGTTCGATACCGAGTGGCAGTAGATGAGCGCGTTGATCGTTACCCATCAGTTTGCGAACGGCTTCAAACTGCACCAAAAATAGGTGAGATGGGTCGATACCGACACATAAACGTGCTTGTTCGCCAAGCATACGCCACATATGGTAGCCGTTACCACAGCCAACATCCAAAACCGCACGATCTTTCAGTGGCGAGATATGAGGTAAAACGCGATCCCACTTCCAGTCACTGCGCCATTCCGTATCGATATGAATGCCATGCAAGTTGTATGGGCCTTTGCGCCAAGGGTGGAAGGTCATCAGTAGGTTCTCTAGCTTCTTCGCTTGACCTACGTGCATAGCTTCATTGTTGTGCAACGACACTTCATCTTTTAGTTCGATGTTATCAGGTGCTTCAACCGGGAATTTGTTGAGCGCGCGCAGCCACCTTGACATGTCGCCATGCTCAGAGTTGTTCCAGTCGGTGAGCTGCTGTGGAAGAGTATTGAGCCAAGGCTGAAGACGAGTATCTTGGGCAATCAGCTGATAAAAGTTAGCGAAATCGAACATTTTAGCAATTCTTAGTTAGTAAAAGTTTTCAGGACATATAAGCGGTTGACGTACAACTACTTGATGGCGAACATCGAGCCGAAGTTAAAGCATTGAAACCAAACTTCATTGCTTGAGAAACCGATGTTTTTTAGGCGCTCACGGTGCGTATCAATCGAATCGGGACGCATGACATTTTCAATCGCGCTGCGCTTTTGGCTCACTTCTAACTCGCTGTAGCCATTGGCGCGCTTAAAGTTGTGGTGTAAGTCAATTAATAGCTCATTAGCCATATCGTTTTCGAAAGTGTATTTCTCAGACAAGATCAGCACCCCGCCTGGGCGCAACCCTGCGTAAATCTTTTCTAACAAAGTTTGTCTATCGTCAGGGGCTAAGAACTGCAGAGTAAAGTTCAGCACAACCATAGAGGCATTTTCGATGGTGACGTTGCGAATATCCGCTTCGATGACGTCAACGGGCGTGTCTGAGCGGTATGCGTTGACATGCAAGGTGCAGCGCTCCACCATCGCTGGCGAGTTATCGACGGCAATGATTTTGCAGTTTTCTGCTTTAATATGGCGGCGCATAGATAGGGTTGCGGCTCCCAAAGAGCAGCCGAGATCATAGACGAGGCTGTTTGGGGCTACGTAGCGTTCCGCTAACATGCCAATCGCTGAGATGATGTTGCTGTAGCCCGGCACCGAACGCTGAATCATATCTGGAAATACCTCAGCCACTTTTTCATCAAAGGTAAAGTCACCAATCTTATTAATTGGCGCTGAGAAAATGGTGTCTTTTAGGCTCATCAGTTTGTCTCGTTGGCTATGGCTACATGTGTTTTGCTGTGTAATGTATCAGCAAACATAAAGGGCGGGTATTTTATGAGAACTTAGAGCTTTTGTCATCTTTCACGTGCAAACGGCTAAAACATATCTAACTGAGAAGAAGGCGGCTTGGCAGGGAAAGGCGCTAAATCTGGCAAAGTAATTTGCCGTTGAAGCTCGGTATACAGACGTTCGGCGAGAATCGGCGCTTCGATATTATCGGGCGTATGGATCATTACATACGGCTGTTTGCCTTGCTGTATCCATGCCGAGAGCTTATTTAACCAAGGTGCAAAGTAGCGTGAGTTTTTATCCAAATCGGGGTGACCGATAAATCGGATCATCGGGCGGCTAGCGGTGGCAATGGCGTGCACTGGCACTCGTGGTTTCTTTTTCTGCGCATCAATAATGGTCTCGTTGTCAGGTGTCGCCGCAAACACGGGCCGGCTGTCCATGATAATTCGGTCGTGGCCGGATTCGACTAACCATTGGTTGAGCTGTTTTTCATGCTCACCTTTAGCGAAAAAAGCCATGTGTCGGACTTCAATGCCCAGTGGGAAATCGGCTGGAAATTTGGCGCAGAAGGTTTTCAATCGATCTAAGTGTTCAGGGCCAAACGTGGCAGGCAGCTGAATGGTCCATTGGCCAATACGCTTGTGCAAGGGCTCCATGATGCTCAGAAACTGATTCAGCTCACCAGAAGGTGTAGCCAGTAATTGCTGGTGGGTAATGGCCTTAGGCAGTTTAAAGGTAAAGCGAAAATCATCGTGTGTTGCGGCGCGCCAATTGTTAACGGTGGCGGATGATGGCGTGGCATAAAATGTCGTATTACCTTCCACACAGTGGAACACCTGAGCATATTTTTCTAATCGTTCTGCCGTTTGAGTCCCTTTGCCGTAGAAAGATTGTTGCCACTGAGAATGTGACCACATAGTAAGGCCTAGCCTTAAAGGTAAATCAGACATAACAATTTATCACACAAGAAAAGATGGCAAACACTGTACTGGAATTTTGAATCCCTGAACATTTTAACGCTATAATCGCCCCCAGTTTTTATTCGCTTTAAAATAGTTGGGGTATAGGGTTGCTCTCTTATCCACCAGTTAGAGCGAAAAATCAATAAACTTTACCGCTGAAGGTCGATTTTCGACGGCTTTCCGCGTATAAACGAAGGTTTGGTTTGCCTATTCGTTTTCGGATGGCAAAAGCAGACAGATTTAATCAAATAGAAGTTGGGAAATTCATTATGCGTACCCATTACTGTGGTCACCTGAACAAGTCCCTTGTCGGACAAGAAGTAGAGCTTTGCGGCTGGGTAAACCGCCGTCGTGATTTAGGCGGTCTAATTTTCATCGATATGCGAGATCGTGAAGGCGTCGTTCAAGTTGTGGTCGACCCAGATATGGCTGATGCGTATGAAGTAGCAAACCAGCTGCGTAACGAATTTTGTATCAAGCTGACGGGTGAAGTGCGCGCTCGTCCTGATAGCCAAGTGAATTCAGGTATGGCAACGGGTGAAGTTGAGCTGCTGGCGAAGTCGCTAGAAATCATCAACCGCGCTGACGTATTGCCACTGGACTTCAACCAAAACAACAGTGAAGAACAGCGCTTAAAGTTCCGCTACCTTGACCTTCGCCGTCCTGAAATGAGCGATCGCATCAAGTTGCGTGCAAAAGCTTCTAGCTTTGTTCGTCGTTTCCTAGACGACAACGGTTTCTTGGATATTGAAACTCCAGTGCTGACCAAAGCTACTCCAGAAGGCGCGCGTGATTACTTGGTACCAAGCCGTGTTCACAAAGGCAGCTTTTACGCGTTGCCGCAATCACCTCAGCTGTTTAAGCAGTTGTTGATGATGTCTGGTTTTGATCGCTACTACCAAATCGTAAAATGTTTCCGTGACGAAGATTTGCGTGCTGATCGCCAACCTGAATTTACCCAAATCGATATCGAAACGTCTTTCATGAGCGCTGACCAAGTGCGTGCAACCACTGAGAAGATGGTTCGCGATATGTGGCATGAGTTGCTAGATGTAGACCTAGGTGAATTCCCAATCATGCCATTTAGCGAAGCTATTCGTCGCTTTGGTTCTGATAAGCCAGATCTACGTAACCCAATGGAATTGGTTGACGTGGCAGATCTTGTCAAAGACGTTGAGTTCAAAGTGTTCGCAGGTCCTGCGAACGATGAAAAAGGCCGCGTAGCGGTTCTACGAGTACCGGGCGGTGCTAAGCTGACTCGTAAGCAAATTGACGCTTACGGTGAGTACGTTGGTATTTACGGCGCGAAAGGTTTGGCATGGATGAAGGTTAACGACCGTGCTGCTGGCCTAGAAGGCGTGCAGTCTCCAGTGGCTAAATTCCTAAACGCTGATGTAGTAGAAGGCATTCTTGCGCGCACTAACGCTGAATCAGGCGACATCATCCTATTTGGCGCAGATAAAGCAAACACTGTAGCAGAAGCGATGGGCGCGCTACGCCTGAAAGTGGGCAAAGATCTTGAGCTAACCGACGAGTCAGTATGGGCGCCACTTTGGGTTGTTGACTTCCCAATGTTTGAAGAAGATGGTGAAGGCAACCTACACGCTATGCACCACCCATTCACTTCGCCACTAGGCGTGACAGCGGAAGAGCTGAAAGCGAATCCAGCAGCTGCGAACTCAAACGCCTACGATATGGTTATCAACGGCTACGAAGTGGGCGGCGGTTCTGTTCGTATCCACAATGCAGAAATGCAAGCTGCGGTATTTGATCTTCTAGGCATTGAGGCGGACGAGCAGAAACTGAAATTCGGTTTCCTACTAGACGCACTTAAGTTCGGTACACCACCACACGCAGGTTTGGCATTCGGTCTAGATCGTTTGGTGATGCTGTTATGTGGAACAGATAACATCCGTGATGTTATCGCGTTCCCGAAAACAACAACAGCATCGTGTCTACTGACCAATGCACCAAGCGAAGCGAATCCAGCCGCGCTTGAAGAGCTAGCAATCACAGTGACAAAAGCTCAAGAGAAATCTGCCGAGTAGTCATCAATTGCACGCTCTATGCTGTAAGTAATAAGTAAATAGAGCATATAAATCAACGCCAGCGACTACTCGCTGGCGTTGTTGTTTGTGCAGCAGACAAGGATGGAAATTAGGTAATCTCATTTGCGAGTCAAATGATGAGAAACTAAACTTTACCCTAAACCATAGGGGTACTGTGTCGTGAAAATAGCCCAACTAGTACTGCTGGTCAGTTTAATTTCCGCGCCCATATATTCAGAAGACACGCCTAAAAGAATTGTGCTTGCAAATCCAGGCGACTCATTGCCCATGACAATAAGCGAAAATGTACTAAAGGTAGCTTATCAAAGGCTTGGGATTGAATTAGAGTTTGTTGATTTACCTCCAAAACGTTCTCTCGTGCAATCAAATCGAGGAAAATACGATGGTGAGGTAAGCAGAGTTTGGACAATCACTAACTACTTCCCTAACTTAGTGAGAATACCGACACCGGTAAATTATATCGAACAAGTTCTCTACTCGACTCGCAAACTGGATGTTATCTCTTGCGAGGGGCTCGCAAATTTCAGTGTTGGGATCAGGCGGGGAGTTAAACACGCCGAAGAATGTAGCGTGTACGCTCGGAAAGTTCTCATGTTTAACGATACCAACCACATGATGAAAGTTCTTAATGCAGAGCGGATAGATTTGGTCATCAACGCTAGACTTCATGGATTGCCATATGAGGAAAATGCACACTTCCCAAAAGTGATGCTCATTGAGCCACCATTGAAGCGGATAAATTTGTACCATTATCTTCATAACTCTAACACTATGTTAGTGGATGAACTCGATAACGTAATCAGTTTAATGGATAAATCGGGTGAACTTGAAGCTATACGAAAACAGACGGTACTCGAACATAATTCTAGCGATCTTAAATGATGTATTAGGTGTATGACTTTCTCCCAAACAGGACTGAACAATAATCCACTGAAAAATGACACTGATGATGGGCCATACTAAACTTCATGTGCCATTCCCAACTGTTTTCACCTACAAATTCACTTCAATAAGCGTCTAACATCAGTGGCGCAGTTCATAACCTTCAAACAAGCTATTAGTGCTTCTCTTTAAATGGAGAGGTTACTTTTCAATAGTTAAGAAAATAGAAGAGATCATAAAGCAGATTCCCCCTAGCGCAGTCGTGGCTAACGAGCCGCCGAGTATTATAGGAAATGTGATAAAAGATGGTATCGCCATGAATGCAGACACCATAAAGAAAAGGCATCCCCACAAATTGAAGATAGAAATCAGTGAGGATAGTGTACGTTTAGGCCAATAATGAATTTTAGCATCGCTTTCTATGATGACTAAATAGCCAGAAATTAAGAATAATATCGATCCTATTAAATCTGGAACCCAGTACAAGAACCAAGTGATATGACTTGAGGGGGGAAGCAGAGTAGAAAACGTGGAAACATTAAATAATACAGTGCCTAAAAACTGAGTGAACGTGGACCAAAAACCAATACGGTGCGGCTGAATAGCAAACCATTTCCAATCTTTCCAATTCGGTGAGATGTCGACACTTTCTGTTCCATTGATCGCTTGTAAATATTGAGCGTACGCAGCAGAGGTAAAAAAGATAGAGCCATAAAAGAAAATGGTATTAATATCGATATGAATGGAAGTTGTAATCCATCTCAGTTGCAATCAACTGGCAAAAATAAAATGCCCAGCGCCGATGATGAAAAGTGCTGCAATAGGCAAGTTAAGAAGCACTAGCGGGTTCGCTGTTTCTAAGTGCTCATTGCCAATTAAGTTGAAGCCTTTTCTATGACGCCTTGCGTTCCACGTTTTTACTTTATTGCCTACCAATAGTTTCAACTCAACATAAAAGTGGCGAAAACGTTTATGTTCATGGTGCTGGTATTGTTTGTCAAAGTGGGGATAGTGGAATTTCATTCTTAAATACACGACTAGTTTTGAACTAGGGAAAACTGATGACTAAAATTATCGATAACCTAGTTAGAGTTGTAGTAAGAGTACAGGAAATCTCCAGTCATCAAAATGCTTAAATGGGTTCTATTACAAAGTTTATGCTTAATGTTCAGGCAACTACCTCGAGACACGCTTATCCTGCGAGAGCGTATGTAGATCGCCAGTGAGTATGGGGAAGGAGTGTTCTTCCCCATTTTATGTTTATTTGATAAGGAAATCGTCCAGACTTTTTTCTGAATCTAGCTGAGTTTGAATAGCGGTAGGAACGCGGCCTTGCCCAGTCCATGTCCTTTCGGTGCCAGAAGAATCAACATATTTATATTTTGCAGGCTTAGGCGCTCGTTTGACTTTTTTCTTCGTTTCTCCAGAGAGAGTATTTAAGAGCGCTTGTATATCGATCCCGTCTTTTGAAATTTGAGACGTAATTGCGGCGAGCTTGGCTTGTTGTTCCGCTTTTTCTGCTTGTGCTTCAGCTTCAGCGTTTTGGCGTTCATCGACAACAGTCATTAGCTTTTCAAATGCTTCTTCTAATTGCTCTAAAGATAGATCGCGTGAATAAGCTCTTAGCGAGCGGAGGTTTAGCAGAGTTTTTAATTGTTCGTTCATTTTAACTTTAATTATTCTTTATTTATGGAGTGAACGGAGCCTAAGAGCCCCGTTCTTTTTCTTCTGCATTTTCAGCTATGCAGTTGACGATTGTTTGCTTAAAGTATGTCGCTTTAGATGCGTGTACTAGCAAACGAAATCGGGGGAGGCGTATTCTCGCAAAATATCTTAGTTTCTTCCACATCAAATGCTTAATACCCGTTATAGAAACAAGTTGAAAAGCTCTCCCGACTTGAATTAGCTCGAAGAAGTGCCTTGTCTGATGATCTAAGTGGCCTTTTCGCATGTGTAATCGAACCAGTGATCTCTGTTCTTAATACGGTGATGTCAATGGATGGTATGGGGGAGGGCGGAAGACAAGCCGTGATTTAATTATTGATAGCTGGTTCGTGCGATAAACCTTCCGTAATCGAAAGGTTGGGTCGCAGAACCAGCTTTAAGTGTCTTTTAATCCGTAGAGTTTAGGTAGAACAGAATCAGCGAGGGATGAGGTAGTGGACGCTAAACAATGAGTCTTCATCTGTCCAAGTTCGTTGAACCTTAAGCTCTGCTTGCTCAGCTAAGCGGCCAATATCACTCAGGGTATATTTGTACGAATTCTCTGTATGAATGCGCTCGCCTTCTTTGAAGGAAACTAAGCTTTCTCCGACTCGTACGCTATGATTGCAATGGCTGATTAAATGCATCTCAATTCGGCTTTTTTCTTCATTGAATTGAGCTAAGTGAGAGAAATTATTGGTATTAAAAGTCGCATGAGCCAAGGTGTTGATATTGTTAAGGACGTTAAGGTTGAACTCTGCGGTTACGCCCTGAGAATCATTGTAAGCCGAGTTTAGTAGAGAAGCGGGTTTAACTAAGTCTATGCCGATGAGTATGCCACCTTCGCCGCCTCCTTGTTTGATGCTGTCGTTAAGTAATTTCAGGAAAGCCACGGCGTCTTGCGGATTCATGTTCCCGATCGTTGATCCTGGGTAGAAGAAAACCCTCCGCCCTACAGGGATGTTATCGGAGTAGATTAGCGATTGTGAAAAATCGGCGCAAATGGCATCAATGTTTATCCAAGGGTACTCTGAACCAAGTTTTTTCGCTGACATTTCAAGAAAATCACCTGAAACATCAATCGGCACATAAGATTGAGGCTGGAGGTGGTCTAACAGTATCCTCACTTTTTCACTGCTGCCACTGCCGGGCTCAATAAGTACGCAACCGTCTCCGCATACCTCCGCCATCTCATCGGCATGCTTTTTCATGATGAGCTTTTCTGTTCGAGTCAGGTAATACTCTGGCAGCTCCGTAATTTTTTCAAATAACACTGAACCACGGTGATCATAAAAATATTTAGCGTTGATTGTTTTTTGCTCTTCCATAAAGCCAGATAAAATATCGTTTTTATCATCGCTAATTGCTTGCTCAAGCGATACAAAAGAAACGTTCTTTACATCTTGTTTTGCGTTAAGGCTTTGGTTGTTCACGTTATCTCCTTTGACGTGGTTAATTTTTAAATTAAATCTTTTGCCAACCGTAATCCCGTAAATTGCCACCTGTCTTGCGGGTAAAAGAAGTTGCGATAACTTGTCCGCGCATGGCCGGTTGAAGTGACGCACGAGCTTCCTCTGAGCACCCATTGGTTGCACATAAATTTGCCGTTATATTCTCCAATGGCTCCTTTCTCGACGCGAAAACCGGGATACGGTCGGTAGGCGCTCGATGTCCATTGCCAACATGTACCAAATGGCTGACATAAGGTGGATGCTGTGTCCTGTTCGGTTGGGTACTGAGGGTGGAAACTTTGTGGCATTTCTGGGGTGATTGCGGTGTTTTTTACTGCAAACTCCCACTCAAATTCAGTGGGCAGCCTTGCCCCAGACCAGGTCGCGAATGCATCGGCTTCAAATAGGCTCAAATGGGTCACTGGGCTGTTGGGATTCCATGGTTGCGGGCCGTACAAAGTAAATTCTTGTTGGATACCTTGTTTTTCGTGCCAGTATAATGGGCTATCCCAGCCATTTTTTTGGACGACTTGCCAGCCATCAGATAGCCAAAATTCTGGCTTTTTGTAGCCCCCATCAAGGACAAACTCCATGAACTCGCCGTTAGTGACTAATCGGTTTGCCATCTGAAATGGTGGTAAAAACACGGTATGCGATGGAGATTCATTGTCGAAGAAAAAAGGTTCGTCACCATTATTGATGCCTACTTCGGCCAGTCCGCCAGAAAACTCCAGCCATTCTAATTCAGGTGATTTTCCAACCGTCTCGACATTTTTTTGTGAAAAAGCGGGTAGGGTCGGATTACGGGAAAACGAATACTTGATATCGGTTAACAGCAGTTCTTGATGTTGCTGTTCGTGATTGAGGCCGAGCTGCATACGTTTTAATATTTCAGGGTTGCTATTGTTTGATACAAGCTTCAGTATACAGGCGTCGACGTGTCGTCTGTATGACAAGACATCTTTGTTTAGCGGTCGAGTTAGTAGCCCTCTATGCGGGCGGGAAAATTGATCACCGACGGAGTTATAGTAGGAGTTAAACAAGACCTCATAGTGATTATCTCTAGCTTGGTAACCTTGCAGAAATTCTTTGAGGATGAAAGTTTCAAAAAACCAAGTCGTGTGAGCCAAATGCCACTTCGGCGGGCTCACAAACTCTGACGCTTGTAAGTTAACATCTTCCGCATCAAGGTATTCATACAGTTCCAATGAATACGCTCGAACGGTTTTAAAGGTAGAGATTAATTCACTAATTTTATTTTTAAGCACAATAATACTCTCAGTTAATCTTGTAGAGACCACCAACTTCGACATGCTTTTCGCTACGATTAACGTGCATCAGCCCGCCATCTTTTGAAACTTGGTGAAGTATAAATTTGCCATCAAAGTGACTGGCGACAACTCGTGCCGCAGAGCCCGTTGCCATGTCTTCAACTGGACCATATTGAGGTGCGAAGTATCTGAAATTGAGGAGAGTTGGATCGGATGTCCGAGCAACACAAATCAATGCTCGATTGGTTGCTTGCACGATTTGTGCGCTAGATATCGTCATGCTACGCAGATCGGTCATTTGGGGCCATTCCAGTAACAGGTATCCGGTATCACCACCATATAGCGTTGCACTTTCACACAAGCTAATTTTCTTCCCTTCAAAAGAAAATGCCTTATGTATCCATGTCGGTGGTGTGATTTTTTCCCCGAGAAGTCTAGAAAAACGCAACCAAATCTTCCCCATGGATTGCTTCGCTTGCACTATGCGCCCGCTGATCAAGAAGCCGACTTCGTTATACTGTTTTGTTAGGAATAGATGAGAGGCTGCGCAGAGCAAGCCATGGCCGCAACATTCGATGACATGCCCATCTTTAGAGCACATGATTTCATACAGGGGAATTGAGGAAGAAGAGCGCCATACAACGCAGTGAGTTTTATCTTCTTTACTGATTAACTCATGCAAGCATTCTGGCTTAGTATCAAAATATGAGACGACGCAAATATTCCCTTTTGCTGCGTAATGGCTTTCGCCCATAAACGCACTGTAGCTAAACTGCAATGGCTATCCTTCTTAGTGATGAAAGATAGGTAACGTCTTCATTTACTTGGTATATCACGCTAACCAAAGTCCATTTTAAATATTAACTAATAAACTTAGCGGATATTTTCTTTTACACAAATGGGAAGATCACAGTTTTTGGTGAAATGCTTTGTTTGGTCTTTTATGGTGATGGAGTGGCTAGCTCAAACGGGTCAGGTGATAGTTTAATGGTGACAAAGATCTAAGTAGCGAAATCTTAAGCGCTGAGATCAGCGCTTAGTTTAAGGTAGTCGATTTCAATATTTCGACATATGAGCTTGTTGAGCCATCCCACTTGCAAACCGAGCAATAGCCATCCGCCATTATGTGCTCACAATTGTCGTAATTATATAGGTAATGCGCGCACTCTGGGCAAAGGTGAACCATTTGAGACTTAGATACGATGAAGTGACTAGCGCATTCATCGCACTCACTTTCTTCTAGTTTCTGATTCACTTGAACAAGCATTGTCGCAAGTCGATAACTTTCATCAACGAGATCTTTTGTTGCTGAGCTGTAGGAAAAGTAATTGGTTAGATCAACAACGTCGCAAATTATTTGTTTACAAGGCGAGATTTCAAGACGGTTTGAAAGTTCAATAAAGTTTTCTAACCATTCCTGATAATCATCAATATAGCCCGTAATTTCCAGAAGTTTACCCAATTCATTAGTGAAGTGAGTCAACGAGCTCTCACGTTGACATGCTAACTTTAATTCAGAAAAGACAACTAGTAAGTTTCTTTTGAATATTTCATCAGTACTTTGGTTAGGTAACTCAATTTCTCCTAATTTTAGTTCTAGGGCGGTTCTGGCTAGCCAAAAATTAGAATTGTGTTCACTTGGTAGGGGAATACTTACTTCGGCGCAGGCTCTTTTAAATAACTCGACGACTTCCTCATTGGAATCGTGGGAGGCGCTAGCAAGTAACACCATGTGCTCTGAATCAATTCCCTTCATCAGTGCGTTAAGTCCGCATTGAATCATAGCTTGTCTAAAGTTTTGATCTGTAAGGTATAGGCAATAAGCCAATTTGAAGCCTTGGATATTCATGATTTAGTTATTTTTAATCAACACGATGGATGCCATTTATAGCATAAAAATACTGTGTATTGCTCGCAGGACTGCGATAGACCCCTTGAAGTTTTAGATGGTTCAAGGCCATAGAGGCTATTTCCCAAATCATATCTTCATCAATCTCAGTGATCTCGTTGCCGAAGATGTCAAACCCTGTGATTTTTACGAGCTCCTTTAGTTTGGCAGATTTTAATCTTAGACTTTCAGGATAAGCTTTATTTGCCCAACCCCACATCCAAGTTTTACTAAGGGAATTGAAACTGCCGATAGGTACTATCGTGGATCTGACGCAGACTTTATCGGCTTGAAGAAACTCAATTTCTTCTGCATCGAGATCAAGCTCGTACTTATCAAAAGAGCCAAAGCCGAAGGTATCTATAAGTTTTTGTTGTTTTATTTCTAGTTCATCGAAACATATGTCAATAAAGCTTTGAAATTGCTCATCGTTCATAATGTGTTTATTCTTATTAAGTTAGATGGAAAATGCATATTCTCGATATTCTTACCAGTGAAAGCGTACACACACAAGCTCACTTTCTCAAATTACGTAATGTAGGGGGAAACGGCGAGATGAAACCTGAAAAACGCTTCGTGTTTAATCAGCCGAATACCCCCTGTGCTATTACATTCTTTTGTCCTTCTTACTCAGCTTACCTAACAAATAATCAACTAACTCCGACATAGGCAACTGTGTCATCTCACCGTTTTGTCTGCATTTGATTGCAACCATGTTTTCTGCCACTTCATTGTCACCGACTGTCAGAAGGAAAGGCACTTTCTGTTTGTGAAATCGCTTCATTTTTCGCGAGACGGAACTTTGGCTCACATCCACCAATACTGGGATGTTATGGGCTAGGCATATTGCTTCTAACTTACGGACGAAGCTACTGTGTGATTCACTGACAGATGCGATGGCAACGGGAGTGGGGTGTAACCAAAGAGGGAAGCTGCCTTGTGAGACTTCCAATAAGATACCAATCCAGCGCTCGATGGAGCCATACATGGCTTGGTGTAGAATCACGGGTTGCTCAAATTCACCTTGTTCGTTTGTGTAATGAATATCAAAGCGTTCGGGTAAGTTGAAATCAAATTGAATGGTGCCGCATTGCCAGTTTCTACCAATGGAATCTGTGAGAGAGAGTTCTATTTTCGGGCCATAGAAAGCACCTTCACCTTGCTGGTATTGAGCATCAATACCCTCTGATTGACAGGCGGAATCCAGTAGAGCCTGAGCTTGAAGCCACTGCTCGTCGAGCCCCAACGCTTTGTCGGGCTTAGTGGATATTTTAACTTCAAGTGAATGATAACCATAATCGCCATACACTAATTTGGCACGTTGCAGGTAGGCACGGATCTCTGATTCAGCTTGCGACCATAAACAAAACACATGCGCATCATCTTGAGTAAATTGACGCGCTCGCAGGCAACCATTCAGTGAGCCTGAGGATTCGTTGCGATGCACTAAGCCAAATTCAAATAGTTTGAGTGGCAGATCGCGATGGCTGTGCACGCCGCGCTTATAGAGCAAAATATGCGCCGGACATGACATGGGTTTTAAAACATAACCTTCTCGACTTTCTTGTCCACCGCCAAAAAACATGTTTTCTGAAAACATGTCTAAATGGCCAGATGTTTGCCACAATTCCTGTTTCATGAATACGGGTGTGTTGACCTCCTGAAAGCTATTGACGAGGTAAACATGCCGCATATGATCCTGAATGTTTCTAGACAATCGCCAGCCATTGGGATGCCAAAAAATCATCCCCGGCGCTTGAGGCTCTGAGTGGAATAGGTCGAGTTGTTCTGCAATTTCGCGATGAGTTTTCATAACTTTCTCCGTTGTTAAACTCTGAGCGAAATACAAAAAAAGGCATAAAAAAACCTCCGGCGATTTCGCTCAGAGGTTTTTTTAAGATGTAAGAATCTACCCCCCGAACGTGCTCGTGGTGGTAGTGGTGGTGTTTAGGGCGCAGATATTAATTCGTTTCATGCTTTATGAGTATCAAATCCCGACATAAGCGGCAAGTACTAATTTTTGTTTTTCGTTTCCAACAAAAAAAGCAGTGACTTGGGCCGCTGCTTTTTTGTCTAGATTGTGATTTGTGTTTAACTAGCCGGCATTTTCTGTGAATGTGCTGACATAATGTTGCGTTGAGTCATCTGGAAGCCTAAAGCGCATAGCCAGCGTCATAATAATTGCGCAGAAGATGCCAATCACGACAAAGTCTACGCCGAATGGCATTATGCCTTTACCGCCTCCGAAATTTCCTAGGTAGGAGAGCAGCGATAGGCCAATGAAATAAGGCCACATCCATGTTGATTCTTTCCAGTCAATTTTGAACGTACGGCCACGTTCGGTAAGGCAGTGATAGCCAAAAAATAGCGCTAGGCCTGCGGCCAATGCAATGCTTATCTTGGATACGGTGTCCCAACCACTCCAGTAAGACATGAGTGTCGCAATGTAGAATGCAGCCCATGACCAAACTGTGGTGAATGGTAGCTTGAATGGACGCTTGATGTCCGGCATTTGTCTACGTAGCGCAAGCAATGCGATGGGTGCAATCGCGTAGGTTAAGGACATCAGAGAAGACAAAAATCCGACCATTTTTTCCCAGCCCGGTAGTGGGGCAAACATCAACATACCGACGACAAAGTTGACGAGGATGGCAGTGATTGGGTTGCCTTGTAGGGTAATGCGTTGCAGGGCAAGAGGTAAGTAACCATTTTTGCTCATGCCGAACAGTGAACGACTTGAACTACTACAATACATAAGGCCAGAAGCTAACGGGCCAGCTAGAGCACCGATGTAAAGCAGTGGTAGCAGGCTTGTGAGGTGATCTTGCTGCAAAGTTGCTGCAAGTGGGCTCATCGCGCCGCTAAGATCGAGGTTATGCCAACCATGAGCGAGATTCTGGCCTGTCATAGACGTTAAGAAAGCGGTTTGTAGCAATAAGAATACAACTAAGCAGATCACGATAGAACCAATGATCGCAATCGGTAGCGCTTTGGCTGGATTTTTGGCTTCGCCCGCCAATTCAGCTGCCTGTTTAAAGCCAGTGAACGCAAACACGATACCACCAGAGGTAATGGCTGCAAATACGCCATGCATGCCGAACGGCGCGAATCCGCCAGCTTCCTTATGAACCAATTGTGATGAGTGGTGGAAGTAGGTCAAGATAACCAACGCAATCACGATAGGAATAATGAGCTTTAAATAAGTGAGTGCGTTGTTAGCTTTGATTAGCCAGTGCAGCGAGTAGGTATTGATGGCACTGATTGCGAGCATCAATGCGGTCGCCGTCATATACCCTTCAGTGGTTAACGCCCCTTGTGTATGGGTTAAACCTGGGAAGTAGAAAGCGAGGTACTGCACTACTGCTTGAACTTCCGTTGGCGCAAGAGCCATATAAGATAGCCAAATCACCCATGAAAACACAAAGCTGACCAAGGTACCGTGGCTCAATAATGGAATACGGGTACTTGAACCAGTAACAGGGAAGGCGGTGCACAGCTCAGCGAAGACAAAAGCAATGATAATGGAGGTGATGCCGCCGATAACCCAAGCTAGCAATGCCGCAGGGCCTGCTAATTGGGAAGTAAAATAGGCGCTGAACAGCCAGCCAGAGCCTAAAATCGCGCTTACCGATGAAAACAGTAAGGCGGTAGGGGAGATACTACGTTTAATTGTCACACGAAAACCTATTAAGTTATTGAATTATTATATGGTATGGGTACAAGTTCTTGGGTTTAAAACAAAATAACTGTTGTAGTTTGGAGAGCAGAACAATAAGCCATTGGCTAGTGAAATGTTGGTAGACTTTAGTCTTATTAGGCTGTTAGTTAGAATTAAATCACAGTATTGGTATTCATTATTGAGATTTTATTCGACGCTGAAAAATTGACGAATTTCTCAGCGTTTTGTTTGAATTCAGTGCAAGTGTAGCGTAGGGGATTTATACGGCAGGTTACAGTTGGATCTCTTTCCACTCACCGAGAGGTAAATCACCCAGCTCGATAGAGCCCACTGAGTAACGCACTAATCTCAACGTAGGAAAACCAATGTTCGCAGTCATACGCCTGACTTGGCGATTACGTCCTTCAATAATGGTGATTGCTAGCCAGGTGGTCGGGATATTCGCGCGGAATCGAACGGGGGGATTACGCGGCCACAATTCTGGCTCGTGCATCACGCTGACTTTTGCTGGCAAGGTCATTCCGTCTTTGAGCTCTACACCGCTGCGTAGCTTATCCAGTTCTTCTTCATTTGGCGCACCTTCTACTTGTACCCAATAAGTTTTTGGCGACTTGGAAGACGGCTGAGTGAGCTTGGCTTGCAGTATACCGTCGTTGGTGAGCACGAGTAGCCCCTCACTGTCCCGATCGAGTCGGCCAGCGGCATAGACATCTTTCACTGCAATGTAGTCAGCAAGCGTTTTTCTACCATCACCATCGGTAAACTGGCTCAGTGTATCGAAGGGCTTATTGAATATAATTACTTTGCGTTCGCTAAGTGGCAAAGAAGGTTTGCTTTTTGCTGGCGCTTTTCTTCTATGTGGTTGGCCATGAACGTCGTTTGAGCGGCGATCGGTGCGTTTCATACTGTTTTTTTGTTTCTGGTGTGTAGAGCGAGAAAAATTGGAGTTCGAACGAGTCGACATGTTAACTAACCTGCAAAAAAGTAAACATTCTGTGTACAAAAGTATATTGAGCTATATTTATGAGCTAGACTGTGCGCGCCTATAAACACGAACATTGAGTAACGAAATAGACTCTTGCCTTTGTTTTGTTTAATTATAGATGACCCAGACTCATGGATTGGTTCAGGAGTCTGTTAAGGTATTTAAAGTCGCTTAGAAACACGAGTCGGCTACCGGAAAGCGCGTCGTTATGTTGGCGCATAGACCGAACATATTTACTCGCACCAGATAGGTGTTGCTAGAACAATAGGGAAACTTCATGTCTAAAGAAAAACCTACCATCATTTACACTATTACCGATGAAGCACCTGCGCTTGCGACGTATTCTCTACTTCCGATTATTCAGTCATTCACTGCGTCTTCAGGTATAGAGGTTGAAACTCGAGATATTTCTCTAGCTGGGCGTATTATTGCAAACTTCCCAGAGTATTTAAAAGAAAATCAAAAGATCGGTGATGCACTGGCTGAATTAGGTGAGCTGGCGAAAACGCCGCAAGCCAATATCATAAAACTGCCAAACATCTCTGCGTCTGTGCCTCAACTGAAGGCAGCAATCAACGAATTGCAGCAAAAAGGTTATGCATTACCTAACTATCCAGAAGAGCCTGCGAACGCGACTGAAACCGCTATTAAAGAAACCTACGATAAAATCAAAGGCAGCGCAGTAAACCCTGTGCTTCGTGAAGGTAACTCTGACCGTCGTGCTCCGTTATCTGTGAAGAATTACGCGAAGAAAAACCCGCATTCAATGGGTGCGTGGGACGCAGGTTCTCAGTCTCACGTCTCCAGCATGGCAGGCAATGACTTTTTCGGCAGTGAAAAATCGGTGACGGTTGCCGGCGCAACTCAAGTGAAAATTGAGTTTGTTAGCAAAGATGGTCAAGCAACCGAGCTAAAAGCGGCGTTTCCACTGCAAGATAAAGAAATCATAGATTGCTCGGTAATGAGTAAAGCCGCTTTGGTTGAGTTTTTCGAAAAGCAAATTGAAGAAGCGAAAGCGCAAGGTGTATTACTTTCTTTGCACATGAAAGCGACCATGATGAAAGTGTCGGACCCAGTGATTTTTGGTCACGCGGTTAAAGTTTACTACAAAGACGTGTTCGCCAAATACTCAGACGTGTTTGATAGCCTAGGCGTAGATGTAAACAACGGCATTGGCGATGTTTACGCGAAAATCACGACTTTGCCACAAGCGGAAAAAGAAGAGATTGAAGCCGCTCTTGAAGCTGTCTACTCAACACAGCCGCCACTCGCAATGGTCGATTCAGATCGCGGTATTACCAACTTACATGTACCAAGCGACATTATAGTGGATGCCTCTATGCCAGCTATGTTGCGCTCGTCTGGCCAAATGTGGGGCCCAGATGGCAAGCAGCAAGATACTAAGGCGATGATTCCTGACCGAAGCTACGCAGGTATCTACCAAACAGTGATTGATTTCTGTAAAGAGCATGGCGCATTCGACCCTACGACGATGGGCAGTGTGCCAAACGTTGGTTTGATGGCGCAAAAAGCAGAAGAGTACGGTTCGCATGACAAAACCTTCATTCTAGATGCTGCAGGCAGTGTCCGTGTAATTGATACAGCGGGTACTACCTTGCTCGAGCAAGAAGTGGCTGAAGGCGATATTTTCCGCATGTGCCAAGTGAAAGATGCACCAATCCAAGATTGGGTTAAGCTTGCTGTAAATCGTGCGCGTGCCACCGGTGTTCCTGCGATTTTCTGGCTCGACGATCAGCGAGCTCACGATGCTCAGTTAATCAAAAAAGTAAACACTTATTTGGCTGAACATGATACGAAGGGGTTGGAAATTAAAGTACTTGCGCCAGTAGAAGCATGCGAGTTCTCATTGCAGCGCATTAAGCTTGGCCTAGATACTATTTCAGTCACGGGTAACGTATTACGTGATTACTTAACGGACTTGTTCCCCATTTTGGAATTGGGTACATCTGCGAAGATGTTGTCAATCGTACCGTTGATGAACGGAGGCGGTTTATTTGAAACGGGAGCAGGCGGCTCTGCGCCAAAACACGTTCAACAGGTAGAGAAAGAGAATCATCTACGTTGGGATTCTCTGGGTGAATTCCTAGCACTGGCTGCGTCACTAGAGCACTTAAGCGTGACTACAGGCAATGGCAAAGCTCAGGTTCTAGCGGATGCGTTAGACAAAGCAACGGGCGAATTCTTAGACAAGAACAAGTCTCCATCTAGAAAAGTGGGTGAGCTGGACAACCGTGGTAGCCATTACTATTTGGCAGCGTATTGGGCAAAAGCGTTAGCAGAGCAAAAGGCAGATGCAGAACTTGCGCAAGAATTTGCCTCTGTAGCCAACGCACTAGCAGACAACGAAGAGACAATCGTAGCCGAACTGAACAGCGCCCAAGGTATTGCTGGTGAGCTTGGCGGTTACTACGCATTAGAGTTTAACCTTGCTTCACCTCTAATGCGTGCAAGTGCGACACTAAACGCCATAATCGACTAGCTGACTAGCTAGAATCGATTAACCTAAGCGATCGCTTATACTAAAAACCCGCATCACGCGGGTTTTTTCATAGAGAAGGTTTAATTGTTCGTGCGATGCAATACACAATTTATGCTTATCCGCTTATCCGCTTATCCGCTTATCCGCTTATCCGCTTATCCGCTTATCCGCTTATCCGCTTAAACGATTTAGGTCATGTCTCACCTAGGCAGTGACTAATTTGGTCGTGCACAGCTTAGTGGATTGCGTGACGAGGTGCCGTCAGCGCGACATCACTTTAAGGCTTGGCCTTCTATCGGGACAACATAGCTGGCATGGAAACCTTTAGGGCCCTGTTCAACTTCGTAGGAGACTTGTTGCCCTGCTTTTAGGGTTCTGTAGCCATCCATTTGAATAATCGAATAATGAGCGAAGATGTCGCCGTCTTCTCCTTCAGGGCAGATGAAGCCAAACCCTTTGGCATTGTTAAACCACTTTACTGTACCTGTCGCCATGCTATACATCCCTCATGTATACTATTACCGATGTTATTGCCAGATCCATCCAATGAGTTGGATTGAATCTAGTGATGAATACATAAATGATATTTATCTAATTTATATTCATCATGTTGACCAATTTAGTCAATGATTGGCGACAGTCAATAGAAAAACCGCATTAAATTCTTGATATTTGTCGTTTCGTCAAGTTTTTTTTACGCAAATATGTAATCGCCGACAATTTTACAGGCTTTACGACTTGATCTGTGAATTGCGTGATTGGGTTCTTCTTAATCAAGGAGATACCGAGGTACGATAGAATCCAGCCGCTTTAGAGTTTGCAGCACAACCATTGCTGGATTAGGCTCTAAGTAAGGGATGTGTTTACAGAGCTGGTGGTTTCTTATCCAAATAAGAATGGATAGTGAAACGTTCGTCACAATGACGTGATAAAATATGGCCGATCAACACGTTGAATAATATATTAACAATGAGCAAACAATTTGAATGGGTATCTCCAGACTCAGATTTACTGGAGAAAGAAAAGACTAAAGTTAAGCCACCGGCGATGTATAACGTTTTGTTAAATAACGATGATTACACTCCGATGGATTTTGTTATCGAAATCCTTGAGCGCTTTTTTTCTATGGACATAGACCAAGCAACGCAAGTGATGCTCAGGGTACATTACGAAGGAAAAGCAGTCTGTGGTACGTATACTGCAGAGGTTGCGGAGACCAAAGTAGCACAAGTTACGGCGCACTCAAGGGAAAATGAGCACCCGCTACTTTGTACAATGGAGCAAGTCTAAATCTTATCGGAAGGTGAGGTTTTTCTAAGGAGGTACCTATGCTGAACAAAGAGTTAGAGTCGAGTCTCAATGGCGCGTTCGCCCGTGCACGAGACAAAAGACATGAGTTTATGACCGTTGAACACCTCCTATTAGCGTTAATTGAAAACGATGCTGCTAGAGAAGCGTTATGTGCATGCCAAGCTGATCTTGATGCTCTGCGTCAAGAACTTGACGTATTCATTGACCAAACCACACCATTAATCCCAGATAATGATGAAAACCGTGAGACGCAACCTACGTTGAGCTTTCAACGTGTGCTGCAACGTGCTGTGTTCCATGTCCAATCTTCTGGACGTAGCGAAGTGACAGGTGCGAATGTACTGGTTGCCATCTTTAGTGAGCAAGAATCTCACGCTGCATATTTGCTGAAGAAGAACGATATCAGCCGCCTCGACATTGTGAATTACATTTCTCACGGTATTACTAAAGCATCAAGTTCAAACGAAGATTCTGCTTCGGATTCCTTTAGTAGCGAAAACGTTGAAGAGGGAAGTAGCGAAGAGCGCTTGGAAAGTTTTGCCACCAATTTGAATATGGTTGCTAAGCAAGGCAATATCGATCCCCTTATTGGTCGTGATAAAGAGTTGGAAAGAACTGTCCAAGTTCTGTGTCGTCGTCGTAAAAATAACCCTCTGCTCGTGGGTGAAGCTGGCGTAGGTAAAACTGCGATTGCTGAAGGGCTAGCGTGGCGCATTGTTGAAGGCCAAGTGCCAGATGTCATTCAAAATAGTGTGATTTACTCGCTAGATATCGGCTCATTGCTGGCTGGCACCAAATACCGTGGCGACTTCGAGAAGCGTTTTAAAGCTATTTTGAAGCAGCTTGAAAAAGAAGACGATGCAATATTATTTATCGATGAAATTCATACTATCATCGGTGCTGGCGCTGCATCAGGGGGGCAAGTTGATGCGGCTAACTTGATCAAGCCACTTCTTAGCGGCGGTAAATTACGCTGTATTGGTTCGACAACTTACCAAGAGTACAGCAATATATTTGATAAGGAGCGAGCACTTTCTCGTCGCTTCCAGAAGATTGATATTGTTGAGCCATCACTTGATGACACGACTAAGATCCTGATTGGCTTGAAGCCAAAATACGAAGCTCACCATGCCGTTCGATACACGAACAAAGCATTGAGAGCTGCGGTAGAGCTTTCTGCCAAATATATCAATGAAAGACACCTGCCAGATAAGGCCATTGACGTCATTGATGAAGCTGGAGCAAGAAGTCGTTTAGCTCCTGCGAGCCGCCGTAAAAAAACGGTTAGCGTTGGAGATATCGAGGCGATGGTCGCCAAGATGGCTCGGATCCCTGAAAAGTCTGTCTCTTCTTCAGATAAAGATATTTTGAAGAGCCTAGACGACAAGATGAAGATGCTGGTGTTTGGTCAAGACTTAGCCATTGATTCACTGAGTGAAGCCATTAAGTTGACTCGCGCGGGCCTTGGTGAAGATAACAAGCCAGTCGGTTCATTCTTATTCGCAGGCCCAACTGGGGTTGGTAAAACTGAAGTTACGGTGCAACTTTCTAAATTATTGGGCATCGAATTGCTTCGTTTTGATATGTCTGAGTATGGTGAACGTCATTCGGTGAGCCGTTTAATTGGTGCTCCTCCGGGCTACGTTGGCTATGATCAAGGTGGTTTGCTTACTGACTCCGTTATCAAGCATCCTCACTCTGTCGTGCTGCTGGATGAAATTGAGAAAGCTCACCCAGATATATTCAACTTGCTGCTACAAGTGATGGATAACGGTACGCTAACGGACAATAACGGCCGAAAAGCTGATTTCCGTAATGTGATTTTGGTGATGACCACTAACGCTGGTGTTCAAGAGACTGTGAAGCAATCTATTGGTTTGATTCAGCAAGATCATAGTCATGATGCGATGTCGGTGATCAAGAAAGTCTTTACCCCTGAGTTCCGTAACCGTTTAGACAATATCATTTGGTTTAATAGCCTAGATGAAAACGTCATCCATCAGGTGGTCGACAAGTTTATTGTCGAACTGCAAGCTCAATTGGATGTACGTGGAGTATCGCTTGAGTTGTCTGAAGATGCTCGCCATTGGTTAGCAACGAAAGGTTATGACAAAACGATGGGTGCACGACCTATGGCACGGGTTATTCAAGAGCAGGTGAAAAAGCCGCTTGCGAACGAGTTGTTATTTGGTGTGCTAGTGAACGGCGGTACGGTGAAAGTCTCCGTTGAAAAAGATGAGTTGAAATTTAAATACCTAGGTGAGAAAGAAGAAGCTTTTCACTAATTGGTTTTAGCGACTAGTTATCTATGACTTAACAAGACTATGGCTTAACAAAACTACGGCTTAACAAAGCTATTGCTAAATAAGCCCATAGACCGACAAGTCATCAGCCAACAACTCAATAAACTCATAAGCAAAAGCCAGCGTCGTCGACGCTGGCTTTTTAGTGCTCGCTCAGCGCTGCAGGAACATGGTGCCACTGACGGGTGTATTGTTCGGGAGAGGTACCAGCATGGCGTCTAAACATGGCGATAAAGGCTGACGACGAGCTATAACCGAGCTCAAATGCGATATCTTGTACCGAAGTCGACTGTTTTAGCATTCTTAAAGCAGTGATAAACAGTAAGCGCTGTTTCCAGTCGTTGAACGTCATATTAAGCTCTTTTTTACAGCGACGGGCAAGGGTTCTCTCTGTGGTATAAGCAACACTGGCCCATTCTTTGAGAGTACGCTTGTCCGCCGGATTTTGTTGCAGTTCAGTCAGTATGGGGGCGAGTAGCTTATCTTGGCTGTTGGGCAAAAAATCTGGCATGGTGGGTGCGTGACTGAATTGGTCAATCAGCACATGTGCTAGTCTCTGCTCACGATGGCCATCAATATGATTAGTGCCCCAGGCGGAAAATTGTCCTAGGATACTTTTGCTTACTGGATCAATCGCGACGATGCAGGGATCAGAAGGCATTCTCAGTGCGTGTTCTGGTTCTATATAAATCGAACAATAGCGTTGAGCTTGCTTATACTGACTTTGGTGTTCAATGTTTGGTGGAATCCAAATCGCATGATCGCAAGGAGAAATTAGAAGCCTCTCACTGACATTAATTTCCATAACTCCCTGATCAATAGTGTTAAATTGCCCCCATTGATGGCTGTGATTTATGGTTTCAGAAGTGTTTTTAAACTCTTCGTATTGAAAACAAAGCGGTGCTGTCATTGGGATTGTGGTCGGGCCTATCGTCATAATCTTGTCTGATACTAGCTATCATTTGTCTGATATTCATTATCTAGATAGTAGCAGACACGCTATCCTGTCGCCACGATTGATTAATATGAGTAATTGACATGCAAACACTATTTCCGTTCATTGCCGTGATGATATGGTCTGGAAATATGCTGGTAAACAGAATGGCAGTGGGCGTTATTGTCCCAGGCGACATTTCCTTTTATCGTTGGCTAGTCGCAGGATTAGTTTTGACCCCGATGTGCTGGCCCGCGCTTAGGCGCAATCGACAGCAAATCGTTGCTAACTTGGGCAAACTTTTTGTTTTGTCACTGTTCGGCATGGTTTTGTACCCAAGCATTGCTTATGTTGCGGCGCTTTCGATCAATGCAGGTCAATCTGGGGTAATCTTAGGGCTATTTCCAGTATTTACTTTAGTATTAGGGCGTTTGATCTTTAAGCAAAATATTTCGGCTATAGGGACAACAGGCGCGGTGATTTCGTTACTGGGCGTGTCTATCTTTGTTAGCAAAGGCTCTCCAGTGAATCTATTTCATGAGCATATTGCTGTTGGAGAAGGTTGGATGATTATCGCAGTGCTGTGCTATGCATTTTATAGCTTGCTACTTAAGCATTGGCAAAGTTCAATTGCATTGCCAGTGTGGGTGTCGCTAAATGTGCAGGTACTGTGCACGATATTGCTACTTTCGCCGATATTTTGGGCATTTGGTGAGCACAGCTTTAACTCTCACGCGTTAGGCTTGGTAGGTTACGCGGGCGTCATTGCCTCGCTTGGTGCCCCTTATTGTTGGATGAGAGGGGTGGCTTTGTTGGGAGCGCCGAAAGCATCAATTTTTATGAACTTCTTACCCATTCTTAGCGCGATTATGGCCTATGTGTTACTTGGCGAAACATTGAGTTCTATTCAGCTTGCTGCTGGCGCGATTATTTTGCTCGGCGTGAGTTTAACTCAGGCTCCGGGTGAGTGGCTGTTTAAAAGGTTGACGATGATGAGACGCAGAGCTGCTTAGCAGATTGGTGTAGTAGAGCGTGGCCTTCGTTCGTGGCTGATGTGTCGTTGAAAAGTCATTGAGTAATGGCGAAATAGGTGGAGTAGTGACTCCACCTATTCTAATAACGAACGATGATTGATTAGAATTTTTTCGGTGCATATCCTGTCATGACATCTATGCGTAGTTCTTTACCAATTTTGGTCATTGGGTGAACTATGACTAGGCCACGTACTGACTTTTTCAGTTTACCCATGTCGGCTTGTTCAGCTTTGGTGATTTCTCGAGAGAAAGGCAGATCAAGCAACGATTTACGCTCTTTATTCATATCAAAACTTTGCTTATGCTTTAGCTGTGCAACTTTTTTGTTGATTTTGTCAATTTCGTTAGTAAAGTGCGTCACCATGGCCTGATCTCTGCGAGCTCTTGCTGCAGAAAGCTTATGATTGCAAGTATCTAATCGATTATTAAGCTGCTGAATTTCTTGTTTCATGGTCATGGTGCTCTAGGTCGAAATATGGCCGCCTAGTATATCACCTTTATGTATCGAAGCTCAAAAAAATACATTTAATAAGTACGGTTTAGCGCTAGTTGCAGATAACTATGATTGGGAAGTGCCAGTAACCGGGATCGCTTCCAATGCAGCTAGGGTATGCGGATAGATAAATTGATAACCTATCTCAACGAGCTTATTCGCTAAAATTCGCTTGTCGGCGGTATCGGTTGTACTTGGCAGCTGTTGCTCTGCATGAATAAGTGGCTCGGAATAAATAGGTAGTTCAGATTGGATGGACTCGATCGCGGCTTGATAAAAATGGGCTTTATTGGTTGTCTCGGGGGAGGTTGCGTTGACTATGGTGCTTTCAGGTAAGTCAGAAATATGCTTAATAACACCGATGACATCGTCAAGATGGATCATATTGGCAGGCGCTTGGCGGCTGACGGTTTTTAAGTGCCGGACAAAACGAGCAGGGTGACGGCCTGGGCCAATTAAGCCGCTGCAGCGGATGATGCCGTACTCCAGTTTAGAATCAATTAAATGCTGCTCTGCCGTCAGGATGCGCTTTGCACTGACGGAAAATAGTTCTGAGCTTTCTGCTAAGTTGAGGTTAGCGTCTTCCTCACAATACTCTTGAGCCGGGCTTGGGTAGACGGAAGTGGTACTGATCATAATGACTTTACGGACGCTACTTTGCCCTAAACGTGCAATTGTTTTCAATTGAGCAGTCAAATTCTCCCATTTGGCTGCGTATGAGCGGCCTTTGTCCTTAGAACGGGTGCCAGGTGGGAAACATACCACAAGAACTTCGCAGCCCTGCAATGCTAGCGTATCTCCAAGTGAAGAGCTGGTATTCGGCACGTCGTTAGCATCGGCATTCACCGATGCAACAAAGCCGTTTAAACCAAGGTCGTCGAGTTCTTTCACGCTTTGGTTAGAGGTTCGGCTCGCATAAACGGTGTGACCAAGGTTATGTAAATGTAGCGCCAGTGGCTTTCCCAGCCAGCCAGCGCCAAGGACGGTAAAGGTCGTCATTTATTTGTAGCCTTATAAAATTGCGATCACTTGAGGTGATTGTTATGCAAGGCGGCGTGCAGTTCGTTCAAGGCGTTCTGCAATTTCAATCCCCTCATCAGTCAAATACCCGCCATCTGGTTGGGTGCATAGACCTTTATGAAACAATTGACTGGCTGCTTTCTGTGTATCGTCAGGTGCATCGCTGCGAACTTTGATTCCGGTTGCCGCACTGTTGAGGTCGAATTGGAGCAGTAAGTTTAATTCGTTGAGATGTTCTTGAGTAAGGGTCATAGGTTTGTCCTTGTTTGTCTTCTTATTCTGCGGTCAATAAACATCTTGGCAGGTTTTGTCACAATTTTCTGTCGTATGGTGCAAATTCGTTGATACGAACAATCCAATTTACACATATTTAGCGTAGATATATCGGATAGCAATCAATTGAAGGTACATGTTTAAACATGTATTATCGGCACTGCAAATGAGTACATAGGTTTCATTAGGCGATAGAACCTAACTCATTGAGGAATCGGCTAGGAAAAGGAAGGGTATCAGAACGAACCCTCTCTAAAAACAATAATTAATACCATGAGGTATATAAAGTGAATAAAACCAAAGCAGTGATTTTGGCACTAGTAGCGGCAGTATCGTTATCTGGTTGTTCAGCTATAACAACGGCAGTAAAAAAGCGTAACTTAGATGTAAAAACACAGATGTCTCAAACAGTTTGGTTAGACCCAGTACCGGATAGCGAGCATACAGTATACCTTCAAATACGTAATACTTCTGACAAAAAGCTTGATATCGTTCCAGAGCTTACACGCAAACTGAAAGCGAAAGGATACACTGTAATTAAGAGTTCAACCAAAGCTCACTACTGGATCCAAGCGAATATTTTGAAAGCAGATAAGATGGATCTACGTGACTCTCAAGGGTTCTTGTCTAGTGGTTATGGTGCGGCTTTAGGTGGCGGTGCTATAGGTGCGTTAGCCGTTGCATCAAGTTCTTCCCATTCCTCTTCTATTGTCGCTGGTGGGCTGATCGGCAGCGCTATCGGGCTTGTTGCAGATGCATTAGTGGAGGACACCAACTATACAATGATTACAGATGTAAGGATTGTTGAGAAATCTAAAGTGAAGTTCAAAACGGTTGAGTCTGCTAATTTACATAATGGTTCGGCGGGCTCTACGAGCACGAAACTGACGAAGATGGATAACAAAAAGCGTTATCAAACTCGAATTGTTTCGAATGCAAACAAAATGAATTTGAAGTTCCCTGAGGCTGAACCTGCGCTGGTTGATGGCCTTACCTCTTCAATTTCTGGTGTATTTTAGGTAGAAACCTTTACGAATATCCTCAACAAGCCCTCTTCAGTAGGGCTTGTTTGAATTCCCCGGCCTTATAGCTGCGCTTCTTTCCTTCTGTGATCCCTTTCTACATTTTTAGGGGAATGACTTTCTTATAACACTCTATGAACATTGAATTGCTAACGTAAGTTATCAATGAGTGTTTAGCGACGAACAGTTTTACCTAGTTTTACAATTTGTCGAAAATTTGTGTTGGCATAGTGAGTTATACTCGTCGCCTATCAAGCTCGCTGGCGATACAGCTTTCGTGAGCTTTTTTGAGAGGAAAATTGATGACAGAAACTCAAATAGATGTAATAGGGCGTTTGACAGGGCGTAGTACCAAATCAAACGTTTTTATTGCGGCGAAAAGACACCTGATGACTAATGAGCGGCAGTCAGATCTTGCACTTGAGTTCGGCGTGTCGAAAAGTTCCTTACATAATGCTGTTACTCGTATCAAAGTTGCTTATCAACTTATCGACGAGTCATTTTAGATAAGTAAATACCCTAATCCCTTCCAACAACGTGATTGTTTCCTCTTCCTGGTCCATATAATTTATATCAACGAATTTATTTTTAGAGTGGAATTTACCCATTTCCCCATAATAGGGAAATGTAATTTTAATCTGCACTTTAATGGTTCGCCAAACTGTCTTAGATCACTTTTAGTACGAAATGCTCTGATAGCTTCCAAACTTTATCCACATTTTCTGTGGACAAACTAGTGGGAAAGTCTCGGTTACTCGTATGTCAAGTTAATGTGTGAGCGTGCAGTATGATTTTTATACATAATAAATAAATATCATCACATCACGCTGATGGATAGATAAATATCTTTCATTACAACTAGATAGCATGTGGTTGAGCCTTTAATTCGATTGCCGGAAGTCAGATGCACAAAGGCTTTAAAGGGGAATTGGCCAAGGGTAATGCATTCTTTTTGCAACATTGAATAGTAACTATGCGAATGTTGCAATCTTGGTTGGTTTGTTGTGGTTTTGTTGTTATTAACTGGTGGGTAAAATTAATGATTTGAGCGCAGCTTAACCAACACTCGGCCTTCTTTGTTGATGGTATAAGGGATGGCGAGCCTTAAGGTGACAGCGGTTGAAATGCTCATGGTGACAAAAATAGCGATCATTACTAACAACTGATACTTGATTGCGACGAGTGGATTAGCTCCCCCTAAAATTTGACCAGTCATCATGCCGGGCAGTGTAACGAGTCCGGTTGTGGTCATAGAGGCAAGGATGGGTGCCAATGATTTTTGTAAGGCTGAGCGCACAAAAGGTAGCGTTGCGTACAGCGGTGACGCACCCAAAGATAGCGCCCCTTCGTATTCGGATTTCCTTTCTTGTAGTGCTGTGAATAGATTTTGTAGCGCGACTATGTTGCCGCTCAAGCTGTTGCCCAGCAGCATACCCGCTAACGGGATAATATATTGGGCACTATAAATCGGGTTTGGTCTGATGATTAGTACGCAGAGCGATAAAATAGGGAGCAGTCCGAGCGACAGTCCAGCGAGAACGGGAGCAAATACTTTGGATTGAGGGAGGTTACTTTTGCTAACAATAGAGCTGGCTCCAATGGCGAGCATAGCGGTCAGCCAAACCAAGTTAATGGTTAAGCTATTAATCTTGAAAAGATACTCTAAATAGATACCTACCAATATGAGCTGCAGGCTCATTCTCAGCACGCTGACTAAGATATCTTTGCCGAGATTCAGCTTTAACTGAACGTTGATTGCGTATGGGATCAGTAAGGTGCAGGAAAAAAGTAGCAGTTGCCACCAAGAAAGGTTGATTACATCGTTCACGTGAACCTCGTTATTTTGGTTTATATACCCAGTGACTTAAGATGCCTCCTTTAGAGCGTGAATCCAGGCTTCAATGCTCTAAAGCGGTGAGTATAGCTGTGCATCAATAGATCAATGTATGTTAATCATTGCGGGAAATAAAGTACTAAGCGGAGCGAAATAGGGCAGCTTGATCGGACTTTTTTATGATGCACCAATTTGGTGATATTTTGTAATCGTTTACAGTGCATGCTTTGTTTTTTACTCCTTGAATTTCAGTTGTTTATGGTTTTTATTGTTGTTGTTTGTACTCGATATTCCTTAGGTTAGAGTAAAAAGATGCAAATCTTTAATTTCTGCTTGCTGCTTTGTTACAGCCTTAATTAATTCAGTTAGTAAATTAATTAAGGCTATTATATGTACAAATTACATTGTTAAGCCTGTTACTAGCTTGTTCCATCTGGTTAACAAGCTCTACTTGTTGTCACAATGTTGGGCATAATTCTGATAGTTTTATCTATGTCTGTGATCTTCATCATTCACAATTGTGTATGTAATCGTTACCATGCTTTTCCTCTGATAGCACGGGTAGGCTGCCAGTGGAGTCATAGAGATGAGGCTTTGCAAATCGGTTTCGTAACGTGACAAGGAAAGGATGCTTTTACTGAGTCTCGGTGTATCTACAGAACGAAATGTACTTCTTCTACACACTTGATTTAGTTACTCACAAGCACAATAGTCCGATTTAAACATTACGCATGTATGCTTGCTATGCCCGACGAACCCGAAAACAGGGTCTAGGAAAACGTTAAACAGGTTCCTTTAACGACTAATAGCAAAGCTGATTAATTTTATACTAATAAGAGACACCATTATGGCAACAGTGATTACTGACAGAAGTACCAATGGCGAATCATCTTCAATACACGAAGACGGCGGGTTAAACCGGCACGTATTTATCGCTTGTGTGATTGCGGCTCTAGCGGGCTTATTATTTGGATTGGATATCGGCGTTATCTCAGGTGCGCTTCCATTTGTGGCTAAAGAGTTTGGTTTGAGCACCAGTGCGCAAGAATGGGTAGTGAGCTCAATGATGTTTGGTGCCGCGGTTGGCGCTATTGGTTCTGGCCCACTATCGAATAAATTTGGTCGTAAATATAGCCTAGTCGTGGCGTCAATTTTATTTTCGGTTGGTTCTTTAGGCTGTGCACTCGCGATGACTCAAGAAGTGCTCATCTTTTTCCGTGTTGCGCTTGGTGTTGCCGTTGGTGTTGCCTCTTTTACTGCCCCGCTTTATCTTTCTGAAATTGCACCACAGCGTCTTCGCGGTAGCTTGATTTCTATGTATCAGTTGATGATCACTATCGGTATCGTCGCGGCTTTCGTTACTGACACTGCATTTAGCTACACAGGCGAATGGCGTTGGATGTTGGGTGTTATTACTATTCCTGCACTTATCTTATTTATCGGTGTGATGATGTTGCCACGCAGCCCTCGTTGGTTGGCGTTGAAAAATCGTCATGTTGAAGCAAAAGAAGTATTAGAATTACTTCGTGGCTGTAGCGTTACTGCAAGCAAAGAGTTGGATTCAATTCGTGAAAGCTTGAAAGTGAAGCAAAGTGGCTGGTCTCTGTTTGTATCAAATAAAAACTGTCGCCGAGCTGTATATCTAGGTATTGTTCTGCAGGTCATGCAGCAGTTTACTGGTATGAACGTCATCATGTACTACGCGCCGCGCATATTTAAAATTGCTGGCTTTGCGACCACAGAGCAACAAATGTGGGGTACGGTTATTGTTGGCTTGGTGAACGTGTTTGCAACCTTTATTGCGATTGGTTTAGTGGATAAATGGGGTCGTAAACCAGTTCTCAAACTTGGTTTCCTTGTAATGGCCGCAGCCATGGCAATCCTAGGCATGCTGCTACACATGGGCGTTGCCACTCAAGTTGAGCAATACTTCGCTGCATTCGTATTACTTGTGTTCATCATTGGTTTCGCAATGAGTGCTGGCCCACTGATTTGGGTATTATGTTCTGAAATCCAACCGCTGAAAGCGCGTGATTTCGGTATCACAGTCAGTACGGCAACGAACTGGATTGCGAACATGATTGTCGGCGCGACATTCCTAACTTTCCTTAAAGTGCTCGGCAATGCTCCAACATTCTGGTTATACGCGGCGCTAAACCTAGCGTTCCTATTTGTCACTATGGCTCTAATCCCAGAGACAAAAGGTGTGAGCTTAGAGAAGATTGAGAAAAACCTGATGGATGGCGTAGCGTTATCAAAATTAGGTCAAAAATAATTGACTTAGAAATATAGTTAACATGAAGAGAAGAGCAGTTTATCTGCTCTTTTTTTTGCGTGTTATTTAGTGGCAAGACTTTCAATGTATGGTCCTATCAATTTGTTCTGACAACATATAATGACATCAAATCACTTTGTTCTTATTATTAGAGTTGTAAATAATCACGCATTCTGTAACCTACTGCCGCAGTTAGTTGTTACAACCTAAAGGAAGAATATGTTAGACCAAACGGTGGCAGGTACAGAGAAAGCGGCGGATAAAGAGGGGAGTAGAGACAACCAGCATGTAAGTCGGATGCGTTATTTAGCAGTGTGGCGTTGGCATTTTTTTGCTGGTGTGTATGTTCTGCCGTTTTTACTCGTTCTAAGCTTGAGCGGATTGGCCATGTTATATGGCAACAACGTTGCCGAGTGGTTGCATTCCGATACCTTGCATGTACCCGTTCAATCCCACGTCAGCTCACCTTTGAGTCAAATGGCATCGGTTGAAGCGGCTTATCCTAATGCTCATATTCTTCAGTTTGTTCCGGGTGCAACGGCTGGTGATGTGAATCAGTTTTTTATTGCCACTGTCGATGGGCGAAACCTTAGCGTCAATATCAACCCTTATACTGACCAAGTCACCAGCGCATTTGATATGACGCATACATGGTATGGCTGGGCCAACGCTATTCATGGCACTCTCCTTATTGGTGATACAGGTAATCATTTACTCGAGATCGCGGCGAGCTTAGGCGTGTTATTAGTATTCTCAGGTCTATATCTGTGGTGGCCACGCGATAAACAAAACGCCAAAACATTTGTTTGGCCATTTTCTAATGGCAATGGCCGTTCAGTTTGGAAAAACTTGCATGCCAGTGTCGGTTTCTACGGATTTGCCGTCCTACTGTTTTTCTTAGTATCAGGCCTTTCTTGGACCAATATTTGGGGACAAAAGTTGGTCCAAGCATGGAGCAGCTTACCTGCGCAAATGTTTAAGCAAGTTCCTTTGTCTGATACGACCCATGCTTCTTTAAATATTGCAGGGCAAAAAGAAGTCCCTTGGGGAGTGGCGCTGACACCAATGCCGAAGTCAGGTTCGAAAAAAGGGGACAGCGGAATCACTGGGCCCGTGAATCTAGATTCTGTCGTGGCGTATGCGAAACAAATCGGGCTGACTCACTACACTTTGAGCTTGCCACAAAGCCAAACAGGGGTATATACACTCTCTGCTAATACAGTGCATGGCGATATTGCGAACCCAGAGAATGATCGTACTGTTCATATCGACCAATATTCGGGCAAAGTTTTAGCGGATATTGGCTGGGGAATGTATGGACCAATGGCACGTTCTATGGCTGCGGGTATTGCTTTCCACAAAGGTAATATGGGCGGATGGAACAAGGCATTCAACACCGTATTTTGCCTCGGCGTTATCTTTATGTGTGTAAGCGCCATTGTGATGTGGTGGCTGCGCCGCCCTCGTTCGTCTACTCGACTAAATCCACCGCCAGTACCAAAAAATCAAAAAATTTGGTGGGGTACGATTGTGATCTTTATTGGGTTTGGCGCGCTATTTCCATTGGGTGGCTTTGCCATGATAGCCGTGGTACTGGCCGATATCCTAGTATTGTCTAGGATTCCAGCTCTTAAGCGTTGGTATAGCTAGACGCTATCTAACTAACAGATAGAGTAGACATACTCATGTCGAAAAGGGCGGTTGCATTTGGTTGTTTCCGCCCTTGCTACAATAGAGTACTTGTATAGTTCGGTCGCTTAACACGCCTAGTCGAACTGCTGTCTGTTAACTAAGATTAAATGGAGCGATGTGAACAGCAATAGAGACGGTAAAAGGAGAGTTAGGCTGTGAAAAGGCGTAATATTCATGGTGAATCAGTCATTCGTTGTGAAAATCATCTCATCCATTCGACCGTGATTGGTGCGACGAATAATGAATACAGTCTCACGTGGTTCGAAGAGGTGGTCGAGCATCTAGAGTCCGACCAGAACAATACCATTAAACCTTGGGTCTTGTTACACGACTGTCGGCAATGGCTAGGCTCATCAGAAGATTCTTGGGAAACCAATAATCGTCAAACCGAGTGGATGCTGAATAATGGCTGTGTGCTGCTGGCCGTAGTTTTATCGCGAAAATTGCAGGATTTTACCCTCGATAGCAAAATAGAAACGTCTAACTATTTGGTGTTTTTTGACTATGATGAAGCCTACCAAGCTTGCTTAGATAAAGTTGAAGAATTTTACTGCTAACCCCTTTTATTCCTGTTCACTAACCACACTTTTTTTGATTGCGCTGAGCAGCTTATCTAATTCAGATTTTGCATTCCCTTCCAATGGATGGCCAATGTTGATGCGTAAACAATCATCATAGAGATTGAGCGTAGTAAATAATGTTCCTAGTCTTACGTCTACTTGGTTCTCGGCCAATTCGTCTGCGAGGTTTTTCCCGTTTAGAGAAGGTATTTGTACCCAAACTACAAAGCCACCTTGTGGGTTACTGACTTTGGTGCCTTTGGGGAGGCGTCGAGCAAGATAGGTTAGGTATTGTTCACGCTGCTCAAGTAAGCGTGTTCGTTTGGCTTTGAGAAGTTTAGCGTATTGACCAGAATCGATAAAATCAGCGAGAGCGAGCTGAACCGGAGTCGATACGCCGTAGCAGCCTGCCGCGAAATGTTGATGGTATTGCTCTCTAAATCGGCCGGGTATGCACCAACCTACCCGATAACTCGGAGACAGACTTTTCGACACCGAACCACACCAAAAAATATATCCGCCATCATCATAATATTTAGCTGGTAGGGGACAATGTGCCGAATACGACAACTCCAAATACACATCATCTTCAATGATAGGCACTTGATATTGATTGGCTAATCGTGCCAGACGCTGCTTTTGCTTGGGCGACATGGTAATGCCTTGAGGGTTCATGTGTGAGGTACAAAACACGCCTGTTTTCACACGTCCACATTTGAAGTGGTCCTCCAGTTGATCAAGGTCGATACCATCTTCTAGAGATGGGATTTCGACTATCTTTCGTTTGAGTACATGCAGCAATTCCAACGTTCCGTTAAAACAGGGGGAGCTTATCGCGACCGCATCACCTTGTTCGCTACACACTTCAAGCGCAGTTTTCATTGCAGACATACAACCTGAGGTCACCACAAAATCATGCTCTTTACAGGCAATACCAAGCTCTGAGAAATGATTGGCAAGTGCTAGCCTAAGCCCTTGCTCCCCTTGGCTACTGGGATAACTAGACAGCCGGTGAGCGATGCGTTGCATGACACGACGGAAGCTGCGTTCGAGTTCAGTTTGTTCGCTATCGGTGAGCGCTGAACCAGAAACGCCTAGCGGGCCACTATGGTGGTGAGTCGTGATTGGGCTGGCACGAGGGACCGTGATGTGGCTTGCAAACTGGCTCCATGTCGGAGCAGGGAGTGAGCTGGATTTTTCTACGACATAATAGCCCGTTTGAGGCTTAGCTTTGATAAGACCCAATGACTCTAATTCTTGATAGCAATGCACCGCCGTTGTGATGCTAATGGAGTGTTGCTTAGCTAATTGGCGAAGTGATGGAAGGCGGCTGCCACGTTGTAACTTATTGTCTTCAATATACCCAGCTATCTGCGCGGCAAGTTGTTTGTAAAGACTCATGCTGTTTCATCTGTACTCTAATTTGTTGTTAAAAGTGTATCTGTACTCTTTTTGGGGCTCAAGTGATACTCAAAAAAACTAGAGGAAGGTGTGATGAGTAGAAAAGATTTTTTGTTAACCCTGTTGGTCATGACGATTTGGGGTGTTAATTTTTCAATGATTAAGCTCACGGCAAGTGAGGTAGATCCATTATTGGTGACGGCGATAAGGTTTATGTTGGCTTCACTACCGATGGTGTTCTTTATCCCTAAACCGAACGTGCAATGGCGTTATTTAATAGGTTACGGCGTGCTCTTTGGGATGGGAGTTTGGGGCATCGCGGCATGGTCAATAACGGCAGGGTTGTCATCCGGCATATCCTCTATTTTACTGCAATCTAATGTGATGCTAGGCATCGCTGTTGGGGTGATTTTTTTCCGCGAGCGGTTATCTAAGAACAAGCTGGTCGGTTCATTGATTTCACTGGTCGCTTTAGTGATTATGGTGGCTTCGAATACAGGAAACGTAACGGAATCTGGGCTTGCTTTAATCGGGATCTCTGCCATTAGCTGGACGTTGGTAGGAGTGATTGTCAAGCTGGCGAATACAAGGCAGATATTCGCTTTTAATGTGTGGGGAATGTTGTTCGCACCTGCGCCGTTAATCTTGCTCGCGGTGTTATTACATGGCAAACAGATAGTATTCCATGCGGTTCAAGTCTGGGATCTGTCGACCTCATCGGCACTGTTTTTTCAAGTCTATCCGACCACACTATTTGGTTATTGGGTATGGAATCGAATGTTGCTGAAATACCCGCTTAGTAGCGTGATGCCAATGACCTTACTGGTGCCTATTTTTGCGTTGATTAGTGGTTATTTTGTCTTTGGTGAGGTGTTATCCCAGATGCAAATTGCGGCCTCAGGTTTGTTTATCCTTGGTATAGGTTTGATAGTTAAGCCTATTCGATCGCAACAAGTCGAAACATCAATCACCTCCCAAGGAAAAGCTTTTGAATCCGGAAACTATAAATCTTGACCACTTACCACTTCAAAAGGTATTAGTAGAGTCTGTTTGTGGGAGCTTTTTGAATGCATCAAATGGTTGAGCCGAGGCGATAGCTAGTTGGCAAAGTCTTATCTGACAAAGTTAACGAATAAGTTCTTACTGCTCGCTGTAACAAATGTAAACCCGAGGAATGAAAAAAACCTTGCTATGTCGAGGGCCATAACAAGGCTTGGTGGTAAATGGAAAATTCACTATTTATATGGCGCTATGGAGATTTATGCTTCTACTGTGTTGGCACAGGCATGTCGGGCTTGCGCGATTTTTTGTATCAGCTGGTCTTTCACGTCCTTGGACGTCATAGCAAATTCTTTAAACTCATGATAGGTCGATTGGCTGCCATTACGAATGTAACAGCCGTCGGGTTGAATGCCTGTCATGGCAATCGACTTTTCAGGTGTGCGGTTTAGTGCGGTTAACAGCACTTTCATTGCATCGACATGATCAAGGTTCATGTGCTCAGCCATTTCAAGTTCGGCTTGTGAATTCCAGTCTGGGGTAGGCAGCAGCCAGTCTTTCTTTTCGATCCAATAAGCTTGCGCAAACCCACCGATATAGCGCACCAATTGCGGCTCTATGACCCAGAAATTAAAGCCATGATCGATAGGGTAGTCGACATATTGTGGAAATTGCTGCAAAAAACGTTGGCGTATCTGGGCGCTCGCTTCTTTGTCTAGTAGCTTGGCATCGCCCATGATGGTTACGCGCGCGTTCTGATTTTGGTCGTCATTAGATTTCGGATCGCCGAAAATGGTTAGACTTACCTTGTTATGGCTTTTCATGTTTTTGGTGTGCTGAGCAATGTCACTGATGTAAATGACGGGCTTGCCTTCATAGCTTGAGATGAAAGGTGCGACTGAGCCAAATGGATAATCTTTTAGCTTTCTAGAAACGGTTGAAATTACGCATTGGCGAGACTCACGCATATATCGGCGAGCGTCATTAACGATTGTCTTATTCATAATTATTTCCCTTTGATTATTTTTAATGAGTTATTTAAAGGTGTAGCGCGCGCTAAGTTTAAAGTTACGTCCCGGCTGAGCCAGTGTTTGAGGAGCAGGGATGTAGTATTGATCAGTCAAGTTATCGATACCAAAGGTGAGTGTTAGCGGTTTGGCTCCGAAGGCTTCTTTCCAGCTGGAGTAAAGATCGGCGATGGTGTAGTCACGGTAATACTGGCTATCTTGAGTCGTTGATTCGGTATAGGTTACTTTGGCACCGACTTTGACAAGGTTATTCATAAAACCTTGATCGAAGTGAGCAACCCACTTGTCCGCTGGAATAGAATCAATGGTGCTACCATCATTGCTTTCCGCTTTTACTTGGCCGTAGCTAAGCCCCATCCCCGTATCATGAATTTGGTAATCCGTGGCAATCGAGTAGCCAGTTAGACGTGCGTTACTAACGTTCTGATAACTGGTGGTTCCGCCGCTGATATCGACAATGGTGTTAATGAAGTCATCGACATCATTGCGGAACATCGACGCTTTCACTGTGAGTTGATCGTCGCCCAGTAAATCCCCGAAGGCCATATTGGCATCCAGCTCTTTGTTTTTTGCTTTCTCTGGTTGCAGATCGGGGTTCGCAATGAACTCGTTACCGGGGAAGTGATAGCCGCCAGTGTAGAGTTCTTCTGCGGTTGGCGCGCGGAAGGCTTCATCATAACGCGCGGTTAATTGTAACCAGTGGGTGGTTTGCCAGCTTAATGCAGCGCTCGGCGAGAGTGCTGAATCGCTACGGCGGGCGTGGGCGGCTTGCTGATTACTATCGGTGTAATCGGCGTGAGTACGCCAGTAGTCATAGCGAAGTGCAGGCTCTAGTGTCCAATTCTCAGCGAAATCCCAACGCACTCGCGAGAACAGGCCAACGGTGCGAGTCGTCGCATCGGGAATACTTGGTCGGAAAGAAGACGATGTGGTATCGCGCGTCCCGTTGGTCAATTCTTGATAGCCATCTGTGCCGACAGAAATATCCAGATTTTTCACTTTAGAATGGTTGATGGCATTGAGCCCTAAAGTGCGATTGCGAGTCGTGTCATGCTGGGTGGTCGTGGTACGCGAGCTGTCGACTTTGATGTCGTTGTAGTACAGGGTTCCTTGAGTATTGATTAAATCGTTGTCTTCAGGGTTTAAGCTATAGTTGACCGTGGTATTAAATGCATCCGTTTTCATCCCTACGATGTAGTTGCTGTTCGGATTTTCAGTGCTGCTTGGGTTTATGGGGCTATCTTCATTGTTGTGCGCAAGGCGGGCGGATATTTCAATGCGCTGCGCTGGCGTCAACTGAATGCCAGTTTTAGCCAAAAACCCTTTCGTTTCTGCGCCGGAGTTTTGTAACTCTGTACCGTGACCGTCTTTCACATCTCCTGCATCACTATAGTAGCCATTAAACAGCCAGTCGTAATCGTCTTGCTTTCCATAAGCTGCGCCATTGGTCAACCAGCGCTGATTGACTGATTGGTAGCTTTGTTCAACATAGCCACCCACCTTTTGACCCGCTTCTAGCAGTTTTTGTGGCGATTTTGTATTGACTGCCACCACGCCGCCGACGGCGCCGCTACCCCAAATCGCACTGCCTGGGCCTTTTAATACTTGAATCGAATCAATCAGTGCTGGATCGATGAAATAGGTGCCAGTGTGACCTGAATTGTAAGTTTGACGCGCACCATCGACGACTTGTAACACGCGATCGTCTGATAAACCACGAATCACGGGCTCTTGCGCTGCAGGCCTTGGCCCGCCATCAAAGCTGAGGTTAGGCTGATACTTTAATGCCGCAGCCACTGATTGGGGCTGAGTTTGTTCAATTTGTTCGTGACTAATGTGATCCACTGGATAAAGAGTACTGCTGTCGGTCGCGTTTTCGCGAGTGGCAGAAACTTCAATGGTATCGAATACCACGTTGCTGTCTAAATTGGGTTGGACAGTCGGGGAAGCAGCGTGGCTCACCTGCATTAACTCAGCAGAAGACAGGAGCATAAGAGCGGAAACCTGAGTTACTTTTTTGCGGTTCATGAAATTACCTTCAATTTTTTCCATTAAATAGAATTGAGTAAATCAATTGCATTACCAAAGACGGGCCGTATAATAGCCCCAACCTAAATGATAATGCAAATGATAAGTGTTCCTATTTACGTTATGAGTGAGATTATCAATAACCGAAGTTTTGGGGTGATACTGTTGGTATCACTGTCTATTCACCTGCTGCTTCTGATGGGAGTGGCGCAGAAACACACGCACGGAGGAAAGTTAGGTTCTTTGAATGTGGTTTCTTTATCCAACTTTTCATCGGTTCAGATCGCTACTTCTAGAGAGTCAGTGGCAGGGAAGAATCCAAAGCAGGTAGTGAATCAAACGATCACAAAAAAATCGCCACCTGCACCGTCCGTGGCGCGCCAGCCAGTGGTAAGGCATGGGCGGATTGCGAGTAAGCCGCAAGATCAATTAGAAAAGCGGACTAAGGATGAGATGGCGACTCGTCACCCAGTATCCCGTTCTAAGCCGGCTGAAAAAACCGATGCAAAATCTCATCCTCAATCGGCGGTGGAGCCTAAGGTAAATAGACCGAATTCATCATCGCCAGCATCATCAGCTGCGCAACAAGCTGGCCAGTTAGGTAGCCAGAGTGAGCCTGCCGTAAATACGGCTCCAGCCTTTAAATCTCAGCCAGTCCCACCTATATACCCAAATTCAGCACGCCGTTTTGGCCGTGAAGGGGAGGTGTTGGTACGTGTCGTGCTCGATAATAAAGGCAATAAAACCAATATTACGGTGCTTCATTCTTCTGGATATCGCAGCTTAGACCGTTCAGCGTTAGCCGCAGTTAAGAAATGGCAATTCATCGCTTATCAAAGTAACGGCCATCCAGTCCCTTCACAAGTGACGATTCCCATCCGCTTTTCTTTAGGGTAATAGATTTAGGATAATAGATTTATGTTTATGATATTTAATACAATTGAACACTCTCTCATCATTCAGGAAGCAACCTCTGCCATTGCCATGTTGGGGCCAGTAAAATGGCCGTTATTGTTGTGTTCCATGTTGGCTTTCGCATTGCTACTGGATCGCCTCATTGGTTTGCTTCGAGCGAAAACGTATTTGTCTAATCGGCAAATACACGCTGGGTTGAGAACATTTCAAGATTCAAAAGCGTCTCCAGACAGCTTGGTTTTATGGGGTAAATCAAACAGCATGACGCGTCAGTTGGCCGACCTGTTACACGCACACCGAGCGATCCCGCGTGAACATCGTGAAGATTTAGCTTCGGTCTGGATTGATAAGCATGAGCGCCGTTTGGGAACGGGGCTGAATATTCTAGCGTTGATTTCCGTAGTGAGCCCACTGCTTGGATTATTAGGCACCGTACTGGGTTTAATGGAAATGTTTAGCAAAATTGCTTCGGTGCATCAGGCCATCAACCCGTCTATGCTCGCGCATGGGCTAGGAATGGCGCTAATGACCACGATAGTCGGACTGTTTATTGCCATTCCTGCGCTGGTGGGGTTTCACACTTTAAAACTATGGCGCAACCACAAAATATCTTTCATCGTCATGTTGGCCAATCAAATCAACTTGTGTATTGATGGTATTGGCTTGTTTGCTAATACCATTTACACCAACAACACCCACACCAATACAAAGAAAAACTCTGAATCTCACCCACATGTAGAACTGGCTTACTCGTCAGCGGCAGGGGAGCGTTATGATTAAGCGCCAAGCCTCATCCGGTGGCGATGATATTTTGTCGCCAGATCTTATGCCTCTGCTCGATGTGATTTTTATTATTCTAGTGTTTTTATTGCTCACCGCTAATGCACCTTTGCAAACATTAAATATTGATATTCCAAAGGTTAAGCAAGAGCAACTATTGCAGCCCGTTGCGGCGCGCGATCCTCTTTCTTTGAGCCTAAGCCCAAATGCGCCTCACTGGCGTTTGAACGATAAAACGTTTGATTCTTGGCAAACACTGGAGCCTGCACTCCTTGCGCAGTTGCGGCAGAACCCAGATAGGCCGCTGATTATTTCCGGCGATCGCAAAGCGACATTACAGCGCTTTCTACGCCTGATCGCATTTTTGCAGTCTCACCATATTCAACACAGTAAAATAGTTTTGGAACCTGAATCCCATGAATAGTTTGAACTTTAAACGCTGGTTTGCTCTTTTGTTAACTAGCTTGTTTTTCAGCCCTGTTTGGGCCTCAACACTAACGCATCAAAATGAGAAATCGCCCGTTCGGATTGTCAGTATTGGCTCAGCTGTGACGGATTTAGTGGTTGCCTTGGGTGGCACTTCACAGCTGGTAGCGGTGGATAGTACCAGTGAGGTGCCAGATTCAGCGCAAGTGAAAACATTAGGCTATCAGCGCCAGCTTTCTGCCGAAGGGATTTTGTCGGTGAAACCCACCTTAGTTATTGGCAGCGATGAAATGGGCCCGCCAGAAGCCATTCGTTATATACGCCAAGCGCATGTACCAGTTATCACCTTGTCGTCGAAAGCGACGCTCGCTGCGCTTAAAGGCAACATTAAAAACGTTGCCCAAATGCTTGGTCACCCTAAACGAGGTCAGGCACTAATTGAAAACATTGATACTCAGATCGATGGGCTAGCCTCTATTGCTAAAACCAACCACACAACACATAACTCACACGAATCAACGTTATTTTTGTTGATTCTAGGCAGTGGAACACCTCAAGTGGCAGGCAGCGGCACCGTGGCCAATCGTTTAATTGATTTAGCGGGAGGGGACAACCCAGCGGCGTCGTTAGTGTCTGGTTATAAGCCAATGTCGCAAGAATCTTTGCTGAAAATGCAGCCCAATGTTTTGTTGGTCTCACAACGTATTCTCGATAGTTTTGGTGGCGTCAAAGGGCTGATTCAACATTACCCAATATTGGCCGCCACGCCAGCTGGCAAAGACCAGCATATCTATGGTGTCGATTATCATGCACTAATTGGCGGTTTGAGCCTAGCCACCATTAAAGAAGCTAAGCGCATAGCGCCGCTATTGGCTCCGAATAATATAAGCGGGAGCAAGGGTTAGTGAGTCTATCTATCCAGCAAGAAAGTACATTACGGCTTGCTCCTCCATTCAAGCGCTACGTGGCGGCTTGCAGTTTTGTTCTGCTTGGAGCAGCAATGGCTTCGGTGGCCATGGGACCAATTTCGGTCACCTTGGGTCAAGTGGCCGCATCACTGATGAATGTCGTTGGCTGGCACCCGCCTTCTTTTTCTGATGCTAATCGTTATCATGATCTCAATAGCTATTATCAACTCAATAGTTATTTGAATGTGGTCATTCAACAGATTCGTTTACCAAGAACCTTATTATGCATTTCCGTTGGGGGTATTTTGGCTATTTGCGGTGCGGCGATGCAAGGGCTGTTTCGTAACCCGTTAGCCGACCCAAGTATCTTGGGAGTGTCTAGCGGCGCATCAGTCGGGGCTGCTTTATCTATTGTGGCAGCGGGCGCGATCAGTCAGTATTGGAGCTTTTTGCCTGCGCAAGTGCTGTCGTTTTGGCTGACGCCTGCGATGGCGTTTGTTGGCGCTTTGGTCGCGACAATACTGGTATATCGATTAGGCACAGTGTTAGGGCGAACCTCGGTCAACTTAATGCTACTTGGGGGCATTGCGGTGGGCTCGATCGCGGGGGCAGTCATTGGTCTTTTGTCTTATATAGCCGACGATCAGCAACTTCGCGCGCTCAGCTTTTGGCAGATGGGCTCGCTGGAAGGGGCGTCTTGGCCACAAATCGCATTGTGCTGGGCAACCTTGGTGGGGCTGGTGGTGTATTTTCAGCGACAAGCGAATGCGTTGAACGCTTTGCTACTCGGAGAAGCTGAAGCGGGGCATTTAGGCGTGAATGTCCATAGATTAAAACTCGAACTTATTGCTTTTACGGCGTTCGGCGTGAGTGTGGCCGTGTCGGTATCGGGTATTATTGGCTTTGTTGGTTTGGTTGTTCCGCATCTTATTCGATTGGTACTTGGGCCAAGTCATCGTCATTTGCTCCTTCTTAGCGCGCTGTTAGGGGCAATATTGCTACTTTTCGCCGATATTATATCAAGAACTGCGGTTACACCTGCTCAGTTGCCTGTCGGGATCGTGACGGCTGCGATTGGTGCACCGTTCTTTATCTTCCTTCTTTTGCAGCAACGTCGTCGATTTGGAGGTTAATGGTGCTTAACTGTCATAAAGTAAGAGTTGACTATCAACAAAGTTCATCAAGAAAAAAGTGGACTATCCAACGTCGTGAGCAGGTTGGAGATGAGTCGTTATCTTTGAATATCGAGTCCTTTTCCGTACAAATTGGTACTCATACTGCGATTTTAGGCGCTAATGGCGCAGGGAAAAGTACATTACTCAAAGCAGTGTCTGGCGATGTCAGCTACGATGGTGAGCTCAATATTTTAGGAGAAGAAAGACGCTCGTGGCAATCCCACCACTTGGCACGTTATGTGGCCGTATTGCCGCAAAACACTCAATTATCATTTTCATTCACGGTGAGAGAGGTGGTGGGGTTAGGGCTATATAAGTCAGCGTTGAACCTTCGTCAGCAACATGAGGTGATGAAGGCGATCATGCAGCAAGTCGACGTGGAAAACCTTGCCGAACGCAGTTTTCCGACGTTATCAGGGGGGCAGCAGCAACGAGTTCTGTTCGCCAAGGCGCTGTGTCAAATTGCCTCGATTGATCAAGGAGCTCAGCAATATAGCCAAAAACTGTTATTGCTCGACGAGCCTATTGCGGCGCTAGATGTGTTCCATCAACATCAGTTATTACAATCGGTCGCTGAGATCACCCAGCGTTCTGGAACGGTGATCAGTGTGCTGCACGATTTAAACCTCGCCGCACGCTACTGTGACCGATTGGTCTTGATGCATCAAGGACAAATCATCGCTGACGGCACCCCAGAAATGGTATTAACCGAAGACAATATTAGCTGTGCCTATGGCTACAAAAGCTCAGTGATTCGCCACCCCGAGCAAGGCTACTTAATGGTGAGTTGAGCGAAAAAGGGAAGGCAGGTGCCTTCCATTCTTGTTTTTTAATAGCTCTAATTTGATGAAGCTATCCTTTAGATTCAATCATCCAGCTAAGCTTGTAGAGTGAGTCATCCAGCTAAGGTTGTGGGCTCTGGTGCCACTCGAATCTCTGGTTTTTTCTCAATCCATTCGATTAACCATTCTTTGCGTCGCTGAGCGTTTGCTTCTCCTAGCATCTTTTCACGCCAATAGTTGGCGGCGTTGGCATCAGCGCGAGAAGCGTCGCTTTCGATTTCAACCCAAGGTACCCCTTCGGTGAAACTGCTACACTCGGGTAAAATGACTTCAAAGCTATCAGGCTTGATTACGCTGCACTGGGCCGCGCTTGGCTCTAATCCTTCTTGATACAAGCCGTGAATCGCGATGGTGCTTTGGTCAATTTTACCTTCTTCCTTATCTAGAATTGGCCCGAATGGTCTTAAACCTTCGACCTTCTTACCCGTTGGCGACACATAGTTGAGCTCAAATTTCACAAAGTGTAATTGAGCTTTTCCTGAATAGCCTTGTAGATACTGTTCAGGTTTGTCATTAATCTGCGAGTTGACATCAGCTAAGAATGAATCCCAGCGAGTAGCGATATCTGTTGCACGTTTGATCTCCACATCGCTATAACGCATATGAGGAGATCCATCTTGGCTGGTGGTAACTAGCTCTCCGTACTCAACGTCGCCCGCATATACAAGCTCCCCAAAATAATTTGGACCTTGGTTGTGATCTTGGAATAACCAAGATAAGCCCTTTTCAACGTTTAGTGCTAGCTTCATTTTTATGGTGCTAGCGTCTAAGCCCATGCTGTTATAAGTTGCTTGGTTCGTTCCGTTTGAAACAATGGCGACGACGAGCGACATTGGTTCATCATAAGCCCAACTAAAATCGGACAAGTAGGTTTTAGAAGAGGCGTTAAGCCAATGACATTTCCCGTTTATCTCCAGAGCACAAAGGGCGCCAGTTTGATGATTCAAATATTGAGGGACTCCTGATGTTTTTTGCGCATTTTCACTTACCACAAAATCGTGTACAAGCAGGTCGGCTTCGTTGAGCACTACGCTTTGGTTGAATAAACCGTCATAGACCACGAATGGATCTCCGCTCGTCACCATCTTACCATCGCGGTCGAGTTTACATTGCTCACCCCATGTATTGCCCGAATCGACACCATAGGTCAGACTTGAAATATTTGTCCACGCTTCACGCGTGTACTCTAAATCAAGTTTGTGGTCATCTAGAGCAAAATAGTAAGGTGTAGAACGAGCTGCTCCACTGGATTTCCATCGGTCAAATAAAGCATCTGTAAACCAAGGGTATAATGGTTTTAGGCCTGAAATTTGGTAGTCTCCAAACCAATAAGTCGGCTCAAATTCAACGGCTTTTAAGCTATCTTGGCCGTAGAAATATTCCTCGAGTTCATCTCCCTTTTTGTAGGTAAGCTCTTTTAACTCACGTGATGCAAGGAACACTTCAAAGCTTGGTCCTCCCCACTTTAATAGCTGATCAAGGCCATAAGATAAGACGGCCTTAAAGACCTTTTTCGTATCTTCACTGGCCTCTTTCGTTAGCACCACCTGCATTTTTACCCGTGTAAACGGGCCAATACGTTGCTGGGTGTCTAAGTTATTGTTGTATGAAAACGGCTGCCACGATGTCTCGTCATTTCTATCTGTCATGATAAGTAAGCGACTAAAACCGATATCATCCGCATTTAACTCCTGCATTGAGTTGTCAAAAGTTAATGAAAAGTCGTTTAGCCCAGTAGAAGAATCTGAATACAAGCAGGTCTGCACAGGGAAGCCAATATTGAAAGTGCCATGAACGCTCCAATTATTATTCGTGATCCCGCCTGCTATCAAAGGAAGATCAGGGTTAATTCGGAGCCATTGAGTTTTGTCTAACCAATCCTGAGCAAAGGTATTACTACTATTTAACGGTGCTTCCCAATTGTCGTTGAGTACATACATTTTTATGTAGGTTGGAACGCAATACTCTTGTAATTTACGTTCTCTTTCGTCAGGTGTGCGAGCGTGGAATGTGATGTATGCCATCAATTCCACTAATCCATTGAGTGCTAGAGCTCTTAGCAAAAAACGCTTTTCGAGTTCTTTCGCGGTCACTGATTTTTTGAGGTGAGTCTCGATCTGTTTAGCGGTGGAAAAACGCGCTTCAATATGCACCTGTATGTCTTTATATGCTCTAAGTAACTCGAAATGTGCTTTAGAGAGGTTTTCAAATTTAGCGCCTTGCGCCCAGTGCCTCTTGAATTCACTGTAATCTGTGCTCTGTATTATATGGAAGATAAAAGATACGGCACTGTCAGCTAAAACTGATGATGATTTCGCCACTAACAGTAAAGAGGCAACTGGAGCAAATACGGTTGCGCTAGTAGCAACGATCCCTAAAACTAAATTGTAAACGCTGTCTCGTAATTCCGCTTCTTGCTGGTTTAAGCCAAGAAGCCACCCTTGAACAATTTGCCGGCCTTTCTCCATCTCTAGCATCCCAGTGCGGCTAGGCGGAAGAGTTATGTCATAGTTGGGGATGATGACTCGCACTTCTACGCGGCGGTCGATAGCTAATGGAGAGTCGTCTGGGGTTTGCTGCATATTAACCGTAACATCATCTGAGGTTATCGGCTGGCTATTACCATATGAAAACGTAAATATGCGTTTGTCTAAATCAGCCTGTACATCAGCAGGGTTAGAATCTGCGTGTACAATGGCGTTTTTAATATGTTCGGCGCGCTGTGACGCGACTTGGTTATTTGCTTTTTGGCTTCCAATACGACCTGCATGCCCGTCTATCCGTAGTTTGTAATCTGGGTGGCTTTTTAGTAGTGCACTTAGGTGTTCACAGGCAGCTTCTATATCACTGTGCAATTCATCGTCTTGGTTAGGGATTTCATCGTTGTTGAAACGAAAATACAAGCGAATAACGATACCCGACTTCTCTTGCACAATATGGGCCCCAGAGAATTGCTCGCTAGCATCGTTTAGGCCGAGGCTTTGATGTGCTTCGACAACAGAAGCCGCCCAATGGTGGTAGGCGCTAACGATAGTTTGCTTAGCAAGATAATCTTGTGCCAGCCGATGAAACTCTTGGCGGGCTTGATCACACTGTGCTTCCATTCCATGTATCTTTTCAAGCTTCTCATAAATGTCGTAGGCAGTGAAGCCATTGGTTACGCCGGGTAGCGCTTTAGCCAAGTCTTTTTTTAACTGACCTTTGACCCAAGTTTTGGACAGCTTAGCGAATGTTTTTGTCAGCCCTTGTTCTTGATACAGTGCTTTATAGTCTGTAATCATTCCTTTAAGTGCATCGGTATTGACCACGGAAGCCTGAATTAATTGCTTTCCAGTCGTTTTTAGAAAAGCGCCTTCTTCAGGAACGACGACAGCCGCTTGCGCTTTTTTTAATTTATCATAACTGGTTTGGAACGCGTCGAAAGCAAGCAAAGCGGTCGCGCCTGCGGTGATCTGTGGCGGCAAGTGGTCGTCTTTAATCATTGCCCAGATCCCTTTGGCAATACCACGGCCAACACTGGCTTGAAAAGGATTCACCCCCTTGGCGTAGCCTTGAGCCAATGACGTAGAGTAATTTCGCACAGCAGAAAATAAGCTATACGTTTTTATTCCAGTGCCATTGAGGGCAGCCTCCGAAGTATCGGAAGCACCGGCGCTCATAAATTGATCGTAGCTTGGCAAAGACTCAGGGAACTGATAGATCAGACATTCTTCTAAAGAAATTAAATCCCCACAAACACAAGCGAGTTGGCCAAAGCCGCTGAGCGATTTGAAAGTGACCTTTTCGTAGAGTTCGTAGGTGTAGACATCTTGAACGTGGTCTGAGCCCGGCCTGACTTGGGACTTTTCTAACTTTAGCCGCCCTGTTTTAATTGATTCAGGAAAGTGACCATTAAGCTCAGTATTTTCTTTCAAGTAGTCGGTTTTCCAAAATTTAATTCTCAATAAGTAGTAACCATCCTCAATTGCAATGTTTTTCCCATTGTGATCAATATACGAGGGAAGGACGAACATCGCACTTGGGTTGATACCCTTCTCGCTTTTTCTATCGGTATCACTCTCTAGGTAGGGTTTAGTCACTTCACTCACCGCGAGAACAATTTCTTTTTCATTGGCGCTAGCATCAAGAGAACTGACGGGCTTGACCAATGATACTTCGGCGCCGATATAGAGATCGCTACTAAAGACCACTCCTAATGCTTGTACCGCGGGAATCACAATGCCGTAGATGATTCCGGGCTCAGGCAGATGCTTGCTTTCCGCGTGCCTCGCAGCGAGCCAATCGTTATAGCTTTGCTGCTCGTCAGTGAGCTGTTCACCCGTGGTGGCGGCAAACGCGGGGGCTAATTGGCTCAGTTTTACCTTGCTCACCGTAAAAGTGTGTAAGCTATTTTTTGGCACGCCAATATAGAGCTGTTTGATGATGTCAGCCAATTTGTCTACGCCACTTTGGCGATCAGCAAGTTGGCCAATTAACTTGGTGGTTGGCATGATAAGCGGAAATTTCTGGCCCACTTCCAATGTGTGCACCGGACTATGATGGCGCAAGATAGTCCCTTCCGTGTCGTCGGCAGGTCTGGCACCTTCTTGATCCGGTTGAATGGGATCGGGCATATCGTGATACGACAGGTTACAGATCAGCGCATCTTCATTACTGCCCCATAGCCTAGGTGGGTTATCGGCACTGCCTGCGTCTCCCATCACCATAATTGGGGTAAAGGGGATAGGACGAACATTGCTGAGCTCAGACACTGAGGTTAAATCGGCTTGTTCGTTCCAGTTTGAATAGCTCCCATCGATTTCTCCAGGCTGTACTGTATTAATAAAATAAGCGCCGAGCAAATATACACGAGATTGAAATACCGTTAAGTTAGGCATCAGTTGTCTTCCTTAAACCACAAACCGTTATTGGCTAGCCCGTTATAAAGAGATCCACGGCCATCCAGTTCGCCAGTATATAGGGCGTACCATGACCAAACTTTATCTTTTCTTCGGTCAACAACAACGATATTAGCCATGCGATTGAGTGCACTGTATCGAGCATCTTTACCGAGAATTTGGGCAGGGGTGTAATTGTTTGTTAATCTATGGAATGTTTTGTTTTTAATATCAAATAGCCAGCCAAAATAATTATTTGAGCCCCAAGCGTATCTTCCCGAAGGGTCTATGGAACGAGTTGTCATTTCCGCTTTTTTCATCGGAAGCTTTAAGTTATTAGCCATAGAAAAGAAAAGCTTATCTGTATCTTGTTTGTATACACCGACTCCAAATGGAAATAACCCGATTAACTTTCCGTCACGTATCACGCTTGAGGTAGTGAAGTGCATCTTGGTTAGCGTGATTTCCCCCGTTTCTGAATCCCAACGACCTCGCTCGTTTTTAAATTGGTCGGTATAAAAATACAGATAGCGGCTATCTTGCGACCACACCATATCAGAGCGGCCGTAGTCAGAGACTTTATAAAGCTCCCCCGTTTTTAGGTCGACGACCGATTTCCAGCCAGCATTAACCGACCAAGCGACATAACGATTATTCGGTGAACGGGTGAGGGCTTTAACGTTACCGCCTTTAATTTTATCGGTGACTAAGCGAAGATCGGTTCCGTCCGTTTTCATACTCCAAACTTTCAAATGTCCTTCATAGTCGTTGTAGCCTTTATCCCCTTTGGCAAGGTTGGCCCACACAAACTCAAAGCGCGGTAAATCATATTCACTTGGGTCGTTGATGTCTTCTTTCGGCCACTCTTTTGCGCGGCTGATATGGTATTGAGGGAACTTCTGATAAATCGGAGTCAGTTTCTTATGGCCGAATTCAGCTTTATCACTCATCTCATAAGTAATGTAATTATGCTTACCCACATAGGTGCGATCAGGATGGAGCTGCGCCAAGGTGTAGTGGGGTTTTTCCGCGTTATCGCTTTCTTTGTTGTGCGCCGATTGGCTATCGTTGCAGCCAAATAAGCTTAGCCCGGCTAGGGCAATAATCAGTGCTTTGTTCATTGGTTTTCGCTTAGTAAATCTTGTAGGGAAACGTTCAGGCGTAGCGGCACCAGTTGTTGGTGGCCTTTGCCGAGTGAGGCGGTCGCGCCGCGCAGAATGTCTACTGTGGTGACTTCTTTAGGCCAGCTATGGAACTTAAATTCAAGTAAACCATCCTCATTAGGGGAGGCTTGGCGGAAATAACAAATCTGCGACCAGTTTTGCTCTTCATTGCGCAGCATAAAGAAATCGTTGGATTGGTCGGTGGCCTGACACACAAGGTAGCTTAGGGTGAGTGTTTGGCTCGCGGGCGGAGTGTGCACCGCAGCAATCCCGGTGTCGACTCGCGTATTAATATTGGCCGATGCGGGTAGGCCAGATTCCACCATTGGGATGTTAAAGACTGTGTCGCCGCTAAAACTTTGTTGCTGACTGTATGTCGACAAATCGCTCAGGGGCACGGCCACTTTTGTGTGGTTACCTTCCAGCCAAGAGAGCTTGTTTTCATCCAGCATTTCTTCTGAATAATATAAATAACAAGTGTCTTGTACTTCCCCCTTCACTTTATAGGGGATCAAAATATGCGGATTCGATAGCCCCTGCACAATGCGCTTTTCTGTCGTTTTCACCTTCGCAGGGCTCGCTTCGGTGGCAATCGTTAAAGGCTCGTGATCAATATCCGGAAAGCAAATGCCCACTTCTGGTTCTGTGAAACCAAATACGCGGTCGTGTGCGTTAAGATCGAGTTGGCCGCTAAACACCTGCTGACCATTTTGTAGCAACTGATAGCCTTCAAACGAGAGGTTAGTCTCGGGCAGCAGTGCCATGCCATTGATGTTCACATGACGAGTCTGAGCAGGTTTTTGTCTTTGATAGTGAATATCGATATCGGAGAAGAAGCTTCTGTGGTCAACGCTGAGTTCTCGCCAAATCTTGCCCTGCCACATCACATAGACATAACCTTCGGTATAAGCTTGGTGCGCATCGCCTCTCGGACGCAGCGGAATCACAGGCACCAATACCGTATCCCATTCATCTTTCACAACACTTTTCGCCACGGGTAGGATACCTTCGGCAATTTTCAGTGTGACGGGGCGAGGATTATCAGTACGCGGAATACGAATATACAAATTCTTTGGTTCAGTGGTGAGCTCACTAAAGGTGACGAGGCTGCGATGTTTATTTTCAGCATCGTGCTTTTCGCTTGCGATGCGTTCTTGCTGGCTATCTGTTTTTGCGAGCAAAAAGTTGGTGGCCGTTCTATTCGATTGCCCCGCAATTTCCACCACAATTTTGTGGTCGGGCATCGGCTCCACTGGCACTTTAGGCGCAGTGCGAACTAAGGGAACATCTTCTTGTATCGGTGTATAACCTGCAGGGATTACCTTAGGGATATCATCCCAATCAAAATCCATAGAAAAAACGTCCATCTCAAGAAAAATAGCGCCTATTTTAACGGACTAAAAAGCCCTAGCGAATAGGCAAAGTGAGCGTTTCACTAGGCAAAACGTCGGTATTCGTACTTAACGAAGGGTGTTGATACTAACTATTCAGAATGCCGATATGTTGCCTTGCATATCATTCTAATTTTGTACTACTGAGACGTTATCCTATTGAGTCGTCATGGTGGTGTTATTAAGGTTGCAACATATAAAGTGGAACCCTGTTAGCAAAAGTTTATTAGGCAATATGATATTGATTAAGCCCTATTTATCACAAGGAGTTCGAATCATGTCAGCAGATCAGATAGTCACCGAGAAATTTGATGGTTTAGCGACAGACTACGACAAGTATCGGCCGCGTTATCCGCGGGTGTTAGTTGAACAGTTGGCGAGTAGTTTCGCTTCTGGGGAGGGGCTAAATATTATAGATTTGGGGGCAGGGACGGGGATTGCGTTAGAGCAGTTAATGGAAGTGATGGGGCCAGAACACAGTTACTATGCGGTGGATGTGTCTAACGATATGCTGAGCAAAGGGCGTGAAAAGTTCCCGAATGTAGAATGGCGGCTCGGAAAAGCGGAGGAGGCGCTTTGTGATTTACCCGAAATGGATTTGGTGCTGGCTGCTCAATCGTTTCAGTGGATGGATAGGTCGAATTTATTAGCAGCATTGCGCGAGCGCCTTAACCCAAATGGTGTGTTCGGCGTGATGCAAAATAACCGAGACTTTGAACGAAGTGCCTTTCTTAATGATTATGAGACGCTACTTGAAGCAATGAGCCCAAGGTATTCTCGCCATTACCGTTCATTTGATTTTCAGCAGGAAATTGCGACAGGCTTTTCTGTTCCGCGTGACGAAGTGACTAAGCTGAACAAGGGGTGGGTTATGACGGTGCCGTCTAGTGCTTTTATTGGTATGAGCCGATCGTCAACTCAAGCGCAGCGTGCAATAGTGGCTCACGGACAAGCGTTTATCGACAAACTGACCGCGTTGCTCTCAGAATACGAATATGATGGACAGATAGATATCGCCTACCAAACCGAGCTCTTTTATCACCGACAAATCCTCTGACCGACTTTTCCCCAAGTATATCAAGCTAACTTGGGGTTAATTCTCTGGCAAAAGATGACAATTTATAAAATTCAGGTAAAGTAGCGGCCTTTGTTTCAATAACCAATGAGACGATGGTTACTGAATAGTCATTCGTCGTATGAGTAATAGGTAAGATAAAATGATTCTAGTGGTTGGTCATAAGAACCCTGACAGCGATAGTATTTGTAGTGCATTGGTAGCGACTGAGCTACTGAAAGCGCGTGGCTTAGAGGCTAAGCCTGTTCGTCAAGGTGAAATCAATCGTGAAACTCAACACATCCTTGAAACGGCTGGTGTTGACCAACCTGAGCTTCGCACGAGCGTAGCGGGCGAGAAAATCTGGTTGGTGGACTACACCGATCTAGCTCAAGCACCAGACGACGTTGCTGATGCTGAAATTCTAGGTATTGTTGATCACCACCGTCTTGGTGACGTGATGACAGTGAACCCGCTGGAAGCATGGATTTGGCCTGTTGGTTGTACTTGTACCATTCTATTCAACCTGTTCAAGATGGAACAAACAACTATCACTAAGCCGCTAGCGACTTTGATGATGTCGGCTATTTTGTCTGACACGGTTGGTTTTGCTTCTCCAACGTGCACTGAAAAAGATAAAGCCGCGGTTCTTGAGCTTGCTGAAATTGCAGGTGTTGAAGATCTAGACGCATTTATTAAAGCACTTTTGATTGCTAAAACAGACATCACAGGTCTAACTGCTGCTCAGTTGGTTGAAAAAGATCTGAAAGCATACCCATTCAACGGTCGTGATGTGGTTGTAGGCCAAGTGGAACTTGCTACTTTAGCTCAAGTTGATGGCATGATTGACGAGCTTAAAGCGGATTTGACGCGTCGCTGTGAAGAAGATGCGTTGGCATTTGCTGCAGTAATGCTGACAGATATCACAACAGCGCAAACACACCTAATCTATGAAGGTGAGTGGGCTGAGAAGCTAATTAAGCATGAAAAAGACGGCGTGTTGATGATGGAAAACACTCTAAGCCGTAAAAAGCAGGGTTGGCCTTGGTTGCAAGGCGAGTTGGTTTAAAACCGACTGCTAATTTATGCTGCGCTAGATACTTTATGCTGCGATAGATACCGCCAAGCAATCTTAGGTTGCTTGGCGGTATTATTTTTGTATCGGTAAAGTTTTTATCAGTAAGTCGTTACTTCGAATAACTGCTTATCTGTTTCAACACTCTTCTGGTCGCTTTGAATTGGCCACTGAATCTTTTTAGACCATCTTCTCTCATTTTCTGAGACATCTCATCTAGGTAGTGTTGCAGATTTTGTTCGCTATCAACATAGTAAGAAGCAGTAATGCAAGTCACTTCCTTGTTACTGGTTTCGCTGTTCTCATAAAGCTCTGCCTTCTCGAACCCTTTAAACATCAACATTTCTTTGATGTGGGGTGTCAGCCATTCCATATAGCTATCGAAAATATCTGTATGTATTTCTAGATTCACTTCGTAAAGGATCATGATTTGATTATTCCTTGCAGGCAGATTCAGTCTGGTGGATTTTTGATGCGCGTGCGCAGCATCCTATTGTGCAATAGGATGCGAGAAGTTGAGAGCTGGAAGGTGGATATTTTTGAAGCTAATCAAGCTATTGGCATAGCTTTACGCTCGGCTGCTTTTTTTGCCAAAGCAATTCTTTTGGTCGAAGTGGCTTTCTAACATGCGTTGGGTAATGGTGTGCTGAGGTGAGGCAAAGACTTGCTGAGTATTCCCTGCTTCTACCACTTCGCCTTCATGCATCACCATCACTTTGTCTGTAATATGTTTGATGATGCCGATATGCTGCGATACGTAGATAAACGCCACCCCCATTTCGTCTTGAAGTTCCAGAAATAAATTGATGATCTGAGATCGCATTGCCATATCCAAGCCATTGAGCGCTTCGTCGGCAATGATGATACAAGGTTGCAAGATCAATGCTCTTGCCAAACACACCCTTTGTTTTTGTCCAGCGGCAAGCATCTGCGGATAAAAGTAGGCGTGTTCAGGCAGCAAGCCTACTCTGAGTAAGGTCTCTTTTACTCGCTTCATGCGCGCTTCTGCGGTCATATTGGTATTTCTTTTCAATGGACCTTCAAGAATACGGCCAATTTGAATACGCGGGTTAAGTGAGGTGTTCGGGTCTTGAAAAATCATCCGAATAAGTTTGCAGCGCGTAGAGTAATCTTTGTGTGCAAGCTGCTCACCGTTGACCAGCATATTGCCTGAAGTCGGCTCGACCATTCCTGCGAGCATGCGCGCGAGTGTTGACTTACCCGAACCGTTCTTGCCAATAAAGCCTATGGTTTGTCCTGCTTCTAAGCTGAAGCTTACGGGTTTTACCGCGTGTTGGATACTCTTTCGAAATAAGCCTGAACGAGTATAAAAGGCTTTTGATAAGTCATTGACTTCTAACAGCGCGGTCATGACTTTTTCTCCATATTAAGCGGAAAGTGGCATGCAAACTTATGATTTTTAACTTGCTTTACTAGTGGTGTTTCAACGCATTGCTTTTGTGCGTGAGGGCAGCGAGGTCCCAGTCTGCAACCAATCGGCAGGTGCTTGAGAGGGGGGATTGTCCCCGGCAAAGAAGGTAGCTTCTGTTTGTGCAGTACGTTCTGATTGAAGTTTGGCATTGCCGTTAGCAAAGCTTCGGTGTAAGGGTGTTTGGGCGCTGCTAATATTTTTTTTGTATCGGCAGACTCTACAGCTTGGCCACAATACATCACGGTTATTCGTGTCGCCCACTGAGTAATCGTGGCCAGATCGTGGCCGATTAGTAGAATAGAGGTGTTATTGATCTGGTTCATGCGGCTCAGCAAGCGCAGAATTTGCGATTGTGTGATGGGGTCGAGATCATTGGTCGGCTCATCGGCGATCAGTAGCTTTGGTTTCGTAGAAATAGCCATCGCGATCATTACTTTCTGACATTCGCCGTCAGTGAGTTCATAAGGGTAACTTTTCATCACTCTATCGTGATCTTTAATCCCAATTTTGTGCAGTAGTACGATGGCGTGTTCTCGACGCCATTTCAACCGACGCCAAAAGTTTCCGGTTGCATAGCGTGATGGGATAGCTTCAATTAGCTGTTTACCGACTTCCTCGGAAGGGTCTAAACAGCTGGAAGGTTCTTGGAAAATCATTGCGATGTCACGAGAAATCACTCGGCGACGTTCACCTTTGGTGAGCTGAAGAAGATCCACATCGCCCAAGCGCATTCTATCTGCGGTGATATTCCAGTTGGGTTTGTCTACGCCAACCAACGCTTTGGCGACCAGACTTTTGCCTGAGCCTGATTCACCTACAAGTCCACGAATTTCGCCTTCACTCATGGCAAAGCTCATGCGATCAACGGCTCTAACCATACCCTGTGGGGTTTCAATTTCAATGGTTAAGTTTCTTACGTCTAACAGCGCCATTATTCGATACCTGCATTCAGTGAAGTACGTACGCCTTCACCCACTAAATTGACCACAACGACCACAAACATAATCGCCAAACCGGGTAGCACGACGGTCCAAGGTGCAGAATAAATGAGTTCCACAGAATCGCCAATAATCGCCCCCCATTCAGTGCTAGGTGGTTGGGCACCGAGCCCGAGAAAGCCGAGTGCTGAGATATCAAGAATTGCGACGGAAAGCGCCAAGGTGATCTCAGTGGCAATCACCGCGAGAATGTTGGGTAAAATGGATTGCCAAAGCAGGTAAAAATCTCTCGCGCCATCTAATCGAGCGGCCATGATGTAGTCTTTTTCGATTTCGGCATGCACTGCAATATAGACAGAGCGTATAAATCGAGGGATTAATGCAAGGCCAATCGCGACTAAGACATTGATTTCACCAAAGCCAAAAAAGGCAACAAAAATGATGGCAAGCAACATTGATGGAATAGACATCACGGTATCAAGCAGGTGGTTGAGCGTACTTGAAAGTAACCCTTTGGTCATACCTGCGAGGATTCCTATGGTGCAACCAATGATTGTCGCGATAAAAGTAATGATCAGCGCCGCGCCAAAGGTGAGCTGTGAGCCTATGATCAAGCGAGATAAAATATCTCGGCCTAGGTCATCAGTGCCTAAAAAGTAGTCGACACTGCCATTGATATCCCATGAAGGGGGGAGCAATAAAAAGCGTGACTGCTCTTGAGGAAGATGCGGAGCGAGTAAAGGCGCGGTTATTGTGACTACGATAATAAACAGCAGGCACCAAAAGCCAAACATTGCGACACTATTGTTGCGGTAACTGCGCCAAAATCGTTCGAATTGAGTTGGGATATGCTCTTCTTGATAGATCCTATTTGTTAGCATACCACTCTTTCCTTACTAACGGATTAACCAAAGCGCCGAACAAATCCGATAAGATGTTGGCCGCTAAAACGAAAGTGCCGACGACGATCACGCCTGCTTGAATTTCAACATAATCTTGGTTAGAAAGCGCTTCAAGTAGCCAGCGGCCAATCCCAGGCCAGTTAAAGATGGATTCAGCAATAATTGCTAACGTCAGCATGCTAGATAGCTGTACGCCAAGTTTTGGTACGATCGGTGGAATGGCGTTTCTTAGCACATGCTGGAACACAATTCTTGATACTGCGAGACCGCGAATGCGAGCGGCACGAATGTAATTGGTGGCCATAACTTCAGTGACGTTGTTTCTCATCAATTGAATGACTTGTGTGGTTGGGGTGAGGGCTAGCACTGAGCACGGCAAAAACAAATGCTCTAAAACACTTTTGAATGCTTCCCCTCGGTATTGGTCATTGACGAATAGGGAGTCAATCAGCGCAATTCCCGTAACGTGATGCACTTGATAGAGCAGATCGTAGCGGCCAGAGACTGGGAACATCTGGAAGTGGAGTGAAAATACCATGATCAATAGCAGGGCAACCCAAAAAATCGGGGCCGAGTAACCAGAAACTGAGATAAAGGAGATCACTGTGTCGATCCATTTTCCTTGTTTCATGCCCGCGATGGTTCCAACTGGGATACCAATGAGGATTGCCATAAGAAAAGCAATGGTACAAAGCTCCAAAGTGGCAGGGAAGACGACCGCAAGCTCTTTTATAATAGGCACACCAGCTTTACTGACCCCAAAATTTAGCTGCAGCAAGTCTTGCAAGTAAAGGTACCAACCATGCCAGAAACCCACATTTAGCCATGGTGAATCGGGGGCGAGTCGTAACAAGCTAAAGCCAACTAATGTGAGGATCAGTAGGGTGATGATAAAAAGATTAAGACGCCGAAGCGAATACCAAAGCATTTATCTAATTCTCTCAACTAAATCAAAAGGTTGTGTATTGAATGGGCTGATTCTAAAGCCAGACAAAGAGTCGTCATGGGCTTGGAAATGCATGCCATGAGCAAGGGGAATAACAGGAAACTCGGTGTTCAAGATATTCATGGCTTGTCGGTATAAATTCAGCCTGTATCGCGGGTTATTTGCTTCGAGCGCCAGATCAAGCAGGGAATCAAAATCTCGATCGCACCAACTTGATACATTTAAGCCAACACGCTTGGAATTACAAGATAGAAGCGGACGCAAAAAGCTGTCAGGGTCGCCAGTATGAGCGCTCCAGCCAGTTAAGGCTAAATCGACATTAACAGTGCGAGTGCTGTCCTGACTGTCAAATCGATCTTCGGTTACAATGTCCAAATCTACACCTATATCGGCCAAGTTTGCCTGAATGAGCTCAGCAGTTTTCGTTGGGCTAGGGTTATACGCTCTAGGCTCCCGAGGAACGGCCATCGTTAACTCTAATCCTTTGCTATAGCCAGCTTCGCGCAGCAGGGCAATCGCATAGTTCCGGTCGTAACGAACTTGGCTCTGATCTTTTCTGTAAGCCCAAGAACTTGGCGGTAATATAGAGTAGGCTAGGCTGCCCGTGCCGTAGTATACAGAATCAAGAATATTTTGTCTGTTTATTGCGAAGCTGAGCGCTTTTCGCACTCTCGCGTCGTCGAGGGCGGGGTGGGTGGTATTCACGGCCACAAAAGAAATATTCATAGCGGGTTTAACCATCAGCTCCAAAAAATCATGCTGCTTGATGATTGGGATTTGGTTGGACAGGGGAGAGTTCAGCACATCGCACTCTTTTCGCAGCAATTTTGCAAAAGTTCCGGTTCCACGGTGGGAAATGTCGAACACCACCTGCTGCATTTTCACTTCCCCTTTCCAATATCGCTTGTGTTGCATGAGGCGAATGAAATCATTGGCTTGATATTCACTTAACAAGAAAGGCCCTGTGCCAACGGGAAGGCTATCAATGTTTTGTTTTTCATCTTGGAGAGCCAATTGCGTGGCGTATTGTTTGGAGTGAATGACGGCGTAGCTAGTGGCGATGTTGGACAGAAATGAGTTATCTGCTCGGCGAAGCGTAAACTTAACCTTGTCGTTGGAGATAGCAGTCACATCGTCGACGAGATTGGCGAAGTCAATGCTGTCAAACCATGGGTAGATCCCACCGCCGACCTGATGAAAGCTATGGTTTTTGTCGATAATGCGCTGGAAACTGAACACGACGTCTTCCGCGTTGAGCGGTCGAGTGGGCGTGAACCATGATGTCTGATGAAAAGGAACACCTTGGTTGAGTGTGAATATGTATTCCGTACCCTCTTTGTTGACTTGCCAACTGCGCGCCAATTGGTTTTTAGGCTCGAAGGTGTTGGGGTCAAGGGTTAACAAGGTATCAAATAATTGTGGGCTAAGCGCTTGCGCCGTAATTCCGTTATCGACTAACTGAGGGTTAAACGTATGCGAGCCGTCTAAACCACAGTATACAAAACCCGATTGGCGCACTTCCTCATGATCGTTAGACTCACCGCAGCCTGATAATATACCTAGGCCAAATAAGCTGAACGTGAACTTTAATAATGCCTTTATCATCTGTATTAGTTGCGCTGGTTAGGTGATGTTTTATCACACTTGTCAGCACAATCGCCTCACTATCGTCTAATTGTTGGTTCCCCACGTTGCTCACTCAAGATCTTTACTCACCAGATCGTATTTTCTTATCATGCCTCGTAATTGATGATAACTGAGCCCTAGCAACTCCGCAGCCTTACGCTGGTTGAACTGGCTTTCATTTAATGCAGCGGTGAGGAGCTGTTTATCTACCTCTTGCTGCCAGTCTTTGTAATTAATGGGAAATTCCCAGCGTACTGGTTCAGTATGGTTGCTAGATTTAGGGCTGTCACTGCGCGCTCCGAGACTTTTTTGGTTATTCCAATCTGGGTCAAATGGGTTAAAAACCAGATGCTTGATTGATTGCGTGTTCTCTCCGTGTATGTAGACGGCGCGCTCGACGACATTTTTTAGCTCCCTCACATTGCCCGGCCAAGGGTAATCAAGTAGTTGCTGGCTAGCTGACTCGCTAAATCCACGGAAAAAGGGCAGTTCGAGTTCACGGCACATCTTGATTGCGTAGTGCTCAGCAAGTAGCAGAATATCTTTGGTTCGTTCGCGTAGCGGCGGTAAATGAATGACATCAAAGGCTAATCTATCTAAGAGATCGGCGCGAAAAGTGCCCGCACTGGCCATTTCGGGCAAATTGGCATTGGTTGCACAGATCAGTCGTACATCGGCTTGGCGAGCGGTATGCCCGCCGACCCGCTCATATTGGCCATATTCGATGACGCGTAAGAGCTTTTCTTGAACTCGTAAAGGTGAGGTTGCCAGTTCATCGAGAAATAGCGTTCCTTTTTCGGCTCGTTCAAAGCGGCCCGAGTGTTTTCCTTTCGCACCAGTGAACGAGCCAGACTCATGACCAAATAATTCTGAGTCGATCAGCCCTTCGCTTAAGGTCGCACAGTTCAAAGTGATAAGCGGTTGATCCCAGCGCTTGGATAGGAAGTGGAGTCGCTGAGCGATCAACTCTTTGCCCGTTCCTCGCTCGCCGATAATCAATACGGGGCGTTTAATAGGAGCAACGCGACTCACTTTATCAAGTACTGCGAGAAAGCGAGGGGATTCACCGATTAAGTCCTGTTGCATATACGCCTCCATTTGGTGGTGAAATAAGCTAAATTGTGGTTTTTTTCATCATACCATACTCGTTATTTAAATGCGTTCCAAGGTAACATGCTGAAAAATATTGTTTTTTAAAGTTGGCATGTATGTTGTAACACCAACCATGTTATTAGGTTGCAACTGAATCGGAAGATTGTGGAGGGGATATGGGTATTTTTTCTAGATTTGCGGACATCGTAAATTCAAACATTAGCGCTCTATTAGATAAGGCGGAGGATCCTGAAAAAATGATACGCCTTATCATTCAGGAAATGGAAGATACGTTAGTGGAAGTGCGTACTAACTCAGTTAGAGCGATGGCCGATAAAAAAGAGTTGGCCCGAAAATTGGCGTCTCTTGCTCAGCATCGAGATGAATGGCAAGACAAAGCGACCTTGGCGCTTAGCAAGCAGCGAGAAGATCTGGCGCGCTCTGCCATTATTGAAAAGCAAAAACTCGAACAGTTGATGCAAGAATTGGACAATGAGCACCAAGCTCTAGATGAAACCATTGACAAGCTTACGGGCGAAATCAGTAAATTGGAGAGCAAAATTACGGAAACTCGCGCTAAACAACAGTCGCTCTCTATCCGTAGCCAAACCGCCAGTAATCGACGAGATATTCAAAAGCACTTACATACCGGCAGAACGCACGAAGCGATGGCGAAGTTCGAGCAATACTCTCGAAAAATTGATGAACTAGAAGCTGAAGCTGACGTCTTAGCCAGTTCAGGGGATCGCAACTCGCTAGACAAAGAGTTTGCGGAACTGCAGGCACAAGATGAAGTGGAAAAAGAGTTGGAGAAGCTCAAACAGAAGATGGCTGGTAAAAAATAATAAATAGGGGTGGAGTATGTGGTCGATTTTTATGGCAGGTCCGTTAATTGTATTTTTGGTGTTTGTTGCACCATTATGGTTGTTTCTGCATTACCGCTCTAAACGAAAAACAGATGGTGGTTTGTCGGAGCAAGATAATTTAAAGCTCCAGCAGCTATCTCATAAAGCAGACGGTATGCAGACTCGAATAGATACGCTCGAACGTATTCTAGATACAGAGTCTCCGAATTGGAGGCGCCGCTATGAGTAGGCAGTTATATCGAGATCCAGTGAATGGCAAAATATCAGGCGTGTGCGCAGGTCTTGCTAACTACTTTTCCATTGAAGTATGGTTAGTGCGAATTTTAGTGATCTCCGCAGCGGTCTTGGGCGGCGCATTTTTGGTATTACTGGCGTACGTTGCAATGACCTTAATGCTGGATAAAGAACCGGTAGATTACGCTCAGAAGGTGAAATCTTCCCAAGACCATTCGTTAAAAAACAAGCCTTGGCAAGCAGGGCGATCTCCCAGTGAACTGATTAACACACTAGAGCGAGACTTAGACAATATGGAGAGGCAGCTGAGGAATATTGAAGCCCATGTCACTTCCGAAGCCTTCCAGTTTGAGAAAGAATTCAATAAGTTGTAGGTTTTCGTGAACGCTTGGTTTATCGCAAACCAAGCGTTCAGTTTCACCGAGAAGAAACACCAACATGTGCCTGCTTATCACCACAACCACATAATAATTACGTATTTGATGTTGGTGCCTTCACTGGGGGGAGAGTTTGATTAACGATCATGTCAATCTACGCCTGGGTAACAATCAGATAATGCCGCTAAAAAGTCGCGCGCGAGTGACTTGCGAATGAAAGGTGGTTGCATTCGCTCACATTTCTCTAAGCGGTTAATGTCGGTTGTATATTCCCCTCTATACTTGGAAGAAAAGACTGAAACCCACAATAAATACACCTCCCTGTTTAGGGGGGATTATTGCGCTAGGAGCCTGTATGTCGATCACCCCGATAGAGAAAAAACTGATTCAAGAGAGCTTTGCCAAAGTTGCACCGATTGCCGATAAAGCTGCTGAGATATTTTACGCCAAGTTATTCGAGTATGATCCTGAGTTAAGACCTTTATTTAAATCGGATCTGAAACAGCAAGGCCAGAAGTTGATGGCAACATTAGGGGTGGCCGTGCAAGGGTTGGATGACCTAGAGAAATTGGTGCCAGTACTTGAAGCACTGGCCAAACGGCATATTGAATATGGTGTGTCGGTTGACGATTATACGCCTGTTGGCAATGCTTTGATCTATACGCTGAAAGCTGGGCTAGGGGATGATTTTGACGAACGTACCCGTGACGCTTGGGTGAAAATCTACCGGACAATTGCGGAAGTAATGCGAAGCGCAGCTTACGATGACTTTGATAGTGCTAATTATACCAATACCAAAACGTACCCAAAGTAACCCGTAACGGAAGCAGAAATTATCAAAAAAGCCGAGGTTCAGTCTCGGCTTTTTTGGGGCGTAATGGACCAGGGCGTTATGGATCCGTGCGTTATAGTTACTATTCGTAAGAGAGTTAGGCCCCCAGCGCGTTGTGATAGCGTTGCAGCCCTATATCAAGATCGTTAATCAAGTCAGCCACATTCTCTAGCCCGATATGCAAACGAATTAGAGTGCCAGTGAAATTGGGGTTTGCACATGTCCGTATACGCGCAAAATCTTTTGGTTCGTTGGCCAAAATCAGGCTCTCATAGCCACCCCAAGAATATCCCATGCCAAAGTGCTGCATACCATCGAGCAGTGCTGTTGTAGCCGCAGAATTAGATGTCTTCAAAACAAACGAAAATAAACCATTGCTACCAGCGAAATCACGTTGAAACGATTCATGACCGGGGCAAGAAGGAAGTGCTGGGTGTCTAACATGATCGACTAACGGGTGACGCTCTAACCAGTTGACGACTTCGAGCGCATTGGCTTCATGCTGCTTTAGCCGAACGCTTAAAGTCCGGATGCCGCGCAGTGCGAGGTAGGCGTCATCGGCTGATACGCATTGGCCCATCAAATAGCATTGCTCACGTAGTTGATCCCAGTGCTTGTCGTTGGCAGTTGCGGTGCCGAGCATGATATCTGAGTGGCCACAAATATACTTGGTTGCGGCTTGAATCGATACATCTACGTCAAATTCAAACGGAGAGAAATTGACGCCCGCACCCCATGTGTTGTCTAACATCACGACTATGCCGTGCTGGTGAGCAATATCGCTGAGAGTTGGGAGATCTTGTACTTCCATGGTGACGGAACCGGGGGACTCAGTGAACAGGACCTTGGTGTTTGGTTGGATGAGCTCTCGGATCCCTTTTCCAATCAAAGGGTTATAATAGGTTGTTTCAACGCCCATTTTCTTCATCATCACATCGCAAAAATCACGCGTGGGCTCGTAGCAAGTATCGACCATTAGAATGTGATCGCCCGTTGAAACAAACGCCAAGATGGCGTTTGCAATCGCGGCCGCACCACTTGGAAATAGAGCACACCCAGCGCCCCCTTCGAGTTCGGTCATCGCGTCTTGTAGAGCAAAATGCGTGTTGGTGCCTCTTCGCCCATAAAATAGGGTTTTATCCGCGCGATTACGGGTGGCTTGGTTTTTTTCGGCAACAGACTCAAATAACACGGTTGATGCGCGTTGTATTGGTGGATTCACCGCGCCTTGTGTCCATTTTCGGTCTCTGCCCGCGTGAATGAGGCGGGTTTTCTTATCATGAGACATAAAGATATCCTTTCTGTGGGAGATCCGTTATTTAAAGCATATTGGGCCCTGAAAAGGCAAGCTTTATAGTGTGAAGGGGCGTTGTTGCCCAAATCGATTGAACCTTTTTCCATCCTTACGATCTGATCTTTTGAGAATGATTGTTGGGATACAAAAATGGGTAAGTCGAAAGCTAAAATCACGAACTGGAGAGCATACAACCAAGCACTCTGTCAGCGTGGCGGGGTTACTTTTTGGATTGACGATTCAGCGGTGAAAGCCTGGAAATGTATGACCCATCACGGCAAGCGAGGTCGAGGGTTTCAATACACCGACACGGCGATTGAAACCGCCCTAATGATAAAAGGTATCTTCTCTCTCCCGCTTCGTGCTCTT